>CAZGSL010000014.1:14763-54601 GCA_964528445.1 uncultured Balneolaceae bacterium | reverse complement strand
ATGACCCCCTCTTCCATGGTATCGCTCAATTTCGGCATTTCTACCTTGACAGCCATATCTGATCCTGCTTGGAGTGATGGTTGATTATTTGCGGTACGTCACCGTATTGATCGCGTCGATGACCTGCTGCGCGTCCGGCAGCCAGCGGTCGAACAGGTTTTTGGCGAAGGGCGCGCTGGTGTCGGGAAGCGTAACGCGCTGTACGGGGGCGTCGAGCCAGTCAAACGCCTCCCGCTGGATAAGAAAGCCCGCCTCCCCGGCAAGTCCGCCGAAAGGATGGGACTCGTCCACGATCACGCAGCGGTTGGTCTTCTTGATGGAGGCCACGATGGTCTCCATATCAAGCGGCTTGACCGTGCGGGGATCGATGATCTCCACCTCCACGCCCTCCTTCTCCATCTGGGCGGCGGCCTGGCTGGCCACGTGGTACATCTTGCCGTGGGCGATCACGGTAACGTCGTCCCCCTCCCGCTTCACTTTCGCCTCCCCGATGGGAATGGTATAATCCTCTTCCGGTACCTCTCCCTTCATCCCGTACATCTGCTCCGACTCCATGAACAACACGGGATTGTCGTCGCGTATGGCCGATTTCAACAGTCCTTTGGCGTCCGCCGGCTCCGAGGTGTAGATCACCTTGAGTCCGGGAAAGTGGGCATACATGGCGTCGTAGGCCACCGAGTGGGTGGCGCTGAGCTGCCCCGCCGACGCATTGGGTCCCCTGAAAACAATGGGCACCGAAATTTGTCCCCCGGTCATGTACCGGATCTTGGAGGCGTGGTTGATGATCTGGTCGGCCGCCAGCACGGCAAAATTGAAGGTCATAAACTCCACGATGGGGCGCAGCCCGTTCATGGCCGCCCCGATGCCGATTCCGGCGAACCCGAGTTCCGAGATGGGCGTGTCGATCATTCGCCTCGGGCCGTATTTGTCCAGCAGACCCTCCGTCACCTTGTAGGCGCCGTCGTATTCGGCGACCTCCTCCCCCATCACCAGGATATTCTCGTCGCGCCCCATCTCCTCATCGATGGCCGCGCGTATCGCTTCCCTGAACTGTAACTCAGCCATAAGTCGTGTTTTGGAATTCGCCGGGCCCGTCTTCCCGGGTGTCCCGGTACCGTTTCGTTTCCTTGTTGCTAAATTCCCTAGCGGTGGAAGGGATAATCGTCCTCCACAAAAACATCCCTGAACAGATCCTCCTCGTCCGGGAAGTCGCTCTCCTCCGCAAAATCGATGGCCTCCAGCACCTTTTGGTCCACCGCCTCCTCGATCTCCTCCAGCTTCTCCTCTTCGGCAAGGTCTTTTTCCAGTATGTACTGCCTCATCCGCTCGATCGGGTCCATCTCCTCGTACTCCTTCAGCTCGTCCTTCGTACGGTAATTCATGGGGTCCGACATGGAGTGTCCCCTGTAGCGGTAGGTGCGGATCTCCAGCAGCCACGGCTCGGAATTTTCGCGAATATCTTCCGCAATCTCCTTGATCTTCTCATAGACCGTAAAGACGTCCATTCCGTTGATGACGTCGCTCTTCATGCCGTATCCTTTGGCCCGCTCGTGAAGCTCGCCCACCGAGTGGCGGTGAACGGCGGTCCCCATGGCGTAGCCGTTGTTTTCAATGGCGAACAGGCAGGGAAGTCCCCAGAGCTGGCTCATGTTCAACGTCTCGTGAAACGCGCCCTGGTCCACCGCCCCGTCTCCAAGGAAACAGGCGGTAACGCGGTCGTTCTGCTTGTATTTGTTGGCCAGCGCGATGCCGGCGCCCAGCGGAATGTGTCCCCCGACAATCCCGTAGCCGCCCCAGAAGTGCTCATCCACATTGGCGAAGTGCATGGAGCCTCCCTTTCCTCGGGAACAGCCGGTCACCTTCCCGTAGAGCTCGGCCATGCCCTCCTCAGGCGAAACCCCGCGGACCAGTCCCCAGCCGTGATCACGGTAGGCGGTGATAATATCGTCGTCATCCTCAAGCGCGTAGGCGGTGCCGGTGGAGACGGCCTCCTGTCCCATATAAAGATGGAGAAATCCCCCGAATTTTCCCTTCTGGTACATCTGCATGGCCCTCTCCTCGAAACGCCGCTGCAGGTACATCTGGTGGAACATCTCGATTACCTGCTCATCCGAAAGACCCAGCGTGGAATGTTTCTTCCGTGTGGGGCTGGGCAGTTCGGTACTTCGGACCACCTCCCCGTCGCTCCGTATTCCGGTGCCCTGGGGGGTAAACGTAATCTCTTTTTCCTTCTTCTCGGCCATATATCGGGTTGATTAGGTCATGGCTCCCATTTTAAAAGCGTCTGCGGACAGAGAGCAAAAATATAGGGAAAAGTTACTAAGTTTCTAAGTAGAGAGGTATACGATCCGGGGTGGGGAAACCGGGAATCAGCGGTCCAGAAAACGTGATACGACCGTATGTGCCTGGTCCAGCACCTCCGCGAGCTTCCCCGGTTCTCGTCCGCCCGCCGTGGCGAGCCCGGGCTGTCCGCCGCCCCCTCCGCCGAGCATCCTGCCCAGCTCGCCCACCAGGTTTCCGGCGTTCAGCCCTTTATTCTCCACCAGGTCGTCGGTCACGGCGGCCACCAGGTAGACCTTTCCCTCATCCTCATCCCGCGAGCCCAGAATAGTGACCGTCCCCCCCGGCTCCTTCTCCAGGGCGTCGTATCCGAGCTGCTTGAGCATATCCATATCGGCGTCCCTGATCTCCCCCCGCACCAGCCGGATATCTTCCGCCAACGTTTCCCCGTCCGACATCAACCGGTCGAGTTCCGCGCCGGCCTGCCGCAGTCGCAGTCGCTCCACCTCCTTCTCCAGCTGTTTTCGCTCATTGATGAGGGCGTGAATATCCTCGGCCAGGTTCTCCGTCTGCCCGATCTCCCCGCGAATCCGCTCCATCGTCCGGTGCTCATCGCGCAGCAGGCGGTCGGCGCTCCGTCCGGCCACCGCCTCGATCCGGCGTATTCCGGCCGCGGCCGACGACTCCGCGGTGAGACGGAAATAGCCGATCTCGCCGGTCGCCTCCACGTGGGTCCCCCCGCAGAGCTCGACCGAGTAATCCGGATCGAAGGTGATCACCCGCACGCGGTCGCCGTACTTCTCCCCGAACAACATCATGGCGCCCCGCTCCTTCGCCTCCTCCAGGGGCACGTCGCGCTCCTCCCGACGGGGGATGTTCTGCTGTATTTTCTCGTTGACGCGCGACTCGATGGCGTCCAGCTCCCGTTGGTCCACCTGCTCGAAATGGGAAAAATCAAACCGCAGGTGGTTCTCGTCCACCAGCGACCCTTTCTGGGCCACATGCGTGCCCAGCTGCTCGCGCAGGGCCGCGTGAACCAGGTGGGTGGCGCTGTGATGCTTGCGAATCTCGCGCCGCCGTTCGGCGTCCACCACCGCTTCCCACTCCCCGCCGGGCTCCTCAGGCAGGCGATCCACGGAGTGCACGTATCCACGGGGCGACTGCTGCACGTCCAGTACACGCAGGTGCTCCTCGCCGCTGGTTATGATCCCGGTATCGGCCACCTGTCCCCCGCTCTCGGCATAGAAGGGCGTGCGGTCGAGCAGAATTTCGTTCCGATCGTCACCGGAGCGCATGGCCCGTATGCGGCTGGTCGTGGAGAGACGGTCGTATCCCTCGAACTCGAAATCCTCGCTGTCGTGCACCGTTATCCACTCCCCGGCATCGGATTGCCCGGCCTGGAATGAGCCGGCTGCACGCGCCCGCTGCCGCTGCCGTTCCATACGCTCGCGGAACCCCTCGGTATCTACGCTCATGCCCCGCTCGCGGGCCATGAGCTGCGTCAGGTCGATGGGAAACCCGTATGTATCGTGCAGCTTGAAGGCGTCCTCCCCCGAAATCTCCTCTCTTCCCTCCGCCATCTCCTCGAAAAGCTCGATTCCCTGACCCAGCGTCTTCAGAAAGCCCTTCTCCTCCGCGCGTATCACGTTCATCACGTAGTCCTCCTGCTGGGCGAGGACGGGAAAAACCTCCCGGAACTGCCCGGCCAGCACCGGGACCAGCTTGTGGAAGAAGGGCTCTTTCAGCTCCAGCTTGTCCCATCCGTACCGTACCGCCCTCCTGAGGATCCGCCGGATCACAAATCCCCTCCCCTCGTTGCCGGGCGAGGCGCCGTCGGCAATCGAAAAGCCGACCGCGCGGATATGGTCGGCGATCACCCGCATGGCGATATCGGTCTCCTTCCCGTCGCCGTACGCCACGCCGGCCAGGCGGGAAATCTCCTCCAGGAGAGGAGTAAAAATGTCGGTGTCGTAATTGGATCGGACTCCCTGCAGCACAGCGCATATCCGCTCAAAACCCATCCCGGTATCCACATGCTGATCCGGCAGCTTCTCAAGGGAGCCGTCCTCCTTCCGGTTGAACTGGATGAAGACCAGGTTCCATATCTCCATCACCCTGGGATCGTTCCGGTTCACCAGCTCAGCGCCCGGCTTCTCCCTGCGCTCCTCATCGGGACGAAGGTCAATATGCACCTCCGAGCAGGGGCCGCAGGGGCCCGTCTCACCCATTTCCCAGAAATTATCTTTCTTGTCGAATTCCAGAATGTGTTCCGGGAGAATATCAGTCTCGCTCTCCCACAGACCAAAAGACTCTTCGTCCGCCGGCAGCCCGTCCTCTTCGTCCCCCTCGAAGACGGTGGCGTAGAGGCGATCCGGCTCCAGTCCCCAGCGATCCACCAGCAGCTCCCAGGCCCAGGCGATCGCCTCCCGTTTGAAATAGTCCCCGAACGACCAGTTCCCCAGCATTTCGAAGAGGGTGTGATGGTAGGTATCGTGTCCCACCTCCTCGAGGTCGTTGTGCTTTCCGCTGACCCGGATACAACGCTGGGAATCCGTCACGCGCTTCCAGACCTCGCCCTCCTCCCGGTAACCCGGCTCCCTGCCCAGGAATATGGGCTTGAATGGATTCATGCCGGCGTTGGTAAACAGCAGGGTGGGGTCGTCCTTCGGCACAACGGGAGCGCTGGGGACCACCAGGTGCTCTTTCTCCCTGAAAAAGTCCAGGAATTCCTCTCTTATCTCTGCGGAACTTTTGACACTCATCGGTCTCGGGAAAATCGGGTTAAAAAATCAGCGTCTCGCCGTACCTTCGCCTGAAAACGCCTTGGAAAATAGAAAAAATACGGCTATTACTCACCCCTGGGACATACAATGTAACCAAAGAAAGAACCGTATCCATGAAAACCGTATTCAACTACTTCCTGAGAGGACTGTTGCTGCTCTTTCCCGCATTTGCCACTCTTTATCTCATGGTCGCGGCGGTCCTGTGGACCGACCGGCTGCTGAGCGACCTGCTGACGTCCGGGCTTGGGATACATATCCCCGGCCTTGGCGCGCTGGCCGTTTTCCTGGGAGTCACGTTTATCGGCTATCTCTTCTCCCTCGCGTTCACGCGGCCCGTCGCGGCCTTCTTCGATCGGCTGCTGGCCCGGGTGCCCTTCGTAAAAATAGTGTACACCTCGCTAAGGGAACTGACGGACGCGTTTGTGGGGGAGAAGAAGAAATTCAACAAACCGGTCCTCGTCACATTTCCGGGGTCGGGCATAAAGCGGATAGGTTTCCTGACGCGGGAGAGCCTCACGGAGCTTGAGCTGGAAGAGAGCGTGGCCGTTTATTGTCCCCACTCCTACAACTTTTCCGGCAATCTCTACCTGGTCCCCCGCGAGTGCGTAGAACCGATCGAGATTAATGCCACCGACGCGATGCGTTACGCGGTCTCCGCCGGGGCCATCGACCTTTAATAATCTTTAATAGACCTCAACAAACGTGCGGGAGGCGGGCTTGACCCTCCGCTTGATATCCTCTTTCTCCCACTCCTCGGGCGGTACGTCGATCAGCTGCTCCCGGATGTCGAGGTATTCGGTGTGCCCTTTCCGGGCCAGAACCTCGTAGATGCCGGTCTCCATCCCCTTCAGCCCGCAGATGTAGAGCAGGGTATTGTCTTTTTCCAGCAGCGGATCCAGCAGATCGCTGTAATCCCACAGGCAGGTCTGCACGTATTTCTTGGTACCGTCGGGGCGGCGGGCCTCGCGGGATACGTGGGGAAGGTAGTGAAACCGGTCGGACTGTTCGTTGAGGGGCTCAAAATAATCCGCGTAGAGCAGATCGGTGCGGTAGGGACATCCGAAAACCAGGACGATCTGGCCATCGATCCCCTCCTCCATCATCTCCATGATCATTCCACGGAACGGAGCGATACCGGTTCCCGTCGCGAACATGACGTAATTAAAATCCTCCACGTTTTCCGGCAGCAGGAAACGCCGGCCGCTCGGGCCGGTCATACGTACCGTATCCCCCGGGGAGAGGTCCGCCAGAAAGTTGGAACATACGCCCAGGTAGAGAGAGTTGTCGTCCAGCTCCTCGATGGTGCGCTTCACGGTCGTCGAAATTAGGCAGGCCTCGCCCTCCTCCCCCTCGGAGGGCGAGGATACGGAGTAGAGACGGAGCTTGTGGGCACGGCCATGTTCATCCTTGCCTGGGGGGAGAATTCCGACCGACTGCCCGACTCTCACCATCCCCTCCAGCTCGGTTCCCGAGATATCAAAGGTGACGTGGCGTACAAAATTGGGGCTCGACTCCTTGGTGCAGATCCAGTTTTCCACGATAGGCACTTCCACCGGGTCCCGGGGCGTATAGATATTCAGCTCAACTTCCGGCAGTTTTATTTCGGGCATTACTTGGAGAAAATTCGTTATGCAGGCCTGTTTCAAACGGCTTGGAAATTGTAAACCTTATCCCTAATAAACAAGGGTAAATAGGGCACGCGTTCCGCCTGAGAAGGGGCTTACGGGGCGGACTCGATCTACTGGTTGCTGATGCGGTACCGTATGATCTCCTCGATCGAGGGAAGCTCACCGTCGTCACCTGCGAGGGCTTCCACGTCATCGATGGTAGTTCCCACATCCCGCAGGCGGATCAGCTCGTCCGTGGTGATGTCGGTATAGCCCAGATCATGCATGTTGCTGGTAAAATAGGCGGTGACATTGTGCTGTTCCAGTTCGATAAGTTCCTCCACCGTCAGGTCGTAGCCCAGCTCCGACATCATGGCTACGAAGGTAGCACTTACCCCGCTCTGGGCCAGCCTCGTCAGCTGATCAAGCGTCACCTCGCTGTATCCCACATCCCTGATACGCCGTGTGTAGGTCGCCGTAACGCCCTGCTGGCGCAGCTCAATCAGCTGCTCTTCCGTCAGGCCGGTATATCCCATCTCCTCCATGGACGCGCTCATGGCCTCCAGGAGAGCGGGACTGGGACGGTTGGAGAAAAGCTCAGCTACCGGGCCCATGCTCGGGGCAACCTGCACGCTGGTATAGCGGGTTCCCGCGTAGAGCAGAAAGGTGCCGAGAAAACCTATCAGCAGCATCGTTTTGATCCATCCCGGCGCAGAGAATCCGGAGTGCATAAGTTTGCCGCTGCCGCGTCTTTTCAGGCTCGAATCTCCGCGGGAGGATTCGTTCTCTAATGTGCGAAGCTGCTCCTTAAGCGACTGGAATTTGGTAGTCATGCCCGTGCGGGTACCTGATTGCCGTTAACAAATCCTGTTACGTAAAACACGTATTCAGGATTCATACGGTGGCAAAACACCCTCAGGAGGCTTCGCTGAAGGATTTGCTGAGTTCGTCGAGGGTGACGGGCTTGGTCAGGAAATCCAGGTAGTCCGAACGCCGGATGCGGTTGCGATACATCTGATCGGTATTGCCGGTAATATAGATAACCGGGATATCGGAGCCTTTCCTGATTTCGTTCATCGCGTCGATTCCGTCCATCTCCCCCTGCAGGCGAATGTCCATGAGGATCAGGTCGGGCTGGAGGGATTCCGCGGCATGAACTGCCTCCTCACCGGAGCGTACCTTCGCGAGCACCCGGTGTCCCATGTTCTTGACCATCTTTTCGATAATCAGGGAGATGATCAGCTCGTCTTCTACGATCAATATCTGCTTGTTGCTCACGATGGTACCCTGTTTGATTGTATATATCATGACCTAATGTACATATACAAGATGATCTCGGACCCTATTTGTTACAAATTAACTGTTAAAGTTTTTTAATCCGGGCTTTAGCAGATACAGCGAATTTTTTTTCGCTCCGAAAAATTAGCTATAATCGTTTAAAGACGACGAACCGCTTTGGCCGGACCGAATATGGATGGTGAAACGATTACCTGGATTTTTCTCGCCGGCGGAATCCTGCTGATGCTGCTTGAAACCATGGTGCCCGGGGGAGTCTCCCTCTTCCTCGGCATCAGCGGACTGATTACCGGGGGGCTTCGCTGGTTCGGCATCCTGAGCGACCCCGCCACCTCCCTGCTGGTCTGGCTTTTCACTTCCATCGCGCTCATCCTGCTCATGCGCCCCCTCTTTATGAAGTACTGGGGCGGGGAGACCTCCTACAAGCTGGCGGACGAAGACCTGGAGGCCATGGACCAGGTGGTGGAGGTCACCGAAACCGTCAACGCGCTGGACGACAATGGAAGAATACGTTTCCAGGGAATAAGCTGGCAGGCCCGTACCCTGGAGGGAAAAGTAGAAGCCGGCGAAAAAGCCGTCATCAAATACCGAGACAACGTCACCTGGATCATCGAACCCCTGGATGAGGGCGTAACCTGAAGCCGTCCCTCCGGGTAACCCGAACCCTGTACCCCTATACCTAATATCATGTGGACCGCTATTCTTATTCTCGTCGCCCTTGGGGTTTTTGTCTTCACCAAGGTCTTCCTGATCGTGGAGATGCGGGAGGAAGTCATCAAGGAGCGCCTGGGCAAATTCAACGAAAAGCTCAAGCCCGGATTCCATTTCCTTATACCGTTTATCGACCAGCCGGCCTACCAGCAGGAGATGCGGGAGCAGGTGATCGACGTGCCCAGCCAGACCTGCATCACCAAGGATAACATCGAGGTGGAGGTGGACGGCCTGGTGTATGTAAAGGTCATGGACGCCTACAAAGCGAGCTACGGCATCAACAACTACAAGCTGGCCGCCATAAACCTCGCCCAGACCACCATGCGGAGCGAGATCGGCAAGATCACGCTGGACGACACCTTTTCCGAACGGGAGAAGATGAACGAGAACATTGTCCGGGAGATCGACAAGGCCTCGGATCCCTGGGGCATCAAGGTGATGCGCTACGAGATCCGCAACATTCGTCCCTCCGATAACCTGATTCACACCCTCGAGAAACAGATGGAGGCCGAACGTGAGAAGCGGGCCGAGATCACCGAATCCACCGGTACGCGCGACTACAAAATCAACGAATCCGAGGGAGAAAAACAGAGCGCCATCCTGCATTCGGAGGCGCAGCGCCAGAAACGGATCAACGAGGCGCGCGGGAAGGCGAAGGAGATTGAACTGATCGCCGAAGCCACGGCCGGGGGACTCAAGCGGGTGGCGGAGGCGATCGCCAAACCGGGCGGCGACCTGGCGGTCAAGACGCAGCTCATCGAGCAGTTCATCGACAGGCTCGGCGAAGTGATGGAAGAGGCCAGCGTTTCGGTGCTGCCCACCGAAACCGCCAACCTGAAAACCTTTTTCGAGGGTGTAGGCAAGGTAAGCGACCACACGCCCCAATCCCAACCCAAGGCAGGGAGAGGCGACTCATGATTATCGAAACCATCAGCAAAGTCATACTGGGCCTGCTGTCGGTCTATGTGCTCTACAAGTTCATACAATCGATACAGCTGGTCCCCACCCAGAAAGCTTATATCGTGGAGCGCCTTGGACGCTACCAGAAAACCCTGGGGCCGGGCTTTCACGCCCTCGTGCCCTTCTTCGACCTGGTGAAATACCGCCAGGATCTCAAGGAACAGACCATCGAAGTGGAACCGCAGGAGTGTTTTACCCGGGACAACGTGAAGGTGGAGGTGGACGGAGTGATCTACCTGAGCGTCATCGATCCGGTCAACGCCAGCTACGGGGTAACCGACTACCGTTTCGCAGCCGTGCAGCTCGCCCAGACCACCACCCGCTCCATAATCGGGACCATGGACCTGGACGACACTTTCGAGGACCGGGCCCGAATAAACAAGGAGGTGGTGAAAATTCTCGGTGAGATGGAGCAGGCCTGGGGCATCCGGGTACACCGATACGAAATAAAGAATATTTTCACACCCCGCACCATTCAGCAGGCGATGGAGCGGCAGATGACCGCCGAGCGGGAGCGCCGCGCCACCATCGCGCGTTCGGAAGGCGTTATGCAGTCCACCATCAACGACGCGGAGGGAACCAAACGGGAGATCATCAACAAATCCGAGGGGGAGATGCAGCGCCAGATCAACGAGGCGGAGGGTGTGGCCCGGGAGATCGAGGAGCTGGCGGAGGCCACGGCGGCCTCTATCGAACAGATCGCGGGCGCGCTGAACGAGGAGAAGGGGAAAGAGGCGATGCAGCTGCGGCTGGCCGAAAAGTACATCAACCAGCTCTCGCGCCTTGCACGCAGCGAGAGCGACGTGATCATACCCACCGATATTACCAACTACGACGCCATCATGAAGGGACTGTCGCTCGACAAGATATCCATTGTGCCGGAGAACCTTGATAAACGGTAAACGCTTGATTCCGGGGCATTAACAGTGCTAATTTCGGCCCACTGCATGGTCTAAAATTAAATATATTTGTAAGGATTATTTTCAAGAGTTACATTCAGGGGTACATTTTGCTACCTAAGAATGCACTTCGCGTATCTGCGAGTTAACTTTCAATCGTAATAAAACTAATTGTCAAATATGCAGACCATCAAAAGACTAATAACTGTCGGATGCTTGTGTGTGGGAATGATGTTTCTTTCTAACCAGAATGCTTCGGCTCAATCCTTCGTCGAGGGAGATATGGTCATCAGCGGCGGTATTGGGCTCGGAAGCACCTACTCCTGGGCCGCGGGCCTCGGCTTGCCATTCGGGGGCGGACTGGAGTACGGCATCACCAATCTTGAGACCGGCGCCATCGGTATCGGCGGTTCCGTAGGCTACGTAGGCGGAACGGGACTCAGTATTCTCTACATCGGCGGCCGGGGAAGCTATCACTATCCGCTTGAGAATAACGAAGACTGGGATCTCTACGGCGGACTTTCCCTCTTGTATCGGAACTTTAACTGGGGCAGCAACTTTATTTCGGCCAATACCAGTGGAGTGACCGTCGGCTTTCACCTCGGCGCCCGGTACTACTTTTCGGACAACGTCGGTATCTATGCCGAGCTCGGCAACAACTGGGCGTGGCTGAACGCGGGCGTTGCATTCAAGCTGTAAACGTTCATGAAAACGGGGAGGGGGACCTCCGTAGAAGTAACCGAGACGGTTACACCGGCCTTACCTTACGGTCCTCCCCCGGTATAAATCTTTGCCGAACGGGTCTGCTGTCTGCCGACGGTTGAAATCCGGCACGACAGCAGGGCCGGTATCGGCTTAGATTTTTTTTATTTGCACGTGCCGCTAAGCTTTGGTACTCTGCTGTAGCGACTCTCTTTAATCTTCTGCGCGTACCGTTTACCGTTACCAAACCCATTTCTCCTGATCATGAATCTACAAGCCACCGTCGATCGCATAAAAGCCATCCTCCTGAATCCAAAGACCGAATGGGTCGCCATTAAGTCGGAGGAGAAAACCAACAAGGAACTGCTTCTCTACTACGCCCTGCCCCTCGCCGTTCTGGCAGCTGTGACCGCATTTATTCAATATTTAAGCTACTCGGCTGTCGGATTCGGATATGGTATGCGGATGATGATTTACCAGGTGGCCATGCCGCTTGTTGCCATTGTCATCGCCTCCTATGTGCTCAATGAACTAGCCGAAAAATTCAACTCCAGAAAAAACCTGAACAACGCGTTCAAACTGGTAACCTACTCCTATACTCCCGGCCTGCTGGCGGCCATCATAGCCAACCTCTCCTGGACGCTGAGCTGGGTGGGACTCTTCGGGCTGTACGGCATTTACCTCTTCTGGATCGGCCTCACCGAAATGATGGAGACTCCGGACGACAAGAAAGTACTCTATGTGCTGACCGCCGCGCTTATCATCTTTGTGATCAACATTGTGATCACAGCTCTGTTCGGACTGAACAGTGCGGGTTATCTCTGAGAATAACCTATGTTAATTCATAGTATTGAAGCAAAAGGCTTCTATTGAATTTCTCAATACTTTTTTGTTGATTCCATATTGAGACGCTATGTAATTACGTGCAGGATTAAAAAAAAACCGGTTTTTACATCCTTTTTTTCGTAGCTTATTTCAATCTGTTTTCAATCTTCTACACCAATCAAACCTTAAGGGAGTAACATTATGGGATTAAAAAACTTCACCAAACTAGGCTTTTCGCTGCTGCTGGCAGGCCTTTTCGTCTTCCAGGCGTGCAGCGACAGTTCTACCGATTCCGGTGACACCCAGGGCAGCTTCAACTTTACCGTTTCTGGGGATACCAGCGGATCCGCGAGCGGCAACGCCGTCTTCGGGGGAGCGGAAGATCCGGAAACCGACGAGCAGGGCTTTGTCGTCGTCATGACGGAAGGAGATCCCGAGGAAGAGGTTCAACTCGACGAGGACGGCACAGCAATGTGGCTCGTTACCGCGGGCAGCAGCCGCCCCGGCGAGGGTACCTACGACATCCTCGATCCGGAAGAGGATGAGTCGGAACTCGAAAACGGCTTTTATGGAATAATAGCCTTTGACAATCACTTCTACGTAACCAATTCCGGAGAGGTGGAGATTACCAACTCTTCGAGCGACAACGTCTCCGGAACGTTTACCGTGGATGCGACGGGATTCTCCTTCCAAAATCCCCAGATGGAGTACAACGTCACCATAAGCGGCAACTTTGACGCCATAGGTGGAGCTTTCTTCGTGCCGAACAACTTCTAAATCCGGCGGAGCGGAGTCTTAAGATACGTCTCCCTCAACCCGCCTTTCGCCATCTCGGCGAAGGCGGGTTTTTTATGTCAGGATCCCTGGTATCCCCAGAACCAGATGATGACCGCCGCCACCGCGAGCAGAAACACCCAGGCCATAATGGCCATCCGGGTCGCTTTTCTGGCCTTTTCCGCCTCCCACCAGGTACGGGGACGTACGCCCTGGATCATGAAGGTAAGCACCCCTGCCAGGTTAATGCAGATGAGATTGGTCAGCGTCAGTATGGCGGCCCCCACCGCCATCTGTTGCATGCCCGAGCCCAGCAGCAGACCCACGTTCACCAAGGGCGGGAGGAGCGCCACCGCCACCATCACACCTACAATAGCCGCCGGCACCCCGCGGGTATAGGCCAGCACGCCGGCGCTTCCGGCCGCGAGCGCGATGGTTATGTCGCTCAGGCTGACGGAAGATTTCGATAGAATCTGTCCGGTATCGGGATCCACGTTGAGAATGATCCCCATAAAAATCGCGATCGATATCGCCAGGGCCAGTCCTATTACGTTGGTTTTCAGGGATTTCCATCCCAGTTTCACGTCCCCCAGCGTTACCGCGAGCGACATGGAGACGTTGGGGCCCAGCAGCGGGGCGATAACCATGGCGCCGATAATAATAGCCACATCGTCCCGTATCAATCCCACCCCCGCAACGATAGTTGATAACACGACCAATCCGATATAGACACGGCTCATCTCGCCCCCTTCGGAGACATCCGCGTAGAGCTCCTCCCTGCTGATGCGTCCCGCTCCGCTATTATCCGCCTCCTGCTCCTCTTCCGTCTCCTGTTTCTCTTCTGTCTCTTCCTCTTCTTCAGGAACCGGCAGCGTGGCCTCCACGGTGTAGAGCATGATGCGAAAGTCCTCGATCTGCGAAAAACGGTCGTGCAGGGCGTCGGACAGGGATTCGGTTCGGTCGGAATCCACCAGAAACCGTGCACTGGACCGCTCCCCGTCCAGGTTTTCGGTCCAGACGTCGATCGGATCAAACTCGGAAGCCACCTCCCTGGCCTCTTCTACGGAGTCGGTGGGCGTGATCAGTTCCAGTATGCGATAACTCATTCGGTGCGATGTTTTATTCGATTTAAATCACGCTGCATAGGTGCGGTTCCTGGAAAGTTTTTACGATACTTAAAAGCAATAAAAGCGAAACATCAACAACAGACAAAGAAAATACATAATTGCTATTACTGTTCTCGAGAGTTATCATTTTCAATCATATCGGTAAAAAAGAAGGATACATCCGATTTCTCATAACCTATCCACATGCGGTATTTTCACGCTGGCATCGAAATATACCCGCATGAAATATGCATACCCGCTGTTCCTTCTGCTGGTTTTCGGATCCGGGGCGTGGGCCCAGGATTTCGACTATTTGCCGGCCGAAAGGAACGATCACCAGGTGATAGAATATACCCAGTTCACGCTCTCCTACAACGAGATCCATGAACAGGCGGACTGGGTGGCGTACGAGCTGACCGAAGGTGAACTGGAGGGCGAGGGAGAGCGGTGCGGCTGTTTTGACGAGGATGAAAACATCTGGACCGGGAGCGCGGAAGACTCCGACTACAGGGGTTCCGGATTTGACAGGGGACACCTTGCACCATCGGCGGACAATCGTATTTCGGACAAAGCCAACCGGCAATCCTTCTACTTCTCAAACATCACCCCCCAGGCTCCCCCTTTTAACCAGGGACTCTGGGCAGACCTCGAAGAGTGGGTGCGCCAAAAAACCATCGAGCAGGATACGGTATACGTGGTCACAGGTCCCGTCTTTACCAACAGTCTGGGTACCATTGGGGAAAACGATGTGACCATACCGGGGTATTTCTACAAAGCCCTGCTGGGATTCAGCGAGGAGGGGGAAGCGCGGACAACCGCATTTCTCGTTCCCCATATCGGGGCGGAAGGAGACATTGAGGAGTATGTCGTACCCGTAAATACCGTCGAAACCCTCACCGGACTCGATCTTTTTCCGGAACTGGGTTCGAGGGAGGAGATTATCGAATCCAACGAATACGAATCGTTCTGGGGCCTTTAATAAAAAATCCCTTCATGCCCCAGGCATGAAGGGATAAGTATCACAAAATAGTGGAGGTGCGGGGAATCGAACCCCGGTCCGGGATGGTATATCGTTCAAGCATCTACATGCTTAGTTGCCGAATTGGATTTCGCCCGGAACCTCGCTCGGCAACAGACAGCCCCGGACTAGTTCGCATGAGTTTCACATAGCACCCGGCGAACGGCGCATGCCATGCTATCCTGTCATAGTCGGCGTTCCAGCAGCACTGACAGGCAAGAAGCTGAAGGAACGGCTTGGCTGTTTATGCAGCCAGGCTGTAAGAATAGTTGTTGTCAACTACATTTAGTGCATGATGATTATTAACGAGTGGTCATCGCTCAAACTCGGCATGCAGCCTGCGATGCTACGCAACCCGTCGAATCCATTACACCCCCAATACGTCAAAGAACTTCGCTTTCGGCCCTTGAAGGCCTGCGGGGACGATACCCCGCTTGAAGCATATATAAAGATACGAAATAACCGCCTTAATCCAAGGGATCCCGAAGCGGGGACGTTTTCCCTCTTCGGGTCCTTTGGCTGTATTATTACTAACAAGAGAGGCTGTTATTTCGTTTGCGTGCGCCACTCCCTCCCCGGCGAGAAGTGCCAAGAACGGTCTTAAATGGCTATATCACCTGCTCGGAAGCCGGGGGACGAAGGTTGTAGCTGGAACTCATCACCCGCCCGTACGCTCCGGCGTTGGCTATCAGGATGACATCCCCCTCCTCCGACTCGGGCATCAGGCGGTCTATGCCCAGTTTGTCGCCCGACTCGCAGATGGGGCCGACAACGTTCACCACCCGGTCGGACGGCCGATCCGCCTTGCTCAGGTTCACCAGTGTATGTCGGGCCCCGTAGAGGGCGGGACGAATAAACGAATTCATGCCGGTATCCACTCCCACGTACCGCACGTCTCCCTTTCCCTTCAGTTGCGTCACACGGGTAAGCAGCACGCCGGCCGATGCCGTCAGGTAGCGTCCCGGCTCCACCCAGATCTCGTAGTCGGGATAGGCTGCCAGGAACTGCTGAAGCGCCTCCTCCACCTTTCCCATATCCAGCTCGCTCTGGGTATCGTTCTCGCGAATTCCGAATCCGCCGCCCAGGTCCAGCACCTCCACGCCGCCGAACTCCCCGGCCACCTCGTGCAGGATCAGGGCGGTGGTCTTCCATGAGACGGGATCCTTAATGCCGCTGCCGACGTGGGCATGGAGTCCCGTCACTTCCGCTCCAATTCCTTCGATAATCTCCCTCGCCTCCGGAATCTCGAATCGGGGTATCCCGAACTTGGAGTGCACGCCTCCCGTTTTTACATGGCGGTGATGGCCGTGGCCGTGTCCGGGATCGACCCGCAGAAAAAACCGGCGGTTTTCAAATACTTCCGGCCACTGCCTCAGCGGATAGATGTTGTCCAGTGTTACGTGCACACCGTGCTCAAAGGCCCGTTCGTATTCCGTCCGCGGGGCGAAATTGGGGGTGAAAAGAATGCGCTCGGGGCTCGCTTCCGGGAAAAGTTCGAGAACGTACTCCACCTCACCGATCGAGACGCACTCCAGGCCCAGTCCCATCTGATCGAACTCCCCGAGGACCTCCGCGTTCGCGTTGGCTTTCACGGAGTAGAAAAGGCGGTCAATAGATCCCATATCCCGGATCCGTGCGGCGTTCTCCCTAAGCGTCTCCCGATCGTAAACGTACACCGGTCCATGCTGATCGGCAAGGCCGATCAGCTGCTCCCTCTTGCTTCTCCACCACTGCTCAGACGGCTCCTCTTCCGTGCGGGTCTCCCCCATAAGCTCCGGCCAGGTGGGGCCGAAGGAGTGCCGGTTGCCCGAATGGGTGATGACCTGCTCGTGGAGCTGGCGCAGCAGGCGGTCGGCCTGGCTGTTATCCACCACAAACGTGAAATTCAGATCGTTCGCCGCCTGGCTGACGAGATAGATATGCTGCTCCTGGAAAACCTCGAAGGCGGGTCCCAGGCGGTGAAGAATGGTCCGGATGTTGCGGCCCAGCAGACTGACGGCGGAGACCGATTCAATGACCCCGACCCGGCAGTGCTGTTCCAGCTCGCGGGTAAACTCCCTTCGCACATTCTGAAAATGGGTATTGAGGTCCGGATCCAGGGAGACGGTCACATTGGATTCGGAGGTGGATACCAGGTCGATGGACAACCCGAATTTCTTGAAAATGTCAAAGGCATCCGCCAAAAATCCCACCTGCTGCCACATGCCGAGCGACTCCATGCTGACCAGGATCACGTTCGGGCGGACGGCGATGGCTTTTACCATCGCCTCGTCGTCGGATACCTCTTCGGAGATGACCGTTCCCTCCAGTTCCGGCTTCAGGGTGCACTTTACATGAATGGGAATCCTGTGCCGGCGGACCGGAAGGATGCAGCGGGGATGCAGCACCTGGGCCCCGTTGGTGGCGATTTCCTGGGCTTCGGCGTAGCTGAGGTGCCGCAAAAGCCGGGCCGATGGAACGGAGTGGGGATTGGCGGAAAACATACCCGGCACGTCGGTCCAGATCTCCAGGCGATCCGCCTGAAGCTTGGCCGCAAAGTAGGCGGCGGAGGCGTCCGATCCACCACGGCCCAGCAGCACCGTCTTCTCCTCCTCGTCGCTGGCTATAAATCCCTGGGTAACGACGAGCCCTCCCTGTCCTGAGAGCTCCCGGCGCAGCTTCTCATCGGCCTCGCTGTCGCAAATCGCGTTCATGATCGCCGCCTGCTCGCTGGCGTTGCGCTGGGGTACGCTCCTGAGCAGACGCCGGGCGTCCATCCAGCGGGCGCCTCCCGGCAGCTCCCGGTCCAGGTACGCGGCCCCCAGGGTGGTAGACATTAACTCACCCAGCCCCATCAGGCGCGCCTGTACCCTGAAACTGGCCTCCCCGATGAGCGCGATGCCCCTGACCAGATGATCCAGCTCCCTGAAATACCCATCCAGCAGTCCGGGCCCGTCCACCTCCAGCTCCTCCGCCAGTTCCAGGTGCCGCTTCCTGATCTTCTCCACCAGGGCCTGGCGCCCCTCCTCTCCCGGCATATCAATAAGGGCCTGGAGGGTGTTGGAAATTCCGCCCAGGGCCGAATGGACCATACAAACGGAATAGTCCTCCTCGCGGCACTCCTTCACCACGGAGGCGATCCGCCGCCAGTTTTTTGCCGTGGAAACGCTGGTTCCCCCGAACTTCAGTACAATCCAGTTCTCACGATTCTTTCCCATTACGCCGGTGATTCAAATTTGGACTTTCTGCAAAACGCCAAAGATATCAAGCTTTCCGCTCATTTTTCAGTGAAAACGGCAAATAATTACAATTTTATGGACTTTTTTTGCTGCCATCACCGCCCGGGAAAGATCCGGAACCTCCGGTACCGCGTGGAGGACGGCATCGGAATTCCCGAAAATCTGGCAAACGATACGGTGAGCGTTTATATTAAGAGGGAACCATGAAAACAGCCGCTACCATACTGCTTTCGCTGATTTTGATCTGTCCGCCTCAGGCTATGGGACAGGAGAGCGGGGAGGACGACCTGCGTATCGCGCGAATCAAATACCGGGGAGGGGGGGACTGGTATAACGACCCCTCGTCGCTCCGGAACGTGGTGGAGTTCACACGACAGCAGGTGCCCCTCTCCATGAGTCCCGAATTCCAGGACGTGGCACTGGGCAGCAGCGAACTGCATAAATATCCCATGGCCTATCTCACCGGACACGGTAACATCAGCTTCAACCGTTCGGAGACCGACAACCTGCGCTCCTACCTGGACAACGGAGGATTTCTCTATGTGGACGATGACTACGGACTGGACTCCCACTTCCGGGAGCTTATCCGGGCGGTCTACCCGGACGAGGAGCTCGTCGAGATTCCCTTTGAGCATCCCATATACCACCAGGTATTCGACTTTCCCAACGGCCTTCCCAAGGTCCACGAACACGACAACGAACCCCCCCGGGGATTCGGGATCTTTCGGGAGGGACGCATGGTGCTCTTCTATACCTACGAGTCCAACCTGGCCGACGGATGGGCCAACCCCGATGTACACAACGACCCGGCCTCCGTGCGGGAGGAAGCCCTGCAGATGGGCGCCAATATCCTGGTATATGCCCTCACAGGCGACCGGTGAGGAGCTGTTTCCCGAATGGATCCCTCCGGCCCTTCCCGCCGGACGTACCGCGAAGCGAAGCCCATTCGGGCAGCCCTCCCATTTTTTACTGATTAAATTTTTGATGATATTTAGGCAGTCAACGACAATCATATTTCCCCATCCATGATCATACCCATCGCCAGTGACCACGCGGGCTACAGCGCCAAGGAACACGTCAAGAAAATACTGGAAGAGATGGGGCACATTCCGGTCGACTTCGGAACCCACTCGGACGAATCGGTGGACTATCCCGACTTTGCGGTGCAGGTGGCCGAAAAAGTGGACAGCGGGGAGCACGATCAGGGAATCCTGATCTGCGGAAGCGGCCAGGGTATGTGCATGACCGCCAACAAATTTCCCAATATCCGCGCCGGTCTCGTCTACAGCCCGGACAGCGCAGAGATGACGCGGCGCCACAACAACGCCAACGTACTCTGCCTGCCCGGACGGGAGCTCTCTGATGACCAGTTGAAAGAGATTCTCACCTCCTGGTTCGAATCCGAGTTCGAGGGCGGACGACACGAACGGCGTGTCGGGAAGATTCATTCGCTAACCCGCAAAGAGTAAGGCATCGATGAAACCACTGGAAGAACAGGATGCCGCGGTCTGGTCCATTCTCGATCGCGAGCGGAAACGCCAGAACCGAAACCTGGAACTGATCGCCTCCGAAAATTTTGCCTCCCGGGCCGTGATCGAGGCTATGGGTTCCACCCTGACCAACAAATACGCCGAGGGCCTTCCGGGCAAACGGTATTACGGGGGATGCGAACACGTGGACAAAGCGGAAAACCTGGCGAGAGAGCGGGCCAGGGAGCTTTTCGGAGCCGAGTGGGTCAATGTTCAGCCCCACTCGGGCGCACAGGCCAACGCTGCCGTCTACCTCGCACTGATGGAGCCCGGCGATACGCTGCTGGGGCTCGACCTCTCACACGGGGGACACCTGACGCACGGTTCGCCGGTCAACTTCTCCGGCATTCTCTACCGTTCGGAATTTTACGGGGTCGATCCGGACACAGGCCGCATTGACCTGGACAGGGTCCGCGACCGGGCCAGGGAGACGGAGCCGCGGATGATCTCCATCGGGGCTTCGGCCTATCCGCGCGATTTTGATTACGAAGCCTTCCGCAATATAGCCGACGAAGTGGGCGCCTTCCTCTGGATGGATATGGCCCACACGGCGGGGCTCATAGCGGCCGGCCTCCTGAACGATCCCCTGCCCCACTGCCATGTGGTCAGCACGACCACGCACAAGACGCTCCGCGGACCGCGAGGCGGGATGCTCCTGCTGGGAGAAGACGGCAAGAATACGGTGGGCGTCACCGCCCGGAAATCGGGGCGCACCAAAAACTGGAGCGAGGTATTCGACTCGGCGGTTTTTCCCGGCACGCAGGGAGGCCCCCTGATGCACGTAATCGCCTCCAAGGCGGTTGCCCTGGGCGAGGCGCTGAAGGAGGAGTTCGCCGATTACCAGAAGCAGGTGCGCGACAATGCCCGGGCGATGGCGGAGGCCTTCCTGGAGAGAGACTACAACCTGGTCAGCGGGGGAACCGACAACCATCTCATCCTGGTGGACCTGAGGAACAAGGATCTGACCGGCAAAACCGCGGAAGAGGCGCTGGAGCGGGCCGGCATCACCCTGAACAAAAACATGGTTCCCTTCGACGACCAGAGCCCCTTCGTCACCTCGGGAATCCGGATTGGCTCCCCGGCCATGACCACACGGGGCATGGGCGAAGAGGAGTTCCGGCTGATCGCGCGGCTGATCGACCGGGTGCTGCGGGATCCGGAGGACGAAGAGGTTATCGAGCGCACGCGGGGAGAAGTGAACGAACTGTGCGACCAATTTCCCCTCTACGATTTTGTAACGGCCTGAGAGAAAACCGGCCAACGAAACTGCCTACATGCCTCCATCGGAAGATCGCCAAATCATGAAATCCGGTCCGCCGGAAGCCGAAATGCCGGCCGACCGGACAGCGGAGATGTCTTTCCTGGAACACCTGGAGGAACTTCGCTGGCGGCTCATCAAGGGCTGCATCGGCGTGGCCATAGGAGTAGGCATCGCCTTTTTTTTCGGCGACTTCCTGGTTGACCGGGTCATCCTGGGCCCCACCCGGTCGGACTTCATGGTGTACGACTGGCTGCGGATCGAGGCGGTGGACCTCACCATTCAGAGCCGGAAGCTGCCAGGGCAGTTTTTCACCTACTGGGGAACCCTGATCATCTTCGGCGGCATCATCGGCTCCCCCATTCTCTTTTACCAGCTGTGGTCCTTCGTGGAGCCCGCACTGGAGCGGAGCTCCAAGTGGAAAACGCGCATCCACACCTTTTTCATCACCATCTTCTTCCTCATGGGAGTCGCCTTCGGCTATTTTGTCCTGGTCCCCTTTGCGCTTCAGTTTTTCGCCCAGTTTCAAATCTCGGAGGTAATCCGCAACGACTTTGACATCAACGAGTATTTCACCTCCCTGACTATGTGGGTGGTATCCTGCGGGATCATTTTCCAGCTTCCAGTCATCAGCTATTTTCTCTCCAAATTCGGGCTGATAAGCCCCGATTTCCTGAAAAAGTACCGCCGCCACGCCATCCTGGGCTGTTTTATGGCCTCAGCCATCCTGACGCCGCCCGATCCCGTCTCCCAGGTACTTATCGCTATTCCCCTGATCCTGCTCTACCAGTTTTCTATCGCAGTGAGCCGTTTCGGCGTCAAAAGACGGGAAAAAGAGCTTCGGGAAGCCCTGGAGGGATAGGACGAATCTCTTTTCAAGCATGGAAAAATCCCTTACCTTGAGAGCGAATAAAAGACCCACTTGCATCCAATGAACATCAGCCGCATTCGACCATTTATCTTTTCGCTTCTTCCCCTCTTGGCGCTGCTCCTTCTCGGGGGTTGCGAAGACGGTCCCACGGGACCGGATTTCAGCGAGGTTCCCCCGCCTTTTGATACCTCCCAGGCGGTGGAGACCGTGACGACGCCGGGCGGGATGACCGTCCATATCATCGAGGAGGGATACGGCCCCTTCCGGGTGGTCAGCCGTGACCAAGTGCGGATTTTCTACACCGCCCGGACCTACGACGACGGGGAGATATTTGAAAGTTCCTACGCCAACGGGTCCGAGGATCCCCAAATTTTTCAGAACCTGCTGCCGGTGACCAAGGTGGTGAACAATCAGCGGGTCTCCCCCCTGATCGAGGGATTCCGCAAGGGCATTATCGGAGTGGAGGTTGACGGTGAGCCCTTGCTGCAAGGCATGAAGCTCGGGGAGAAGCGCACGCTTATCATCCCCCCTTCCATGGGATACGCGGACGCGCCGGAAGGTGAGAGCAGCTACAGGTTCCGGAACGACACACTCCGCTTTGACATCGAGCTGGATGAGATCAGATAGGGTATAACGTTACTCAATTCCCTCCGCCGACCATCCGTCGCGGAATGGAGCGCAGCAGTCCGGTGAGGATTTCGTAGGGAATGGTGCCCGCGGCTCTCGCCCAGCGGCCGGCGTCCCCCTCCTTCCCCAGCAGCGTCACTTCCGTATATTCCGGCCAGGCCTCTCCTCCCAGGTAGACCATGCAGTAATTCATCGTTACGGTACCCACCACTTCGTAACGTTTTGAGCCGATGGAGATCTGCAGGTCGCCGGAGAGGATCCGGGGAATGCCGTCCTCGTAACCCACCGGTATGATCCCCACAAAGCCGTCGGCCGGGGCGGTCCACTCCGCCCCGTAGCTCACGGTCTCGCCCTCCCGAACGCGATTGACCTGCACCAGGTGTGTCTTCCATCCCAGCACCGGCCTGAGTCCCCCGATGGGCGTCTCCCCGGGGGCGTACCCGTACAGGCCGATGCCCACCCGCACCATGTCCAGCCGCGACTCCGGGTAGAAAAAGAGTCCGCCCGTATTGGCCATATGCACAGGTACATCAAGCGATAGTTCCTTCCTTAGATCCCGAAAACGGCGAATCTGCCTCTGCGCCAGCGGAGAATCGGGGCGGTCCGCCGTCGCGAAATGGGAGTAGATCCCCCGGCATGTGAGATCCGGGCGGTCCCGGACCGCCTCCTCTACCCTTCCCGCATCATCCGGTGAGAGGCCCAGCCTGCCCATGCCCGTGTTGAAATTGAGATGAAAGGAGGTCCCCTCCTCAAGGATCTCCATATGGCGAAGAGCACTGACCGTCGCGGATAAGTCCCATTCCCGGTAGAGCTGCCGGTGACGGAATTCGGGCACCCCGAAAACCAGGACCGGGATGGCGATCCCGGCTTCCCGAAGGGCGATGCCCTCATTAACGTCGTTAACAGCAAAAGCATCCACCTCCTTCGCCAGGGCTCCGGCCACCCGGTTCAGTCCGTGCCCGTAGGCGTCCGCTTTAACCACCGCCATAACGGAAGCCTCCCCCGCCTCCCGGCGCACCCTGTCCAGGTTGTGAAGCAGGGCGGACCGGTCAATCTCAATGACGGAGCTTCCCCTTCGGTATGTCCGGTTGCTGTCCATTCAGAACCACCGTGTTCGCCTGTGCTCTTTCATAATAACCCGGGCCGCATTTCGTCCGGCGGCCCCGAACACCCCACCGCCCGGGTGGCAGGAAGCGGAAGAGAGGTAGAGGTTTTCCACCGGCGTCTTGTAGCCGCTCATTTCGGGAATGGGGCGAAACAGGAACATCTGGTCCATGCTCATCTCCACATGCATCACGTTGCCCCGGGGCATGGCGTGTTTGCGCTCGATATCCACGGGCGTCTGGATATGGCGGTCAATCACCTTTCCCCTCATGTTCGGCGCGTAATCGGCAAGCACCCCGTAGATCCTGTCCGCCTCTCGCTCCCGTATATCCTCCCAGGCGGACGTACCGTCCAGTTCGTAGGGATACCACTGGGCCCAGGCGTAGAGCGCCTCACCGCCGTCCGGGGCCATATTCTCATCGATATCGGAAAGCGTCATCACCACCAGCGCCGGCTGCGAGGAGGGAGCGCCCCCCGTGTACTCTCCTATGGCCTTTTTCATGTACCCGATGGACGGGGCCAGCATCTGCATACCCCGGTGAATATGGGGATCGTCGGGACAGGCGCGGTAGCGGGGGAGCTCCTCCACCGCGCAGCGGAGGGCCATGCCGAATCCGTTGCCTACGTTGACTCTCTTGACCTTCTCGTAGAGACGATCCCCCAGGTGTTCCCTGCCCACCAGCCCCATCATGGTCGTCTGCACGTGGGCATTGGAGACCACCCGGTCGGCCGCGTACTCCTCCCCTGACCGTGTCACCACGCCCGCGGCCTTTCCCTCCTCCACGCGGATTTTCCGCACCTCTTCACCGGTATGGACGGTCCCCCCGTGATCCAGCAGAAAGTTCCTGAGGGACTGGGCGAGCATGCCGCTCCCGCCCCTGGGATGGGCGGCGCCGCTCTTGTGGAGCATCGCCAGCCAGCCCGCGAGACTCCCCGTGGCCGGGTGTCCGGGGAGGGGACCCGACTGGGCGGCGAACCAGGTTACCGCGGCCTTCATCAGGGGACTCTCAAAGGCGTCGTCCACCACCCTGCCGTAACTGCTCATGATCTTCCTGAGCGCTCCCGTCCGCTCTCCGCCGAAGATTCCCCCGCCGGAGACGGCTCCACGGATCACCTCCCGGAGCAGTTTTCCGCCGGAGGGGGGCGCCAGGAACGCCCGAAGTACGCCCTCGCATATGGGACGCCAGAACTTTACGAACTCCCGGTAGTTCTCCACATCCCCGGGAGCGACGCGCGCAATGGATTCGAGCGTGCGGTCCAGGTCCCTGTAGAAGTGAATTGCGCCGTCCCCTTCCGGGATGGGATAGGACATGAAGGGATCCATCTCCAGGTACTCCAGCCCGTAGGACTCCAGGTCCAGCTCCTCCGGAATGCCGGTCTGCCGGATCATAATGTGCACCGACGAGCCGGTGTCTACCCGGAATCCGCGGGGAAAACGCCCGCTTCGAAACATCGTCTCCGTACTGACGGCTCCTCCCACCACCTCCCTTCGCTCCAGCACACAGACCGTATACCCCTCCCTCGCCAGGTAGCAGGCGGCAATCAGCCCATTGTGCCCCGAACCCACGACGACGACGTCAAATTTGTGCATTGTTAAATAGTACCTCTTTTTATAACATGTCCCTGATCATTGGAACCCCTGCACCCAGCAGGCGTGGTAGATAAAAAACAAAATAAATTACACAATAAGGATGAAATTTTTCAAAACACTTATCGCCGCCACGCTCGGCACCTTTCTCGCTTTTCTGCTGATTTTCTTTGTGCTCAGCATCACCTTCCTGGGCAGTGCCGAAGAACCCGAGCCCTATGTGAGGGACAACTCCGTGCTGACAATCGATATCAGCGGCGACCTGCCCTCCCGCTCCTCGACCAATCCGCTGGATGAGTTTTTCCCGCAGTCGACCGGAAACCGCGTCTCGCTGGAGTCTCTCCGGGCCAACCTGGAGAAGGCCGAGTCCCATGAGAACATCAGCGGAGTCCTCCTGGAGATCGACTTCGTCACGGCCGGGTGGGCAAACCTGGAGGAGGCCCGGCGGATCATAGGGAATTTCAGGGAGCGCTCCGGCAAGTTTGTCTACGCCGGGACCAACGACATCGGGTTTAACGAAAAAGGGTACTTTCTCGCCACCGCGGCCGACTCGGTCTTCTCGCCGCCGGAGTCCTTCTTTGAATTTGACGGTTTCTACTCCGAAGTGATGTTTATGGAGGGACTCCTGGAGAAGGTAGGCGTGGAGGCGGAAATCGCCCGTCACGGCGATTACAAGGGGGCGGTCGAACCCCTTATGCAGCAGGAGCTTTCCGAGGAGAACCGCTACCAGCTCAGCCAGATCGTCAACCGGGTCTCCGAGACGTTCATACAGGCGGCGAGTGAGAAATCGGGGCATACGGCGGACCGTATTCACCAGCTGCTCAACGAACAGCCGCGGATGTCGGCCCGGTTCGGATACGAGAACGGTTTTATCGACTCCCTGCTCTACCGTGACGAACTGGAGGACGTGATCAGGGATCGCATCGGGCTGGAATCCGGAGACGAGATCCAGACGGTAAACAACAGCCGGTATGCCCGCGTAACACGTCAGTCGGCCGGCCTTCCCGGTACCTCCGCAAGCGACAAGATCGCCGTGATCTACGCCTCCGGCACCATCGCCCCGGAGGTGGGAGGGAACCTTCCGCTGCCCGAACAGCAGATGATCACCGTCGATTTTTTCGATGAGCAGCTGGAACAGGTACGGGATGACGAGGACGTGAAGGCGTTGATCGTGCGGGTTGAGAGCCCGGGCGGCTCCGGCAGCACTTCCGACGCCATCTGGAGAAAGCTTAACGGCATGCGCGAGCAAATGCCGGTCATCGTATCCATGGGGAACGTGGCCGCTTCCGGGGGATATTACATCTCTATGGCGGCCGATTCCATCCTGGCCGAATCCAACACCATCACCGGGTCCATCGGCGTCTTCGCCACCAAATTCAACGCCGAGCAGCTCTTCAACGAGGAGCTGGGACTCACCTTCGGGACGGTAAAGACCCACGATCACGCCGACTGGCTGAGCGCGGCACGCGGGTTTTCCCCCTCCGAGGCGGAGGCGTTCCAGCACTACGTGGATGAATTCTACGATGTTTTCATCACCAAGGTAGCCGGTTCCCGGGACATGGAGAAAGAGAATGTGGACGAACTGGCGGGGGGGCGCGTCTGGACCGGGGCAGACGCCGAGGCCAACGGCCTGGTCGACCTGGTGGGAGGCATGGACCGCGCCTACGAGATTGCCGCGGAGAAGGCGGGCATAGATTCCTGGCAGGTAGTTCGGTATCCGGCGCCCAAATCAATTTATGAGCTGCTTACCGGCTCCGCCGGCAGCACCGTCCGGTCCTGGATCCGCAGCCTGCTGCCCACCTCTCCCTTCGTGGAACAGGCAAGCCGCACGGCCGGACTATTCAACAAGAGGGATCCTCTCACGCTCTATCCCTACGAAATAACCGTGGAGTGACCGGCGAATTAACTGTGGAGAGTAACGGCACAGCATCCCGGTGCGGGCGAGGAGACGGAAGCTGGAGCTGCTGAAGAGGAGGTTTACTTGTTCATCGAGACCAGGAACTCCTCGTTGTTCTTGGTGCCCTTCATCTTGTCTTTTACGAATTCCATCGCCTCGAACGTGTTCATGCGGTTGAGATAGCGACGAAGCAGAACCACCTTTTCGTGTTCGTTTTCGGGCACGATCAGCTCCTCCCGCCGCGTGCCGCTCTTGAAGATATCCATAGCGGGGAATATGCGCCGGTCCGCCAGGTTGCGGTCAAGCACGATCTCCATGTTGCCGGTCCCCTTGAACTCCTCGAAAATAAGGTCGTCCATGCGGGATCCCGTCTGAACCAGGGCGGTGGCCAGTATGGATAGGCTGCCGCCGTTCTCGATGTTGCGGGCCGAACTGAAGAGCTGGCGCGGAGCTTTCAGCGCCTCGGAATCCACTCCCCCCGACATGGTCCGCCCTGAAGTGGGCACGCAGATGTTGTAGGCCCGTGCGAGGCGGGTAATAGAGTCCATCAGCATCAGCACGTCATGTCCGCTCTCCACCATCCGCTTGGCCTTTTCAAATACGATCTCGGAGAGCCCGATATGGTTCTCGGGTTTCTCATCGAAGGTGGAGGCGACCACTTCGGCGTCCTCCACCGTGCGCTCCATTTCGGTAACCTCCTCCGGCCGTTCGTCGATCAGCAGGATGATCACCTTGGTATCGGGATCGTTTTTGTTGACGGCGTTGGCGATGTTACGGAGGATGGTGGTCTTGCCCGTCTTCGGCTGGGCGACAATCAGGCCGCGCTGTCCCTTGCCCATCGGGGCAAACAGGTCGATAATGCGGGTTGTATATTCGTTGGGATCGTACTCCAGGCGAAACCGTTCTTCGGGATAGATGGGAAGAAGATCCTCGAAATCCTCGCGGTTATCCATGTCGTGCGGAATCTTGCCGTTCACGCCGTCCACACGAAGCAGCGCGAAGTATCGCTCACCCACCTTGGGAGGCCGGATAATCCCGATGACGCAATCTCCCTGTTTCAGGCGGAAACGTTTGATCTGGGAGGGAGAGACATAGATATCGTCCGGGCTGGCCTTGTAGTTGTAGTTGACGGAACGGAGAAAACCGTAGCCGTCGGGCAGGATCTCAAGGGTTCCCTCGTTGATCAGGTAGGGGCCCAGGTCCGGTTTAATCTCCTTGAGCCGTTCGCTCAGTTCCGGGGCATCCGATTCCGGGAGGATGTCGTGGACACTTTTTTTCTTCTTTTTCTTTTTGCCTCCCTGCTTCCGGCCCGAATTGGACCTGCCTCCGCTGCGGCCGCCACTGCCGGAGCGCTCCGGCCGCTGATCCCGATGGTCGCTCTCATAGGGCTGGGTATGCTGCGCCCCGTCGTCCTTCCGGCTGGGACCGTCGGAATCACCTTCCCCGTCCCGGGTAGCCTGGCGTATATTACGTATTAACTCCTCCTTCTTAATTCCGGTGACGCGCTTCAGGCCGAGCTCCCGGGCTATGGATTGCAGTTGTGGCAACTTTTTCTGCTCCAGGCCGCGAAGCTCCTCTTCGGTTATGTCACCGGTGCGGTAGTCCGACATAATGGTCTATCGTATGAAGTTTTATTCAATTGGGGTACAATCGTTCAGAAAACTCGCTCAGATGTAAAGGAATTGATCTACACTGCGATCCGAAGGCATTCGGGGCGGAAGAAATTCAGGGTAGACGTGAATTCATCGGGAAATTGAAAAAGAAGTTAACCAATCCCGAATCGTGGCGTAAAAGTAAAAACTTCCTGCAAAAATTACTAATTCCGTTTCCAGTTCATTGAACAGCTCTTCCCGCGCTTTTTTGCCGGTGGGGACAGGCTCCGCTCCCGGCAGGATGGTCTTGATATGGTCCAGGGGTGCTGCCCGGGGGGTGTCAAGAGTATGATAATAGATTTTTTTGAATTCCGAAAACTCTCGAAGCACCGGCCCGGTGGCCTTGTCCTTCATCATTGAGAGAACGACAATCGCTTCGGGAACCGCCCCCACCGAGCGGACCGCCTCCTTGAGGGCCTGCACCGCCTCGTAATTGTGGGCCCCGTCAAAGTACCACTCCCGGTCCCGGTGCAGCCGTTCGAAACGGGCCGGCGTGGGAAACCGCTCGGCTGCACGTTCCACCCCCCGGCGGAACTCCCTGGCATTTACCGGAAAGGTCTCCCCCAGGATGCGGGAGCACCTCCAGGCCATCGCCAGGTTGTGGGCCTGCACGGGCGGCAGGGGACCCACTTCGGCCTCCGTGCGTTCGCTGCCGCTGCCAACCCGGAAGATCCCTCCTTCAAGGGCATACTCAACGCCGTCGATCCCGTGCACGTCGCACTTCCGATCCCGGGCCACGCGCCGGATCACCTCCCCGGCCTCCTCGTTCACATTGCCGGTCAGGACCGGTACACCCTCCTTGACGATGCCGGCCTTCTCCCGCGCGATCTGTTCCACCGTGGGCCCCAGCAGGCGGGTATGATCCAGGGAGACGTTGGTAATGACCGACAGCATCGGGCGAATCACGTTGGTGGCATCCAGGCGTCCCCCGAGTCCCGTTTCGATGATTCCCACCTCCACCCTGCAGCGATCGAACCACCAGAAGGCGGCCGCCGTTCCGATTTCAAAATAGGTCAGCCGATACGCTTTGACCTGCTCACCGAACTCGCGAAAAAAAACCAGCAGTTCCTCATCCGGCATCGTCTCGCCGTTTCGCCGTATGCGCTCGTTAAACCGGTTCAGGTGGGGAGACGTATAGAGCCCCACCGAGTATCCCGCCTCCCGGTAAACGGAGGCGAGCAGGGCGCAGGTGCTGCCCTTGCCGTTGGTCCCCGCCACATGGATCGAGGGAAACCCCGCCTGGGGATTGCCTGCCTCCCGGCAGAACTCCCGGAAACGCTCCAGGTTGAAGTCGGCCGCCCGGTCTCCGTCTTCGGAGAATTTGGGCAGGCTCTCCAGCCAGCGGTGAACCTCTTTGGGGGTGGTAAAGGACATCGTCTCGAATTGCGTGAGGGAACCCTCATTTCGTTATCAAGGCAAAGCTCCGTAATTTAACCGCCCTGGGCAACGATTTCCAACGACATCATGGTATATCGCAAACTTTTAAAACCGGTCCTGTTCCGGCTGGAGGCTGAAAAGGCCCACAATCTTGCCTACCGATTCGCCAAAACCGCTTCAGGCAGCGAATTGCTGAAAGCACTGGCGCGGCTCCTGTACGGCTACCGCTCCCCAAAACTTACCCAGAACATCTGGGGGCTCTCCTTCCCCGGACCCGTCGGACTCGCGGCGGGATTCGACAAAAACGGCCATATCGCCGAAATTATGGGAGCGGCGGGATTCGGGTTTGTGGAAGTGGGGAGCATTACCGCACGTCCCTCCGCGGGAAATCCCACGCCCCGCCTGTTTCGCCTGCCCGACGACAGGGCCCTGGTCAACCGCATGGGACTCAACAACGACGGGGCACAAACCGTCACAAGGCGGCTGGAGAAGAAGCGGGCCTCCGTTCCCACCGGCGTCAATATCGCGAAGACCCACGATCCCTCGCTGACCGGCGACGCCGCCATTGAGGATTACCTGCACAGCTTCCGCCAGGCGCGGGAGGTTGCGGACTACATCACCCTGAACATCTCCTGTCCCAATACGTCCGACGGGAAGACCTTCGAGGAGCCGGGAGCGCTGGAAGAGCTGCTTTCGGCCCTCCATATCAGGGATGACGCCCGGAGCATCCCCACCCTGGTCAAGTTCTCGCCGGACCTCGAACGGGAGGATCTCCTCTCCCTGCTGGAGGTGTGCGAGGATCACCGCATCAACGGATACGTCGCCACCAATACCAGCTCCTCGCGCGAGCAACTGAAAACCCGTCAGCTCGCGCTCAAGAGAATGGGCGAAGGCGGGCTGAGCGGCACTCCCCTGCTCGCCAGGAGCGTTCGGATGGTGCGTTGGATCCGGGAAGCCACCAACGCCCGCAAGCCCATCATCGGGGTGGGGGGAATCGACTCCTTTGAATCCGCCCTCGAAATGCTCCGGTCCGGCGCCGACCTTCTGCAGGTATACACCGGGCTGGTCTACGAGGGGCCGGGACTGGCCGCCCGCATCAACCGCTCGCTGGTCCGCCACCTGAAAACAGAGGGAAAAAAATCCATTCATCAGATTCGGGGGCACATCTAGGCGTCTTGAGCCGTTCGCAAGCTACCGATTCTCCCGGATGCCTTCCGTTCCCTGCCTGCCTGCAATCATCTGTAGCCCGTGCAGCGCCCGGCCGGCCGCCTCCGCCTCGGGATACCGCCGGATAACCCTCTCGTAATATTTCATGGCGCTGTCGGGGCGGCTGAGGGTAAGCCAGTAGAGATTGCCCAGCTCCACATGCAGTTCGGCCAGCTCTCCGCGAAGCCGCTCCCTCTCCCCTTCCGTTACGGGGATGGCCTCCAGGTTCAAACCGGTTCCTGCCGATGCATCTTCCTCACTCCCGCCGCCGGTTACGCCCGTAACCGGCGATTCGGCATCCCGGCTCTCCCCTCCCACTGCCTCCCTCCTGCGCCAGTTGTCGGCCAGGGGACGCGATCCCCAGTAGGACCGGAATTGCGCCCTCGCGTTTCGGACGAGATCTTCGTTGCGGTAATTCAGGAAACCGAACAGGGCGGCGGCGCTGCTGCCGGACCCGCTTCCCTGGGCGGGATTTGTGTTTAAGAGGCGTTCGCCCTGCTGCCGCTCGTCTTCTTTTAGGGAGAGAAGCTTCCGTTCCCGGACCCGGGCGATGACGGAATCCCGCTCCCGTGAGGAGAGGGAACCCAGCCAGATAAGACTGTCCATTCGCTGAATCTCCAGCTTGATTTCCGACAGGCGGTGATAGGCCGGCACCTGGCGCAGCCGCTCATCTCCCCCTCCGGTCATCTCCGTCCCCCCACTCATCCCGGTGGAAGCCGAGTCAAAATAGGCGGCGGCCACGGCGTGGTTCCGGTACTGTTCGAAGTGGATCATCCCGAGTCCGGCGTAGGCCCGGTTGCGGACATCCGGGGCCATAGTCCGGCTTCGCCCGTGCAGAAGCTCACGGTAGATTTTTTCCGCCCGGGCGGTATTGCCCTGCGCCTCCAGGGCCCTGCCGATCTCCAGCCGGACCAGGGTACGCCGGTCGTAACTTTTGTCGTCTCTCTGCAGCCGATTCAGAATTTCAAGCGACGTTTCCGGTTCACCCATCCGGCGGGCCATCTCCGCTCGCTTGATTTCGGAAGAGAAAACGTAGTCGTACTCCGGCGATCCCTGTCCGACGTTGGCATAGGCGAAAAAGGCCTCCCTGTAAGCGCCCAGCCTCTCCAGGACCTGTCCCTGAAGATACCTCGCTCGAACTTTAACCTCTCCCTCATGCAGTTCGCTGGTAGCTTCCCCCAGGAGGGAGCGGGCCGACGGCAGGCTGTCCAGCATGCAGTACTGCAGCGCCAGCAGGGCTTTCGCCTCGGCGAGGTAGTTCCTGTTTTCCTGTACGCTGAGCATATCCAGGTGATCCGCCAGGTAGTCGGCCGCTTCCCGGTATCGCTGCAGATCGTACAATACCCTGCCTCTCCATAAAACGGCCTCGTCTCTCAGGTTGATTTCATCGGCGGTAGCGTAGAGCTCTTCGAAATCCATCATGGCGAGATACGGCTCGTCGCTGTAAAAATAGGCGCGTCCCCGCAGGAAAAGCGCATTGTCCGCCCAGCGGGAGTCGGAGAATTTCTGCAGCACAGAGCTGCTCTTCTCGACGGCAGCCTGCAAGTCCTCCTGATCCGCCGATTTCCCGAGGGGATGGATCCTTATCCACTCCGCCTCATGCAGCGGTATCTCATGTCTCTCCAGCGCCTCCGTTCCCAGTGCAAAACCCTGTTTCGCGTTGTAGTAGGTATTGTAGTAGGCGCGAAAATCCTCCAAGGTACTCTGAAACGAGGTGGAACAGCCCGTACAGAGAAAAGCGACTAACAGTACGGCCAGTTTTTTCATCGGCTTGGGCCGGGATTTCGGTTTCCGTCACTCGATCGTGCTCACTTTCACCATATTGGTACGGCCGCGCTTGGCTATCGGCATACCGGTGGCGACAATGACCCGTTCTCCGGGATTAACGAGTCCGTTCTCTTTGAGATACTCCTCCATGAGGCGGACGCTCTTGTCCGTATCGAAGATCTCACGTATGATGACCGGATAGACTCCCCATACCAGTGACAACTGCCGGTAGACTACCTCGCTTTCCGTAAACGCCACCACGGGCACGCCCGGCCTGAATTTGGCAATGCGCCGGGCCGTGCTTCCGGAGTGGGTAATGGTGCTTATCGCCCTGGCATCCACATTATCCGACAGCATAACCGTGGCGTAGGCGATGGATTCAATGACCTGCTTGGCTTTCCACTCCGGCTTGCGGTATTCGAGGCTGCCGAATATGCGGCTGGAATTCTCCTCGATGGATCGACAGATCCGGTCCATCGTCCGAACCGACTCCACGGGATAGTCGCCCATGGCGGTCTCGCCCGACAGCATGACGGCGTCGGTTCCGTCAAACACGGCGTTGGCCACATCGGAACTTTCCGCCCGGGTGGGGCGCGCATGGTGGATCATGGAGTCCAGCATCTGAGTCGCCGTAATAACCGGTTTGCCGGCCTGACGGGATTTTTCGATGATCCGTTTCTGAACCAGGGGAACCTTCTCGCTCGCAATCTCGATCCCCAGATCACCCCTGGCCACCATGACGCCGTTTGCCTCCTCGATGATATCGTCGATGACGTCCACGGCTTCTGGTTTCTCAATTTTCGCAATGACGCCGGCGTCGCTCTCCATCGCCCGTATCCTGGATGTGATCTCCATAAGGTCTTCCGCCGTTCGTACGAAAGAGAGCGCAACGTAGTCCACGTTCTTCCGGATTGCGAACTCCAGGTCCGCGATATCTTTCTGGGTAAGGGACGACATCGATAGGTTCACGCCGGGAAGATTCACCCCCTTACGCGACTTCACCACTCCCCCCACCTCCACGCGGGCGACCAGGTGGCGGTTGCTCTTTTTCACCACTTTCAGTTCCAGGAGTCCGTCGTCGATCAATATCCGGTTGCCTTCCGAGGCATCGTCGGCCAGGTCGGGGTAATCGATGGGAATGCGCTCCCGGTTACCGACCACGTTTTCCGAGGTGAGCGTGACGTAGTCACCCGTATCCACCTGCTGTCCCTCCTCCTGCATACGGCCCACGCGTACTTTGGGGCCCTGCAGATCGGCGAGGAGGGCAATGCCGGCGTCCATCTCCCCGGCGCATTTGTTAACGTTATCGATGACCTTCCCGTGATCCTCGTGGGTGCCGTGGGAGAAATTGATGCGGGCGACGTTCATGCCCGCCTGGATCAGTTCTCGAATGGTCTCGGTGCCGCTGCTGCTGGGCCCGAGCGTACAGACTATTTTGGTCCGGCGATTTCCAAAGAAGGTCAATGCAATCTGTATAAGTGGTTCGGGTAAGGCTTAATTTTCGAAGAGATCATTCTCCGAGAAGGCTTCCACGTCGAACGAATTTTCCAGGCGCGTATTTATCGCGCCGGAGTCGGCGGAATCGGTCGGGGAGAGAATCCTGTCTGCCTCCGGATCGATCATGAAGTCCCGCACGTCCGTAAGGAGTCTGACCCTCAGGATTTCGCTTTCACCACCGATGTTAACCGCGCTGTCGAAATCAAGGAGTCGGTTCAGTTCGGCCTTGGACTTGTATTCAAATTCGGAGCCGTTGAAGTTGCCTTTCAGGACAATGGAAAACCGCTCTCCACTGGCTACGATATCGGTATCCGGCACCGAAATGCTGTCTGGCGGCGGTGCGATGAATAATTCCAGACCCGTAAAGACGTCAAAATCGTCGTATCCCAGTTCGCCGGCGAACTGATCGCTGTCCAAGCCGCCGTTCCGTGCCTCGTACTGCAGGATAAAACCCTGCCGGGCCTCCAGCCGTGCTTCCTGCCGCGTATTCAGTATAAAGGAATTTAAATAGAGTTTGATCTCCGAGAGAACGAGCGTGTCCCCTCCCGCGGTCAACTCACTGTTCTGATCCCCGATCCCCTCCGCCAGGAACGACATGCTGATCCGTTTCGGAGCCGGAGGGGCATCAGGAAGGCATCCTGACAGCAGAAATGATATTGCCAAAGCAAACAGGGGAAGAGCCGTATATCGTCTTACTTTCATAAGTTATCGTATATGCATGGAAAATTCCCCGACCACTCATTATCAATATACCCATACCTGCATTCTGCATCAACTGGCGGGCAATCCTCAGGCAGAGAAGCCTGAGATTTCAGGTCTGCAATTACCGAAGAAGGTCAAGGAAATGGGACTAGGGAATTCCCGTAGTCAGTTCGTCGGGACAGCACTTTTGGCGGAAGCCTCAACCCGAATAGACTGCTCGATCTGTGAATCGATCTGCGATGCATCATCAGGATCCGTAGGAGAGAGTATCCGCCCTGATTCACCATCGACCATGACATCCGCAACGTCGATAACGACCCGTAGTTTCAGGGTTTCGGCATCGTCATCGAGATGCACGTCGCTGCTGAAGTTCAGCAGCCGGTTCAGCTCCGCCTTCGACTTGTACAAAAAGTCGTCCCCGTTGTATGTACCTTTCATGACGATGGAAAAGCGCTCTCCGTCAGTAACCAGGTCTTGATCGTTTATGTTCAGATCGGCCGGTGGAGGTGATATATTGAACTCAAATCCCGTAAACGTATTAAAATCATCGTATCCCATTTCCGAGGCAAATTGGAAAGACTCGTTCCCAGCGTATGCATCCTCATAAAACAGAATAACTTGCTGCCGGGCCCGTAGGCGCGCTTCACCCTCCGTCTCCAGGATAAAGGAGTCCAAATATAACTTGATCTCCGATACGGTCAGGGTGTCATCATTTGATGTAAGTTCACCGGTCCCGTCTCCCACCCCCTCTGCCAGGAAGGACATGCTTACCCTTTTCGGAACCAGTGGAGCATCAGGAATGCAGCCGCTAACAGCAAGGAGCACCGCTGCAGCGGCGATCAAAAATAAGGAGTATCGATACGAATTCATAGGTTGGTTGCAATCCGAAAAATTAAAAAGGCCATGCGAAAAACGCATGGCCTTTTAGTTTATTATGAAACGGTCAGTCAACCATCAAACCTTGATCGGTCGATGGATTACTGACCTTGGATGGTCAATTCAAATTGCCTCAGATTGGGAGCGGGCTCGACATCGCTGCCGTCCTCCAATTGAAGCGTCAATGTCCTGAATTCACCTTCCGGAATTCCCGACCCGTTAAGGTCGATAGTAATGTTCGTCTGGCTGCTGTTCGCCGGAATGGTTACCGGGGAAGCAGTGACGATATCGTAATCCTCCGCAGCCGCATCCGTTTCCGCGTCAAGGACGGAGAACACGACATTGGTCGGACTACCTCTCTGCTCACCGATCAACTGGACTTCCACCGAGACCTGCCCCGAACCTTCGTTGGCGGTCCTATCTAAGGGGAAGAACTCGAGTTGCGGAGGACCCTGGTAGGTCCGGTCCCGCTGTTCCAGGAGGTCGCAGCCGGCCAGCATAATGCACACTGCAACCAGTACGATTTGAGTATAGCGTGTTAGGTATTTCATAAGAATACGAGTTTTAAAGCTTTGCTGTTTTACCTGTCAAGAAATTACTCGTGACCGGGGTTCTGAAGGAGAACATTTTCCGGTTCGGCCTGATCCTGCGAAAGCACCACTTCACCGGTGGGCAGATCGTCGAGGATCCGGAAATCGCCGTAAGTCGGCGGATCGACCTCCGGAAACTGGTCAAGAAGAACTTGATCCTTGGGAATATCCCTTCCAAGGCGCTTCAGATCCCAGTAACGTTGACCTTCGAAAGCAAACTCGCGGCGCCGCTCATCCAGGATGTCGTCCATAGACACAGCAGCTACCGGTGCCAGGTTACGGTTCTGCCGCAGCTCGTTAAACGGAGTCAGGGCAAGACCCGAGGCGCCGTTCAGACGCGCTTCGGCCTGGATCAGCTTCATCTCCGCTACCCGGAAGTAGGGAATGTTATCATTATACTGTCCGGGATCCGCTTCAGCAGCCCATTTCTTTGACTTGACCAGTCCGTGCCCGCCCGTAATCTCGGGATGGCTTGCTCTGCATTCGACCTCGCTTTCGACGCAGGGCTCATACCAAGCGAGCCGGGCGTCGTCACTCGAGTACAGATCCATCAGACTCTGGGTGGGCACCTGGGCTACAAATACCTGGTTGGTGTACGGAGCAAGGGCGTTGTTGACGCCGAGATCCTCCGTGGGACCTATCTCCAGGATAAATATCCCTTCCGGGTTAGTGCCGCTGGTCTCGTTGAACATAGTAGGTACCTGGGCAGGAGAGGCCAGCGTAGCCGAAGTGGCGCTGATCGCATTGGCCGCGGCATCCTCGGCCGCCTGGTAATTACGGTCATACAGCTCGACTCTCGCAAGAAGGGCATAGGCCGCTGCCTGCTGAACGTAGAACGAGCTGTTGGCCTGCTGCTGACCCAGCAGGTCGATGGCCTGGTTGAGGTCATCGCGGATCTGCTGGTAGACCTCGCTCACCGGCAGGCGGGGACGGAAATCGGCATCCGTAACCGAACGCACGGGTTCGGTCCGGACGATGATCCCGTGGTTCCAGCCGTTTAAGGCGTCGTGGGTGACAGGAATGTTACCCACGTTCGGTCCACCGGGCCACATGTCCGGTTCATAGGCCAGGGCACGCGCCAGGTGGTGCATCGCAAAGGCCCGGAAGAAGTAGGCCTCACCCTGATACTGCGTCCGCGTAGCGGCCGGGAGGATATCCTCGTCCTCCGGAATGGCATGTATCATCAGGTTGGCCTTGTTAATCAGCTCGTACGCCGAACCCCAGGAGGAGACGCCTACTCCATCCTGATTCTCGTTGGCCGACTGCTCCCGGCCCGCGTCGGCACGATGGAAGGTGTTGTCAGCCAGGGCTTCCGGCGTCAGCATGTATTCGGTCGTGTAGTCGAAGCCGTGCAGGGAGCTGTACATGCTCACCCGCATCGACTCGATCGTCCCCGAATTATTGAGCGCCTGCTCCTCGGATATGTCAGTATCCGGCTGGGGTTCGTTCAGAATGTCATCGCAGGCCTGTATCATCGCTACGGCCAGCAACAACATCATCATTTTTGTTAGTAGTTTCATAGTGTAACCTCTTTTGCAGTTCAATTATAATTTCTGGTACAACAGATTGGGCTAGAATTGCACCTCAATACCGCCGTTAATCTGCCGTGCTACCGGTGTGGAGCCCTCGGGAGAGAGACCGGGGGCTTCCGCATCCCAGCCGGGATAGCTGGTGAAGGTAAGCAGATTGAGTCCCGTCACATACACACGGACATTGCCCAGATCTAACCTGTCAACCAGGGAAGTAGGCAGATTGTAGCTCAAGGTAGCGTTCTTCAGGCGGATGAAGTTCGTCTTGTAGTACCTGTTGGTACTCAGCGTACCCCATCCGTCCGTATCCGTGTGCTCGGATACACCAAGCGGCAGCGGGGAGGGAATTTCGGTAATGTCGCCGGGTTCCTTCCACGATTCGGTCAGCATCTCGACGACGGGTGTGCTCCCTCCGGAGGCCGCGCCGGTCATGGCGTTAAAGTAGACGAGATCGGGAGAGGCAAAACCGCCGAACTGATACTGGAAGAAGACATCCAGCGTCAGTCCCTGGTAGCTGAAGCGGTTGCCCAATCCACCGGTAACGTCGGGGGCGTAATCTTCATGGAACGGCACCTCGTCCTGCTCTTCAGGCTGGTAGGTGATGTTGCCGTCCACGTCGTACCACATGGGACGACCGTCGGCCGGGTTCACACCTGCCCAGCGCACCAAGTCCATGGAGGACTGAGAACGTCCGACTTCAAACGGCGTCGCACTGCCCGGGAAGAGGGTCTCAACGCCCTCGGTCAGTTCGATGATTTCATCCTCGACCAAGGCAATATTGAAGTTGGAACTCCAGACGAAGTCGCCCATATCCAGGTTCACCGAATTAAATGAAAATTCGATTCCCTGATTGCGGACCTGTCCAACGTTCCGGGTAATATCGTTGAAGCTACTGCTGCTGGGCAGCGGGGTATCGAGCAACAGCTGAGTATTGTCACGCTGATAGACATCGATGCTACCCGTAAGCCGTCCAGCCCAGAGGTTGTAGTCGAGCCCCAGGTTAACAGCATGGGATTCCTCCCACGTCAGGATGGTATTGGCCAGCTGGTCGGGCTCCAGTCCGGTCTGGCCCCTGTAGGTGCCCGACAGTTCGTAGAGCCCAAGTGCGGCATAGTTACCAATCTGGGAGTTGCCCGTCACGCCGTAGCTGGCACGCAGCTTCAGGTTCTCCACCGCGTCGAGGTCAAAGAATTCCTCTTCGCTGACGGCCCAGGAACCGCCGATGGAGGGGAAGAAGCCCCAGCGGTTTTCGGAACCGAAGCGGGAGGAGCCGTCATACCGCGCGGTCAGGTTCAGGAAATATCGCTGGTCGTAGTTGTACTTTAAGTTCCCGAAGTAGCCCGCTACGCGGAATTCCTCGTATCCGCCGGAGACATTATTCGGGGTCGCACCGGCGCTCAGAACCTCAAAAAGGGGCGTGGAGAATCCCAGTGCGCTGGCTCCCACGTCACGGTTGTAGTCGCGACGGTACTCACTGCCGAGCAGTCCCGACACGTTGTGAACCTCGTCAAAGGTCTGACGGAAGTTCAGCACCGTGTTGGTGGTGAAGTTGACGTTGGTGCCGACACCTTCAAACATGGAGCCGCCCA
>CAZGSL010000014.1:0-14663 GCA_964528445.1 uncultured Balneolaceae bacterium | reverse complement strand
GTGTTGGTGGTGAAGTTGACGTTGGTGCCGACACCTTCAAACATGGAGCCGCCCAGGTCGGGCCGGGATAAAATATTCGAATATCCCCAGTCGCGGGCGTTTCTCCAGTCCATGCCGAACTGCGTACGGAGACTAAGCCAGGAGGTAAAGTTGTAGGTGGCGGAAATGTCACCCACGATCTGTACGCTGCTCCTGAGATCCTTCCTCTCGTGATTGACGGCCGCCGGATTGACCAGGATGCCGAACCCGGGGAAGCTCCTATTGTAACTTCCGTCCTCGTTATACGGATAACCGATTGGAAGGAGGAAAGTAGCTCCCGTAATATGACCGTTTAGCCAGAAATTGTCCTCGGTAAGGCCCTGAGTCTTGGTATTGGAGAGACTCAGGTTAACCCGTGTGGAGAGGTTGGAACTGACCGTATGGTCGATGTTCGTCCTCAGGTTATACCGTGTATAATCGCTGGCAACGGACTGGTTCTGGGTATACTGGTATCCGCCGGAGATGTAGAAACGGGTGTCTTCATCGCCGCCGCTGATCGACAGGTCGTAGGTCTGGGAATTGCCTGTGCGGGTCACGAAATCGAACCAGTCGGTGTTCGGCAGTTCATCGAAAGGCGTATCCGCTGAATGACCCCAGCTGGGAAGCCTGCTGCGGATGGCCTGCTCGTAGTCTCCCCCGTGAATTTGGTGGGCAATACGCTGCCATTCAATCCACTGCGAAGTACTCATGTAGTCCGTCTCCATGATGTACTCCCGCGCGCCTGCCTGAACAGAAGCGTTGATCTGGGTATCGCCCTCCTGACCTCGTTTGGTAGTAATGAGAATTACCCCGTTGGAGGCCTGCGCTCCGTAGATGGAGGCGGCGGCGGCATCCTTCAGTACCTCGATGGACTCGATATCCTGGGGATTGATGTTGTTCAGCGGAGAGTCCTGATCGTTGGGGTTGTCGTTAAAACTGATTTGAACCCCGTCCACAATATAGAGAGGATCGTCTCCGGCGTTGATGGAACCGTCTCCACGGATATCGACTTCAAATCCGGCTCCTGCGAGTCCGCTGGAGGCGGTCACCTGCACACCGGCAGCGCGTCCCTGCAGGATGCCTGCGGTGGTCTGGACAGGTACGTCTTCGAAGTCATCTGAGCTCACCTTGGAGATGGAACCCGTCAGCTCGCGCTGGGTTTCGACCCCGTAACCGGTTACCACCAGTTCGTCCAGGCCGATCTCTCCGGGTTGCAACTCTACGTCATGAGTCAGCTCCTGGCCGGCTTGTATCGTGATCTCCTCTTCGTAAGCCTCATAGCCGACAAAAGTGACTCGAAGCGTATAGGTGCCCGGCTGGACACCCTCTATGGAATAGACACCTTCGATATTCGACGCGGCGCCCCTGGAAATTTCTACCAGAAGGACATTTGCGGTGGGCACGACTTCGCCCGATTCGGCGTTAGTAACCTTACCGGTAATACTCCCGCTCTGCGCAAATGTCATTGGCACAAACAGGGCTACCATAAATAAGGTAGATAGTAACTTTCTAAGCATAATAGTCACCTTGTGTTGTGATTTGAGTTAACCAAGATCCGGCTTCACCTAACAGAAGCCGACTCCTATTGTTTATTGTACATAATGTTTATTTAAAAAACAAAACATAGCCTTGGGAAAAGAGTGAACAGCCGCTGGCTTACCGGCCGCCAGATTGCCCTTCCTTTTTCATAATTAAGCCAAAATTAACGGTAATCTCAAAAAGCCGGTACGATTCACCTCCCCTTCCCTCCCGGCGGGACAGCTATTTTTCGCCGATCCTCAGCTCCAGGTCCCGGCTCAGGGTCCGGCCGGAAAGCTGATCCTCGATATTTATGGAGAGCTCGTACTCACCCGGCTTGAAGGAAGAGGTCACGATCTCCAGCACCTGTCGGTGCGTGGAGGTTTCCGACTCGTTGTTGAGCGTGATATTCACCCCTTCCTCCTTCCTGCCAAAAATACCCGCCAGACCCTTTCTGCGGGCGGTAATCTCATACGAGAAGGTAAATCGCGATATTCCGTCCGCTGAGCGCTCCAGGTTGTATAGCTCGTAATAGAGAGAGACATTTTCGCCCTCCGGGATCACCCGGTCGTGACTGACCGTGAAGGGGACGAAATCGTTGCGGGGCTCCGAACCCTCCGATTCATACCCGATAAGGATATCGGAAAGCGCGAGCCGGTCGCCGGTCAGGGATTCCGGCGGGGTGACCTCCTCTCGCGACACCGCCTTGACGCCGCTCGCGAAGGAGGAGGCCTCGTGAAAAGAGGTGTCGGCCGTACCGCCTTTGGTTTCCAGCTGGCTTCCCGCGATCAGGGAGGAGCCCGAATCCGTGTTCTTCACATCGAACACGGAGGTGATCCCGGTAATCCGGTCGGGCGAGAGGGAGACGTTCGAGCGGCGCTCCTCAATCTCGTTCCCCTCCTCGTCAAGCACCACCACGCCCTGCGCCAGCAGGTAGTTGTTCCAGGCCGCCGGATTCAGTCGGTTGTCGGACGTAAGCTGATCGTAGTAGCCGGCGTCGCGAGGGTTGCTCTCCAGGAAAATCTTCAGGTAGGGCTCGTTGTTTTCGTCGATAAAACGGTAGGAATGCACTTCCATCGGCATGGGCGGAAGCTCAAACGCGTAGGTGGACTGTTCTGTTGGTGCTCTCCGTTCGATTTCGATCAACTCGCCGGAATGGGTGTGCTGAAACTGCCGGGCGAGACTGGGGGAAATCTTGAGGCCGTTATCGTTAAAACGCCTCTGCATCCGATCGAAGGCCTCTCCGAAAAAACGGTCCAGTGCCGCGAACTGCTGGTAGTACATGATCTGAAAAATGAGGGCCGGTGTGATGTTCTGCGGCTGTACCCTGTTGGAGAGGGCCTGGTTGTAGTCCGAGATGTCCCTCGCATCGCCGTCCTGGGCATTGCGTCCCTGGGAGCCGTTACCGCTCATCGCCTGCTGCAGGTTATAGCTGTCGCTGGAAGCGGGGGAGTATTTCCGGAAGGCGTCGTTCGGGATGAAATCCTCGATCGCCTTCATCTTCTTGTACTTGGTGGAACCGTCGCTCGTCCCAAAGAGGAAAATAGTGCTCTCCTCGTCGTCGGTCAGGTTTTCGTAGATCCAAACTTCATAGAACGAATGCCTGTGCATCTGCCGCACGTACGACTCCAGGTTGAACCGCTGGTCCATTCTGACCATCTCCCGGTTGGAAAGGTTGTCTCTCCTGCTCATGGAACCGAACCGCTCAGTGAGCAAATTATTCACGATGCTGGAGTTATATTCCAGCTGCCCCTCCTTCTCGTAGTAGGGCGATCCATACCTTATGTATATGTCCGCCCGGTCGTCCAGCTCCTCCCCGTTTTTGATGGCGTAGTTTTCCCGGCTGTAGGCGATGCGGTCCCAATGCTCGATGAGCCGCTCGTTATAATCGGTGAGCGGGGTGGGATCCGTTTTTTCCCAGTAGCTCCGGATCTCCTTCAATACGGAGGCGTCCCCCTCTTCAACACGGTCCTTGTAATCGCTGAAGCTGCTTAATCCCAGCAGGGGCCGCATGTATTCCAGCTCCTTCAATACCTCCTCCCGATCCTCCGTAATCGAGGTGTCGCTCAGCCCCCACTGGTAAAGCTCCGACGCCTTCCGGTATTTCTCCTCCAGGTCGTGCTTCGCCGCCACCGAAACGGCGCGCTGACCGATCCGGAAACTGGGTTCCGACTGCTCCTCCCTGGCTTTCTCCCAGATGGAGATGGCTTCCCGGTAGTTGCCTTTTTCAAGCTCCGCCATACCCTGCCTGTAATACTTCGGGCTGTCGTCCGTATCGTCCGGGACGGGACCCGTGTCCGTCAGGGAAAGGCCGAAGAGAAGCATGGGCAGGACGCACAATGCGGTTCCACGGGAAATTAAAGCAGAGCAAAGATGAGATCCAATACGCTTCATGGTACTGGCCTCCGGGATTACGGTGTTTCCGGATACATTAAAAAAGATACTTATATTTACTATAATTCAAAATACGTTATCGCCTCACGGAATAACCTCCGGTATGCAAACGTTACCCGATGGGTAAGAATTTTATGACTCCATCTTATGACTTCTGGGAACCGCCTATGAATCGGACAATTTTTATTTCGGCCGTCGTTTTCCTGGCGGGGATGTTCACCGGATGTGTGCCCTCGCAAAATCCCGACATCGAGCGGGGATCCAATTTTCAGTACCGCGAGGGGTACCCGGAGGTACGCCTGAACGCCATCGGACTGCTCAACGAGGAAAATACGCCGGTCATCCATGTTACCGCCGACATCGTCAAGGGGAGCCTGATCTACGAGCAGCAGGGATCGCAGTTCCGGGCCGACTTCAACACCTCGGTGCGGATCTACCGGCAGGACGAGGAGGGGGAGACGGTGGTCTCCGAAAGCTATCCCGCAAACGTTGCAGAACGCGACACCAACATCGTCCACAGCCAGGAACTCTATACGTTCGACCGACGGTTCGAGGTGGAGCCGGGCCATTACCACGTGGAACTGACAGTGACCGACGGGAGCTCGCGAAACCGGACCACCCGAACCATCGACACTTTTATCCCGGATCCCGAAAACAACGTCACCAACCTGACCAACATCCAGCTCCAGATCAAGGATGTCGACTCTCCCGAACCGGAATGGACCCCTGCCACCACCTACGATATCCCCGGCAAGGTGGACTCCCTCAAGTTTGTTTTCCAGGTGACCAACAACAAATCTGAGGATCCCATGGTCATCGAGAGCCGCCTGGTTCGGTTCGAATCGGACACGAGCGTGGCACGCGACATGTACAGCCCCAACTACGGCTCCTCCTCCATCCAGCACAAAGGCATTGACTACGACGAGACGAGCGTGTTGCAGACCACCGAGCGCCGCCTCTCGCAGCCGGGCAGCGTCTTCATCGAGTTCGCGTTCGAGCGGCAGCCCCGCGGCAATTACCGGTTCGAGGTACGTACCCTGGCAGGGGAAAGCGGTGAGGGAACAGAGTTTGAAGGCGTGGAAGTAGCCGAAGGGGAGACCTTCAAGGGTCGCAGCTACAGCATCAAAAGCGAAAACTACCCCGCAATCCAGACGCCCCGGGAGCTTGCCCGCCCGCTCGCCTACCTGATGGACGACAGGGAGTACGAGGAGATGATCGCCACTCAGGACCCCGACTCCCTGAAACAGTACGTCGACCGTTTCTGGCTGCAGAACATCCAGAACCCGAACCGGGCGCGAAGCGTCATCCGCATGTATTACGAGCGGGTGGAACAGGCCAATAAAAAATTCTCCAACTTCAAGGAGGGCTGGAAAACCGACCGGGGCATGATCTACATCCTGTTTGGTCCGCCGTGGTACGTTGACGAGTACTTTAACCAGCGGACGTGGTCGTATTCTCACAACCGCAACGATCCGGAATACAATTTCACTTTCCGTCAGCCCCAGGTACGCTCGGAGCTCCACTCCTTCAACAACTACCTGCTGCAGCGAAACCGGAACCTGTACGATATACAGTACCGGCAGATTCAGCGCTGGCTGAGCGGCAGCATCCTCACCCGCAGCATCTAGGGCCCGGGATCTCCCACCACAATGCGGGGAATGGAGGAGGGAAGACGGACCAGCACCTCGTAATTCATGTTGTTGGTCATCTCGCTGAACGAGGCCACCGTCATCTCGATCTCTTCCTGCCGGCCGATGATCACCACTTCATCCCCCTTCGTTACCCCCGGTATATCGGTGACGTCCACTGTCAGCATGTTCATGTTCACCAGTCCCGCCACCGGGGCCCGTTTCCCGTTGATGAGCACGCGTCCCGTGTTGGTCAGGTTGCGCCCGAACCCGTGAGAGTAGCCAATCGGGACCGTCGCGATGACCTGGTCCCTGGCGGTAAGGTAGGTGTTTCCGTAGCCGACAAACTCTCCCGCCTCCACCGGTTTGGTGCTCATGACCCGGCTTTTCCAGCTCAGGATCCGCTGCAGCGGATCCCGGTGCTCCTGGTCGATATCGGTGCGATTCTTCAGAAAATTCATGTAGGTCTCCCGGTTGGGCCAGAATCCGTACTGGGCGATGCCGATACGGACCAGGTCGCCCTCCGTTTCCGGGTAGTTGAGCGCAGCCGCCGAGCAGGCGCTGTGCAGGTATTCGGGATGCAATCCCTCCCCCTTCAGCCGGCGGCACAGCTCCTTGAACTTGCTTATCTGCCGGGTCACCCTCACGTGGTTGCTCACGCTTTCCGCCCCGGCATAATGCGTTGAAATTCCCTCCAGCACCATCTGGTCGGCATTCTCCCGGATCAGTGTCACCGCTTCGGGAAGCTCCTCCTCATCCATTCCGAGCCGGTTCATCCCCGTCTCCAGGTGCAGGTGAATCCGGGCCGGTCGGCCAACCTTCCGGGCGGCGGAGAGTCCCTTGCGAAGCCGGTCGGTCTCAAACACGAAAAAGGAAACCCCGTTTCGTATGGCCCACTCCAGGTTCTCCTCGCTGATCATTCCCATAATCATGATCTCGGTTTCGGAGTTCCTTTTCGCCTCCAGCGCCGCGCGCGCCTCGAAATCGCTGAACACCGCGAAGTATTCCACCCCGCACGCTTCGGCCATCGGGACAAATTCCCGGATGCCGTGGCCGTAGGCGTTGCCCTTGATCACCGAACAGAAAACCGGGTCCCCCGTCATGTGCTCCTTCAGGAAGCGAATGTTCCGGCGGTACTTCTCGCGGTCCAGTTCCAGGTAGGTGGGCGGTCTCATTCCTCTTTCATTTTTTGGTGAATATCCTCGATGATTCGGGCGAACAGCGTTATTCCCGTCTCCAGGATTTCGTCGGGAAAATCGTAGCCGCCGTCGTGGAGAGGGGGATGGCCGGTGCCGCTGCCCAGCCCGAAAAGCGCCCCCGGGTATTCCGCCGTGAAATGCCCGAAATCCTCCGACCAGCCGAAGGGAGACTCCTTCTCCAGCAGATCGAGTCCTATCTCTCCCGCGGCCGCGATCACGCGCTCCACCGCTTCCGGATCGTTTCGGGTAACCGGAAAAGGTTCGGTCTCTTCGATCGCCAGCTCCAGGCCGTAGGTCCGGGCAAGTCCCCCGCCGATCGCACGGGCACGCTCCAGCATTCGGTCCAGCACGCCGCTCCCGTAGGCCCGGAGCGTAGCCATGACCGCCGCCTCGCCCGGAGAGGTGCCGAACGCACGTTCTCCAAGCTCCGCGCGGACGACCGTAACCTTGGCCGACTCGTCCAGTGAGGCATAAAACTGGGGAATGGCCGACAGTGAAGTAATGTACTGGGCCATAGCCAGGGCCGGGCTCCGCCCCTGTTCGGGATGGGCGGCATGGGAGGTGCCGCCCCGGAAGCGGGCGATGATGCCCGTGGATCCCGCGGCAAAAACACCTTGCCTGACTACCACGCGGTTCTGCTCATAGCCGGGCAGATTGTGAAGCGCATAGACGCGATCCGGCGAGAGGCCTTCCAGCTCGGATGAATCCAGCATGGCGCGGGCACCCTCCCCGGTCTCTTCGGCGGGCTGAAAGAGCAGGTGGACCTTCCCGCGACGGGGCGGATGTTCCCCGAGATGGCGCGAGAGGCCGCAGACGATGGCCATGTGTCCGTCGTGCCCGCACTTGTGACTTGTTCCCTCCATCTGCGAGCCGTACTCCAGGGACAACTGCTCGTCGATGGGCAGCGCGTCAAGTTCCGCACGTACCAAGGTCTCGGGTCCGTGCCGGCCGCTCTCGAAGGTTGCCAGCAGTCCCTGGCCCCCGATTCCATACAGCAGCCGGTCCGGATCGGACTCGGAGATAAATTCCTTTACCGCGGAGGCGGTCCGCCGCTCCTCCCCGGACGGTTCGGCCAGGCGGTGCAGACGGTGCCGAAGGCTCACGATTTCATCCATCCAGGTTGGGTTCGGGCTCATAAAAAATGGGTTTCTTGTACCATCAATAGATTTTCCCCAGCACCATTCGCGGATCGGGAAACAGGGAACGGGCCTCCTCCCGATCCTCCGGGGCCACCACCCCGGGCATATCCGCCTCTCCCGGATCCCTCCGGCTGAGCTGAAAATGGAGGTGGGGCGCCCATCCGCCGTTCTCCGCTTCGTCGCCCAGCTCCCCGAGCCGGGCTCCTCCCTCGAAGCGATCCCCGGCATTCCACCGCTCCAGGGAGGCTCGGGAGAGATGGCCGTGGAGCGCAAAGAGTTCCTCTCCCTCCCACCGGTGACGGGTGACCAGGGTCGGGCCGTAATCGCCCTCCCGGCTGTTGTCTCCCAGGTAGGCCACTTCTCCCTCGCGGAAGGCAAAAACCGGGGTTCCCGCCTCCGCCCAGAGATCGATGCCCATATGCACCTTGCGGGATCCTTCAAAGAGGGACGCGCGGTACATCTCTTCGCGGACCTCGTCGTACTTCCCTACGGCCCGCTCATACCGCCGAATCTGTTCCGGATCGTAACCCGCTCCCAGATCGAGGACCACGGGGTCGGAAGGCATGGGCATAACCGGGCAGACGTCGGATGCGGACAAATCGTTCACTCATTCAATTTTCTTGTCGATGTAGTCGGAATTCATAATACCCAACGCGCCCATATATTTCATGCGGAATCGAATAAAATCGCCTACTTCGTATCCCCCCTGGTTGTCCCCCACATCCAGTATCAGCATGTCGGAACTGGCGTCGGCGATCGTCACGTCGTCGTGCACGTTGATGAGGTATTCCGGGTTGATGTCGAGGTACCCGATATCCAGAATGGCCCGGTAGGAGGTTTCCCCCAGCTTCTCCTCATCCACCTCCGCGGTCTGGCCCTGGGGATTGGTCCCGAAGTCCCCGCTCGGTACCTTGGGTTTCTCGGCAATTTCGATGATCTGGGAGTAGAGCTCCATCACGCCGGCCTCCATCCCCTCGATGGTGCCCCCCGTATAGAGGTCCCGGCCGAAGAAAAGCGATTCGCCCACGCGGAAATGGTTCACCCCGGCGGGGAGCTGGTTCCGCAGCAGCAGTGGTATGGTCACGCTGGTGCCACCCGATACCAAGGGAATCGATTTGTCGAAACGCAGCTCGATGATCTGCTTGTAGAGGGCGAGCTGTATGAGTTTGTCCTCATCCGGCAGCACGCCGTACATGCAGTTCAGATTGGTGCCCAGGCCGATAACTTCCAGGGCCGGCAGTTCGAATACCTTCTCGTAGAAATCGATCAGTTTCTCGCGGATCACCCCTTCCCTGAGATCGCCCATCTCGATCATAATAATCACCTTGTGGACGGTCTCCTGCCTGCGGGCCTCCTCGGAGAGGGCGTGCAGGGTGGAGAGCTCGGTGTTGAGGCTCGCGTCGGCAAACCTGACCACTTCCTCCACGGTGTCCCGGGGCGGGGGCTTTATGTAGATGGTCATCACCTCGGGATCAATCTCCTTGATCCTGCGGAGGTTGCTTACCCGGGAGTCGTGCATCTCGCCGATGCCCAGGTCGGCCACCTCCCTGAGATAGGCCTCGTTCCCGCAGAGCAGCTTTGTGGTAATGCCCCACGTGATGTCGTTTTCCTTGAACAGCTCATCCAGAAACCGGTAGTTGTGCCGCAGCTTGTCACGATACAGTTTAAGATAGGCCATGCCCTATTTGGTGTGCCTCATTTCAAGATATTTGTTTGTGAAATCATACTTGTCGTACAGGTGCCGGGCCGGGTTGTCGGGTTCCACATGAAGAGCGATATCTCCCTCCGTGCGCTCGATCACATTTTCCATCATGCGGCTGCCGACTCCTTTTCCGCGGTAATCGCCGTGAACAGCGATGTAAACCAGGATATGCTCGGGGATATAGCCTCCCATATTAGTGTCGTTGATGACCACCGCGCCGACGACCTCGCCGTCTTCGCTGGCCACGTGCACAAATCCGTCACGCCCTTCTCCCTCCCCGTAGGCATAGGCGATGGAATCGAGAATATGGTTTCGCTCATCCCCATACTGGTCCAGGTGTTCAAAGAGAAAATCCGCGATATCATCCCGGTCGAACGACTCGCTGCCGTCCTCTTCTTCAATAAAGGTATACTCAATCATCTGTTCGGTTCCAGGTTGAAGTTAACGTGATCGTTGGCGGTATTTCCGGGGCTCATGCCGCAGTTTCGTCACCGGCTTTTCCGCTCTCCCGCCCCGGGAAAAGAAGAGAAACACCGATGAATACGATGGCCGACACCGTGATTCCAAAGACATTGGGATCCAGCCCGAGCGGCAGTTGCTCAACAAACACCTGCAGACATACGGTAGTTCCTCCCCCCGTCAGCATGGCGGATATGGCCGCTGCAGGCGTACTTTTCGGCCAGTAGAGCGCCCCCAGGATGGGCACGAATAGGCCGGATACCATAAAGGCGTAGGAATAGAGCATCAGGTCAAGCACGCTGGTCATCGCGGAGGCGATGATGAGGGCCGCCGTGCCAAGAACGAGGGTGGTTATCTGTGAGAACCTCAGGAAGGATTCGCTGTCGGGATCCACGTCACGGAAATAGCCGATGATATCGGTAACAACGTTTCCGGAGGCGGCCATCAGGCAGCTGTCGGCCGTCGAGAGTATCGCGGAGAAGTAGGCGCTCATCATAATCCCCATCAGTCCCACGGGGAGCACCGTTCTCAGGAGCATGGGCAGTCCGGTTTCGGGATCGGTTTCGGCAACGTTGGCCGCCCCCAGGTAGTCGAACATGCCCTGGGCCGCTCCCACCTTGGCGAAGAGTCCCAGGGAGACCCCCATGAAGGCCATGACGGGCCATTCGAAGAGGCCGGCGAGGTACCATGCCCTCTTGGCGGTTTTCTCGTCGTTGCAGGCATAGATGCGCTGGTAGAGGGTCATCCCCACGAACCAGATGGGGATGATGGTAACCCCCCAGTAGATCACCTGCTGCCAGGTAAGGTTGCTCATGGAGAGCAGGGCGGGGTCCACCGCGGCCTTGATTGCCTCCCATCCACCCACGGCCGAATAGCTTATCGGGATACCCACAAATACCAACCCGACCATCAGGAGGGCCCACTGAACGGTGTCGGTGTAGATGACGGCTTTCAGTCCCCCCATCACGGTGTAGATGACGGCCACCGATCCCATGATGATCAGGGCGGTCTGCAGGTCCAGGTTGGCGAACGTGCCGTTGGCCAGCTTGGCCCCGGCCAGGATCTGGGAACTGGTGAATCCGGCGTAACCGATGGCCGAAATGATGCCCGCCACCAGAGCCACGCGGGCGTTGAAGTAGTGTTTGAATACCTGCGGAAAGGTCAGGGCCGTATCAAAAACCGGATTTCCCTTCACCTTGGGAATAAGCAGAACGGCGGCCATCCAGGCGCCGATCAGGCCGGTAAAAAGCATCCAGGATCCGGAGATACCCAGCGTAAAACCGAGTCCCCCGAGACCGATGGAGAATCCGCCCCCTACATCGGTCGCCACAACCGAGAGTCCCACGTGGAGGCTGCTCATGTTCCTGCCCCCCACGTAGTAGTCGTCGGCTCCCTTGTTCCTCCGCAGGAAAAAGTAGCCGAAACCCAGCATGCCGATCATGTAGAGGATAAATATGGAGAGATCTATCCAATGCATATCTGCATATTTGTTGCTTCGGGCCGCTCCGGCCCGTGGTTCCCGCTAATGAAAAAACCCTTGAGCGTCCGGACGCTCAAGGGTTTCTGAAGAACAAAATATAGCCGTAATGCGTTGGAATTGCCAATTCCGGCGAGGGGTCCTACCAGAGACGCTCCTCCCTCTTCTCTTCCCGCTCCGCTTCAGTCTCCCTGCCTTGCCGGGGGGAATCCGAACCGGGTTCTTCCCGCTCAGCCTGTTGCTCAGGGATGGTGCTGCTGCCGCGGGACCGCTTCTCGCCGACCGGTTCGGAATCTTCCGTTGCCCCTTCATCGGCAGACGGAGATTCTACTCCGGAGAGCCGGAGGGCCCCTTCGTGGCGGCCGCCCTCCTCCATCAGAATACGGGTGGTCCGGATCGGCCCGTTCACGGAGGCCCCGTTCAGAATGGTGACCTGCCGGCTGGCCGAAATTTCTCCCGTTACGGATCCCTCCACCACCAGGTCGGTGGCAGTGATGCGCCCCCGGAAGGACGTGTTTTTGTCAAAGAAGGTACAATCGCTAGTCACTCCGGACTCCTCCTTGTATGATGTATTGCGTAACGACGTCGCCTCTCCCTGTGCTTTCCTCGATCAGGGCTGCTGGCTTCTCGCGCAGACCAGCGTGTGGGCGTTCCCCATGTCAATGCCCACGGGCGTACCCTGATCGATCTGGCGGGAGGTGTTGATGCAATATCCTTTCACGGCCATCTTCTCCGGTTCATCCGGGATCTGCACCTTGAGGATCCCTTCATACTGGGAAGTGATCAGGTTGGTCAGTTCACCGAAGTGGGCGCCCCCTCCCACGATATAGAGTTTCCTGCAGGTCTCGTAGTCGGAATCCTCGAAGGCGTTGGCCAGGGCCGGGCGGATAATGTTGGTGTAATAAGACTTGAGTACCCGCTGACGGAGCGCGGTCAGGTCCACCATCTGCTTGTTGATGTTCATCCGCCCATTCTGAAAAGCCTTGTTAAGCTGGTGTTCGGTCTTGAAACCCAGGTAGTAATTCTTCTGCAGCTCCTCTTTCATCAGGTTGATCGCGTAGCGGATTCCACGGGCGCTGGTCGACGTACGGCGGATGATACCATTGGAGGTACTCACCACGCCCTCCATCGATCCGTAACCCAGGCTCAAAACAAAAAAGTCGTCCTTTTCGGCCATTTCGCCGTGTCGAAGGGCGATGATTCCGCCCGCCACCTCCGGGATCACAAAAACATTCTCCACATTTACGGTAACCACCTTCCGGCCGGTGCTGTCGCCCATATTGAAGGTGGAGGGATCGTAGGCGATATCGTACGATTGGGTCAGCTTCTGCTTCGCGGAATCCTTGTGCAGCTGGAACATTTCAAAAGGGAATCCCATTGTAAAAGACAAATTGCCGCCGGCCTTGCTCTGGGCGACCAGAAGCGCCGCCCGCAGGAGAACCTCAAAATCAAGTTCGTCCGGCGCGCAGTTGATGAGCCGGTGGGGAGACAGTCCCTCTTGCAACGCCAGATCGCCGACGATGTAGGATTCATCGTTGTACTCAATCTTGAGTCCACCGAGGAGGTTGTTGCTCACTCCGCTGAGTTCCGCCCGGGTGGATTCGTATACGCTGGGAAAAACAGAGATATCTACCATTTTCTTCTTATTTTGTTAGCTGATTCCCTTTTTGGAACCATAAAAGCTTGGTAATTATAACAAATTTTTTACTGAAATAACCACTATTAAAGGTAACCTGTACAAATGCTTACATTTGCAGGTGGAAAGATCGATTGATATTTCGTTACCCTCATTGTTTTCCGTCTCACTTAATCACCAACAAAGAAAAACATTTTATAAATGATTACAACCGACGAAGCCATTCAGCTGGAAGACCAATACGGTGCCCACAACTACCATCCTCTTCCCGTCGTCATCTCGCGGGGAAAAGGAGTACACGTATGGGACCCGGAAGGCAAGCGGTATTACGACTTTCTCTCGGCCTATTCGGCCGTCAACCAGGGACACTGCCATCCGAAGATTCTCGAGGCCCTGAAAGAGCAGGCGGAGGATCTCACCCTGGTATCCCGCGCCTTCTACAGCGACCGGCTCGGGGCCTACGAGCGGTACATGAACGAATATTTTGGTTACGACAAGCTTCTCCCCATGAATACCGGTGCCGAGGGGGTGGAAACGGCGCTCAAGCTCTGCCGGAAGTGGGCCTATCAGAAAAAGGGCGTGCCGTCGAACGAGGCAAAAATCATCGTGGCTGAGGGGAACTTCCACGGGCGGACCATCTCCATCGTATCCTTCTCCAGCGATCCCACCGCCAAAGAGGAGTACGGCCCCTATACCCCGGGCTTCGAATCCATTCCCTATAACGACCTGGACGCCCTGGAAGAGGCCCTGTCACAGGATAACGTGGCGGGCTTCATGGTTGAACCCATCCAGGGGGAGGCCGGTGTGGTCGTTCCCGACGAGGGTTACATGAAGGGGGCCGAACGGCTCTGCCGGGAGCATGAGGCCCTGCTGATCGCCGACGAGATCCAGACCGGCCTGGCACGTACCGGAAAGCGCCTCTGCGTTGACCACGAGGACGTACGCCCCGACATCGTAATTCTTGGAAAAGCCCTCTCCGGGGGCGCCTATCCCGTCTCGGCCGTACTGGCGGACGATCCGGTGATGGAATGCATACGGCCGGGCGAACACGGTTCCACCTACGGGGGGAATCCGCTGGCCTGCGCCATAGGCATGGCCGCCCTGGAAGTACTCCGGGAAGAGAACCTGTCTGAGAACGCGGAGAAACTGGGCAGGCTCTTCCGCAGCGAAATGGGCGAACTCGCCGAGGAGCTTGATCTGCTCAAGAAGGTGCGCGGCAAGGGACTGCTCAACGCGGTGGTGATCAACGACAGCCCCGAGAGCGACACCGCGTGGAATATCTGCGTGGAGCTCAAGGAGAACGGCCTGCTGGCCAAGCCCACCCACGGCAATATCATCCGCTTCGCCCCTCCCCTGGTGATGACCGAAGAGCAGCTGAGGGAGTGCATGGGAATCATCGAAAAGACCTTCCGCGCCTACGGGGAGGGATAGGAGCCCTATGAGTAAATAAAAAAAGGCAGCTCGCCTGGTGACGAACTGCCTTGTGTTTAGTG
>CAZGSL010000013.1:49534-54673 GCA_964528445.1 uncultured Balneolaceae bacterium | reverse complement strand
TTTTCGAAGCTGCTTTTCGCCTGGCAGTTCGGGGACATGAACATCCTGCTGACCGACTACATAGAGGAGGGAAGCAAAATCATGTTCTGGAAACGGGCGCAGGAGCGGGTAAAACGGGTCGCACCCTTCCTGGAGCTCCGAGACGATCCCTACCTGGTGCTCAGCGAGGGGCGGCTCTACTGGATACAGGACGCCTACACGCTCACCTCCGACTATCCCTACTCCGAGCCGGCGAACGGCGGGTACAACTACATTCGCAACTCGGTGAAAGTGGTGGTCGACGCCTACAACGGCAGCGTGGATCTCTACGACACGAACACGGGGGATCCCATCCTGGAGGTGTACAAGGAGATCTTCCCGGATATGTTCAGGCCACTGGACGAGATGCCCGGCTCCCTTCGGGAGCACATCCGTTACCCCCGGCACATCTTCAAGGACCAGATTGAGAAGTACAACGTCTATCACATGACCGATCCCCAGGTTTTCTACAACGAGGAGGATCTCTGGACCCGTCCCAACGAGAAATACGGCGGACAGCAGCTGACAATGGAGCCCTACTACATCCTCACCCGTCTCCCGGGCCAGGAGGAGCTGCAATACATGCAGATCACGCCCCTGACCCCGGAAAACCGCGACAACATGATCGGCTGGATGGCGGCCAATTCCGACGAGCCGAATTACGGCGAGATCACCGTCTTCCAACTCCCCAAGGAGCGGCTGATCCTCGGCCCCGCCCAGATCGAGGCCAAGATCGACCAGGATACCGAGATCTCACGCCAGCTCTCGCTCTGGGACCAGCGCGGGTCGAGCGTGATTCGGGGGAACCTGATGGTGATACCGATCGAAAACTCCTTCCTCTACGTGGAACCGGTCTTCCTCATCGCGGAGGGTGTGGACATTCCCCAGCTCCAGCGGGTGATCGTAACGGCGGGCGACGAAGTGGCCATGCAGCCCACGCTCATGCAGGGAATCAACGCCCTCTACGGAGAGGGGCTGGATCCCGTCGCGGTGGATACCGGCGTGCAGCCCCCTGTACCGGCCACGCCGACCCAGGAGGCCGCCGCCCAGACGGGCATCTCCGCCGACGAGCTCTCCCGCCTTCAGACACTCTGGGAGGAGGCCCAGTCGGCCCTCCGGGAGGGAAACTGGCAATTGTACGGAGAGCGCATGAACGAGATCGAAGAGCTGATCAATAACCTCCAGCAATAAACGGCGGCCCGTGGCCCGACACCTTCCTTTTCCCGAAAGGAGCGGCGCCCAGAAAGCGCTGCTGCTGGCGGGCATCGTGCTCATCGCCATCAACCTGCGTCCCGCCCTCGCCGGAGTGGGACCGCTGGTGGGGGCCATACGGGAGTCCACCGGACTCTCCAATGCCCTGCTGGGGCTGCTCACCACTCTCCCCCTGATCGCCTTCGGGGTTGTTTCCCTCTTCACGCCCCTGGTGACGAGACGCTTTGGCATCGAAGGCACCCTCACCGGCGCGATGGCGCTTCTGACCCTGGGCATACTGATGAGGTGGCACTCCTCGGTGCTCATGCTGTTCGGTGGCACCCTGCTGCTAGGGGTGGCTATCGCGTTCGGCAACGTGCTTCTTCCCAGCATAGCCAAACGGGATTTCCCGCAGCGGACCGGCCTGATTACCAGTCTCTATTCCAGCCTGATGGGGGTGGGGGCGGCGGCGGGTGCGGGCCTCAGCGTTCCGCTTTCGGCCGAACTAGGGCTGGGATGGCGAGGCTCTCTCGGCGCATGGGGACTTCTCGCGCTGGCCGGACTGCTGGTATGGCTGCCCCAGCTGCGCTATCGCATGGGACCCCGCCGCAAGCGGAGCTACCTGCGGGCCATGGGCGAGCTGGGACGTTCCTCCCAGGCCTGGAAAGTGGCCCTCTTCATGGGACTGCAGTCGCTGACCTTCTACGTGGTGCTGGCCTGGCTGCCCGAGATCCTGAGAGACCAGGGACTGGATGCCGGGACGGCGGGCTGGATGCTCTCCCTGTCCCAGGCAACCGGCGTGCTGGGAACCCTGCTCATCCCGGTTTGGGCCGACCGCCCCGGGAGCGGACGGGGACAGCGTCTGCTCGTATGGATCCTGGTGGGCCTGGAGCTGGTGAGCCTCGTTGGACTGGCTCAGCCGGAACCGTGGCTGGTCGGCCTCTGGGTCTCTATTCTCGGATTCACTCTCGGCGGCAGCTTCGGCCTGGCCCTGCTCTTTATCGTTCTCCGTTCCCTTCACACCGAAGGCGCCACCGAACTCTCGGGGATGGCCCAGTCGGTGGGATACCTGCTCGCCGCCGTTGGACCCACGCTTTTCGGGGCGCTGCACGACCTCTCGGCCGGCTGGCTCATTCCCATGGGCATGCTCTTTCTGACCGCCCTGCTCAAGCTCTGGAGCGGCCACGGGGCGGGCGCGCCGCAGCCGGTGGAACCTTCCGGGTAACCCCGGTCAGTGCCCGTTGCGGCTGATCCGAACTTTCCGTCCCTTGATCTGGCTCCGGCCCATGCCGCTGAGAAGCTCCTCCACATAGGTCCCTGGTATGTCCACGTAGCTCTCCCCACCCCGTATGTCAATATTTCCAACAGCCTGCCCGGGTACGGAAGTCTCCCCGGTAATCGCGCCCAGGATATCGCCGGGGTAGATGTTGTGCTTTTTGCCCGCGTTGATGCGGACCTGCACGACGCCCTCCACCGCCCCGTTTGACGGTCTGCCGGCAGGAGTCTCTTTGGGAGCACCCGAGGTCTGCATCTTGAGCAGCGCCGCGGCCAGTTCCATGGCACTGAAACGCTGGTCGGAGTGCTTCTCGATCTGGTCGATGTACTCACGCAGGTCTCCCTTCTCCAGGATTTCCGTAACCCGCTCGAAGAACCCTTCCGTGCGGTAGCTTTTCACCTCCGCGGGACTGGGCATATTCATCGTTGTCAGCTTCTGTCCCACCATTTTTTCAATGGCACGAAGCTGCTTTTTCTTGTTGCCCGAGCAGAAGGTTATGGCCACCCCCGTACGCCCGGCACGGCCGGTTCGCCCGATGCGGTGCACGTAATACTCGGTATCGTGGGGAATGTCGTAGTTGAAAACCACGTCAATGTCATCCACGTCAATTCCGCGCGCGGCCACGTCGGTCGCCACCAGCATGTCCAGCCGCCCACTCCGGAACCGGTCCATTACCCGCTCCCGCTGATTCTGGCTCAGATCCCCGTTGATGTAGTCCGCAGCGTATCCCCTCGCCTTCAACTCCCGGGAGAGCTTCTCGGTTTTCCGCTTGGTATTGCAGAACACCAGTCCCAGCTTGAAATCCCGGATATCCATCAGCCGGCCGATCGCTTCGGTACGCACCGAATCCCTGATTTCAACCACATACTGCTCGATCCCCGGCGCCGCAATCTCCTCCCTGCCGGTCCGGATGGTAACAGGGTCGGTCATATAGCGGGACATAATCTGCCGGATCTGTCCGGAGACGGTGGCCGAGAACATGATCATCTGCAGGGATCCGTCGGCATACGACAGAATACGTTCCATGTCGTCCCGGAATCCCATATTCAGCATCTCGTCGGCCTCATCGAAAACCACCTGTTTCAGTCCGCCGAACGTCATGGTTTTCCGCTGAAGGTGGTCGATGATACGGCCGGGCGTGCCAACCACCACCTGCGCACCTCGCTTTAGGGCTTTGATCTGCCGGCCGATCGGCTGTCCCCCGTAGACGGGAATGACCTGGAGCCCCTCCATGAACCGTCCGAGCTTGATCAGCTCGCCGGTTACCTGGATGGCCAGCTCGCGGGTGGGACACAGAATGATCGCCTGGACTCCGTGTACGGAAGTGTCGATGTGCTGCAGAAGCGGAATTCCGAAAGCGGCGGTCTTGCCGGTCCCGGTCTGGGCCTGTCCAACGACGTCCCTGCCCTCCATAAGGGGGGGGATCGCCTGTTGCTGAATGGGTGTGGGCGCCTCGAACCCGAGGCTGTCTATAGCTTTGAGAATGGGACTGCTGATAGGCAGTCCGGTAAATGTTGAATCGGACATAGTGTCGTCGTAAGTAAATTTAAAGATACGGGTACCCTGCGTTACACGGCTTCCATCGGTACCGAAATGAAGTTGATGAACCTAATACCGAGTGTAACGGGCACGTGCCCTCCTGAAAGAGTGGCATATCCGCATGAAACGGGAGGTAGGTCTGCAAAGAAGCGTTGGCAAGGTACGCTATTTCCCGGTCAATGCGAAATAACGGGCCCAAGATTTTGAAAGGACGCGTCCTTGAGCAGAAATGGCGGCAGCCCTACTCCTCTTTTTCGGACGCTTCGGCCTGTTCGGCGGGACTTGCGAAAAGGATCCAGAGGTACTCCCTCCACCCTTCGGCTTTCCTGAGATCTTTCCAGATCGAAATAAATTCGTGAAAGACCAGGTAGACGGGATTGTATGATTCCGGGGGTTCGGTAATCCCGTAGTTGGGACGTTCCTGCTCCGGCACGAAACTCCCGAACATGCGATCCCAGATGATAAGCGTGGAGCCGTAGTTCTTGTCCAGGTACTTGTCGTCCTTGCCGTGATGTACCCGGTGGTGAGAGGGGGTGACAAAGAGAAACTCGATGGGACGGGGCAGCTTCTCAATCAGTTCCGTGTGAATCCAGAACTGGTAGAGCACCGCGATCTGGTGGCAGATAAAAAATACGACGGGGTGAAAACCGGCGATCGCCACCGGAAGGAAAAAAATCACCTTGAATCCCTGCACCCACGAGAGGCGGAAGGAGACCGAAAAATTATAATGTTCCGAGGAGTGGTGCGGGACGTGCGTGGCCCACCATATTCTCTGTTCATGGGCGATGCGATGCGCCCAGTATCTCCAGAAATCCAGAAACACAAAACAGAGCGGGTAGGCCCACCAGCTGTAGGATATGCGCCACGGCACCATGTTGTAGAAGAGAAGGACCAGCGCGAAAATGCTCACCTTGGTGAGGGAGCTGACGGTCACGTTGCCGATCCCGATGGCCGCGGACGCCCAGAAATCCTTGCTGCTGTAGACCTCGCGGTTCTGGTACCAGGTGAATCCCCATTCCAGAAAGACGAGAGCGAACATGACGGGAGCCGCGTAAATAATAATGGGAGGCAGTCCCATCGCCATCAGCTCCTCGATGGTAATCAATTCAGGCATA
>CAZGSL010000013.1:16500-49434 GCA_964528445.1 uncultured Balneolaceae bacterium | reverse complement strand
TGGGCCGAAACGCCCTTCCGGATCACGGTCCTGAGTCCGATGGAGTGGCTGTTGGCCCCCTCCGTAACCAGCAGATAATCCACGAAATTCCCTTCGCCGCGCCGTACCCGGATATGATCCAGCTTCTGCTCCTCCAGAAAATTCCCCAGCCGCTCAATCAGTCCCTCGTAGAGGTTCACCTGGTCGGAGCGGTTGGGATCCTGCTTCACGCTCTCCGCCACGGTTCCGTATAGCTCGGTGACGTGAAGCAGGGTAATCTCCGCATCGTATATATTCGCGATGGTCAGCGCCACGGGAATTGCCGAGAAGGAAGTCTGGGATCCGTCGGTCGGGAAGAGAATCCGCTTGAGTCCCTCGGCCGAGAGCCGGCGGTCTACCGTAAATACGGGAATGGGAGCGTGGCGTATCACCTTTTCGGTCACAGATCCCCTCAAGACGTCCGAATCGTGTTTCCCGCGGGAGGCCATCACCACCAGGTCGTATCCGCCGTCTCCGGCACACTCCACAATAGCTTCCGAGGGATTCCGGTCAATTCTGACCAACGCCTCTCCCCGGTTTTTTTCATGTATGTAGTCGCTCATTACTGTCCCCAGCCGGTGCTGGGCCTCCTCCTGGGCATGGGGATAGAGATCGGTATCCATGTCGAGGGGCACACCCAGCTTGGAAAAACTCTCCGCGAAATATTTAATCGTCGGAATGACATGGATGAAGTCAACTACGGCGCCAAACCTGCTCGCAATTTCCTGGGCATGGGTGTAGGCCGGTATCGCCTCCTCCGAGAAATCGGTGGGAACCAGAATTCGTTTAAACTGTTTCATGGCAAAATAGGTTGGTAATAATTGATGTTGTTTCAGCCTCTTACCTGAAGCATGTCGCAAAATTCCCCGGTATTCTAAACTCTTACCCGCGGCTTTTAATTCCTTCTCCGCGCGTAATCCAGCCCCAGAACAAGCAGGAGTCCCGCGGCCATTCCCCCCGCTCCCTGCCACGGCCTGCCGCTCTCGCTCCCCTCCCACCGGGGCAGATAGGGGACGGAGCCGACCAGTTTTTTTCTTACCCGCACAATCTCGACCGAGGGCGTTTCCCCGGACGACGGGGCGGCTTCCCTCACGGAACCCAACCTGAGGTACTCGGGGCGGTCCGGCTCTCTTTTCCGTTCTCGCAGGCGGTCGGCCTCCTCGCTGTCGTAGGCAACCACCCTTTCCACGGAGGTGATCTCCCGGTAATCGCGCTCCTGCCAGGGCCAGATCACATAGAGGGAACCGATCAGGAATCCGACCAGCAACGCAAGCGTCAGGCCGTACCACCGGTTCAGCAGCCAGGAGAGAAGGCGCGTAAAGAGGGCCAGGCCCGCGGCCGCACCCAGCAGGAAGGGCAGCAGGGCCAGCAGCCCCGCCGTGGTCTCCGCGGTTCCCACCTTCGCGATCTCGCTCAGAATATAGTCGTATTTGCGCAGAATAAGCAGGATGTAGGAACCGGAAATACCGGGAAGCACCATCGCGCAGATGGCTACGGAGCCACTCAGAAAAACGAAGAGCGGCGTCTCCGGGGTCTCCGCGGGCACCAGGGTAACCACCCAGAATCCGAGGGCCGTACCTGCCGCCAGAAAAACAGCGTGCTTCCAGCCGAAGCTCTCAATGGCTTTCACCAGGATATAGATCGAACCCAGGATAAGGCCGAAAAACAACCCGTAGATCAGCTCCGGATGGGTAAACATATAGACCTGGAGAGGAACCACCCGCGTAAAGAAGAAAACGGCACCCAGAATTCCGCACAACAGGATCGCCAGGAACTTCCACTGCACCCCATCCAGGGCACTCTTCCATCGCAACCGGAAAAGTTTTTTAAAGAACCCGGCGTCGAATCCCCTGATGGCATGAATGAGGCGGGCGTAGATTCCCAGGATCAGCGCCATGGTCCCTCCGCTGACGCCCGGCACGATGTCCGCCGATCCCATCACAAACCCGGTGCCCAGCAGGCGGGGCCACTCCCTCCTGCTCTCCCCCGATTCAGATACTTCCTCCTCTTCCATCCCGGTGCTGCTATCGTACTTCATCACTCCATCCTTTTTCGCCGATCAGGGGAACAAATTTGAAATGGCTGAACCGCTCCTCCTCGAACTCCTCCTCCCTCTTCTTGGTTACCCGTACCATCTCCTGCTTGCGGGAGTTGCCCACCGGTACCACCAGCCGACCGTTGACCTGGAGCTGTTCCAGCAGCGAATCCGGCAGTTCGGGGGCGCCGGCAGTTACCACAATGCCGTCATAAGGCGCGTACGCCGACCATCCCTTGCTGCCGTCGCCCAGCTTTACCTGTATCTTGTAGCCCAGTTTCTGCAGTGTGGAACGGGCCCGCTCGTAAAGTTCCTTGTGGCGCTCAATGCTGTAAACCTCGGCCCCCAGCTCATGGAGAACGGCCGCCTGGTATCCCGATCCCGTCCCGATCTCCAGCACCCGGTCCCCCGGCATCACGTTCAGCAGCTCGGTCTGCCGCGCAACGGTGTAGGGCTGGGAGATGGTCTGGCGCTTCCCGATGGGCAGGGCGGTATCCTCGTACGCGCGGTCTTCGAGGGCAGTATCAATAAAAAGGTGGCGGGGAACCCTCCCGAATACCTCCAATACGCGCTCGTCGCTGATGCCTTTGGTTTCGAGCGTCTCCACGAGACGCCTGCGGCGCTGCCTGAATTTCAGATCGTTGCGGCCGGAACCCTTGTTTATCATCTTATGGTATTGGATTCCCTTATTTTCACTACTTTGTAAAAACATACGGAACTTGAAACAAATTTATGGATATAAATTTATCCATGGACTGTTATAAAGGGGATCGTCCGCTGCCACATTCATCTCCATAATTCCCTCCTTAATATGAAAACAACCCTCAAAATTCTGGGCGGAACCCTCGCGGTTCTTATTCTTCTGGGTATCGGCCTCAGCATCTACTTTACCGACGAACGGCTCAAGCGGGCCGCCCTTCCCTACCTGAGCGAAGTGGCAGGGCAGCCTGTGGAGATAGAAACGATGTCGCTGACCTTCTTCAGCACCTTCCCGCACCCCGGGCTTACCGCCGGGGGCGTGTTTGTTCCCGGGGGAGCACACGGCGATTCCCTCCTATCCCTGAAGCGGCTGACCGTGGGAGTGAAGCTCCTCCCGCTGTTCCGCAGGAACGTCAGGGTGACGGAGATCCAATTGGACAAGCCGCGCTTCGAATATCGCGTATTTGAGGACGGAAGTACCAACCTGGATCCGTTTTTTGCCGACACTGCCGGTTCCGGCTCGACGTGGTCGGTCAGCGCTCCCTACTTGCAGGTGGAGGAGGGGCATTTGTCCTACCGGAACGACGCAACCGGAGACCGGCTGGCGCTTAGCGGCCTTGGCGGCAACATCTCCCTGCAGTACGATTCGCTCATCACCAGTACAGCGCGGATCCGGGTGGAATCCATTTCAACCGGTTCCGGGTCGGAAAGGCAGGTGTCCGAGATACCGCTGACCCTCTCGCAGCGGTCGGTTGTCAATATGGAAGAGGAGAGAATGCACCTGGAAGAGGGGAACCTCTCTGTCAGGGGACTTACCCTCGACCTGCAGGGTTCGGTGAACCGCTGGAGCGACGGATCCGACCTGGACCTCCGTTTTCAGTCATCCACCGGCAATTTCGGCGAGCTGCTGGGCCTCCTTCCGGCCGGCTATGTCGAGGGACTGGAGACTCGGGGGGAGCTTGAGCTGGACGGTTCCGTTACCGGTACCGCGCAAAACGGCACCATCCCCTCCTTTGAACTGAATGTGAGGGTACGCGACGGCTACGTGAAAAACCCCGACCTCCCTCGTGCAATCGAGCAGATTCAACTCACGGCGCGGGCCACCAACGAGGCGCTGGTCCTTACCGAACTGACGGCCCGATCGGGCGAAAATAGTTTGCGCGGCTCAGGTTCGCTCCGCAATCCGCTGGAGCAGAACGGTGCGTTTGAGGCCGAGTTCTCGGCGGATGTCGAGATGCGCACGGTACCGGAATTTTACGACGTAACCGACCTGGGACTCCAGGAACTGGGCGGGCAATTGACGGCGGACGTCACGCTGAAGGGCAACCGGTCCCGTCCCGAAGAGACGAATTACGACGGCACCTTCCGTTTGCGTGACGGCAGCCTCCGCTACCAGGACCTCACCGAATCCATCCGCAACATCCAGGTGGAGGCGGTTGCGCAGCAGGATCGCATCATCATTCAAAGCCTGGGGATGGAGGCCGCGGGCAATTCGCTCACGGTCAGCGGGTCCGTTCGACATCCTTTCGACACCAGCCGGACCGTAGATCTCGACACCGGCCTGAACCTGGACCTTTCTACGCTGAACCGGTTCTATCCTGTGACGGGTGACAGTCTCGCCGTGCCGGGACTGCTGGTGTCACTTTCGGGATCCCTCAGAAGCGATCTGAACGTGAGCGGCCCACTCTCCCGTCCCGGTGAACTGATCCCCCGTGGTTCGCTTACCATAGACAATGTGGCTTTCTCGGGAGAAAATCTTCCTTCGCCCGTGCGACGCCTGAACGGGGAACTCCAGCTTACTTCCGAGGCTGCCACCATACACGCCCTGGATTTTGAACTGGGCGAATCACAGATCGCGGTGAACGGGAGCCTCAGCAACTATCGCTCCTGGTTGAGACCGGCCGCCGGGGAGCGTACGGCCCCTCCCCGCCTGGAGGGCAGTTTCCAAAGCGACTACCTGGACATTGACCAGTGGATCGACTGGGACGATACCAGCTCTGCTGCCTATCACATCCAGCTGCCTCACCTGGAGAGCGAGGTGGACGCCCGGGTCACCGAGATGAAACTGACCGGCGTCACGCTCAGGGACGTGCGGGGAAATCTTGCGGGCTCGCCCCTCCGGATACGCCTGCTGGACGGATCTGCACAGCTGCTGGGTGGGGGGATGACCGGTTCCATAACCTGGAATGTACCCCGGCCCGACCGGACCGAGGTCCTGTTCGAAGGCTCGCTCGACAGCCTGCAGGTCGGCTCCTTCCTGGAAGAGTACCCGGTACTGGGAGCCGAATACCGCCTGGGCGAGTATGTTGAAGGAGTGTTCAATGCGCAGGTGGAGTATCGCTCGGAACTGGACGAGTACCTGACTCCCCTGCTTTCCACCACTTCCGTCAGCGGCCGGTTCGGCATGGGACGGACCCGCTTCCAGGGACACCCCCTCCAGCAGCGTGTAGCGGATCTTCTTAATATAGAGGAGCTGCGAAGGGGCGATCTGGACAGCTGGTCGTCCACTTTCCGGGTAGAGAACAGCATGATGAGGGTGGACAGCGTGCGTATGACCAGCAGCAATATCGGGGTCGGCCTCAGCGGAAGCCGCCACTTGGCGGAGGGGAAGATAGACTACCGGCTCAGGCTCTATCTCCCCGGCCGGTTCAGGGAGGCCATAGCCTCCGTAATTACACCGCAGGCCACCGACGCCCTGAGCAGGGAGGACGGGACCATTATGGTCCCTCTGCGGTTTACCGGGACCATGAGCCGGCCGCGGCTGGCTCCCGACAAGGAAGTCATCCAGCCCATTCTGGAGCGCCACCTTAAGGAGGCAGCCGGCGGCATACTTAAAAAACTCTTCGACAATCGGCCCTGAATTAGCGACTAGATCCATTTTCTCCTATCTTAAGCCGGCTGGTTTGATGCATCCAAAATCTATATGCTGAACGCCTAATCACAGAGATCCCGGCAAGGAATGGAGAAGCTCCATATCTACAACACGCTCACGCGCAGGAAGGAACCGTTCAAACCGATCAGGGAGGGATTCGTAGGCATCTACGTCTGCGGGCCCACCGTTTACGGGGATCCCCACCTGGGCCACGCCAAGAGCTACGTCTCGTTCGACGTGGTGGTGCGTTACCTGCGCTACCTGGGATACAACGTCCGCTATGTGCAGAACATCACCGACGTGGGACACCTGACCGACGACGCCGACCAGGGCGAGGACAAACTGGAGAAGCAGGCCCGTATTGAGCAGCTGGAACCGATGGAAATCGCGGAAAAGTACACCTACAACTATTTCCGGGACATGGACCGCCTGGGGGTGCAGCGGCCCGACATCTCCCCGCGTGCCACAGGCCACATCATCGAACAGATTGAGATGGTAAAACGTCTCCTCGAGAACGGCCACGCCTACGAGGCAAACGGGAACGTCTACTTCGACGTCTCCTCGGACGAGGAGTATGGCAAGCTGAGCAGGCGGAACGTGGAGGAGCAGGAGAGCGGTGCCCGGATCGAGACCGCGGAAGACAAGCGCGAGCCGGAGGATTTCGCCCTCTGGAAAAAAGCCGACGACGGACACATCATGAAATGGCCGTCGCCCTGGGGCATGGGGTATCCCGGCTGGCACATCGAGTGCTCCGCCATGTCCACCAAGTACCTGGGAGAGAACTTCGACATTCACGGGGGCGGAATGGACAACCAGTTTCCCCACCACGAGTGCGAGATCGCCCAGGCCGAGGGGGCTTTTCACAAGCCGTTCGCAAACTACTGGATGCACAACAACATGGTTACGCTGGAGGGACAGAAGATGGGGAAATCCCTCGGAAACGCCATCTCCCTCGACCAGTTTTTCCGCGGCGAGCATGATATGCTGAGCAGGGCGTGGGACCCGCAGATCATCCGGTTCTACCTGTTGCAGAGCCACTACCGAAGCACCACCGATTTCGCGGAAGACGCTCTGTCGGGTACGGAAAACGGGCTTCAAAACTTGCATGACATGATCCGCTCCCTCGAGGAGGCAGAGCCTGGAGAGGGTGCGCCATACGACGTGGAGAAACTCCGGGAAGGAATTGAGAGCCGGATGAACGACGATTTCAACACCGCGCAGACCATAGCCCTCCTTTTTGAGGAACTGCGGGAACTCCGCAAGAAGGTAAACGGCGGAGAGGCTCCCTCCAACCTTGACGAGCTCAGGGAGTACCTCCGCTCCTTCGTGGATGGCGTACTGGGAATATGGCCGCGGGAGGAACCGGGAGACGACAAAACCCGTCCCCTTGTGGAGCTGCTGATCGATCTGCGCGAGGAGGCCCGGGATCAGAAAAATTTCGAGCTTTCCGATCGGATACGGGACCGCCTGGCCGAGATGGGCATCGAACTGATGGACGGACCGGAGGGAACCGATTACCGGGTCACCCGTTAATTCCCGACTTTCACTTGCCGGACCGGCCGGGTTTATACATTTTAGAGTGATTTTCATTGGAAATACCAATCCTCACCCGGATAACCGCGGATATGATCCTTATGCAAGCGTCCAATCACCTGGTCTGGGAGGCCGACCGGGTGGCCTTTAACCTCGGCACCATTCAACTTCCCTTTCCGGTGGCCATCTGGGGACTGGTCGCCGCCTTAGTGGCCATCTACTGGGCGTATCCAAAATTAAAAGAGGCCGGGCCGAACGGCGAAAAGGAGAGTCAGGTAGACGGGGAACCGCCGGCCTGGAAAGTATTCGGACTGGTGGCCGGGGCCCTTATCGGGGGACAACTCCTGTTTCTTGCGCTCCCCTCTCCCACCATACAGCAGATCGGTCCCCTGCAGCCTCACTGGTACGGCTTCCTCTTCGCGGGGGCCTTCGTGGCGGGTTACCTGATTGAGAGCAAGCTCTACAGGGACGCGGGAAGGACGCTGGAAGAGCTGGAGCGGCTGCTCACCTATATTCTCATCGCCACGGTGGTGGGAGCCAGGCTGGGCCATGTGCTCTTCTACGACCCCCTCTTCTACCTCACCCATCCCGCCGAAATCCTTGCCGTCTGGCAGGGAGGGCTTGCCAGCCACGGCGCCGCCATCGGGATCCTCCTGGCGATGTGGCTCTACGTAAAAAAAACCAGGGGAATGAACTTTCTCTGGCTGGCCGACCGGGTGGTGGTCGCCGTGGCCATAGGGGGAGCGTTTATCCGGACCGGAAATTTTATCAACTCTGAAATCATCGGGAAGCCCACCGACCTGCCGTGGGCGGTCATTTTTGCCCGGGTGGACATGCTGCCGCGCCATCCCACCATGCTGTACGAAGCCCTGCTCTGCCTGCTGGTTTTCGGAACGCTGCTGGTTCTCTACCGGCGCTACCGGAACCGGCCTCCCGAGGGAGCCCTCTTTTCGGTTTTCCTGGTCATGCTGTTCAGCGGACGATTCCTGCTGGAGTATACCAAGGTGCACCAGGCGGACTTTGCGGTCGGCTGGGCGTTCAATATGGGCCAGCTGCTGAGCATTCCGCTCATCGCACTGGGAGCTTGGCTGATGTGGAAAAAGGTAGAATGGGGCAAGCGGGTCTCCGCGGACCGTTCCGCTCAATAGAAGTTCTCCTTTCCGTTCAAAATATTAGCTTAACATAGACTCAGATGTTAGTTTATATCGAGCTTAAATCAAGATAGCTTTCATGCAGATATCGTTCGGCACGGACGGCTGGCGAGCCGTCATCGCAAAAGATTTTACCTACGAAAACCTGAACCGCGTCTCCCAGGCCACCGCCCGCTGGATAAAGGAGGAGGAAATCACCGAAAACGGCGTGGTGATCGGCCACGACACCCGCTTTCAGGGCCGGGCGTTTACGGAATATGCCGCTTCGGTCTTCGCCGAGCTGGGCGTTTCCGTCCGCTTTGCCAATTCGTTCGCCCCCACCCCGGCAGTCAGCTGGGCAGCCCGGGAGTACGGGGCGGTGGGCGTCGTCATCACCGCAAGCCACAATCCCCCGGAGTACAGCGGATTCAAAATCAAGTCGCCGTTCGGCGGACCCGCCCCCCCTTCGCAGATCGAGGCCGTGGAGAATCGGCTTGAGGCATTTGACCCGGAACTGGAGCCCGCCCCCTTCCGGCACTGGCTGGAGGAGGGACGGATCGAAACCATACCGCTCACCGAACGTTACCTGGAGGTGATCGAGGGGAAACTCGATCTGGACGCCATCCGAAATTCCGGGCTCCGGCTGGCACACGATCCCATGTTCGGTTCGGGGCAGGGATTGCTCGCACGGCTGCTGGGCGAGGACCAGGTCGTGGAGATACACGGGGAACGGAATCCCGGTTTCGAGGGAAGGTCGCCCGAACCCATTGAAAAAAACCTGGATGAGCTCTCCTCGCTTATCGTAGATAAGGGGTGCGCGGCCGGGCTGGCCAACGACGGGGACGCCGACCGGATCGGCATGCTTGACGAAAACGGAACGTTTGTCAGCTCCCACCAGATCCTCTCCCTCCTGGTTAAATACCTGTACAGGGAGAAGGGGATGAACGGTTCCATTGTAAAGACGTTCTCCACCACCGACATGCTGGACAAACAGGCGGAGGCCTACGGCCTGGAGATCAGCACAACCCCTATCGGATTCAAGTACATCGCGGAGCTGATGGTGGAAAGCGACGTGCTGGTGGGCGGAGAAGAGAGCGGGGGGCTGGCCGTGAAGGGCCACATACCCGAGCGCGACGGGCTTTTCATCGGCCTGACCATCGTGGAGATGATGGTGCGAAGCGGAAAAAAACTGAGCGAACTGGTCGATGACCTGTTTGAAGAGTTCGGCCCACACCACTTTTTCCGGAACGACCTGCACACCTCCGATCGCCGGAAGGCGAAGATGATACGCTACTGCGAGGAGAAAAAGCTGAAGAGCATCGCGGGCAGGGATGTGAGGGAGTGGCAATTCACAGACGGTACCAAGCACATCATGGACGACGGCTCCTGGCTGCTTGTGCGCCCTTCGGGCACGGAACCGGTTCTTCGCATCTACGCGGAGGCCTCAACCGAAGAGGAGGCGCGGGAGCTGGTAACCCGGGCCACCCAACTCGTGAATGAGCTGTAGGCCGGGAATTTCTTCCGACTAGAACCGTGGATTGACGACGTTGTTGTAGATGGAACCGAAGGTCCACTCGATTCCCACGGAAGCCCCGTAGGAGTAGGAGGTAAGCTGCTGGCGCAGGTCAAGAAGCTGTTCGGCATCGTCGATGTCGCCGGCCGGTACCCCCAGCTGGTCGTTGATCCAGGCGTACCTTCCCGAAACATTGAAAGAGAGTCCCCTGATAATCCTGAAATTGAATTCCAGGTTTACGTCGACGCGATTCTTGTTCAGATCGTGCATGAACGCGGAGGCGTTGAGGCGGCCCTCGATCTCACCCCAGGGCTGTGTAAAGTTCATGCGTGATTCAAGGCGTTGCTGCATCAGGTGTTCCGAATTCTTTTCGAAGATGGTGGTTTCGCTGTAATCATAGTATCCCGCGGAGAGACGATAGAGAAAGGTGATCTCACGCTCGGAATATTCCGAATAGGGAAAGACGCTGTACTCCAGTGCGGCACTGCCCGAATAACTCAGGTCCACGTTCTGCCGCGTGGAGGAGTAGATGTTGGCCGAAGTTCCGGCCGACCAGTGCCGTCCGAGGCTTTTGACCGCCAGGGCGCTCCCCCGGAAGTTTTCCGTGATGTAGATATTGGTCTCCTCATCCCTGACAAACTTCCTGCGGGTATAATCCTGGCGGTAGTTAAACCGCAGCTTCCAGTCCTCGGTCACCCGGCTCGCCTCCGCCCGGCCGTTGATCGAAACCTGACTTTCGGTCTCCTCCCCGTTGAGGCGCGTATTCCCGTTTAGCTCGAACACCCAGTTGTTCCAGGGATCCTCCCGGGAAGCGCTCTGCGCCCCGCTCTCCCCGGTCCCCTCGTAGGTTACCTCCATATCCCCCAGCACGCCGGTATCCCGGAGAAAGGGAAGCAATCCGATCTTGATATACCGGGCCAGGCCGATCCGCTGCTCGTTCTGCGTATCCGACTGGGAAGAAATGTACCTCAGGGTGTCGCTTCCTCCGTTAAAGAGGGCCTCCCCAAGGAAGCGCAGGGTAAACTCCTGTCCCCCGCTGCCCGTGCTTTCCCGGGTTATCAGCAGGTGCAGGTCCGCCACATCCTTGTTGCGCACAAAGTTCACAAACGTAATCTCCTGGCGGAGGTAGCTTTCGTGGCACCAGGTCTGGCAATCCAGGAAGAGATCCAGGGTCTGGGGACCGGCGGCCTCGGTCTCCGGCTCCTCCACCTGGGCCGCACCGGTGGCGGCGCTCATGAGGAGTATGGATAGAACGATCAGGGTTCTGACGGGCAAATAAAAATTAGACATGGAGAAATTCAGATGGAATTAAGCGATAAAAATCGGATACAAATATCCGCAGTTAAACTGAAAAAAGATTTAAAAAGACGTAAGATTTCTGCCGTCTTGTGAGGCAGGCAAACGAAGAACGCCATCCCGTTTACTCGTGCTTGCTAACGGTCAGCAAACGACTGACATTCCATGCTGCCGGCACTATTTACAAAAAATTGCAACCGGCGGAAACCTGGGCCGAAGGGCGGGAATGCGAACCCCACCCTTTGTGTTATTTTCAACGGCTCCCGACATCAATCTTTAAAGGAAGAAATCACTATTATGCCTAAAAGAACAGCCCAAGCGACCTGGAACGGCGATCTTGAAAACGGAAACGGAACGATGAAATTCGGCAGCGGCGCCTTCAGCGGTTCCTACAGTGCCGCCTCGCGCTTTGAGAACGGGGAGGGAACCAATCCGGAAGAGCTGATCGGTGCCGCACATGCGGGATGCTATTCCATGGCACTCTCCAACGAACTGGCCCAGGCCGGCCACAATCCCCGCTCGGTGCATACCGACGCGACGGTAAACCTGGAGATGACGGACGAAGGGCCCTCCATATCCACCGTCACTCTCAACGTGAAGGCAAATATCCCGGGAATCGACGAGGAGGCATTCCTGGAGATTGCCGAAGGGGCCCGAAAAAACTGCCCGGTTTCCAAAGCGCTGGCCGGGGTTGACATTCGCCTCGAGACCACGCTCAGTAACTGACCGGAACCGGGAGACAACGGCAGGCCGCGCGGATTACGAAAAGTGTTGTTCCCCGCGGGCTTTTTGTATCTTCCCATCCCATGAGAGAAACACCTCTGCAGACCGACGAAAAAGTTGATATAAAATCCCTGAGGCCGGGAGAACTGGAGGATTTTTGCGAGGAGCTCGGGCTGGCCTCCTATCGCAGCGACCAGATTTTCCAGTGGCTCTACCAGAAAGGAGTGCGGTCGTTCGCGGAGATGACCAACCTCTCAAAAGAGCTTCGCTCCAGGCTCTCGGAGATCGCCCGCCTCCGGCGCATAGAGGAGGTGGACCGAAGAGAGTCGGAAGACGGTACCGTCAAGTTCATGTTCCGCCTGGATGATGAGGAGGATCACAAAATCGAATCGGTGCTGATCCCGGATTTCTATCCGGATGGGGCGGCCAACCGGCTGACGGTCTGCGTCTCTTCCCAGGTGGGATGTGTTTTCGGATGCTCCTTCTGCGCGACGGGGAAAATGGGGCTCTATCGCAGCCTGAACCATGGCGAAATCGTCGACCAGGCCCAGTACATCAACGAATACTGCGAATCGAAATTCGGGAAGGGGATCACGAATATCGTCTACATGGGTATGGGCGAACCCCTTCACAATTACCGGGCCGTTACGGATTCGGCCGCCATTGTCACTTCGGAACACGGGCTGGAACTCTCTCCACGGCGCATCACCGTCTCTACCGTGGGACTTTCCAAGCAGATCAAGAAGCTGGCCGATGAACGCCAGCCCTTTAACCTGGCCGTCTCCCTCCACGCGGCGAACGACGAGAAGCGCGACGAGATCATGCCCATCAACCGCTCCATGAACCTGGAGAGCCTACGCGAGTCGCTCGAACACTACTACGACATCCTCCACCGGCCCATAACCTATGAGTACCTGCTGTTTGACGAATTCAACGACCGCCCGGAGGATGCCCGGGAACTGGCGGAGATCGCCCACTGGATCCCCAGCAAGGTGAACATCATCATGTACAACAAGGTGGCGGGGGTTTCCCTGAAACGAGCGAGGGAGGAGCGCCTCGACGCCTTCATGCAGGAGCTGGTGGCCCACGACGTCACCGCCACGGTCCGGCGAAGCCGGGGAGACGACATCGAGGCGGGCTGCGGTCAGCTGGCAGTACAGGAGGGAAAAACCAAGGGGAAAAGCATCCGCAGCAACTGAGTGGGTTCCTACTGGTGGATAAAATTGAAGAGGCGGTTGAACCGGGGCATCCAGCGTTCGCTGTCCCATGAGAAGTAGATGATGCCTGCCTTGCCGACCACATGGTCGTGCGGAACGTAGCCCCAGAACCTGCTGTCTTCGCTGTCGTCCCTGTTGTCCCCCATCATAAAGTAGTAGTCCTGCTTGATGGTATAGGTGTTGGTCTGCTCCCCGTTGATGATAAACTCGCCGTTTTCCCTCTCGACGCTGTTGCCCTCGTATCGGGTGATAATATTCTCGTACTGGTGCCAGTTCTCCGGGGTGAGGGTCACCTGCTGTCCCTCGAAGGGCACCACCGTGGGGGGAAGGTGGTGGTGATTCAGAAAGCCGGTGGCGAAGTTGAAGGGGCGCTGGCGGTATTCGTTGAGGCTGTCCGGCAGAACCCAGGGCTGTACGCCGGTAACCTCCGGCCACTCCGAGATCGTGTCGATGACCTGCCGGGTGGCGTTGACCCGGTACCGGTTGGGGCCCAGCGCGCCGGCGAGATTGCCTCCCGCGGAACGGACCTTGGACTGGCTCAGGCGAACGTTGTCGCGAACGTCCACCTCGTAGAGCTGCTGTATGCCGGAAAAATGCTCCGCCCTGCTGCTGTTCACGGAGAGCTGTTTGTCGTCAATGGAAATAGTGTCGCCGGGCATCCCCACGGCACGCTTGATGTAATTGGTCTTCGCCGCGATGGGTGCGAGGTCTATCGGATAGTTGAATACCACAATGTCGTTCCGCTTGATGTCGGTGGTACCCGGCAGACGGGTCCAGGGAAGGACGGCGCCCGGCAGGTAGACGTTGGTAAAGGGAATACCTACGACCATGGGCGTGCGGGGACCGTAACTGATCTTGGAGACGACCAGGAAATCTCCCGTAAGCAACGTGTTTTCCATGGAGGGCGTGGGTATGCGATAGGCCTCGAAGAGGAACGTGCGGATGATGAGCGCCGCGACAATCGCGAACAGAAACGCATCCATCCACTCCCGAATCCAGCTTTTCGCCCGATCGGATTGTTCCTTCTTTTTCTGCTCGCGGCGTTCACGCCGGCTTTTTTTGCTGTCGTTGTCTGCCAAAATATGCTCATGTTTGAATTACGGTTGCCCCGGCTGCGGAAGGGAGTTGCCGTCGTCCGGGATCTCAGGGATCAGGGCGGGGTTCGCGCCCGTCAATGGCAATGCCTTCGGGAGATTCAATTTCACGGGTGGTGGCCTCGCCGTTTTGGAAAACGACTTCAAACCACTGCCTTTTGTCGGCCGAATAGTAGTAATCCCGGAAATTCCCCGGGGTATCCACCTCCATCAGCATCTGGGAAAACGAGCGCTTGATCTGGGGCATCAGGTCGATATACCTGCTCGCCGAAGTGTAGGAGAGCCCCCTCCCGAACGGACCGAAGACGTCAAGGATGATCAGCGGGATGCTGTCGTTGACCACGAACCGGTACTCGAACTGGACCGCCATGCCCAGCCGGAAATTGGACTTCTCGACCAGCTCCCCAATCGTGTAGGTGGGTTCGCCGAAGCGGGCCTGCAGGCGGGCGCGAAGTTCGGTCGTGGGAAGATTGTCAATCCCGGTTGCCTGGTTCATACCCTGGCCCGTCCAGTTGATGTGACCGAAGCGGCGGTCGAAAGAATCGGCCTCCTCGGTCGACATTTTTTCGAATTCGGGAACTTCAAACTGGGCCAGGGCCGGGACGGCGGCCACCGTCAGCAGGAGGACCAGAACCGTGAAAATTTTTCTTGCTCTCATTTTGCAGCTGTTTTAGAGATAAATACGGAACATTGTAGCAATTATTACTCAAATACCTAAATGAAAATGATTGCTGGGAGAGGCATTCAATCCCCGCCGCGGATTCGGCCCCGTCATTCGTCATCCATGGAGAGTACCGCAAGGAAAGCCTCCTGGGGCACTTCGACCGTGCCGACCTGCTTCATACGTTTCTTCCCTTTCTTCTGTTTCTCGAGGAGTTTCCGCTTCCGCGTGACATCCCCCCCATAGCATTTGGCCGTTACGTCCTTGCGCAGGGGCCGTACCGTTTCGCGCGCGATGACGCGGGAACCGATGGCTGCCTGAATCGCCACTTCAAATTGCTGCTGGGGAATCAGTTCCTTCAGTTTCTTGCACAGCTTGAGTCCCAGCTCATAGGCGCTGTCCCTGTGGGTGATGCTGGATAGGGCGTCCACCGGATCCCCGTTCAGCAGGACATCCAAACGAACGAGATCGCCCTTTCGGTATTCCATAAATTCGTAATCCAGGGAGGCGTACCCCCTCGTACCGCTCTTCAGCCGGTCGTAGAAATCGAAAACCACTTCGGCCAGGGGGAGTTCGTAGGTGATCTCCACCCGCTGGCTCTGCATGTGCAGCTGGTTGACGTAGATCCCCCGCCGATCCTCGCACAGTGTCATCACCGGTCCGATATAGTCGGAAGGGGTAAGTATCGTAGCTTTGATGTAAGGCTCGTAGACCTCCTCCACCATCCCGGGATCCGGCATGGCGCTGGGATTGTCCACAACCTTCTCCTCAATTTCCCCGTGATCCCGGTAGTGCACCTCATACTCTACGTTGGGAACCGTGGTAATGATGTCGATATCGAATTCCCGGTCCAGCCGCTCCTGCACGATCTCCATGTGCAGCATTCCCAGGAAACCCGCGCGAAATCCGAAACCGAGGGCTTTGGAGGTCTCAGGCTGGTAGGTCAGGGAGGCGTCGTTGAGCTGCAGTTTCTCCAGGGCCGAGCGAAGCTCCTCGAAATCGTCGGACTGCGTGGGATAGATGCCGCTGAATACCATCGGCTTGGGCTCCTGGTAGCCCGGGATGGGCGTCTCCGCGGGATTGGCGGTGGTGGTGAGGGTATCACCCACGCGGGCGTCCTGCAGCGACTTGACGCTGCCGATCACGTAGCCTACCTCTCCCGCCTCCAGGGTATCGGTCTTCTCCTTTTTCAGTTTCAGGTACCCGATCTCCTCCGCATCGTACTCCTTTTCGGTGGCCATGAAACGGATCCCCTCACCCTGGCGGAGGGTCCCTTCCATGACACGAACGTAGACGACAGAGCCCCGGTAGGTATTGAAAATCGAATCAAATATAAGCGCGCGGAGCGGCTTATCCGCCTCACGGCCCGGGGAGGGAATCCGCTCGACGATCGCTTCCAGCAGCGCGTCTACGCCCTCGCCCGTCTTGCCGGAGACCTGCAGAATTTCCTCCCTCTCACAGCCGATCAGGTCAATGATCTGCTGTCCCACCCCCTTGATGTCGGCGCCCGGCAGGTCAATCTTGTTCAGGACCGGGACAATTTCCAGATCCTGGTCAATGGCCTGGTAGAGGGTGGATATGGTCTGAGCCTCCACTCCCTGCGCGGCGTCTACCACCAGCAGCGCTCCTTCGCAGGCTTTCAGCGCGCGGGAAACTTCGTAGGAAAAATCCACGTGGCCCGGCGTATCTATCAGGTTGAATATGACGTTTTCGCCGGACGGACGTTCGTAGTCCATCTTGATGGCATGGCTCTTGATGGTAATTCCGCGTTCGCGTTCCAGATCCATGTCGTCCAGCACCTGCTCCTGCATCTCCCGTTCGGTGATGGCACCGGTGCGTTCAAGCAGCCGGTCGGCCAGGGTGGATTTGCCGTGATCAATATGGGCGATGATGCAAAAGTTGCGAATCTGGGTCATGGAAGTGCGTAGCGGGTACGCAGAATTTTCTGGCTGAAAAGAACGCTTAAGATACAAAATAAAGGGAGGGGGTACATAACCCGTCGCACATTATGACAAGGTTAAACGGCCAATTTTCTCCCGCTCACGCCACCGGACAACATCGGGCGGGAGCGACCCGGTGCACGGCAGGAACCCCGGGGCGGAAACACCGGTTCACTCCTCTTCCGGCACCGGGTTCAGCAGCTCCACGTGGAATCGGAAATCATGGCCTTCCAGGGACATGGTGTCGTAAATCTCACGGATCAGGGCGAATACCACATCCGTCTCTCCCCTCACGCTGGTGGAGAGGTAGTTGACGTCGACATCCACCTCGTGCTGGGCAACCAGCTCCAAAAGGAAGTCGATGCTTTCCCGGGGATCCGTTTCACGAAGCGGGATGTAGGTGAATTGCGCGGTCGTTATCATAATAATGTTCTCGATTGCTGATTGGAAGATCGGTTATTCCCGGATTACCGGGTGGGAAGGATACGCCTTTGCGCCAAATAGTTCAATCGCCTTCCCCGCCGGATACCTTCTCTTTCCCGCCTTTCGGAACATTCTCTCTTCACACAGGTATCAACCCTTGAAACAGGGGTTCAACGATCCCGTTTCACAAGCATCTTCTTTACCCAGAAGATCCCTACCTAAAGCCTCGGCCCGTGAAGGGCCGGGGCTTTATTCTTAGGTCTCCGTCCTCTCCTGACTGCATGCTATCCCCTTGTGGAAGCTTTCGCTAAAAAGCTTATATTGGGCTGTGATGACAGCATTGCACCTCCATACTACCCATCCGGCCCGTCATGGTGACTCCCGTCACCATTCCCATGCTATTCTGCGGTAAAACCGCCCCGTTCGTACGCACTCGGCATTTTCAATTCTCCCGTAAAACTCATTCATACGTACCATGGAACGTTCCGCCAATTCCCAGACCTCTCTTCGCATCGCTCTCCAGAAAGATGGAAGACTCACCGACAAAACCATTGATCTGCTGGAGGGCATCGGACTCCGTTTCGACAATTACAAGCGGAGCCTCATGCTCAAATGTCGCAATTTTGACGTGGAACTGCTGCTGATAAGGGACGACGACATTCCCGAATACGTGCAGGACGGGGTGTGCGACCTGGGTTTTGTGGGTGCCAACGTAACCGCCGAAACCGCGGCCGACGTAAGCGTGATCCGCGGGCTGGATTACGGCGTATGCCGTCTCTCGCTCGCCGCCCCGGAAAAAGGAGATATCCGATCGGCGGAGGGGTGCGCCGGGAAAACCATCGCCACCAGTTATCCCAGGCTGACCCGGCGATTCCTGGATGAGAAGGGTGTGGACGCGGAGGTGGTGAGCATCTCAGGCGCGGTGGAGATCGCCCCCCGCCTGGAGGTGGCCGACGCGATCAGCGACCTGGTCTCCACCGGAAATACGCTCCGCGCCAACGGCCTGGTGGAGATCGAGACCATCCTGGAGTCGGAGACCCAGCTTATCCGTACCAACCGGCCGCTTTCGCCGGGCAAAAAAAGACTGATTGAAAAACTCCTTCAGCGGATAGAGGGATACCAGCAGGCCGAGCGGAGCCGGTACATTGTGATGAACGCTCCCCGGGAAGCGGTGGAGGAGATTCGCGACATCATCCCCTCCCTCAAAAGCCCCACCGTCGTCCCCCTTGCAGAGGAAGATATGGTCGCCGTTCACACCGTCATTCCCATAGAGGAATTCTGGGAAGTAATGGAACAGCTCAAGGAGGCCGGGGCCAGCGGCATCGTGATGATGCCGGTGGAGAGCATGATTCTCTGATTGTTCACCGTAAAACTTCAGCGGACCAGATGAAACATTACGACTACACAAAATTGGATGAGCGGGAACGGGAGGAGCTCTGCCGCCGGCCGGCCGCGGATCTCGAGGAGGCCTTCGAGGCCGTGGCTCCCATCATCGAAGCGGTGCGGCAGGAGGGCGCGGAGGCGGTTCGGCGCTACAGCCGGAAGTTTGACGGGGTGGACCCCGATCCGCTGGTTCTCGACCCCTTCGATCACCCGGCGGACCTCCCCGGCGATACCCGAAAAGCCATCGACACCGCCTTTCGAAACATTTACCGTTTCCACAAAACCCAGCTTCCTCGGGAGGTTGAGGTGGAGACGATGCCCGGCGTCCACTGCATGCGTACGGCCCGCCCCATCGAGCGCGTCGGACTCTACGTCCCGGGAGGCTCGGCGGTGCTGCCCTCCACCCTCATGATGCTGGGCATACCCGCCGCATTGGCGGGATGCCAGCAGATCACCGTTGCCACGCCCCCCTCGGCGGAGGGCAAGATTGCGCCGGAGATCCGTTATATCGCGCGAAAGATCGGGGCCGCCCGACTGCTCTCCGCCGGCGGTGCGCAGGCCGTGGCGGCCATGGCCTGGGGGTTCGAGGGATTCCCGGGAGTGAACAAGATTTTCGGGCCGGGCAACCGGTACGTAACCGCCGCGAAAATGCTGTTGCAGAACAGCGGCGCCCGGATCGCCATTGACATGCCCGCAGGGCCCTCCGAGGTGCTGGTCATCGCCGACCGCTCGGCCGATCCCCGCTTCGTGGCGGCGGACCTGCTCTCGCAGGCCGAGCACGGGCCCGACAGCCAGGCGATTCTGCTGCATACCCCCGGTTTCGACCGGGAAGCATGCGAGCGGGCGCTCAGTGAGCAGGCGGCCCGCCTTCCCAGGGAAAAAATCGCCCGGGAGGCGCTGGAGCAAAGCTTTTCTATGACCTGTCCCGGTCTCCCCGAGGCGCTCTCGTTCTCGAATCGCTATGCCCCCGAACACCTGATCCTGCAGTGCGGGGAGGCGGAGAGCCTGGCCGAAAACGTGCAAAACGCAGGTTCTGTTTTCCTGGGGCCGTGGAGTCCAGAGAGCGCGGGTGATTATGCGAGCGGGACCAACCACACGCTGCCCACGCACGGGTATGCCCGGAGCTATTCCGGGGTGTCGGTTGACTCATTTGTGAAGCAGATCACGATGCAGCGAATCACCCGGGAGGGTCTGCGGAACCTCGCGCCCGCCGTGGAACACCTTGCCGCCCTGGAGAAACTGGAGGGCCACCGCCGCTCGGTCAGCATACGCCTGGAAAGTGCGGCGGAAGAGATGCAGGGACGAAAGGATGGGAAATGATGAAACGACAGATAAAAAACCAAATCATACAGCCCTGAGATGAAAAAAGAGTCCCACATCGAAGCACTCGTGCGCCCGCACATCCGCGACCTGGAACCCTATCGGAGCGCGCGGGAGGATTTCGGCAGCGGAATCCTGCTGGATGCCAACGAAAACAGCTTCGGCAGCGTCGTGGAATCCGGCGAGCAGCTCCATCGCTACCCCCCGCCCAGGCACCCGGAGCTGCGCCGGCGGATCGCCCTATGGCGGGGCGTGGAGAGAGAGAACGTCTTCCTGGGGGTGGGAAGCGACGAGCCTATCGATCTGCTGCTGCGAATTTTCTGCGAACCGGGACGAGACCGGATCATGATCGCCCCGCCCACCTACGGGATGTACGCCGTGAGCGCCCGCATACACAACGTGGAAACGGACCGGGTGGTCATGGACGAAGCTTTTCAGCCCCGGACCGAAGCCATGCGCGAGGCGTGGGGCCCGCACACCCGCCTGCTCTTCCTCTGCTCGCCCAACAACCCGACCGGGAACGAGCTGGACGGGGGAAAAGTGGAAGAGCTGGTCGAAGCATTCCCGGGAGTGGTGGTACTGGACGAAGCTTACATCGATTTCAGTGAATCTCCGAGCCGGGCTCCCATGGTACTCGAGCACCCCAACCTGGTGGTGCTTCAAACGTTCTCCAAATCCTTCGGCCTGGCAGGGGCAAGGGTGGGCATGGCCTTCGCCGCCGAAAACGTTGTCCGCTACCTCATGAAGATAAAGTCTCCCTACAACCTCAGCGGACCCGCCGCGGCGCGGGCGGGGGAGGCTCTCGGTCGCCTGGAACAGATGGAGGAGAAAGCCGCGGCGATACGTTCGGAAAGGGAGCGGCTGGGACAGATGCTTTCGGAGCTTCCGTGCGTGCAACAGGTGTTCGAGAGCCGGGCCAATTTCCTACTGGTCCGCTTCGACGATGCAATGCAATTGTACCGCGAACTGGCCGAAAACGGTGTCATCGTTCGCTACCGGGGGGACGAACCGCGGTGCGGGGAGTGTCTCCGGATTACGGTGGGGCGTCCAGAAGAGAACGACCGACTGATTGAAATCCTAAAAACGAACCCGTCATGAATCTCTACATCGAAACCGAAGCCCTGCGCGGGGAGAGCGACAACCTGCTTCGCGGCGGGGCCCTTTACGGAATGAAGCGACTCCTGGCGGCGGGCCATCGCCTGCTGTTTCAGGCGGACGAGCTCAGCGAACAGCAGCAAACACTCCTGGAGAACGAGGGCATCGCCGCGGATCCGCAGGCCGACCGTGCCAAACTGCGCATCGCCGCCGGCGGAGAAGGGCTGCAACTTCAAAAGACCGACGGGGTGGTCGACGAGGCGGCCGACTGGGCCGGGCTCAGCGAACGGATCCTCTTTCCACGGCGAAAGGCGGAATACCGGCGGGAAACGGGAGAAACCGCGATCCGAATCCGCCTTAACCTGGACGGAGAGGGGAAGTCGGAAATAGCAACCGGGATCGGATTTTTTGATCACATGCTGGAGCAGATCGCACGCCACGGACTGATCGACCTGGAGCTGGAATGCAACGGGGATTTGGAGGTGGACGAGCACCATACGATTGAGGACACCGCCATCGCCCTTGGAGAGAGTCTGAAGCGGGCGCTGGGCGACAAAACCGGGATCCGCAGGTACGCCTTCGTGCTCCCGATGGACGAAAGCCTCTCCACCACCGCCCTCGACCTCTCGGGCCGCCCCTATCTCCGGTTTGACGGGGAGTTCTCACGCGAGAAAGTGGGGGCGTTCCCCGTCGAGATGACCGAACACTTTTTCTACTCCCTGGTCATCAACCTGGAGGCGACGCTGCACATGACCCTCAAGGGCTCGAACGACCATCACAAGATCGAATCCGCCTTCAAGGGCTTCGCCCGCTGCCTACGCGCGGCCGTCAGCCGAAGCGAACGCACCCTCGACGTCCTGCCAAGCACAAAGAACCTGTTGTAGCATCCGAAAAATGGCAGCCGCCGGGCGGCACCAGCAAAGAACCCGACATCCATGATCGCCATCATCAATTACGAAGCCGGGAATCTCGCCTCTGTCTCCAACGCCCTGGAGCGGCTGGGGAGATCCCATACCGTTACCGGCGACCCGGCCGAGCTGGAGCGGGCCGACGGCATCATCTTTCCCGGTGTGGGGCACGCGGAACCTGCCATGGAATCGCTCCGGAAGAACGGGCTGGCCGACTGGCTGCGCGCTACCGCCAAGCCCGTCCTCGGCATCTGCCTCGGCATGCAGCTCCTCTTTGAATCCACCGAAGAGGGCGGGGGCGTGGAGGGACTGGGCATCATCCCGGGGCGGCTGAAACGGTTCCGTTCCGATCGCCGGAAAATACCCCACATGGGATGGAACACCTTTTCCGGCCGCCGGTCCCATCCCCTTCTCGAGGGAGTGAACGACGAGAGCTACTTCTACTTTGTGCACAGCTACTATGCCCCGGTAAACGCATTCACCATCGCCGAGTGCGACTATATCACCCGTTTTGCCGCCGTGGCCGCACGGGAAAATTTCCTGGGCGTTCAGTTCCATCCCGAAAAATCGGGGGAGGCAGGTACGCTGCTGCTTAAGAATTTCCTCTCCCAGGTAGGCTGAGCTCTCCGCGGCGATCCGAAGACGCCTGACTGCCCGGTCTTGCCCACATCGGAATCACGGATTGCGGATCTGCACTCCGAGGTATATAATACCGCCATGAATACGACGAAAAAAATCATAGGCGCCTCCCTGGCCTGCTGCCTGCTGCTCTCCCTCTCCACCGAGAGATCGACGGCCCAGGACGCCACCGAAATCATCCGAAAAGCCGACCAGAAGATGCGGGGAGAGAGCGCCAGATCGGAGATCACCATGCGGATTGTCCGCCCTGACTGGGAGCGTTCGCTCTCCCTGAAAGGATGGAGCCTGGGCAGCGAATACAGCCTGATACTGGTCACCGCACCGGCCCGCGACGCCGGGACGGCCTACCTGAAACGCGGCAACGAGATGTGGAACTGGATGCCCGACATCAACCGTACCATCAAGATGCCGCCATCCATGATGAGCCAGTCCTGGATGGGTTCGGACTTCTCCAACAATGACCTGGTGCGCGAGTCGTCCGTTCTGACCGACTACGACCACAGCCTGGAGGGCGACAGCACCGTCAGCGGTTACGACTGCTGGCGCATAGCGATGGAACCCCTGCCGGACGCGCCCGTGGTGTGGGACCGGGTGGTTTCCTACGTTTCAAAAGAGGAGTACCTGCAGCTTCGAACGGAATTTTACGATGAGGAGGGCCGGCTGGTTAAGACCATGGAGGGATCACAGGTGCGTGAAATGGGGGGACGAACCATTCCCACCCGGATGGAGATGATTCCGGCCGACGAGCCCGGGCGGCGGACCATACTGACCTACCAGGAGCTGGCGATCAACATCGGGCTCGAGGAGAGCTTTTTTACGATCCAAAACATGAAACGGGTGGAATAACTCCATGCTCACTTTCAAACTGGCCTGGAGAAACATCTGGAGAAACAGGCGGCGGACACTCATCACTACCTTCTCCATCGTGGTCGCCGTATTCCTCTCGGTGATCACCCGGTCCACCCAGGAGGGCCAGTACGACAACATGATCGAAAATACGGTGGCCAATTTCAGCGGACACCTTCAGGTTCACGGAAAGGGATACTGGAACGAGCCCACCCTGGACAACAGTTTTCGGTGGACCGACTCGCTCTCTTCGCTGGCACGGCAGGCACCCGGCGTCGCCGCAGTAGTTCCCCGCCTGGAATCCTATGTCCTCGCGGCCGTGACACGCCAGAGCCGCCCCGCCCTGGTCATGGGAATCGATCCGGAGGCGGAACTGGCGCTCAGCAATCCTCCGCGGCAACTGGTGAGCGGAAACTACTTCACCTCGGGCAACGAGCGGGGAGCGGTGGTGGGCGAAGAGCTTTTCAACCGCCTCGGGGCCCAGCTGGGGGACAGCCTGGTGCTTATCGGCCAGGGATTCCGGGGAATGAACGCCGCCGGACTCTATCCCATCCGGGGAGTGGTACGCTTTCCCAATCCCCGGCTCAACAGCAGCCTGGTCTACCTGCCGCTGCAGACCGCCCGCTCCTTCTTCTCGGCTCCCGAACGGCTCACCGCGGCCGCGCTGGTGCTGGACGACCCGCGGGGACTCGACCGGGCGGTCAGCCGGCTGCGGGAAGAGATCGACACCTCCTCCTACGAAGTCATGGGCTGGCGGGAGATGATGCCCGAACTGGAGCAGGCCATCCAGGCGGACCGCGGAAGCGGCGTGATCATTCTCGGGGTGCTCTACATGGTGGTGGGATTCGGTATCCTGGGAACTGTGCTGATGATGACCGCCGAACGCTCCTACGAGTTCGGAGTTATGCTCTCCGTGGGAACGCCAAGGAGCACCCTGTTCCGCATACTGTCCATCGAAGTGCTGCTCATTGCCCTGCTGGGGGCGGGCGGGGGCATCCTGCTCAGCATCCCGGTAACCTGGTACTTCCATCATTATCCCATTGAATTCGGAGGGGCCATGGCCAGCGCCGCGGAGCAGTATGCCATGGAACCGGTCCTGCAGTTTTCCGTCGACCCGGCTATTTTTACCGGCCAGGCGCTGACCGTGTTTGTGATTACCTTGTTGTTCTGCATAATTCCCCTCCTGCGGGCCGCCCGGAGGGAACCCGTGGAAGCCATGAGGCAGTAGCGACATGATACGACAGATCCTTTCGCTCGGCTGGAAAAACATCTGGAGGAATCCCACCCGCAGCGCGGTGGTGATCATTGCCGTGCTGATGGGACTCTGGGCCGGCATTTTCATGTCCGCTTTTTTCAACGGAATGGCGCAGGGATATCTTCAGAACCAGCTCGAGCTGAGCGTCGGACATCTGCAGGTAAGCCATCCGGAATTTGAGGATCAAATGCTGCCCCGATACGGCATCACCGACGCCGCCACGCTGGCGGACAGCCTCGCCGGACTCCCGTTCGTTACCGGTCTGCGTGCCGAAAGCCTGAGCGGGGGACTGGCCCAGAGCGCGCACGGCAGCTACGGGACCACCCTGCACGGTATAGAGACTTCGGATAATTCCCCCCACCCGGCGGCACGTTACCTGGAAGAGGGGGCAATGCCCGGCCCCGACGTGCGAAATCCCGTAGCCGTAGGGGACGCCCTGGCCGAGCGGCTGGGAATCGGGCTGAAATCGCGTATTGTGCTCAGTTTCCAGGACGTCAACGGCGAAATTACCGCGGGCGCTTTCCGGGTGTCCGGCATCTTCGACTCCCCCAACGAACAGTACGACCAGGCCAACGTCTTCGTAAACAGGGCCGACCTGAACCGCCTGCTGGGAGAGGAGAACCTGGTTCACCGGATTACGCTGATGGCGGACGATTTCGGGCGGGCCCCGCACTACCGCGATCGCCTCGCGGAAACGCTGCCGGACCTCCAGGTGCGGAGCTGGGGAGAGATCGCGCCGGAACTGGAGTACGTCTACAGCGCCATGGATATCTCCCTCTACGTGATCATGGTCATTATCATACTGGCCCTCATATTCAGCATCGTCAACACCATGCTGATGGCCATCCTGGAACGCACCAAGGAACTTGGGATGCTGATGGCCGTGGGCATGAACCGGGTGCGGATATTCGGGATGATACTGGCGGAAACCTTTTTCCTCACCATGACGGGTGTACCGCTTGGACTGCTCCTGAGCTGGGGGACCGTATCCCTTCTGGCCGAGAGGGGCATCGATCTGAGTGCCTTTGCCGAGGGGCTCAACGAATATGGAATGGGGGCGGTCATTCACCCGGAACTTCAGGCCGCCTACTACCTGAACATCGCCCTTATGGTAGCAGCGGCGGCCCTGCTCTCCGCCCTCTATCCCGCCTGGAAAACCCTCAAACTGAAACCGGTTGAAGCGATACACAAATTATAGAGTCCTGTTATGGCCGTCATAGAAACCGAGAGTGTCACCAAAACCTACAACCCTGACCAGGTACCGGTACATGCGCTCAACGGCGTAGACCTGACGATAGAGAAAGGCGAATTCACCGCCATCGTTGGACCCTCCGGTTCGGGCAAGACCACCCTGCTGAACATCATCGGCGGACTGGATGAGCCTACCGCCGGACGGGTAACCGTGGGAGGGACCGATCTCTCGACGCTCAGCGACAGCGAGCTTATCAAATTCCGCCTTCACCACATCGGATTCGTTTTCCAGGCCTACAACCTGATCCCCGTCCTCACCGCCCTGGAAAATGTGGCTTTCGTCATGCAGATGCAGGGACGGCCCGGCCGGGAGTGCCGGCAGGTGGCCACCGGCCTGCTCGAGGAGGTGGGATTGCGGGACAAGCTGGAGAAGCGCCCCTCCCAGTTGAGCGGGGGACAGCAGCAGCGGGTGGCGGTGGCCCGTGCGCTGGCTTCCAAACCAAACTTTGTGCTGGCCGACGAGCCGACCGCCAACCTCGACTCCGTTTCGAGCGGGGATCTCCTGGACATGATGGCCGAGCTGAATCGCAGGGAGGAGATGACGTTTGTCTTCTCCACCCACGATCAGCGGGTTATCGACCGTGCCCGGCGAGTGGTCACCCTGGTGGACGGCCGGATCGATAACGATGGTATTCGCGATTCGTGAACTGCTAATAAGATTATATTGGTCTCCAACGCATTTAAAAAGGTGTTTTACGAAGCCCACAGCGTTTCCGCCGCCCGGACGGCCGTCCTTCGCGCCCTGTTCCTGCCCGCGGCCCTGCTCCTGTTTGCACTGGCCGGGACCGGAAACGCGCAGGATGGCGGCGATTTTGACCTGGATTTGAGCGGTTACCTGAAAGAATTGGCCCAAATTTCGGCGGACAACGCCCTGGAGCGGATCCGCTATGACAACACCCTCCACCACCGTCTGGAGTCCGAGTGGTCCGTTTTCGGCGTTCTGGAAGCACGCGCCGATATACGGACCCGCCTGCTCAGCGGATACAGCGTTGAAAACACGCCCGGCCTGGAGGACCTCCACGAGAACGACCCGGGCTACCTGGACCTCTCCTGGGTGTGGTACGGCGGCGAACACAGCCTGCTGCACTCCGGCATCGACCGCCTGCACCTGAGTTACTATCCCGGGGAATTCGAGTTCCACGCCGGACGCCAGCGGATTAACTGGGGACGTACCTACGTCTGGAACCCCAACGATCTCTTCAACCATTACGCGTTCCTCAATTTCGACTACGAAGAGCGTCCGGGCGTGGACGCCCTGAACGCCCGCTACAACTGGAGCTACGCCTCGGGCATCGAGGCCGCCTACATGCCCGGACACTCCTACGGAGCCACCGCCATGGCGGCCATGCTTCGGGAAAGCCTGGGCAGCTACGACATTCAGCTGATCGGGGGCTACTACCGCCGCCAGGTCGTCGCGGGAGGCGGCTGGTCCGGCTACATGGGAGACGCCGGCTTCAAGGGAGAGATCTCCTGGTTTCACCCGGAAAAGGAACTGCTGGAACAAGGGGGCTATCTGACCGCCACCATGGGCTGGGATTACATGCTCCCCTCCGGGCTCTACCTGCAGGGGGAACTGCTCTACAACGGGGGGTATCGTCCGGCGGACGCCCCCCTGGCCGACCTTGTGCGTCCTCCGTCGGCCGACAACCTTTTTATCGCCCGCAGCGGCTGGTTCCTGAACGGCTCCCGCCAGCTCCATCCCCTCCTGAACGCCGGCATGGGCGTCATGGGCAGTTTCGACCGCTCTCTGCTCATTCTCATGCCGCGGCTGACCTACTCCCTTTCCGATAACCTCGACCTGCTGGTGCTCTCCCAGCTCCTCAAGGGGCGGGTCTTCAGCCGCAACGTGGAAACGCCCAATCTCTTCTTCGTCAGACTCACGTTTTCCTATTGATCCACCTCTCCCTTCCCCTTCAGCAGCGCAGGGGCGCCCTCCGCCGGGATTTTTCCTGAAATCAAAGCCATATTCTTGTTACCTTCTCACCCGTCAATCCCGAAACGGCCCGCTCCGCAATGAACGTAATTCCCGCAATCGACCTGCTGAACGGCAAGGTGGTACGCCTCCGAAAGGGCCGCTACAGTGAGGTCACCGTCTACAGCGAGGATCCCCTGGAAGAGGCGGAAAGCTTCCGGGAGGCGGGGTTCTCCAACATTCACGTGGTGGACCTGAACGGGGCGCGGGAGGGACATTTCAGCAACCTCCCTCACCTCGAGAGGATCGTCAGGCAAACAGGACTCTCCGTACAGGCGGGCGGAGGCGTACGGACGCTGGAAGACGCCAGGCGACTCCTGGAAGCGGGAGTATCCCGGGTCATCTGCGGCTCTCTGCCGGTTAAGAAACCGGATGAGTGGTACAGGTTCCTGGATGAGTCACCCGGCGGGGCCATCCTCGGAATGGACCTGAAGGAGGGGCGCGTGGCCTACGAGGGATGGGAAGAAACCACCGACCGGAGCATCGATGATTTCCTCGCTCCCATGCTGGATCGGGGACTGCGGAACATACTCTGTACCGATATTTCCCGCGACGGTACACTGGAGGGACCCAACGTGGAGATGTACCGGGAACTACAGGAGCGGTATCCCGCCGTCTCGTTTATCGCTTCCGGCGGGGTGGGATCCTCGGGAGACCTGGCCGCGCTCCGGGAGGGCGGCCTGGCGGGAGTGGTCGTCGGGCGCGCCTACTACGAAGGGGTACTCTCCCTGGAGGAGATGAAGGCCTTTGACGGTTAAATAAATTCTTATTCCATGCTCGCCAAACGAATCATACCATGCCTGGACATCAAGGACGGGAGAACCGTAAAAGGAGTCAGGTTCAAGGGTCTTCGCGACGCGGGCGATCCGGTGGAGCTGGCCCGTCGCTATGCAGACGAGGGAGCGGATGAGCTGGTTTTTCTGGATATCACGGCCACCAGGGAGAAGCGGGATACCCTGGCCGGCCTGGTGCGGCGCGTCGCTCTCGAGCTGGATATCCCCTTTACGGTAGGCGGCGGCATCCGGACCACCGAGCAAATTTCAGACCTGCTCCGGGCCGGAGCCGACAAAATCTCCCTCAACAGTGCCATCGTCAGGGATCCGGCCTTCATCAACCGCGCAGCGGAGACCTTCGGATCCCAGTGCATCGTCGGAGCGGTCGACGCCAAGCGGAAAGGGGACTCATGGGAGGTGTATATCGCGGGAGGATCGGTAGCGACCGGCAGGGACGCCCTTCGGTGGATGGAAGAGGCCGAGGAGCGCGGAGTCGGGGAGATCCTGCTCACCAGCATGGACAGAGACGGGACCGGAGAGGGATTTGACCTGGAACTGCTGAGGGCGGCCAACGAAGCCCTGGGCATTCCCGTTATAGCAAGCGGCGGCGCCGGGAGTCTCGCGCACTGCGCGGAGGCCCTGCGGGAGGGCAGAGCGGATGCGGTGCTCGCCGCCAGCATATTTCATTTCGGGAAAATTACGATCCCCGAGCTGAAAAAGTATCTCTCCGCCGAGGAGGTTCCGGTACGGCCGGCCCAAAAAAGCAACAGTACATAAACGAACCGTAACGCTCTCCCCAACTTTGACAACTCACTTCTTGTATCGAAACCAAACGAGACTATGGATATAGACAAACTGGATTTTGAAAAAGGCGATGGTCTTCTGCCGGCCGTCGTCCAGCACGCCGACAGCGGACAGGTGCTGATGCTGGGATATATGAACCGCACCGCCGTACAGAAAACCCTGGACGAAAAAAAAGTCACCTTCTACAGCCGGAGCAGGGAACGCCTCTGGACCAAGGGAGAGACTTCCGGCAATACCCTCCACCTGGTGGATCTGCAGCCCGACTGCGACAATGATACCCTGCTGATCCTCGCCGATCCTGCCGGACCCGTCTGCCATACCGGGGAGGACTCCTGTTTTTACCGGAAGAACTTCATGCCGGCGGGCGGGCAGATAGCATTCCTGCAGGAGCTTGACGATCTTATCCGCTCCCGCAAGAGGAATATGCCCGAAGACTCCTACACCGCCTCCCTTTTTAAAAGCGGGATCGACAGGATCGCTCAAAAAGTGGGAGAGGAGGCGGTGGAAACCCTCCTGGAAGCCAAAAATTCCGATAACCAGGCCCTGAAGGGAGAGGCGGCAGACCTGCTCTATCACCTGATGGTACTGCTGGCCGAGCGGGGGATCACGCTCGAGGAGGTAACCGAAACCCTGGTCGATCGACACCAATAGCCAAATTCCAAATCACCGATATGAAAATATCCATTCACCAGCTGGAAGATGACGAACACTTTGAAGCGAGCAACGAAAGCGGGGGAAAAATACGCCTTGACGGCTCCGGAACCGTCGGGGGACTGGAGGGCGGGATCAGTCCCCTCCAGCTCCTGCTGGCGGGAGTCGGGGCCTGCAGCGCCATCGACATCGCGGGCATCCTGAAAAAACAGAAACAGGAGCTGAAGGCGTTCGAGATCGAGGTGACCGGCGACAGGCGCCGGAGGGAGACCTACTCGGAATTCGAATCCATCCACGTCCGGTACATCTTCACAGGCGACGTGGATCCCAAAAAGGCCGAGCGAGCCATCGATCTCTCCCTCAACAAGTACTGCTCGGTCTCCAAGGCCCTGGAGAAGGCCACCGAAATTGAAAGCAGCTACGAAATCCGCTCCTGATCAGTTGCCGGGCATCACGCTTTTGGGCATCTGCATGGAGACCAGCATGTGGGGGACGTCCACCACCTCGGCAATTTTAAGGTCTCCCGCCAGCGAGCTGAGCGCGTAGGCGTCCTGGCGGTCCATGCCGTGAACCTCCTCCAGGTAGTCGACCATATAGCGGGTGGCCTTCCGCGAGGCTTCGTCCAGCGTGGTACCGAAACCGGTCACCGCGTAATATTCGTCGGTCTCATATTCCGGCTCGTCTATTTCCCGTTCCCCTTTCAGCACTTCCACTTCGTACACAATACGCGTCGGCGCCTCGATGGCCGTACCGCACACTTCGCCCATGCCCTGGGCGGCGTGGGCGTCGCCTATCGAAAAAAGGGCGCCCTCAACCAGCACGGGGAAATAGACCGTCGTCCCCTCGGTCATGTGCGGATCGTCCATGTTCCCCCCATTGCGGCGGGGCGGTACCGTGGAGAGCAGGGAGTCGGTATCCGGCGCCACCCCCATCACCCCGGGGAACGGCTCCAGTGGGATCTCGATATCGTCCGAAAACCGGGCGGTGGAGGCGTCGCTGTCAAATTCGAAGGTCTTCAGCCACGGTTCGTCAAATTCATCCGACAGAAAACCGAATCCCGGTATGATGCCGGTCCATCCCCAGTCTCCCAGCTCGACCCGGTGAAGGGTCACCTTGAGCACGTCTCCCGGTTCGGCATCCTGAACATATACCGGGCCTGTGAGGGGATGGATGGGGTCAAAACTCAAGTTCTTGACATCTTCCACGGTGGATTCCGGGGTCAGCTGCCCGTCGGAAGCCTCTTCCGTGTTGACTTCGATGACGGATCCCGACGGTACCCGCAGCACCGGTTCGATCGTACGGCTCCATCGATTGTGGGTTTGGTCGGCCGTTAGGGTATATCCGGGTTCGGGTACCGGATCGGCCATCTCACCCGTCTGATTCATTTCGCTGCAGCCCGCTGCGATCAGCAGGAGCGACAGTACGGTTCCCATGCAAGCTTTGGCAGATAACTCCATAATCCTTCCTGATTGGTTTAAAATATGATCCCGTTTCCAACTCATAATTTAACAGATAGCCGGAACCACGCAAACGCGGTCAGATGAAGCCCGGGAAAGCGACCGCTCCCTGGTCTACCAGCACCCGCAGCAGCATGTATGCCAGCAGCAGGGCAACCAGCCACACGACGATGGGATACTTCAGCCGCTTCAGCCGGTCCAGGATGGGGCGCGACTTTTTCTCTCCGCCCGAAAATCCCTTTCGCAGCATCTCACCCCACCGTTTATCTCCCCTCACAAAATCGATCAATCCCTTCAACCGCCACCAGGTGTGAATCTGTCGGTAGCCGATGTTTTCCAGGAAGGCGTATCCCGTCAGCGTGGCAACATCCCCGATGTTGGGATACCGGCGGAACGTGAACTCCTCGCAGAGAACCGACGACACCGAAAGGATCATTCCGAGCAGAACGGCCGCGCAGAAGAAGAGCATCACAAAAGTGGTGTTCACCAGTCCCATAGCGATGAGGACAAAGAAATAGATAAAACCCGCCAGTTCAAACAAGGGTCCAAGCAGCTCGAAAAACAGGAAAAAGGGCATGGCCAGCATACCCAGGCGGCCATAAGCGGGATTGAACAGCATCCGGCGGTGACGCCAAATGGTATCGGTCAGGCCGCGCTGCCAGCGGTTTCTCTGGCGTCCCAGCGTCTCCCAATCCTCCGGCACCTCGGTCCAGCAGACCGGCTCCGGCAGAAACCGAATGTCGTAGGGGCGCTCCTCCTCTTTGAAGCGGCGGTGCAGTCGCACCACCAGCTCCACGTCTTCCCCCACCGTATCCGGCTCGTAACCTCCCACCCTAAGCACGGCGCGGCGGTCGAATACCCCGAAGGCCCCGGATATGATCAGCAGGCTTTTCATGTAGTCCCATCCCACCCTTCCGAAGAGAAACGCCCGCAGGTACTCGACGGCCTGAATACGCGCAAGGTAACTGCGCGGCATATCCACTTCGGTAATCATGCTGTGCTCCACCGTGCAGCCGTTCGCCACCCGGACAATGCCGCCCACCGCCACCGTATGATCGTTCTCCACAAACGCCCGGAGCATCTTCATGAGGACGTCCGGTTCCAGTATGGAATCGGCATCGATGGCACAGAACAGATCTTTCTCGGCCATGTTGATCCCCGTATTGAGCGCATCCGCCTTCCCCCCGTTCTCCTTGTCGACCACCACCAGGTTCCGCCTGCCATCCGACTTGTACACATCGCGAATGGGCTGGTGTTCCAGGGGGAGGTCCATCGGCTGGGGTACCTTGTAGAGATCGAAATGCTCCTTTAGCAGTTCAAAGGTCCGGTCGGTACTCCCGTCGTTCACGACCACCACCTCGAAATCGGGAAATTGGATCTGCAGAAGCGCCTCCACGGAGTCGATGATGGTGGCCTCCTCGTTGTA
>CAZGSL010000013.1:0-16400 GCA_964528445.1 uncultured Balneolaceae bacterium | reverse complement strand
TGACCGGGCTTCGTTCAGGAGTTCCCCTCCCCCGGCTCCGGCCTCTAATAGTCGCTCCACCGCCCGGTAGCGGATTTTGGGTTCCGGGTCATACAGAAGATTGTACAGTGCTTTCAGATTTTCCTCCTCCGGCATATTGCCCAAAGCTTCCACACAGGCCAGACGTACCTGGGAAGAGGTATGGTAGATGTTGCCTCGGATGCCGGGTGAGGAAGCTCCGTGGTAGAGATCTCCCAGCGCCTTGATCAGGGCGGCGAGCACCAGGGGATGCTGCCAGCGCCGGCGGGGATCTTCCAGCTTCTCCTCGAGAAAACCGGCCAGGGGAGTGTACCCGATCTCCGCCACGCCCCGGACCAGGTACGAGAGACTCCTTGGTTCCGTTTCGGCGGACCTCAGCACCTCTTTCAGCTTCTCCGCCTCTTCCTCCAGCCGGGTCCTTTCCGGTTTATGAAATTTGAATAACATCTCCAATACCGCCATACCTGAAAAACCGCCCCGCTCGGCGACAGTGCGGAGGGCGCGCTGTCGAACATCCAGGTCCCTGCTGGACATAAGGGCAGAGGCGGCGGCAAAAACCAGGATCCGGTTGTCCGACTCCAGGTTGGCCTCCACCTGGCGGGTTACCTCCCGGGTAATCAGCTTTGCGTACGTAATGTAGTTGCAGGCCTTAATGCGTTCGTATTCGCTGCTGGAACGCAGCTGTTCCAGGTGGTATTCGGCGATGACGGGTATCTCCAAAAGATACTGCAACTTATCCACCTCCTCTCCCTCGATCTGCTCGATCAGTTCGGTCACCACCTCCTCAAAGGCAATGAAATCCACTACTTTCCCTGAAAAGAAGGCGTTGAAACTTTCCCGGGAACGCCGGCCTTCCAGGAACTCCATTACCACCGGAAAGAAAAAATCCCTGCGCTCCCGGAGCTCGCGGTCGAACCGGCGGTGCCTCTCCCGCGCGTACAGGGATATAACAAACAGCAGGAGGGTCAGGACCCCCAGGAATGCGATGGAAATCCACAGGAGATGGATCGGAAGTCCGGGATTCGCCGCACCCTGAAAAAGCAACCGGACCATATAACCCCATTCAATCAACCCAGGACTTTTTGGACGCGCATGAGAAGTTCGGCGGGCTTGAAGGGTTTGTCCATGTAATCCTGCACCTCCAGTTCAAAACCCAGCTCCAGGTCCTCCTCCCGGCTCTTGGTCGTAAGCATGATCACGTTGGTGTCTGCCACCTCTTCGTCTTCCCTCACCTCCTTGAGCAATTCAAAACCGTTTTTCCCGGGCAGCATCACATCGAGAATCACCAGGTCGGGCTTCAGATCCCGAACAGCCTGCAGGCCGTCCGGCCCGTTATCCCGGTGCTCCACCCGGTAACCGCTGCTCTCCAGCTTGTAGACCACCAGCTTGTAGATACTCGGGTTATCCTCCACCAGCAATATCAAAGCTTGGTCATCTGCCATAAGCGACTGACTGCATCCGCAGACTTTTTATGTAATATATAAACTGTGGTCTAATATTGCAGTTTAGTAGATGCTATATTATATATTATATTTGCAAAGGGCCATTTGCCAGGGATGTCAGGTTTATAATGGGGATCAGCGGCCTTGACACAATGCATCACCAACTTTCTTGCACATGGGAGATTCCGATAGGGGCGAGGTGAAAGAGGCCCCGACTCCACAGGATGAGGAAGAGCGTATCCGTGAACTGTACGGGCTGGATATACTCGACACACCGCCGGAAGAGGAGTTTGACGGACTCACGCGCATCGCGTCCCGCATCTGCGGGAGCCAGATCTCCATGATCAACCTGCTTGACGCCCGCCGGGAGTGGACCAAGTCCGCGCACGGGGCCGACACCGGGGATTCCCCTCGTGAAAATTCCGTCTGCCAGTACACCATCCTGCAGGATGGTGTACTGGAAATCCCTGACCTGAGGGAAGATCCCCGCTTTAAGAACGCATCCTACGTCACCGACGAACCTTATTACCGGTTCTACGCCGCCGCCCCTCTTACCACCTCGAACGGGTTCAAAATCGGTGCCCTCTGTGTCGTCGACCGGGAAGAGCATACCCTGAGCAGCGAGCAGAAAGAGGACCTGAAGACGCTGGCGGAAGAGGTGACGGCCCGCATTGAGATGCGAAAGCGCCAGCGGGAACTTGAGGCGCTCAACAGCCAGAAAAAAGAGTTGATGAACATTGTCAGCCACGACATGAGAAATCCCCTGATGGGGATTATCGGGGCGGCCGATTTTCTGCTCGACCAGGAGGAGGAGTCCCGCGAAGAGCGGAAAGAGCTGGTAGAGGTGATCAAAAAGAGCGGAGAACGTCTGCTTCAGATCGCCACCGAGCTGCTGGACACCCGGATTGTCCACTACCGGAAAATGGAGGTGAACCCCGTTTCCTGCGATCCGGTTCGGTGCATCCGGAATCTGCTCAGGCTCTATACCTACTCGGCCGCCAACAAAGAGCTGGAGCTTCGCTTAAATCCCTCGGAAAACGTTCCGGAAGTAAACCTCGACGAACAGAAGTTCAGCCGTATCATCGCCAACCTGCTCTCCAACGCCATCAAATTTACGCCCCGGGGCGGGGAGATCACCATTGAAATGGAATACGAACCGCGCGGTGATAACCGCGGACTGCTGCGGACCTCGGTAACCGACACCGGCATCGGCATCCCGGAGGAGGAGGTTGATTCCCTGTTCGAGAGAAAAAACGGCGACGGACGCCGGGGAACCGACAACGAGGCCAGTTACGGCCTGGGACTGCATATCGTCATGCAACTCACGGAGGTCCTGGATGCCGAGATAGAAGTGGAGAGTGAAGTGGACGAAGGCAGTCGTTTTGAGCTGACTGTGCCCGTGGAGGTAGCTAGGAACTGATCCGGTTCCCGTGAATGCCGCATTCGGTTTTCTCCGTTCCCCTCCAGCGGCCGGCCCTCTTCTGCTCTCCCTCTCCCGCCGGCTGGGTACAGGGAACGCAGCCTATGCTGGGATATCCATCATCATGCAGCGGATTGTAGGGAAGTTCATGCGCCTTGATATAGTCCCATACCATCTCATCGGACCAGTCCGCCAGCGGGTTGATCTTGAGAACTCCATTGGCATCATTCCATTCCAGGTAGGGCGTATCCCGCCGGTTTTCAGACTGTCCGCGGCGAAGTCCCGTAATCCAGGCTTCCTTGTCCGAGAGGTAGTTTCGGAGGGGCACCACCTTCCTGAGGTAGCAGCACCGGTCCGGATTGCTCTTCCAGAGTTCATCCCCGTACTTTTCGGCCTGGTCGTCAAGTGACAAGTCGCTGCTTACCCTCCGGATGCGGATATCGAAGCGATCCTCCACTCGGTCTCTCAATTCGTACGTCTCCGAAAACAGCAGGCTGGTGTCCAGGTAGAAGACGGGGACCCGGTAGTCCAGTTTATCCAGCAGGTGAATAAGCACCATGCCGGAAGAGCCGAATCCCGTTCCCAGAACCATTTTTGGGCCGAACGTGCGCCAGCCCCACGCCAGGATGCGGCCCGGCCCGATCTGCTCCAGTTTCATCTCCAGCTCTCCCCTTCCGTTGATGCTTGAACTTCCCTTATTGCTTTCAGTCGGAGTTTTGCAGGAGGTCATACCGATCTTTTTCTTGCGTTACGTTTGATTCCCGGGATGTACCCATCTCCGGGAACGCATGGATTGGGGGGATGAATCTCCCGTCCCGAAACGGCCTCACTATAAAAACTTCTGAAATTGAAATCAATTGCAGCCGCAGCCTCCCTCGCTTTTGAACGAATGGAGAGGTGACTACGTTAGATTAACTGTTGCAGTCAGGCAAGCAGGCTGACCTCTCCCACGGGGAACACCGTAATAAGCTTACATCGAACCGTTTCCGGATTCCTATGAAAACGGCTTTTCGTATAATACAAAGCACGTTGGCAGCGATCCCATCCCATACCCTACCCCTTCTCCCCGGTCTTCCTCCTTGTTGCTGCTGTTGTTGCTGTTGCCTCGGCTAACCTGACCGGCCCCCTCCGCGGTTCCGCACCGCGGACGACCTCTTCCCGGAGATCAGGAGGATCGGCACTCCCGCCCGGCATCTCCCTCGCCAAACAACACCCGACCTGCTTCTTCCACCATGCCTTCATCCGACCAAACCAAAATCTCCCCTCTTCGCTCCCCCCGCGGGGAGACGGGGCCCGGTTCCCTTATTGGAGATACCCCGCTCTATCCCCTGAACCGCATACATCCCGGCGAACGGGTTGCTCTTTTCGCCAAACTGGAGTGGCGGCAGTTCGGAGGGAGCGTCAAAGCCCGGCCCGCTTGGCAAATCGTAAAGGACGCTCTTGAAAGCGGGGAGCTTCAGGAGGGAAAGCACTTGCTGGACGCCAGCAGCGGCAATACCGGTATCGCCTACGGCCACATCGGGGCCGCTCTCGGGTTCCCGGTCACCCTCTGCATACCGGAGAACGCTTCGGGCGAACGCATCCGCATCCTGGAAGCCCTGGGGGTTAACCTGCGCCGCACTCCCGGCACCGGGGGAACCGAACAGGCGCGTGAGATCGCCCGGCAAATGCACAGGGAGAACCCTGACCGGTACTTTTACGCCGACCAGTACAACAATCCATCCAACCGGCGGGCACACTACCGCACCACCGGACCCGAAATCCTGAAGCAGACGGAGGGGCGCATGACCCATTTCGTCGCCGGACTGGGAACTACGGGTACGTTCACCGGTACGGGACGAAGGCTGAGGGAGCACAATCCGGGGATTCGGCTCGTCGGACTGCAGCCGGGGCTCGCCATGCACGGGCTGGAGGGCTGGAAACACCTGGAAACGGCCAGCATTCCCGGGATCTACGACCCCTCGCTCCCGGATCGGGTGGAGAGGATCTCTACCGAGGAAGCCCACGCGATGGTAAAAAAGGCCGCAAGAACCGAAGGCCTGCTGCTCAGCCCCTCCTCGGGTGCCAACCTGGCCGGTGCCCTGCGGGTAGCGAACGAGCTGGAGGAAGGGGTTGTAGTTACCGTTTTCCCGGACGACGGCAGCAAGTACGGTGAAACAGTGAAGCAGCTATTTTAGCAAACGCCATGTCCAATACCATGATATTACGCATCGACAGAGAAGCGGTCAGCCGGATGAAGAGCCATGCGGAGAGCGCCTATCCCGAAGAGTGCTGCGGCTTTCTTTATGGGAGCTCCGGGCAATCCCGCCGGGTGATCCTCGCCCGGGCAGCCCGCAACGCGAGCGAGCAAAACCGTGGCAGGCGATTCCGGATCGACCCCCTGGAATACAGGGAAGCGGAGGAATACGCCGACCGCAACAGGCTGGACTTGCTGGGCATCTATCACTCCCACCCCGACCACGCCGCCGAACCCTCAGAACACGACCGGGACGTGGCCATGCCGTGGTTCTCCTACATGATCCTGTCGGTCCGGGAACGCGGGGTGGTGGAGTGCCGCTCCTGGAGGCTGAACGAACAGAGGAATTTTGAAGAAGAGGCACTCAACGTGAAGGAATCCTTAATCACCGAATAAATTCAAAGCTTGCAACGTCATGGCAACGATCAAAATACCTACGCCGCTGAGAAAATACACCGGCCAGAAGAGAACCTTCACCACCGGCGAATCCACACTCTCCGAAGCCTTGCGGGATTTCGCATCCGAGTATCCCGAAGTGGAAGAGAACCTGCTGGACGAAGAGGGGAACGTGCGCTCTTACATAAAGATATACATAGGAGACGAAGAAGTGGATCCCGGCAGGAACGGGTCCCGGTCGCTGGACAAGGAGACGGTCATCAGTATTGTTCCCGCCATCGCCGGCGGAGGGGCTACTGCGGGGAGTAATCGATCCGAAAGGAATTTTACCAAAGAGGAACTTTCTCACTACAGGCGCCATTTTTCCATTCCCGAAATTGGCATGGAAGGCCAGAAAAAGCTGAAAGCTTCCCGTGTCCTGGCGGTCGGGACCGGCGGTCTGGGAGCACCGATGCTGCAGTACCTGGCGGCGGCCGGGGTGGGTACCATCGGTATCGTGGACTTCGACCGCGTGGAGGCCAGCAACCTGCACCGGCAGGTGCTCTTCGGGGCGGACGACGTGGGGCGTCCTAAAGTCGAGGTAGCCCGGGAACGCCTGGAGAAGCTCAACCCTCATATCGACATTCGCGTCCACGAAACCAGGCTTACCAGCGAGAACGCACTCGATATCCTCGAAGAATACGACGTGGTGGCCGACGGCACCGACAATTTTCCCACCCGTTACCTCGTGAACGACGCCTGCGTCATGCTGGACAAACCCAATGTGTACGGTTCCATTTTCCAGTTCGAGGGACAGATATCGGTGTTCAACCACAGGGACGAGGAAGGCAACAGGGGACCCAACTACCGGGACCTCTTCCCGGAGCCCCCTCCCCCGGGCGTGGTTCCGAGCTGCGCGGAGGCGGGCGTGCTGGGCGTGCTTCCCGGCATCATCGGCTGCATGCAGGCCGGTGAGGTCATCAAACTGGCCGCCGGCGTGGGCGATCCACTTGCCGGCCGGCTCTTCCTGTTCGACGCCCTCGATTTCAGCACCCGTACGGTACGCATTGAAAAGAACGAGGACAATCCCCTGACCGGAGAGGATCCGGAGATTACGGAGCTAATCGATTACGAGGCGTTCTGCGGGATCTCCTCCAACGGGGAGTCGGAGGAGGAGTCCGGCGTTCCCGCCGTCACGGTCATGGAACTCCATTCGTGGCTCGAGAGCGGCCGGGACGTGGATCTGATCGACGTAAGAGAGCCCTATGAGACGGAAATCGCCGAAATCGGCGGCAGGCTTATTCCCCTCGACCAGCTTCTTGAGAGAGCCGGGGAGATTCCGCGCGAAAAGAAGGTGGTGATCCACTGCCGGAGCGGACAGCGCAGCGCCAGGGCGGTGCGGCAGCTGAGGGAGGAGTACGATTTCGATAACCTCTATAACCTTGAAGGCGGGATCCTGGCCTGGTCGGAGCAGATCGACCCAAGCGTGCCGCAGTACTGAGAGCCTGTCCCCGCCGGACTCCTTACGGTTCGACCAGCCGGAGGGAGGCCGAATTCACGCAGTACCGCAGTCCCGTTGGATCGGGACCGTCCGGGAACACATGCCCCAGGTGCGCGCCGCATACGTTGCAGAGCACCTCGATGCGGTGCATGCCGTGACTTCGATCCTCCTCATAACGAACAACACGATCGTCGACCGGGGCCGTGAAACTCGGCCAGCCGGATCGGGATTCAAATTTTTCGCCCGATTCGAACAGTTCGGTGCCGCAGCAGGCGCAGGCGTAGAGGCCGGGCTCGTGGGACTCGCAGTACGCTCCGGAGTAGGGAGCTTCGGTTCCTTTCTTCCGCGTAATGCGGTAGGTCTCCTCGTCAAGCTCCTCTTTCCACTCTTCATCGGACTTCTCAACCCGGCGGGGCGGTTCCGGATTTCCTTCTCCCGCATATCGATTGACCTCTTTCCAGTCGATCATGATGCTGTGGTTCAACATTAAAAAAACCTCCCCGCACCATCCCGACAAATAGCGGAGGGGCAGGGAGGCTGTAAGATGTCGGGACGACTGGATTTGAACCAGCGACCCCTTCGTCCCGAACGAAGTGCGCTACCGGACTGCGCTACGTCCCGATCACAAGTACCAAATATCTGAAATTTTCAGGGCAATTTCCTGCCTTATCTTAGGGATTTCGACTCAGCGGCAGGTCCCGCCGCTCAACGCCGTTAAGGAACAAATAGCAGAATGCTTCGGGCTCTCAGGCAATTCGAGTGATGAGATCCGCCGTTCGCGCGGAATACCCCGCCTCGTTATCGTACCAGGCAATAATCTTGACCAGGTCCCCGTCCACTTTGGTCATGGTGCTGTCGAAAATGCAGGAGTGGGGATTGCTGATAATGTCGGTGGATACCAGTTCCTCTTCCGAATACTGCAGGATTCCCTCCATGGGACCGCCGGAGGCAGCCTCCCGGAAGGCCTCCCGCACCTCATTTTCGGTGGTATCACGGTCAAGCACCGCGTTCAGTTCGGTCAGCGAACCGTCGGGAACAGGTACCCTGACGGCATTTCCGTCCAGTTTCCCGTCCAGGTGAGGCAGTACCAGTCCCACCGCCTTGGCAGCGCCGGTGGAGGTGGGGACAATGTTCTGGGCAGCCGCGCGCGCCCGCCGCAGATCCTTGTGCGGTCCGTCGACGAGCTGCTGGTCGCCCGTATAGGCGTGTACGGTGGTCATGAATCCTTTTTTCAGGCCGAAGGCGTCGTCCAGTACCTTCGCCATGGGAGCGAGGCAGTTGGTCGTGCAACTGGCGTTGGAATAGATCCGGGTCTCCCCGTCAATCACCTCGTCATTTACTCCCAGGACCACCGTCTTTACGCCCGGACTTTTGGCCGGCGCAGAAATAATCACTTTGTCCGCCCCGGCTTCCAGGTGTTTGCGCGCATCCTCCTCCCGGCGGAAGATGCCGGTGGATTCCACCACGATAGAAGCTCCGCGTTCCTCCCATCGCAGTTGCGAGGGATCCCGCTCGGCGGTAATGCCGATCTCCATCCCGTCAATAACGATGGAATCATCGGAGGCCTCCACTTCGCCCTCCCAGGGTCCATGCACCGAGTCGTGCTTGAACAGGTGGGCCAGCGTACGTGCGTCGGTCAGGTCGTTGATGCCCACGATTTCAATCTTATCCCCGTGGTAGGCCAGGATGGAACGAGCCACCAGTCTTCCGATTCGGCCGAAACCGTTTATGCCAACGTTGATTTTCGCCATATCAATACCTGTTTCTCTGGATTTTTGATCGTTTCAGGTTGTAAGTAAAGCAGTGCGTCCCCCCTTATCGTTCCAGGTCTTCCGGCATGTCGTCTCCGCCGTCCATGACCTCCTCAATATCTATGCCCGACTCCGCATCGCCCCCCTCCTCATCCGCGTCTGACTCCTCCCCGAGGGACGATTTCCCGCCGGTGATCATGGGAGCGCCCGCCCTTTGCAGCTGGGAGGCCGCCTTCACCTGGTCGTTGTCCATCGCTATGGAGAGGGCGGTTTCCCCGTTCTTATCTTTTTTCCGTACATCGGCCCCCTGTTCCAGCAGGTACCTGATCACGAGCGAGTGTCCCTCCCTGGATGCCTGCATCAGCGCCGTCTGTCCCCATCGCTGCCGGGCGTTTACATCCGCTCCCTTTGCCACCAGCAGCTTAACCGCCTCCAGGTGCCCCTCGCGTGCGGCCATGATCAGGGCGAGATCGCCCGCCTCCGCACCGTTCCCCAGGAGGAGCCGCATCATCTCCACGTTTCCGTTCTGGGCGGCCCGGTTCAGCGCCGTCCCCCCCATCGAAGTAGAGGCGTTCGGATCGGCCCCCTCCTCCACCAGGTACCGTACGATATCCAGATGGTCGTTCTCTGCCGCCAGGATCAGCGCGGTACTTCCCTTCGCTGTCTTCGCGTCCAGGTCGGCACCGTTCTGGTGCAGCTCCTTCACTCTGTTCAGGTCTCCATTCCTGGAGGCTTCTTGCAGGGACGTCAGATCCATGTTAAAGGATTGAAAAATTAATATTCCGCAGCTGCCCGGACAGGTATATCATAATATTCTTAAAATATATCAACAGGAAATATGGAGCGGGCAAAACGTATTCCTTCTAGTGCAGTACGCCGGTTCCGCTGTAGCCGTTCATAAAATCAAACCCGCTCATGCGTCGCTTTCCCTCTATCTGCACGCTTATCAGTTCCACAGACCCCTTTCCGCAGCCGGCCAGCAGGCGCCGGTCTTCCAGGTTCAGTTCTCCCGGCCTGAGTCCGGCCTCCTCCGGACCGAGCGTCGATCGGTAGATGTTGAAACGCAGGCCGTCCAGCCTGGCCCAGGCTCCCGGCACGGGACTTAGTCCCCTGATCCTGTTGTGAACCTCCTCAGAAGGCCGGGAAAAATCAATTTTGCACTCTTCGGAGTATATCTTGGGGGCGGGCGTAGCTTCGCTCTCGTCCTGATCCTCAAGCCTGTACGTCTCCTCCTCGATCCTGTCGACCGCCTCCCCCAGCAACGCTCCCCCCATCTCCTTCAGTCTTCCGTATAGATCCCCCGTGGTTTCGTCCGGCCCGATGGGCGTCTCGCGCTGAAGAATAATCTTCCCGCTGTCCACCTTCTCCTCCACAAAAAAAACCGTACAACCGGTCTTCCTCTCCCCGTTGATTATCGCCCAGTGTATGGGGGCCGCACCTCGGTATTTGGGAAGCAGCGACGCGTGAAGGTTGACGGTGCCCCTCGGGGGAATCTCCAGGATGCGGCCGGGGAGGATTCGAAACGCCACAATCACAAAGAGATCGGCCCCGCATTCGCGCAGCTCCGCCTCGAAATCCGGATCTTCCGGATCTTCGACGCCGATAACGGGATATCCCAGTTCCAGGGCCCGCTTTTTGACGGGAGTGGGAGAGACGCCTCCTCCCCTGCCCCTTCGCTTGTCGACGTTGCTTACGACGGTCGCGATTTCATGGGAGGAGTCATGGAGGACCTGCAGGCTCGGGAGAGCAAAATCCGGGGATCCCATAAAGACGATTCTCATAGCGATAGGGTTGGCGATGGTTGCGAGTTGGAACTCCTACCCCTTGGGGGCGAGCGGGTAGGCCGCGTTTTTCTCCCCCTCCGCGATCTCCCTGAGCCGGGACCCAAGCAGTTTCCGCTTGAAAACGGAGAGATGGTCCAGGAACAGAACCCCGTGGAGGTGATCCGTCTCATGCTGGATTACCCGCGCCACGATCCCGTTTACCCTGAGGCTCTTCCGCTCCAGCTCCCGGTCCAGGAACGAGACCTCAATTTCCTCCGGGCGGGTAACCGAAGCGTTGACCCCCGGTATGCTGAGGCATCCCTCTTCAATATCCGCCTTCTCTTCGCTCCGGAACGTAATCTCCGGGTTGATCACGGCCATCGGGCCGTACCCGGACCGGTCCTCCTCCTCGAGCATGGCGTCGGCGTCCATGACGAACAGCCGCTCCGTACGGTTCACCTGAGGTGCGGCAAGCCCGACGCCGTCCGCGTTGTACATCGTCTCGAACATGTCGTCGATCAGCTGCTGGAGTTCGGCGGAATTCTCCTCTACCGGGTCGGTTTCGCGCCGAAGCGCCTCGTCGTCGTATGTCGCGATGGGAAGAATGGCCATTTCCGTTACTCCTCCAAATCCAGGTACTTCTGCAGGATAATGGCGGCCGCGGCCCTGTTAATCCGGTCGCTCTGGCGCCGCTTCATCTTGGGAACCCCGGCTTCCACCATAACCTGCACGGCCTCCTTGGAGGTGTAACGTTCGTCTATCAGTTCCACTTCCACGTCGGGAAAAATCCGGTTGAGGCGGGTCAGAAATCGCTCGACCATCTTGGTGGCGCGGCCTTCTCCCCCGCTGGGCGTCAGGGGCCATCCCACCACGAACTTCACCACCCTCTCGGCCGGCACCAGTTCCTCCAGTTTTTTAAAGGCCTCCTCGGGGCTGTAGGTACCGATGGGATTGGCTATGGTCCGGAGCAGGTCCGTCCGGGCGAGGCCGACATGCTTGGTGCCAACATCGATTCCTATGATTCGTCCGTATTCACTCAAATCAGTCGTCCTGGTCTTCTTCAATTTCTTCCAGCGGTTGTTTCAGGAATTCCTTCAGCAGCTTGCTGGGCTTGAAATGCGTTTTGCGGTGGGCGGGAACGTAGATCACCTCGTTGGTCTTGGGATTCCGCGCCTTGGGTTTCGCCTTGGTTTTCTTTACCTCGAATACTCCAAAATCCCGCAGCTCGATCCGGCATGTGGGATCGGCGCTCATCATGGTCTCGCGGATGGCTACCAGTACAGCTTCGACCCAGGGTTCCGACCTGACCATAGGCTCATCCATATCTTCCGCTACCCTGCGCACGAGATCTCTTTTCGTGTATGTAATCATAATCCTTTGTGGCTTATTTAGTCGTCCTTATTACTGCTTTTTAATCCTTCGCGATCGAAAGGGTCACTCCTTCTTCTAAAATCACGATTGATGATATTGTTTTTGCAACAGATATGAAAATCAAAAAGTTACTCGTAACGGAGAACGTTCTTCACTCCGTCGACTCCGGAAAGCTTGGCGATGATTCGGTCGAGGTGATCAATATCTTCAACATAAACGGTGAGGATACCCTCAAACATTCCACTGTCGCTGTTTACGTTGATGCTTTTCATATTGGTCTTCATGGATTTCGAGAGGACGTCGGTCAGATCGTTGATCATGCCCACGCGGTCTTCGCCGATGACCTTGACGGCACCCAGGAATTTTGAATCGATGTTTCTGGCCCACTCCACATCCACGATTCGCTCGCCGTCGGTCTGGATCAGATGGCGAACATTTTTGCAGTTGGAGCGGTGGATTTTCACGTCCCCCACCCGGCTGACGAAGCCGATGACGTCGTCGCCGGGAATCGGATTGCAGCAGTTGGCGTAACTGTATTTGAGATCCGTCAGCTCGCCGTTTATGATCAGGCTCTTGTCATCGCTTATCGAACGCGCCGCCTGGATATAGGTTTCCTGGATCTCCTCTTCCGAAAGGCCATGCGTTTCAATGTTCTCTCTCTCGCCGGACTCCTCCAGGCGGCCCTTGCTGGTAAAATCTTTCGCCAGCTTGGCCAGGGACTTTACATCGAAGGTTCCCTTGCCGATATCATAGAACATATCCTGGGTGGAATCGTAGTCAAACTTATGGGCGATCCGGGTCAGGTCCTCTTCGGAAATTTCAATGTTCCTGCGCCGTGCCCGTTTCTCCCAGACTTCACGCCCCTCTTCGGCTACCTCGCGCTCTTTTTTCTTGATGAACTGGCGTATCCGCGACTTGGCCTTGTGGGTGACGACGTCGTCGATCCAGTCGGGATTCAGATTGATGTTTTTTCCCGTGATAATCTCCACCTGGTCGCCCGTCTCCAGTTTCTGCCGCAGGGGCGCCATTTTTCCGTTCACCTTGGCGGCCTGCGCCCGCTCCCCGATTTCGCTGTGAATATCAAACGCGAAGTCAATGGGCGTGGCTCCCGCGGGGAGGGTTCGCAGCTCGCCATCCGGGGTAAAGGCGTATATTTCATCCTGGTAGAGATTAAGCTGGAAATCCTTTACAAAATCCGTGGCGGCGTCCGGCCGCGGGTTGTCCAGCACGTCCCGTACCCAGTTCACGAACCGGTCGAGGGTCTCTGAACCGTCCTTGCCCTCCTTGTATTTCCAGTGGGCGGCCAGGCCCTTCTCCGCGATATCGTCCATTCTCCGGGTTCGTATCTGTACCTCAACCTTGCGTCCCTTCCGGGTGATAACCGTAGTGTGCAGCGACTGGTAACCGTTCGCTTTGGGGACGGAAATAAAATCCCGGAACCGCTTGGGAATAGGGGTGTACCAGTCGGTAATAATCGAATAAACCCGCCAGCAGTCCTCTTTCGTATGGGGATCCTCCAGGATAATCCGAATGGCGAAAAGGTCGTATATCTCCTCGAACGGCTTCTGCTGGCGCTGCATTTTGCGAAAGATCGAAAAGATATGCTTGGGACGTCCCTTGATTTCAAAACGGAAACCCTGGTTGCGCAACTCCTCCTGGATGGGTTCCATGAATTCCTCGATAAAGGCCTCACGCGCCCCCTTCTTCTCCTTGAGCTTGCGCGCGATGAACTTGTAGGAGTTCGGGTCGATCACCCGAAAGCAGAGATCCTCCAGCTCGCTCTTGATGTTGAACAGCCCGAACCGGTGGGCCAGGGGAGCGTAGAGCTCCATGGTTTCGGTTGCCACCTGCATCTGCTTCTCCCTCGGCAGGTGCTCGATGGTCCGCATGTTGTGCAGGCGGTCGGCGAACTTGATCAGTACCACCCGGATGTCCTCTGCCATCGAGAGGAGCATCTTCATAAAGGTCTCCGCCTGCTTGGTATTGCGGCTCTTGAAGACGCCGGAGATCTTGGTCACTCCGTCAATGAGGTGAGAAACCGTCTCCCCGAACTGCTTGTCAATATCCTCCAGCGTCACCTCGGTATCTTCCACCGTGTCGTGCAGCAGGGCCGCCACCACGGAGACGTCGTCGATATTGATCTCGGAGGCCAGGATTTTCGCCACCGCGACCGGGTGATGATAGTAGGGTTCCCCGGATGCGCGGGTAATGCCTTCATGAGAGAGGTAGCAGAGCTTGAAGCCCCGGGTGATCATATCCGCATCCACCTCCTCGAGGTGGTCCTGGCAGACCTTCAGCAGCTGATCCAGTTCCTTCCGGAGAGGCTGGTCGAGCCGGTACTTCTCGAGGTCGTATTTATATGTGGTTTTGGCCTCTGCCATACGGATACCCGGTAAATCTCACGCATCATATACCAGAAACGGTGTAAATGCCCATTACATTCAATTAAACGAACTGAGCGGTCATTTACCAACCTATTCTACAGGCGGGAAGAGGGGATTTCGTCTGACTGAGAAACAAAAAAAGGTGATTCCCCGAAAAGGTTCGGAGAATCACCTCTGTGGGGTACGCCTTTTTACCTACCGCCGGGCGCCTGCCGTCTGTTTCCTTCGGCTGGATCTACAGGGCCAGGGAGACGCCAAGAATAAGCCTGCCGGTGGAGGTATTGGCGAAATCGGGCTCATCCAGGTTGTAGAAACGATACTCCACAAAAGGGTGAAGCAAGGGAATGGGACTGAGTTCCACGCCCGCGAAATAGTTCCAGTGGAATTCGCTTTCGCTCTCGGTCTGGTCCAGCGGAGATCCCTGGGGAACACTGTCGAAATTCACGTCAAAGGTGGTAGCTCCCAGGCCCAGGCCCACATACGGCGTTACGATGGCGATGTTGGCGCCCACCATAGCCGCCAGGCCGTAATCGTAATACTTGTAATTTCCGTTTACCTGCGGGAGATTGTCCAGCCCTTCAAAATCCTCCGAAAAGTAGCTGATGTGACCGCGCAGGCGCGCTTCGATGACCGGCATGGATTGCAGTACCGATTTCTCAACCTTGAATCCGAACCCGTGCTTGGGGGTATCCTCCCGAATTTCATAGGAGGCGCCGATATTCCACTGGGCCTGGGTCGGCTGTGGAACCATGAGGCCCAGGGTGCAAATCAGGGCTAAAGCCGGAAGCAAGCTGTGGAATTTCTTCATACCGAATCCTCTCAATTTGATTTCTTTGGTGTGACGCTATATTAGGAGTGTGTGCACTTGTATGCAAATTGGCGGGCCAGGTTCCGAACGGGGCCGTGGAGCGGAGAAGCGCAGTATCCCATCCGCGTGTAAAGCCGCTATGGGCAACTGTAATAATAAATAGACGGAATTGAGTCTTATGGCAAGGAACGAATCGATGATTGAGATCGAGGGCGGAACCTTCATGATGGGATCGGAATCGGGGGAGGGCTTTCCGGAAGACGGGGAGAGCCCGGTGCGGGAGGTGAGCGTCGACTCCTTTCGGATCGGTTCCACCCAGGTAACGAACCGGCAGTTCAAGGTGTTTGTCCGGGAAACCGGTTACCGGACCGAGGCGGAAAAGCTGGAGTGGTCGTATGTTTTTCGTGATTTCCTGCCCGAACAGGTACACCGGCAGAGTCTCCCGTCCCCGGACGATGCGGAGTGGTGGAAAGCGGTTAAGGGAGCCTGCTGGAAACATCCGGAGGGACCCGGATCCGATATCAGCGGCCGTATGGATCATCCCGTCGTGCATGTCTCCTGGAACGATGCTTCGGCCTACTGCGAGTGGGCCGGGCTTCGGCTTCCCACGGAGGCGGAGTGGGAGTACGCGGCACGCGGCGGACTTGAAGGCAGGACCTACCCGTGGGGAGACGAACTGACTCCCGGCGGGGAGCACCGCTGCAACATCTGGCAGGGTACTTTCCCCGAGAACAATACCGGGGAGGACGGCTGGCTGGGCACCGCCCCCGTCGACGCCTACGAGCCCAATGGCTACGGTCTCTACAACACCTCCGGCAACGTCTGGGAGTGGGTGGCCGACTGGTTCAGCGCCGACTATCCCCTGCTGGGGGTACGCGACAATCCCGAGGGTCCGCCGGCCGGATCCCACAAGGTGATCCGCGGAGGTTCCTACCTCTGCCACCACTCCTACTGCAACCGCTACCGCGTGGCCGCTCGCTCAGCCAACACGCCCGACAGCTCCACCGGCCACATGGGCTTTCGTGTGGCGGATGATATTGCATAACTCACGCAGATCAATTTATTTGGAGGCAACAGACGCTCTCAAAAGACGGGGTTGGTGATGTCGGAGAAAAAGGGACCGGATTCGAAAAAGAGGGATGAATTTCATGCGAGTAAACTTAGCCGCCGGGAGGCCCTCAAAGGGATGGGCGCCCTGGGACTCAGCGGACTCTTCGGGCTGAAGGCCTGCGAGCAGGCGGGCGAGGGCGGCTTCACCCGCTCGTCCAGCCTTCCGGACCAGCCCAACATCCTGTTCGTAATGACGGACGATCACGCCGTCAACGCCCTGA
>CAZGSL010000012.1:0-56540 GCA_964528445.1 uncultured Balneolaceae bacterium | reverse complement strand
TGTTGAAGATGCGCACGATGCGCGTCTCCATCCCGTGGTAGCGGTGGTAGGCCATCGTCATCGCCTCGGCGAACCGCTTGGCCTCGTCGTAGACCCCGCGGTGGCCGATCGGGTTGACGTTGCCCCAGTACTCCTCCCGCTGGGGGTGGACCTGCGGGTCGCCGTAGACTTCGCTGGTGGAGGCCAGCAGAAAGCGGGCGCCTTTCGCCTTGGCCAGCCCCAGCGCCTTGTGGGTGCCCAGCGAACCGACCTTCAGGGTCTGGATCGGCATCTCCAGGTAGTCCACCGGCGACGCCGGGGAGGCAAAATGAAGAATAAGGTCCAGCGGCTCGGCCACCTCGATATAGTTGGTCACGTCGTGCTCTACAAACCGGAAACGCTCCTCCTCTTCCAGGTGCGCGATGTTCTCCAGGGAACCGGTCAGCAGGTTGTCCATGCAGATCACCTCGAACCCCTCCGCCAGGTAGCGGTCGCAAAGGTGGGAACCCAGGAAGCCGGCTCCGCCGGTAATAAGCACGCGTTTATCGGACATTGATCTGGGGTCTGCCGACGCTGATGTAGGTGATGCCGGCCTTGCGGGCCCGGTCCAGGTCGTAGAGGTTACGCCCGTCGAAGATCACCGCCTTCTGCATGTGATCGGCGAAGTTGTCGACCGTCGGGCGCCGGAACTCGTTCCATTCGGTGCAGATCACCAGGGCGTCCACATCCTCGATCGCCTGCTTCTGGTCGTCCACAAAGCGCATGTGGCGAAGAATCTCCGGGTCCATCGCCTCTTTGAAATTCTCAATCGCCTCCGGATCGTAGGCCACGAGGCTGGCTCCGCGGCTTACCAGCTCCCGGGCGATATAGAGGGCCGGCGCCTCGCGGACGTCGTCGGTTTCCGGCTTGAACGAGAGGCCCCAGATCCCGAAGGATTTCCCGGTGAAATCTTCCGTCCCGTAATACTCCTCCATCTTTTTAACGATGGAGACTTTCTGGCTCCGGTTCACCTGCATCACCGAGTCCAGGATCTTGAAATCGTAGCCGTTCTCCCGGGCGGTGTAGTGGATGGCCTGCACGTCTTTCGGGAAGCAACTGCCGCCGTAGCCGATCCCCGCGAAGATGAAACGCTTGCCGATCCGGGAGTCGGTGCCGATGCCCCGGCGCACGTTGTCCACATTCGCCCCCACCCGCTCGCAGACGTTGGCGATCTCGTTCATAAAGGTGATCTTGGTGGCCAGCATGGCGTTGGCGGCGTACTTGGTCAGCTCCGCGCTGCGCTCGTCCATGACGATAATCGGGTTGCCGCTGCGGACGAACGGCTCGTAGAGTGTGGTCATAATCTCGGCCGCCTTCTCGCTGGAGGTGCCGACCACCACCCGCTCGGGCTTCATGAAATCGTCCACCGCCGCCCCCTCGCGGAGAAACTCGGGATTGGAAACCACATCAAATTCCGCCCCGGCCTCCTCCGACACGGCCTCCCGGACCCGCTCGGCGGTCCCCACCGGCACCGTACTCTTGTTGACGATCACCTTGTAGCCGTCGATCAGCCCGCCCAGCTGCCCGGCCACCTCAAGCACCGCGCTCAGGTCGGCCTGGCCGTCGGCGCCCGGCGGAGTCGGCAGGCAGAGAAAGACGATTTCCGCCTGGCGGACCGCCGACTCCAGGCCGGTGCTAAAATGCAGCCGCCCCTCACGGACCGACCGGTCGAAGAGGGTCTCAAGGCCCGGTTCGTAGATGGGAATCTTCCCCGCCTGCAACCGCTCAACCTTCTGCTCGTCAATGTCCACACAGGTCACGTCGTTGCCCGAGTCGGCGAAACAGGTGCCCGTCACCAAGCCCACATAACCCGTACCAATAACCGCTATGTTCATCTACTCCTTTTTATCGTTCTATGTTTTTTATTTCAAGCTTCAGTGTACCCGCCGGCACGTCCACCTCCACAACCTCCCCGATCTCAGATCCCAGAACGGCCGATCCGATGGGAGATTCAATCGAAATTTTATTCTTTTTGAAATTGGCCTCATCTTTGGAAACCAGGGTATATTTCACTTCCCGGTCGACGGTGTGGTTATAGATGGTCACCGTGGAGAGCAGGTAGGCTTTGTCCGTCTTGATATCCTCCTCGTCGAGAATGCGCGCATTGGCCAGGGCGTTCTCCAATTCCGCTATCCGTTTTTCCAGCATCCCCTGGGCCTCTTTGGCGGCATCGTATTCTGCATTTTCACTGAGATCGCCCTTGGCCCTCGCCTCAGCGATCTCTTCGGCAATCTCCCTCCGCCCCCTGGTTTTCAGATCCTTGAGTTCGGCCTCCAGTTTTTCATAACCTTCACGGGAGAGGTAGTTTTTTTTCACCACGTAAACCGGGTTTTAAATTCACATCGCCAGTTCGTTCCAAAAAAGAATGCCAGCTGACGGTAAGCTGACATTTTATCTTCAAAGCGTCATAAAATACCATGATAATTTCTCTTATACCAAATATTATATTCCCTATCTTGTCTCTTTAACATCCCCGTACCGACAATACAAGACCCCCGTCGTATGAGTCCCAGAAAGCTGTCGACCCGACAAATCCTGGAACGCAACCTCTCCCGCAGCCTGCCGGCCGGAATGGAGGAATTAAAGATTTGGCTGCACGACCTGAGGAGCATGCACAATGTCGGGGCCGTTTTTCGGTCTGCCGACGCCTTCGGCATTTCCGGTTTGCTGATGAGCGGTTTTACCCCATCTCCCCCCCGGAAGGAGATAACCAAAACCGCCCTGGGAGCCGAGGAGTATGTAGAATGGGATCGCTATGAGCAACCCGAGCAGGTAATATCCCGCCTCCGCAGCAAGGGATTCCACCTTCTCGCCTTTGAACAGACCACCGAAAGCGTACCGCTCCCCGAACTGAAACTCCCGGACCACATTCCGCTCTGCCTCGTATTCGGCAACGAAGTGGAAGGGATGGACGAAAATCTTCTGCGTGAAATGGATCTTGTAGCAGAGATTCCCCAGTACGGGCGCAAGCACTCCCTGAACGTCTCGGTAACCGTGGGTATCGCCCTCTACCATGTGTTGCAACTCCACTGGGAACAACGCGGGAGTGACTCCTCTCCTCTTTAATTTTACGGCGGATCGCAGTATTTTCGCCGTTCAGCCGAATCACTCATTCACCTCATACCGTTATTTCATGGCCAAACGCACCCTCGTAACTTCCGCCCTCCCCTATGCGAACGGCCCCATTCACCTCGGTCATCTGGCGGGTGCCTACCTTCCGGCCGACCTTTTTGTCCGCTACCGCCGCATGCGCGGGGACGACATCCTCCACATTTGCGGCTCCGACGAACACGGAGTTCCCATTACCATTGCCGCCGAGAAAGAGGGCGTAAAACCGCAGGAGATCGTGGATCGCTTTCATGAGATGAACCAGGAGGTGTTCGAAGCTTTCGGCATCTCTTTCGATTATTACGGGCGCACAAGTTCAAAAGTGCACTACCGTACTTCACAGGAATTTTTCAGCCATCTCCACGAAAAGGGAATTTTCAAGCAACGAGAGGAGGAACAGCTCTACGATGAGGAGGCGGATATGTTTCTTCCCGACCGCTACGTACAAGGGACCTGCCCGAGCTGCGGTTACGAGGAGGCATATGGGGATCAATGTGAAAAATGCGGCTCCTCCCTCTCTCCCACCGACCTGATCGATCCGCGAAGCGCCCTTACCGGCAACGTCCCCATAACCCGGAAGACCCGCCACTGGTACCTTCCTCTCGGGGATTTCCAGGAGCGCCTGGAGCAGTGGCTGGAGGAAAAATCCAACTGGAAACCCAACGTCATGGGACAGGTGCAGAGCTGGCTGAACGAGGGGCTGGGCGACCGGGCTGTAACCAGGGACCTGAAGTGGGGTGTACCCGTACCGCTGGAGGAGGCCGAAGGCAAAGTACTCTATGTATGGTTTGACGCGCCCGTCGGCTACATCTCTGCGACCAAGGAGTGGGCGGAAAACCGGGGGGATCCGGAAGCGTGGAAACGCTACTGGCAGGATGAAGAGACCGAGCTGATTCACTTTATCGGAAAAGACAACATCGTCTTTCACTGCATTATGTTCCCCGCCATGCTGATGGCCCACGGATCGTACGTGCTTCCGGAGAACGTTCCCGCCAACGAATTTCTGAACCTTGAGTCCCGAAAGCTCTCCACCTCCAGGGGATGGGCGGTCTGGCTGAGGGACTACCTGGAGGATTTCGAGCCGGACCTCCTGAGATACGTACTGGGAACCATTCTGCCGGAAACCAAGGATTCGGACTTTACCTGGGGGGATTTTCAAAATAAGGTAAACAGCGAGCTGGCCGATATTCTGGGCAATTTCGCGTTTCGCACCCTCTCTTTTACCCTGAACTACTTCGACGGCAGGGTTCCGCCCCTGGAAAATCCCACAAAGAAAGACCGGGAGACCCTGGAGCGTATTGCTGAGCAGCGGGAAGCCATCGCCTCCCGATACGAAAGTTTCAAGCTGAGGGAAGCCATTACCGAAACCATGAAACTGGCCCGGGCGGGCAATAAATACTTTACCGAAACGGAACCCTGGGAGACCCGCAAGAGTGATCCGGGGACCTGCGGGAACACCCTTCATGTCTGTCTTCAAATCACCGCGGCTCTCTCCTCGCTGTTCGAACCAGTGCTTCCAGGCAAGATGGCGGAGCTCAGAAGGCAACTGGGCATGGAAGAGGCGCTCTCGTGGCAGGATATCGGCCCCGAAATTCTGACGGCGGGGAGCAGGATGAGGGAAGGTGAAATTCTTTTTGATAAAATAGAGGACGAAGCCATTGAGGAACAGCTTGATACGCTGCGAAGCCGGTCGGAAGACTCCGCTTCGGAAGAACCGAAATATGAGCCGCTTAAAGAGCAAATTTCCTACGAGGATTTTACAAAGCTGGATCTCAGGGCGGGTCGCATTCTGCAGGCCGAAGCGATAGAAGAAGCCGACAAATTGCTGAAACTCTCGGTCGATCTCGGTTTTGAGGAGCGAACCATCGTTGCTGGTGTCGCTCAGCAATACAATCCGGCGGAACTGGCCGGACGGAAGGTATGCGTACTGGCCAACCTGGAACCGAAAAAGCTGTTTGGCATTGAGAGCAATGGGATGATTCTGATGGCCGAGGAGGAAGACGGTAACCTGGTCTTCCTGGAGTGTGACGCCGAACCCGGCTCGCCCATCTCCTGAAGAGAAAGCCCATAAAAATGCCAATTGGATGGACGGAAAATTTTTGTAAAATCCATTTGTAAGTGAAAGTTACGCATTACATCTTGGTTCAAATTATTTGCTGACCAACAATCCATAAAGAGCAGGACAGGAGGAACCATTGGCTGAAACGGATAGCGTAGCAAGGGGTAACTGGAATACCAAACTGGGATTTATCCTGGCCGCAGCGGGTTCGGCGGTGGGACTGGGCAACATCTGGCGATTCCCCACCGAAGCGGCCTCCAACGGGGGCGGGGCCTTTCTGCTGATCTACCTAGTCTCCTGCTTCCTGATCGGATTTCCCGTCATGATGGCCGAGATAGGCATCGGCCGAAAGACCGAGAGGAATCCCGTGGGAGCCTTCAAGGCCCTCGGAGACAACATGTTCTACCCCCTCATTGGACTGTGGGGGGTGCTTTGCGGGGTGATGATTCTCTCCTTTTACACAGTGGTGGCCGGGTGGACGGTAAGCTACGTATTCGAGGAGGTGCTGTTCTTCATGGGGTACGTCGAATGGGCCAGCTGGATAGGCGATACCTCCAACGGCTACCTCAACGCGCTATTTTCCTTGCTTTTTATGGGTGCTACCATATCCATCATCACCGGCGGGGTGAGCGACGGGATCGAGCGGGCTACCAAAACCCTTATGCCGCTGCTCTTTGTCATACTCTTTGTGCTGATCGGGTATGTGGTAACCCAGCCCGGCAGCGCGGAGGGGCTCTCCATCTATCTTGCCCCGGACTTCTCCAGCATCACGCTTGACCTGGTCTTTGCCGCCATGGGACAGGCCTTCTTCTCCCTCTCCCTGGGAATGGGAGCCTTGATAACCTACGGGAGCTATCTTTCCAAGAAGGAGAACGTCCCCCAGGCGGCGGCGCTGATTACGGGACTGGACACCCTGGTCGCATTTCTTGCCGGCCTGCTCATCATACCTGCCATGTACATGGCCCAGGCTCAGGGAATTCAAATTTTTGATGCCGCCGACAACCTGGTGGCGGGCCCGGCCCTGATATTCCAGGTTCTGCCCTCCCTGTTCCACGAACTGGGCGGATTATGGGGAGCGTTCCTGGGTATTACCTTCTTCCTGCTGCTTAGCGTAGCGGCCCTCACCTCCACCATCTCCCTCCTCGAAGTGCCCGTTTCATATGCCATTGACGAGTTCCGGATACCCCGTAAGAAAGCGGCCCTTTACATCGGCCTTGGCATTCTGGCCGTCTCTCTTATTGTTTCATTCGATACGGGCCTGATCGATCTTCTGGATACGATCTTCAGCCAGGTGGGGCTGCCGCTCGGCGGATTGCTGATCTGCCTCTTTCTGAGTTACGTCTGGAAAGTGGAGAACGCAATGGAGGAGCTGGAACTGGGGAATCCCGGATTCGGCGGTTCCCTTCTCGGAAAAGTCTGGACGGGGATGGTCATGGTGGTATGCCCCATTGTCATATTCTACATACTGTTCAGCAACCTCTGGTGAAGCCCGCTTTTAGATCTTGTTATCCTTTTCAGCCTATGCTATTTTGGCTGTGGTCAAATTTCAGAAAGTAAAGGCATTGCATGGGAAAAATTTCCACATCCGACTTCCGTACGGGTATGGTTCTCGACCTGGACGGTGAGCTCTACTCCATTGTCGACTACCACCATGTTAAACCTGGCAAGGGAGGGGCTTTCCTCAAGACCAAACTGAAAGGGGTGGTCAACGAAAAGACCATCGAAAAAACCTTTCGGTCCGGCGAAAATCTTATGGAGGTCCGGGTTGAACATCAGCCCCACCAATTCATCTATTCCGACGGCAATCTGTTCTATTTCATGCACCAGGAAACCTACGAGCAGGTTCCCGTGGAAGAAAATCGGGTAGAGAAATCCGAGTTTATCACCGAGGGACAGATATGCACGCTGGTGGTGGACGTTGACAACGAACAAATCCTCTACGCGGTGCCCCCGGACCATATAGAGGCCGAAGTGACCGATACCAAACCGGGTATCAAGGGCGACACTGCCACGGGCGGGACCAAGCCGGCCACACTGGAATCCGGGGCTGTCGTACAAGTCCCCCTCTTCATCAATGAGGGGGAAGTGATAAAAGTGGACACCCGCACCTCGGAATATATTGAACGCGTTAAAACCAACTAGCCAGAAACCATGGATTTAAAACTAGTCAAGAATCTTCTGAATCTTATCGCTGAGAGCGACGTGGATGAAGTCGCTATTGAGGAGGGGGATTTTAAAATCAAGGTCAAAAAAACTGCGGAGGCCGAATCGCCCCCCTATCCCTCGATGCCCGTTCAATACCAGGTGCCCGCCTCACAGGCTGCCCCCGCTCCCCAGGGCGAAACGGGGGGACAGCCCGCAGCCTCAGCCCCATCCGATGGCGGGGAAGCATCCTCCGATACCGGCGAGGAGCAAATCGAGGGTGAGACGGTTACCTCCCCTATCGTCGGCACCTTCTACCGGGCCCCTTCACCCGATTCGGATCCCTTCGTCAAGACGGGAGACAACGTTGAGAAGGGCGATACCCTCTGCATCGTCGAAGCGATGAAAATTATGAATGAAATCGAATCGGAGTACTCCGGAGAGGTAAAGAAAATCCTGGTCGACGACGCTGAGCCGGTGGAATACGACCAGCCACTGTTTATCATAGGTTAAGGCACCGCCATTCATGTTTGACAAAATTCTTATCGCCAACAGAGGCGAAATCGCCCTGCGTATCATCAGGACCTGCAAGGAGATGGGGATCAAGACGGTGGCGGTCTACTCCACGGCCGACGAAGACAGCCTCCACGTTAAATTTGCCGACGAGGCTGTCTGCATCGGACCTCCTTCCAGCAAGGAGAGTTACCTGAAAATTCCAAGCATTCTTGCAGCGGCAGAAATTACCAATGCCGAAGCCATTCACCCGGGATACGGATTTCTCTCGGAGAACGCCGACTTCTCCCGCATATGCGGCGAACACGACCTGAAATTCATCGGTCCCTCGCCCGACATGATCAGTGCCATGGGGGACAAAACGGTTGCCAAGAATACCATGATCGAAAACGGGGTTCCCGTGGTGCCCGGCAGCGAGGGGGAGATCAACGATTTTGAAGAGGCTAGAGAGCTCTGCAATGAGATCGGCTATCCCGTTATTATAAAAGCCTCCGCCGGGGGAGGCGGTCGGGGAATGCGAGCCGTATTCGAGGAGGAAAAACTCAAGCAGGCCTTTGATACCTGCCGCAACGAAGCCGAGGCCGCTTTTGGAAATCCCGGCGTCTATATAGAAAAATTGGTGGTAGATCCCCACCATGTGGAGATCCAGGTACTGGGAGACCAGCATGGAAATGCCATACACCTGGGAGAGCGGGACTGTTCCCTACAGCGCCGGCACCAGAAATTGCTGGAGGAAGCCCCCTCTCCCCTGCTTACGCCTGAATTGCGGGAAGAGATGGGCGAAGCCGCTGTCAACGCGGCCCTCTCCGTCAACTACGAGGGTGCCGGTACCGTGGAGTTCCTCGTCGACAAAAACCGTGACTTCTACTTCATGGAGATGAACACCCGCATCCAGGTGGAGCACCCGGTTACCGAGATGGTTACCGACTGCGATCTTGTGGCCGAACAGATCAAGGTAGCCGCCGGCATGGAGCTGGAAGAGCGAGAGCTTGAAATGAGGGGACATTCCATCGAGTGCCGTATCAACGCGGAAGACCCGGAGCATGGCTTCCGCCCCTCGGCTGGAACTATCTCCGTATTTCACCCGCCCGGGGGACACAGCGTGCGGTTGGATACCCATGCCTATTCGGGATACCGTATTCCACCGCATTACGACTCCATGATCGCCAAGCTTATTGTCAGGGGAAAGACCCGGGATGAAGCGATAAACCGGATGCGGCGTGCACTTTCGGAATTTGTAGTGGAAGGGATAAAGACCACCATTCCCTACCACCGGCAGCTGATGGACGATGAAAATTTCCAGAAGGGCACCTTCCATACGAAATACCTGGAGAACGAATTCACCTTTAATCCCGACCAATAAGCACCAGTCCAATGAACTATCCGAAGGAATTGAAATACACCAGGGAACATGAGTGGGTACGAGACAACGAGGATGATACCGTAACGGTGGGAATTACGGATTTCGCACAGAATGAACTGGGAGATATCGTCTTCGTGGAGCTGGAGCCGGAAGGAACCGAAGTGGACCGGGAAGAGGTATTCGGCACCGTGGAAGCTGTGAAAACGGTATCCGAGCTTTTTGCCCCGGTGGGTGGTGAGATTATTGAAATCAATGACCAGCTGGAGGATTCGCCGGAAGCTGTCAACGAGGATCCCTACGGGAAAGGCTGGATGGTCAAGATGAAGATGGACGATGCTTCCGAACTGGAAGAGCTCATGACGGCGGATGAATATGAAAACATCACCGGCTAAGCCCCTTAAATATGCAACACAGGCCCGAGGAGTGGATACTGATCCTGGATTTCGGATCCCAGTATACCCAGCTCATTGCCCGGCGGATAAGGGAGAGCCGGGTTTACTGCGAAATTCATCCCTGCACAATAGATCTTGAATCATTTGACGAGCAGCCCCCCGGAGGAGTCGTCCTGAGCGGCGGCCCCTCCAGCGTATACGACGAAGAGGCCCCCTCCCTGAATGAGCACATTTTTTCCTGGGAGGTGCCCATCCTGGGAATCTGCTACGGCCTTCAAATTCTCTCCCACCGGCTGAAACCGGGAAGCGTGGAGAAAGCCGATAAAAGGGAATTCGGACGATCCGAACTGATCGTGGACGATGATTCCGATCTTCTCGGGAAAATTCCCCAGGAATCGGTGGTCTGGATGAGCCATGGCGACCATATCAGGGAATTGCCGCCTGAGTACGAAATCATTGCTCATACCGACAATGCACGGGTGGCCGCCGTGCGGCACGCCAGCAAACCTGTTTTTGGCGTTCAATTCCATCCCGAGGTCGTGCACACGGTCTACGGGCGGCAGATCCTCGAAAATTTCGTCCGAGAGATATGCGATCTGTCCGGGAACTGGACCGCAAAATCATTCGTCGAATCCACCGTCAAGGAAATCCGCCGCAGAGTCGGCGACGACCGGGTGCTCTGTGCCCTCTCCGGCGGCGTGGACTCAACGGTGGTAGCCACCCTCATCCATGAGGCGGTTGGAGAACAGCTGCAGTGCATTTTTGTGGATAACGGACTGCTTCGAAAAAACGAATTCCGCAAAGTTCTCAATCTATATAAGGAACAGCTCAATCTGCCTGTACGGGGAATAGACGCTTCCGACAGATTTCTCTCGGCACTGGAGGGCGTATTCGACCCGGAGGAAAAACGAAAAATCATCGGCAAAACGTTTATAAATATCTTTGACGAAACGGTTGAAAACGACGCCGCTTTCAAATATCTCGCACAGGGAACCCTCTATCCGGATGTTATCGAGAGTGTCTCTTTCAAGGGGCCATCCGCCACGATCAAGTCACATCACAACGTGGGTGGGCTTCCCGATGAGATGAACCTGGAACTGATTGAGCCGGTGCGCGAACTTTTCAAGGATGAGGTGAGGGAGGTGGGACGATCCCTGGGCATTCCCGAATCCTTCCTGGGGCGCCATCCCTTCCCGGGACCCGGCCTGGGAATCAGGATCATCTCGGACGTGACGCCCGAGAAACTGGAAATCCTCCGGGAAGCGGACCACATATTCATCAGCGAACTGCGTTCAAAGGGCCTCTATGATGAGGTCTGGCAGGCACTGACCGTACTGCTGCCCGTTCAAAGTGTGGGGGTCATGGGCGATGAACGGACGTACGAGTTTACCATCGGCCTCCGGGCGGTTACCAGCGTGGACGGGATGACGGCAGACTGGGCGCACCTGCCCCATCCTTTTCTGGCACGTGTCTCCAACCGGATTATCAATGAGGTGCGCGGCATCAACCGCGTGGTTTACGACATCAGTTCCAAGCCTCCCTCCACCATAGAATGGGAATAAGGGAGAACATTTTCCGCCGTTAGCGATTAGAAGAGACAGAAGGTTATCCGTGCAAACATACATCCCCAACCCGATGCCCGCTACGAAACAGATTCTCCCGTTCCTACTCACAATCCTGGCATGCCTGCTGATCTATTCCGCGGACGCCCGTGCCCAGGATTTTGATCAGGCCCTTGACCAGTATCAGCAGCAACAGTATCGCGAAGCTCTCCGGATCTTTCAGGAACTCCCCTCCGACCGCGCAAGACTCTTTACCGGGAAAAGTTACTTCGCCCTGGGCGAATATCTCAAGGCCAAGGTTATTCTGACAGATTTCGATTCCTCGGTTGCAGACGACATCTACCGTGAAGCTCTCTATACCGCGGCATTAACCGACATGCAGCTTAGGGATTATTCGGGAGCCCTAGAAAAATTTCACTCCCTGCGACGGGAAAATCAAAACACCGGTCTCTCCTCGGTAGCCGCGCAGGGATACGAGGATCTGCTGGGCTTCCTGACACTGGAACAGCGGCGGACCGCGTTTCGCAATACCGAAGTACCGGAAATAAGAGCGGATCTTATTCGCTCGGCTATGGGCAGGGTATCTTACTCCACCGCCCTGACCCTGGTGGAAACCTACCGCCGCTCTCATCCCGATGAGTCGGAAAACACCATGCTGCGAGAAATGGAGGAGCTGACGGCCGATTCGGTGGTATATGCCAACAGGACCGCTGCCGGTTCCGGGTTGAGCGTGCCGGAGGGAATGGTTTACGATATCGGTATCGCCCTACCGGTGTTTAATCCCGAAGACCCGGAGTTTTCCGTCTCACAGGGACTCTATTACGGGTATCTGCTGGCTGTTGAGGATTTTAACCAATCAAACCAGCGGGTCAAGGCGGTACTTCGTCACCGCAATACCGGAGCTGACGGGGACTCCGCGGCCGTCGCCATGAATGAGTTCGCATGGAACCACCATACCGCCGCCGTTCTTGGCCCCCTCTTTTCAGAAGCGGCGGCAAAAATGGCTCCGCTCGCCGAGAACTACGAATTGACCATGCTGGCGCCCCTGGCCAATTCCGATTCTCTCAATTTCGACAATCCGTACGTCTACCAGGCCAATCCCACTTTTGCCGTTCACGGAGAGGCGATGGCACGGTTCGCCCGGCGGGAACTGCAGCTTGATACCCTGGCCGTACTGGTCGAGAGAGGAACCTTCGGGGAAGCCTCTGCCTATGCATTCCGGAATGAATTTGAAAAACTCGGCGGAAAAGTGAGCTATTTCTTCTCCGAAAACCTGGAGTCCCAGGGCTACGAAATAAACGATTACTCCCGTTATTTTACCGCCGATACTGCCCTGATCGATTCGCTGAATTTCCGGCCGGTTGAAGCTGTCTATGCCCCTTTTACCGGACAGGCAGCCCGGACCCTGATGGAATTGCTCCTGATCGACTTGAACGCCACCAATCCGGATATCCCCGTTCTCGGCTCTCCCGAATGGGGATCCGGCCAACTCTCAAACGATCGCATAAGCAACCGGGACATCTATTACACGGAGAGCTACCTGTCGGAAGACGATATTGAGACACCTGATTTCAACCGCCGCTATCGTGAACGATTCGGGACGGAACCCAACCGGTTTTCCATGATAGGTTATGACGTGGCCGGCTTTCTGCTGGAAGCTCTCCGCGCGGTCCAAAACCCGGAACTGCTGAAATCGGGGCTCAAAAATCAGCCCGCTTATCGGGGGCTGATCGGTGAGTTCCGTTTCGATGGATCGCACATCAATCAACAGGTCCGCTTCAAGAAGCTGGAAGGAGAAGATCAATCTGTTACCGTGCCCTTCAACCGTTGAGGTTTTATTCTCAACTGTTGATCTCGAAACTGGCTTCCTGTTCCTGCCTGAGGCGGTACTGCTCCTCAAGCCATTCTCTCCACTTGGCACTCACCCTTTTGTGTTCCTCAAACGTCTCTGAAAAAACATGATATCCGTCCGGACTCGCCACCATATAGAGATAGTCATGGTCTTCCGGATAGAGAGCCGCTTCTATGGATGACCTGGACGGGTTGGTAATCGGCCCGGGCGGGAGACCTTCCCGGAGATAGGTATTGTAGGGATGTTCGTAGTTGTAATCCTCATATAAAAGCCTCCGCCGTTCTCCCAGGGCATAATTAACAGTTGCGTCTGCCTGAAGCCTCATTCCGCGGCGCATTCGATTCCAGTATAGGCCACTTATCCTTTTTTTCTCATCTTCTCTTGCAGCCTCCCACTCTACAATGGAGGCCAGCGTAAGGATCTCGTCAAGCGAGAATTCCACCTCCCGGATCCGCTCCCGGAATTCATCCCTGATCACCCTGTTAAACTCCGTGAATATTCGGCGCAGGAGGTTCTCGGGGGGAACAGTCCAGTACATAGAATAGGTGTCCGGCAGCATTTTGCCCATCAGGGTACGCTCGCTGGTATTCCATTCCGCCAAAAGAGCACTGTCGGAGAGGGCCCGGGCGATGGCCAGGGAGTCAAAGCGGAGCTGGCGAGAAAGGTTTGTCACAAGCCGATCCCTGCTGATCCCCGGTAAAATCGTCACCTGGACCGGATCCTGTATCCCGCGGGCCATTCGTGAAAGCAGTACATCGTACGAATATCCTCCCTCGATCTGGTAGTGTCCTTCTGAAAAATGATTCCACCCCAGCACGCTTCCGGCCCAAACCAGCTCCTCCCTGTTGTCGACTACCCCGGAATCAGCGAGTATGCTACCCAGGGAGTCCAGGGAAGTACGGTCATCCAGATAAATAGAAACAGGTTTCTCAGAGTAAATCGCTTTGGCGTTGGTAAGCCGGGAGAGTCGGTATCCTCCCACAATGGCAACCGTAAAGACAAGCAGCAGAATACCGCTCAGAAGCTCTCTCCTTGAACAGGGTATGTAGTCTGTGATGCTCACGTTGCGCTATGAGATGCAGTTTATCATAATAATACGAAATTGAATCGGCCGAATCATCCGGAAAACTTCATAAAACGTAATAAGAAGGTGTGAACGGCACCGCTCTACTATTATTTATCGGGAAAGCGGACTCCCATCTAAAACGAGAGGAGCTGAACGGTATCGGCAATGCTTGAGGATACCTTCGACAGGCGTGCAACATCTCTTCCGAACTCCCGTAACAGCGCATGTATGAACCACAATTTGGAGGCTGCATAAGCACCAAATGCCCTAAAGAAAAGCTTCCAGCCTTGACCGGCTGGAAGCTTATTTTGTGCCTGCATCCCAGGATAGGGCCAGGGTAAGGACGGCATTTCGAGTCGGCCGGTAAGAGATAGCTGCTAAAAAGAGGGGTTGAACCGAATCCAGAGCACCGGCGCCCTGCCGGTTTTTTCCAGGTCCCATGCCAGCTCGAAGCGCAGGGAACTGCTGCCGAGACCGAAACCGGCGTTGTGATACAGATCCGGCAGGCTGAATTCCGAGAATCCTGAAAACAGGGATCCGTCCACGGTCGTTTGCTCACTCCCGCCGGTCCATCCCGAGTCAAGGAAAAGGCTGAAATACATTTCGTCCAGGTCGATCCACGGATCCTCTCCAATATCGGGTGAGCCGAATTGCATTTCCACGTTACTCAAGAGCATCTGATTTCCCGGCAGTCCCCCGAAGAGTGATTTGTAGGGGATGGCTCTCAGGGAACCCACTCCCCCGAGCTGAAACTTTCTCATCCGCGGTGCCTCCCCCGTTATTCCGCCCAGCCTCATCCTGTGCTTAAGGACACCGCCGCGTTCAAAGTTATAGAAGGTAAGCAGTTCAGCCAGGAAACGGGCATAATCGTAATCGGAGGAGGATATTCCAGGATCCGCCAATTCCACTTCCGCGTTCGCGGAGAAGGTAAAACGGGGTGTCAGCACCACCCTTTTGGGATTGAAGGTAGCCGAAAAAGTCAGGGTGGAGAGTCTAAGCGTGTCAATGGCGATCTCCCCGTTTCTGTCCACCGGAGGATTCTCCCGGTAGCGTCCACCGCTCCCGAACAGGGCCCAGTCAAGCTGGCGGTCGAGGCTGCTGAAGCGGTCGTCGTTCAAGGCAATGCCGCCCTCGAAGAGGCGATTCGTGCGGACCAGCAGATAAGCACCCCACCCCCGCTGCCTGTAGTAGTCCAGATAGTCATATCCCCCCGCAAAAGCGGTGAGGGAAGTCTCGTTCAATCCCACACGCCAGTAGTCGTCGGTGGTCGTGGCGCTGTGGTATTCCGCACCGATCATCACATGCCTGCGCTTTCCAAACAACCGTTCGGCTCCGATGCTGTACTGCCACTCTCCCAGGGAAAAGGCGTAACCGAGCATTCCATGGGGTTTTATCCTCGGGATATCCAGCAGCCAATCACGGTCATACCACTGCATGCGCTCTTTCCTTACACCGAGGAAAAGTCCGTCGACCCGGTTGAAGTGAATCATGGGCAGGGTGGGATAGGCTCCGTAGAGCGCGCTGGAGCTGTATGGACCTGCCTCCAGGGTCCCTCCGAGATCGATGCCATGGCGGTACAAACGGTCCCAATAACGCGAGTCGTCCCCGGTACTCGAATCGGATGAAGTGCCAAGAAGCTCGCCCAGGGAACGTGAGAAGAGCGGGTCTTCCCGAAAGGGATCATCTCCACCGGAATGGTTGCCTGTGTTCTGCCCGATGAGGGGTTGATGAATGGCGGCCAGCGCGAATACCAGACAGAACAGAAATATCGGTTTGAATCTCATAATTCACCCGGTTTTGGTCAATTCAAGGATTGGTACGGGGACGTCGTTAAAATGTTACACCGGCCCCCTCCCTATTTGGCTTTCATGACGAGGAGCGTAATGTCGTCTTCATGCGACTCTCCTCCCGCCCACTGTTCAATCAGTTGGGTGAGCCGCGACAGGATGTTGGATGCCGGTGAGTCGGCTACCTCATCAAAGGTCTTGCGAATCCTGTCGATGCCCAGAAGTTCCCTGTTTTCGTTGAACAGCTCCATCAATCCGTCACTCATCAGCAGAAGGGTATCGCCGGACGAAAGCTTCAGGCGCCGGGATTCGTAGGGATAATCCACCTTGGTCCCCAGGGGCAGTCCCTTGATCACGACATCGTCGACCCGCTCCTCGGAGCTGCGCCAGACAAGGACCGGGGGCATGCCCGCTGACGAAAGCTCCACTTCGTGTCTCCGGCAGGTCATGAGCAGCATCCCCATGTAAAGAAGTTTCAGGTCCATATTTCGAATGCCGGATGAGATCCGCCTGAGCATGTTAAGGTTGTCGTTGTCGTCGGCAAGCGTGTGGAAATAACTTTTGGCGGTCGCCACGATGATACCGGCTTTCATGCCGTGTCCGGTAGCATCTCCCAGCGCTACCGTCATTCGGCCGTTTTTCTTCATGCTGAAATCATAATAGTCCCCTCCCACCTCCTGGGCGGTTTCCATAAACACGGCAATATCCCAGTATTCGTTTTCGGGGATGTTCCTGGGCAGCATGGAAAGCTGCAGGGTGCGTGCTTTCTCCAGCTCCCGCGACTTGCGTTCGTTTTCGGCCTCGAGCAGTTTTCTTTCCAGCTCTTTCTCTTTATTGATCCGCTCCTGTTCCAGGGAGCGCTCGGAGAGCTGCTTGACTTCGATGAGTTTGTGCTCCAGCCGTTTCTGTGTACGGGCGAAATCCCTGGAGAGAAAGACCGACATGGCAAATATGAGAAGTATCGCCCCGTACACTCCCCCATACAGCGGGTCGGCCGGTATGATATTCATGTTGGCCAGGGAGGTGTAGAGAATTCCTCCCGCAAAACAGGTCATCCCGCTTCCGATAATCCATACCCCTTCCCGCTTCTTGTAAAAGGAGACGACCAGAATGCGGGCTATCTCCCCGAGAACAAGTAAAACGAAGAGATCCCGGTAACGGTCCCACTCCCTGTTTCCCCACCATACCCCCGCCGCCAGGACCACAGAGAGTGCCAGGAATATCCAGAACTGCCGGGGAAGCCGGTTGTAAAAAAGACTGTAGGCAAAACGGAGAGCGAAGATAACCGTGAAGAGCCAGGCTATGGCGTGAAATCTGGCATACTCCATCACCAGCAGCGGAGAGCGCGTATGGTCCAGCGTAAAACTCAGGTAGGTCATCAACGCCAGCGAAACGGTAAACAGCGCAAAATAGAGATTCCTGTTTTCGTTGGGATAGAAGAGATAGAGCAGAAAATGGATGATCGTAAAGGCCAGCAGAATTCCCCCGAAAAAAAGCTCCAGCCGGGAGGATTGATCCGATCCCTCGCTGCCTTGCCGCAGATGACTCTCCAAATCTCCGAGGAGCAGCCGGAAACCGGCACTGTACCCGTTATCAAGGTATTTCTGGGCATGATGGTTGACAAACCTGACAGCCAGCAGGTGGGTGGAGGTGTCGGACAATACAATGGGCCTGGGTCGGGAATCCCGGTAAGGCTGGTAATCCTCCTCGTAAGTGGATATTTCGCCCAGACGGTAGATCAGCTCCCCGTCCAGATAAATTTCCGATGCCCCGTTATGCTGGGTCAGAAGCAGGGCCAGGGGATAGTTCACCAGTGTGGAATCCACCTTTATCCGGGTACGAAACCAGCCGGTGCCGTTCCAGTCCAAAAATGGCAATTGGGCGGGACCAAGGTAGGTACTGGCCTGCTCCCAGTGACGGTCATCATAGGAGGGTGACGCCCATTGAAGGCTGTCGCCTCCCTTGAAACGCCACAGGTAATTGAGAGTCAGCACGCTGTCATCGGTCGTAAAATCAGCCGCTGACCATGTCTGGGGAGAACGCCCGGTTTGGGCGGATCCTTCAAGAGGAACCATTCCCGCTGTCAACAGCAGGACCGGCAGCAATTTGCCCCATATGGTGAGTTTCCTTTTCAATGCCCTAGGAGAACGGATGATCGGTGCTAACGAGTTTCTACGGTTATGGATCCCGATACGGACGAGAGAGTGACCCGGGGACCGCCGCCCTCCCCGTAGGTTCCTTCTACGCGATCAACACGGCGAATGCCGTTAAAGTCGCCCGACGCCCTGAAATTAACCTGGCTTCCCCTTGCGCGGAACTCGAAGGGCTGCTGGGGCAATTCCAGCCAAATATCGCCCCGCACAGTTTCCAGGCTGATTCCCTGGCTCACTTTATCATACAGGGCGCGTATGTCCCCGCTTGTTACCCTGGCCACCATGACCCCCCGCATCTTCTCCGCATCAATTTCTCCGTTCAGTATGCTCAGGCGCACTTCTCCCTCGCACTCGCGCAGCCGGATATTTCCCTGATGGGTCTTGCCGTCGATTCTCCCTTCGTTGCCGCTGACGTCGATGTCTCCCGAACCGGTAAACAGCTGTTGATGTCCCCTCAGATTCTCAAGTGTAATGTCCCCGGAGGTGGTTCGCAGCTGGGTATCGATCCGGGGGGGGACAAACACACGATAGGTGAAGGTCACATGGTCGCTCATGAAACTGCCCCTGGGCTCCACCGAAGCCACTATCTCCCTCCCCCGTTTCTGATTGGTAATGCGGTAGTTGTCCATGTTTCTGCTGCGCGACCAGATCGAAATACCTCGTTCCACATACAATTCCACCCTCACCTCTTCCCTGCCCTCCTCGCTGATGATCTCTATATCACCCGAAGGAGTCGCGACATTGAGCGTCGTCGCTTCCTCAACGGAGTAGGTGTGAACGCTGAACGCATTCTGCTGGGCAGAGACAGGACCTGCAAGAAAGAGCGAAGTCAGCAATCCGACCGCCGCCGTCAACAAGGAAAGAAATTTGCCAGTCACGATAGAGGGATTTAAGTCCAGGGTCAGCCGAATATACGCGAAATCTTCGGTCTGAGTTACACCTCACCGGCCAATAATAATACCCCTTCGCTGGAGTTACTAACATGGATATGCGATTTAGCCCCGGATAAATTTTTATTTATTTCTTTTTTAGATTTATTGTTTAATATTAAATAGTCGCAATATTAAATACAGCAAACCCAGTCGCATGAAAAATTCGCTACCAAAACACACCGGCCTGACGGCCGCCCTCATGTTGTTCACGTTCTTACTGCTGTCCGGCTGCAGCGGATCCACCGATCCGTACAGCAACGGCGGCAACGGAGGCGACGATGATCCCCCTCCCACGGAGCGCGAACCCACCTTCACCAACGTGCAGCAGATCTTCAACGGCAACTGCGGAGGTTCACAGTGCCACCTCTCGGCACCATACGAGAACGGGGTCAATCTCTCATCCTACGACGACGTAATGAATTCGGTCGGAGAGCAGTACCAGGATGAGATCGTGGTCCCCGGCAGCGCCGGTAGCAGTCCCCTGGTAGACAAGATCAATCCGAATCCCCAGCACGGGGTCCGTATGCCGGAAGACGGACCTCCCTATCTTGACCAGGAGGATATCGACCTCATCGTGGAGTGGATCAACGAAGGCGCCCAGGACAATTAGTTCGATGGTGACCGACTCGGGAATCTTCCGCACGAGTCTGCTAATCTGCCTTCTCCTGGCGTGGGGAGGGTGGCAGGATGCCGACGGCCAGGCCTTCCGCACCGAAAGCGGGCACGCGGAGTTTCACTCCTCCGTGCCCCTCCACTCTTTTACCGGTACTTCCGACCATCTTCACGGACGGATCAGCCTGGCCGACTCCACGGTCGATTTCTACCTGGATCTCAATACCCTCGAATCCGGGATTGAAAAAAGGGACAAAGACATGCGGGAGACGCTGGAGACCGGGGAGTATCCGTTTGCGGAATTCTACGGCAAGCTGGTCACGCCCTTCAATCCCGATTCGAACAGCGAACAGCAGGTAACCGCGGAAGGCACCTTTACGATCCACGGAATTTCAAGGGATATTTCCGTCGCCGGTACGCTGAGGCGCACCGGCGACGGGCTGCGCCTGGAGGCGTCCTGGACGCTCGACATGACCGATTACGAGATAAAGCCCCCGGGAATTTTATTTTACCGCGTGAGCGAGAATATCGACATTGAACTGAATGCTACTCTGGAACCCGAAAACGAATAACACGATGAACAAAAAGATACCGTTAACGCTGTGTCTCCTGCTGGCCGCCCTGCCCCTCATGGCCCAGATGGAACGTGAACGGGCAGAGACCGAACCCTATGTCAGCGAGACGTTCTGGACTCCTGGCCTGGTCTCCACCAGTACCGTTGAACAGCTCCCGGCCGGGAATCTCAACGTGAGCATACTCCACACTTTCGGGGTTGCATCCAATCGCACGCTCCAGAATTTTTTCGGACTGGACATCAATCCCACGGTCAGGCTGGGACTCGATGTCGGCCTCACCGAACGGTGGTCCCTCGGAATCGGCCGGACCAGCACCAGCCAGGCGGTGGATCTGAGAACCAAACTGGCCCTTATGCGACAAACCAGGGACGGCGGCAATCCGCTGAGTATAAGCCTGAAAGGTGACCTGGGGGTCATTACCGCCCAAAACCGGCGCCCCTTTTCCGATGATCTTATCGGGATGGGTTCGTTAATCTTCGCACGAAAATTCGGGGACAGCTTCTCCCTGCAACTGAGTCCCATACTCTCCTGGTTTCAGACCCCACTGCCGGGCAATGCCGGCACCCAGTACGGATTGGGGATCGGGGCGGAATACCGGCTCAGCCAGCGCTATGCTCTTTTTATGGAGTACCTCCCGGTTTTTGGCGACCGGGCGAGCGGTGCGCAGGATCCATTCTCCGTGGGATTGAGCATTGAGACCGGCGGGCACGTGTTTCAGCTCTTCCTCAGCTCCACGAGGTGGCATACCGAACAGTACGCCATCTCCCATACCAATACGGATTTCTGGGCGGGGGATTTCCGCTTTGGATTCAACGTCAACCGGGTATTCCAGATCGGCAACTGATCGATCGAGCTATATCAGTCCGGTCACTTCGCGGGCTACGTCCCGGTTGTATTCAAAAGCCAGATTCCGGTAATTGATCAGGTCCACAATGGTTCCAATCAGGCAGAGTCCGCCCGTTAAAAGATAGAGAATACCCATTCCCACGTGTCCGATGATAAAACGGTGGACGCCCGCCACGCCGAAAAACCCGATAACGGCCGTCAAGAGAATGATCTGCGGATCCTTCCTCCTGGCACGGTAGACGCTGCTGAATCTTCGCGCCCGCTCTTCATCCATATCCTCCATCAATCGGGAGATATACGCCGCCTCGTCTCCTTCCAGTTCCGGTAAGTAGTCTATCATTCTGGCCATATCAAGCTCCTTATTTTATCTGTTAGGTGAAATTCTCCGTCCACCAGGTAGAGCACCCTGCCACCTATAATTATTATAGATGGAATTCCCATTATATTATATTCCAAAGACTTATAAAATTCGCCATGAGTTGCCCAGGCAATCGATCGTCCCAGCCCGTCGCCGGGGCACCAGGTAATACCCATCCATTCCAAAAGACAGTATCCCTCCCCGGCCGTCCGGGGATCCAACACGGCCATCATGAGCAGTCCTGCCAACAGCACGAACCACTCGAAATGGCGGTTAAAAACCGATGATAAGCTCGAAAATCCTGCGATATGTCGGCTACCTGATCGCTTCATGGTCTGTCTATACGAAAAAAACGGCCTGACGATACATATGTCATGTATCATGCCGGTCTCCCATTACCCATACCGCTTCCGGCTCCGCGCCTTCGTTTCGAAAAGTATGTTTATTTTGTTAAAACGTACGCTTGCATATCCATATTGGAATGTTCGCCGGTGGTAAACCGGTTAAATCATACGGAAGAATGAGAACATAACCCAAAATATTCCTCCCAGAAACAGGTACGGGATGTCTCAGAATGTAAAATGGATGGCCGGATTCGTTTTTCTCCTTTCCCTGCCCCTGGCCCTCTCCGCCCAGGAGGGAGCGGGTGAAAGTTCGGACGACACCCTTTCGATTGAGATGGAAGCCATCGAAGTGGTCGGGGTGCGTTCGGCCATCACCGTGGCGAATGCCCCCCTCTCCCTCTCCGCACGAAACCGGGACCTGGCGCAAACGAATCATGAAGCTTCTCTCTCCCTCTCCGAAGTGGGACAGCATCTTCCCGGCCTCTGGGTCAACAACCGCCGAAATTACGCTCTGGGGGAACGAATGACCATCCGGGGCCTGGGCTGGCGGGCGGCATTCGGAGTACGGGGCATTCAGGTGATTTTGGACGGCATACCGCTGACGGTGGCGGACGGACAGGCCATGACCAACATAATCGATCCCGCCTTCGTACGCCGTGCGGAACTGATAAGGGGACCTGCTTCCTCTTTCTGGGGCAACAGCAGCGGCGGAGTCCTCTACCTCTCCACCGATCCGGGCTATACGGATGCCTCAACCTTCAGAATGCGCGCCATGGGAGGTTCCTACGGCCTGGCACGGACAGAAGTCCAGTACTACAGCGACGGAAATGCCCACTCCTTTAACGCGTACGGTTCCTTTCTGGACGATCCGGGCTTTCGGAATTACAGTTCCGCCCGCCTCTGGAGAATGGGGTTGAACGGTTCGCTCAACCTGTCCAACGGAGGAGTCCTTGAATACTCCGGAGCACTCAACCACATGCCGCGGGCCCAGCATCCCAGCGGCCTCACCCGGGAACAGGCCCGGGAAAATCCCCAGATGGCGGTCCCCTCGTTCGTGGAGGCCGGGGCCGGCAAATCAATTACCCAGGGCCAGGCCGGTATACGTTACCTGGATGACACCTCCCTGGGAATGATGACCCTTTCCGCCTGGGGGATTCACCGGGACCTGGAAAATCCGCTTCCCTTCGGCATCATTGACGTCAACCGCTGGAGCGGCGGCATCAGGGCCACGGTCGACAAGACCTTCGACCGGCTGGAGGTTCGCGGGGGCGCCGAAGTCAAACTTCAGCGTGACGACCGGGCGGAGTACAACAACGACGGCGGGCGGAAAGGGGCCGTACAAATCGACCAGCTGGAAACCGTCTGGAACCGGGCCCTTTTCGCCTCCGCCACCTATTCTTCGGGCAAGTTTCAACTGCTGGGAAGCCTGCGATTTGACAATCTTGCGTTCTCAAGCGATGCCGCATCCCCGGACGCTTCCGGCAGCAGGGACTTTTACGCTCTCAATCCGGCCATCGGTATCAGCCTGGAGGCAGGATCCGCCCGAATATACAGCAACCTGAGCACCAGCTTTGAAGCTCCCACCACAACCGAGCTGGTCAACCGTCCAGACAACGAAGAGGGATTCAATCCGGAAATTCAGCCGGAGAAAACCGTTGGATGGGAAGCCGGTGTACGGGGAAATATGCTGGATGGAAGCGTGGAATACGAAACGGCACTCTACCATATGTGGATACGCGATCTGCTTTTCCCCTTTCAGCTCACCGCCGACGGTCCCGTCTACTATCGCAACCAGGGAGAAACCGTTCACAGGGGAGTGGAGGCCCTGCTGAACGCACATCTTTTGCCCGGCCTGAGCCTGAATACCACCTACACACTGACGGATGCCTACTTCCGGAAGGCAACGACCCTGGAAGGGATTTCCCTGGAAGGCAGGGAAGTGCCGGGCGTGGCCAGACACCGCTGGAACAGTTCTCTTACCTGGCGACCGGGGAACTGGCTGATTTCAGCAAATCACGAATTTGTAAGCCGCCATCCGGTGGACAATCTGAATAGTGCCTACAACGGAAGCTATCACGTGATTGACGCCAAATTGAGCTATCGTCTGGGATTTGGAAATAACCGGCAGGTACGCCTCCAGCCCTTCGTCAACGTCAACAACCTGCTGGACCGGCGCTACAACGGCTCGGTGCTTGTCAACGCTTTCGGCGGCCGCTACTACGAGCCGGCCGCCGGCCGCAACTGGCAGGTCGGCCTCTCCGTGGATTTTTGACCATATCCCAATAAACGCAATGAACCGGGGCGCCGGCACCGTCATTTCACCCCTGTACAGCATTTGTCTTTTTAAACCAGTGGAATTTTACTAGTATTGCTATTCTTCTGTAACCCTTATTGAATTAACATTCGGAATTGCGGCAACAGCATCCAACCCGATGGCCTCTTCCTCCAAGAAAGTAATCTACGCGGCGCTGGTCGGCAACAGCCTGATCGCCGTCACGAAATTCGGAGCCTCCATCCTCACCGGAAGTTCGGCCATGCTCTCCGAAGGCATTCACTCGCTGGTGGATTCCGGTAACCAGGTGCTATTGTTGCTGGGGCTGAAAAGAGCATCCCGTCCGGCCGACGAACGGCATCCGTTCGGTCACGGCAAAGAGATCTATTTCTGGAGTTTCGTGGTGGCGATCATGATCTTCGCAGTGGGAGCCGGCATCTCCATCTATGAGGGGATTCACAGCATCATGGATCCTCATGAAATCACCAACCCCCTTACCAACTACATTGTACTCGGCCTGGCCATGGTGTTCGAGGGATTCGCCTGGTATTTTGCGTGGAATGAATTCAACCGTATCCGCGGGCAGCGGGGGTATCTGGAGACCGTACAGAAGGAGAAAAATCCCGTTACTTTCGTGGTTCTGTTTGAGGATTCCGCTGCTATGCTCGGCCTGGTGGTAGCTTTCCTGGGCATTGCCCTGGGACAGTGGACGGGAAACCCGGTTTACGACGGAGTGGCATCGGTGGTGATTGGGGGCATCCTGGGATTCACCGCGGCCTGGCTTGCCTACGAAACCAAGGGATTGCTGATCGGAGAGAGTGCGGAACGAGAAGTCGTCTCGGGCATTCGTGAGATCGCCGCCTCCCACGATGAGGTAGCCGGGGTGAACGAGATCCTTACCATGCACGTAGGTCCCCATTTTATTCTGGTCAACCTGAGCCTGGAGTTCCTGGACCGCCTGGAGACCGGGGCAGTGGAAAAATCCGTATCGGGCATTACCCGCGAGGTCCGATCCCGGTTCCCGCGGGTGAAAAGAGTTTTCATTGAAGCCGAAGAACCAACGCCAGCCTTATGAGAGCATCCATATTCACTTTTCTGATCCTTTTTCTGAGTATCACCACCGGCAACGGCCAGCAGAACCTCCGGGATTACGGGGTGGAGATCGGGGTCCTCTCTCCGGGTCCACTGAACGCCATTACGGACGTCAGGGAAGTGATGGTGGGCCACAAGACACTCGTCGAAGGCAACAGCGTCCGTACCGGTGTAACGGCCCTCCTGCCCCACGGCGGTAACCTTTTCCAGGAAAAGGTGCCTGCCGCAGTATATGTGGGCAACGGCTTCGGCAAACTGGCCGGCTCCACCCAGATAGAGGAGCTGGGAACGCTGGAGACTCCCGTTATTCTTACCAACACGCTTAGCGTACCAACGGCCGCCGACGCGGTGCTGGACTACACGCTGCAGCAGGAGGGGAACGAAAACGTACGGTCGGTTAATCCGGTGGTGGGAGAAACCAACGACGGCTACCTGAACGATATCCGAGGACGTCATATCGCCCGGAGCGACGTTCTGGAAGCTATCCAAGCGGCCGCATCGGGTCAGGTAGCCCAGGGCAACGTGGGAGCGGGAACAGGCACCAGCGCGTTCGGTTTCAAGGGGGGAATCGGCACCTCCTCGCGACAACTGCCCGGATCGGAGGGAGGCTATACGGTGGGCGTGCTGGTCCAGAGTAATTTCGGCGGGGTTCTGAGCGTGGACGGGGTCCCGGTGGGCGAGGAGCTGGACCGGTTCTACATGAGCGGCCGGACAGATGAGTCGCCCGAAGGCTCCTGCATGATTATTGTTGCCACGGACGCCCCGCTGGACGCGCGCAATTTGGAAAGGCTGGCCAAACGGGCGGTTATGGGACTTGCCCGGACAGGTGGAATCGCCTCCAACGGAAGCGGTGATTATGTCATCGCCTTTTCAACCTCGGATTCGGTCCGGGTCTCCTATCGTTCCGATTCGCCGCTGCGCCGGGTCGAGATGCTACGCAACGAGGCCATGTCCCCGCTGTTCATGGCAGCGATCGAGGCTACGGAAGAAGCCATCATCAACTCCCTGTTCCATGCGGAGACGATGGAAGGGATGAATGGGAGGCAAATCGAGGCCCTGCCGGTTCCACAGGTACTCGACATTCTGGAAAAATACGGTCGTAATATTGAGCAGTAAGATCCGCCGTACAGCATGAAAAGAATCATCCGCACGGGTAACATACTTCTGATGGTCATGGTCCTGAGCCTTGGACTGTCCCCCGCCACGCAGGCGCAGTCCCATGCGGAACAGCCAACAATCGCCGAAAAGTCCGATACAACCGACGTGCTATCTTCCCGGGTGAGATGGGTCAGCACCGGGGAGAACCTCCACGAATACGCTCTCTGGGGCGGGTACTCCTTTGATTCGTTTCGGATGCTGGGCAAGACCAGCAACGCCACCCTGAGCCTCATGGGGGGAAGATACAACAGGAAACTTCTAACAACCGGCCCCGTCCTGCTCGAATATACTGCCGAAATGAGCTTTTATGCCAGCTACTCCTTTCCGGAAACCCGTTCGGGCATTCGCCGGGAAGAGACCGCCACCGTGTCGGGAATTGGGCTGAACCCGCTCGGCTTTCAGTTGAATTTCCGAAACAACAAACCGGTACAGCCCTTTTTCAAATCCACCGCCGGAATGATGTTCTTCACCCGCCCCTTTCCCGACAGCAGGGGTACACGGTCCAATTTTACCTTCGGCGTAGGAGGTGGCCTCGAATTCAGCCTGACGGCTCACAGCTCCTTCTCTCTCGGTTACACGTTTTTTCACCTATCCAACGGCGAAACCGGCCAGATCAACCCGGGTGTCGATTCCAGCCTCTTTTTCGGAGCCTTTACCTTCTATTGATCTTCGGGCGTTTTATATGAAAGAGCTATATTATAAAAGCGTCTCATTCGTTGGCCGTCCGGGGGAATCTCCTCGTGAGGAAACGGCGGCATGGCGATTCCCCACCCTGTATACGAATGCGTACCGCAATGTTTAAACCCATGATATCATGTTCCAATCAACTCGTATGAAATCGCTGATACTGGTCTTCTCATGCATCTTGTTGGCGGGACTCACCGCTCTGCTCTACTCCGGCGTTGAACGCGGCATGCAAGCCACGGCCGCTGCTTCCGATCCCGGTCACTTCCCGCGGCAGCACTTCTCCGACAGCATCTCTTTTGAAAAGATCGAGCTGACGGAGGACGAGTGGAGAGAGAAACTCAGCTCAAAGGAATACCGGATACTGCGGAACAGGGGGACGGAACTCCCCTTCCTGAACGAATACTGGGACAACAAGGAAAAGGGTATCTACTACTGTGCGGCCTGCGGATTACCGCTTTACAGTTCGGAAACAAAATACAAATCAGGCACGGGGTGGCCCAGTTTCTGGGAACCCCTCCAGGAAAACGTAGTGGAAGAACGGGAGGACAACAGCCTGTTTATGACCCGCACCGAAATCGTCTGTGCCCGCTGCGGATCCCATATCGGCCACGTTTTCGAAGACGGACCGGAACCGACCGGTCTTCGCTACTGCATGAATTCGGCGGCGCTCGATTTTCAGGCCGGTGTTACGTCGGCCAGCGCCTCCTCAGAATGGTGAGGTATCCCTCTCCGAATCCTCTCCCCCGTCGGTAATATGGGATTCGATATTGCGGAGGGAATCCCGAATTTCCCCCAGCAACTCCGCCACAGGTGAACCGGCTTCCCTCCCCTCACCCCGGTTGTTGTCGGTGACAATATCACGCTGTTCCAGCACCCTGGCACGGAAATCGGACGCATCCAATATGCCAATGAGGGTCAGATCGCTGGTTCCCTGGCCCGTATTGCCCGCCGTTTCCACCTTGAGGATGCTCAGTCCGAACGCCCTGAGCAAGGGGCCCTCCTTGAACGTGAGATCCTGGATTTTGTCCAGCGGGATGGTCTTTTCCATGTGGAATATTACGCCCTTTTCAAAGCGCAGGGAACGGGTAGTCAGCTCACAGCTGAGACGGTCGAAGTATTTCCTGATCAGAACGGGAGCAATAAGCAGGCAGAACGGGATCAGGACGATGCCGACGATGGTTGCTGTGAGGAGAAGCAGGGAAAAGACCAGCAGATATTTCTTGATCTCCGGATTGAATTCGGCCGTGACCAGGGTCTTTGCTTTGCTGTTCATGGAAATGATATTGATGAGGTTTATGTACGAACGATACGGATAATCCCATTACAAGTTCTGGGCGGTTCAATCGCTTCCCCGGTCCCCGGCATCCGTGCGGTCGGCAATGCTCCGGTTATACCAGAGAAACAGGCCCATGACCACTCCCCACTGCAGCAGGACGGTCGCCACCGAAAAGGCGCTAAGAGGGTTATACCAGCTTTCGACCGCCGCACTCTGATAGATCCACCATGCCAGCAGGGTGATCACTTCCACGGGTACCACATACTTTATAATCACGTCCCACCACGCTCCCAGGGTATGGCTGCGCTCCTCGATATTCACCACCTGGCTGCGGAAGGTGGCGGGTCCGAATTTGATGATGGCGAACGACATGAATGCTCCCGATACCAACAGTCCCACACCCCATACGAAATCCTGGTTGGCCAGGTAATCCGTCGAGATGGCCGAGGGCATCCCCAGCAGGAAACCGGCGGCGCAAATCGAGAGCGTGGCGGTTTTTCTCTTCACACCCATATCCACAAAAACGCGGCTGGCCAGCTCGATCATGGAGATGAGGGAACTGAAGGCGGCGAAAGTGAGCCCCAGGAAGAAGAGAATGGCGAAAAACCTGCCCCCCGCCATCTCCGCGAACAGCTGCGGCATCCACATGAACGTAAGTCCCGTACCGGCCGGGCCCGAGGTCTGCATGATCTCCAGCACCTCACCGTTTTCCATCGTGGCTCCCAGGATGCCGAAAACCGTTGAAAAGATCGTAACCGCGGCCAGAAGGGAGACGATATTGTTCCCGATTCCCGTCTGGAACGCACTGATGGTCACATCATCCTTTGAGCGCATGTACGCCGCATAGGTCAGGATGAGTCCCCACGCCGCCCCCGTATCCCATGCGTTCTGCGTGAGGGCCTCCAGCCAGAGGGAGGGCTGCGCCAGCGTGGACCAGTCAGGCGTAAACAGGTACTCCACCCCCGCCATGCTACCCGGCAGAGAGAGAGCGCGAATCATGGATATAACCACCACCAGCAGCAAAGAGGGGATCAGCACCTTGTTGATGTTCTCAATGGAAGAGATCCCTTTTACCACCACGTATCCCCCCGCGCCCATCATAAGGGCGTGAAATACAGAGGGCAGCGCCGAGCCCTGAAAGCCGTACCAGACCGACTCCGCCTGCTGCACGCTGGTGGGGAGGTCGCTGCTCACCGACTCGATAAGATAGTAGAGGCACCAGCCGGCCACCACGCTGTAGTAGAACATAATCGCCGTGGCCACGAAGCCGATAAACGCCCCCATCCAGGCGAATTTACCGCCGACCAGGTTGATGAACGAGCCGATCACTCCCCTGCGGCCGTGGCGACCGATGCCATATTCCGCAATGATGAGCGGAATGGAAAAGAGGAAAAGACAGCAAATCCAGGCAATAAGAAAAGCGCCGGCGCCCTCCGCGCCCCCGTTCTGGGCCGCTATTCTCGGAAATCGCCAGATATTGCCCGTTCCGACCGCTATGCCGAGCACGCTGAGAATGAGTCCCAGTTTGGAGGAAAAAAACTTGTTGGAAGAGGATCCTGAGGATGACGATTCCATCTGATTCAGACCGCTTTGATTATGGATTTCTGTTAAGATGTCAAACGTTCGCGGCAGTTCGGAGCGGAGAGCTCTTTTTTAACTATTTTTTTCAAGAGAGGCAAACAGCAGTTCCCCGGAAATATCGGCATACACCATGCGTTGGTAAATTCTTCTTTGAAACGTCGTCCATCCGCGGAAGGGGGCGGACGGCGCGGAAGATGGATCCTATTTTGATTCCATAGAGCCTATGAGTATTATTGCAAGCCGAATAAATCGATATCTCAATTGACCCACTGGATTAAAACAGGAATGTTTTCGGACCACAAGTCTACCAATCGTATCCTGGCCCTGTTTGTCTTCCTGGCCTCCCTGCTGTTGTATGTGCTCACCATGGCTCCCACCGCCAGCTTTTGGGATTCCGGGGAGTTTATCGCTGTTGCCCACGGGCTGCAAGTGAACCATCCCCCGGGAGCTCCTTTCTATTCCCTGCTCGGAAGAATCTTCTCGATGTTTGTACCCACCGGCTACGTGGCGATGAGCATCAATTTTATCAGCGCACTCTCCTCCGCCCTGACGGTGATGCTGCTCTACCTGATTATTGTCCGCCTGGTACGGGAGTGGAAACCGGACGTATCTTCCATGGAGAGGGGGGACCGGCTGGGCATGTACGGCGGAGCACTTATAGGCGCGTTTACGTTCGCGGTTACCGACACCTTCTGGTTTAACGCGGTTGAAGCGGAGGTCTACGCCATCTCCCTCTTTTTCACCGCCGCGGTGGTATGGATGGCCCTGAAGTGGTCCGAACACCACAGGGAACCCTACAGCGAGCGCTGGCTTATCCTGATCGCCTACATGTTCGGACTGGCCCTGGGCGTTCACCTGCTGAACCTGCTGGCTTTCTTCTTTGTAGTACTCATTGTCTACTTCAAAAAGAGAAAGTTTGAGTTCAAGACCTTTCTGCTGACCGGCCTGCTGTCGGCCGTCTCCTTTTTCGTGATCTATCCCTTCACCATACAGATGATCCCCTCCATCATGGACGGGATCGACGGAGCCACCTACGGCCTGATCGGACCGGTTGCCTTTGTCATCGGGGTGGCGGGCCTGGTGGCATGGGGACTCTGGTACACCTACCGTCACAACTACCGCGTCGCCAACATGGCGGTACTGGCATACGCCATGATTCTTATCGGGTTTACCTCCTACAGCCTCATTTTCATCCGCTCCGCAGCAGATCCTCCCATTGACGAGAACGACCCGGAAACCATGGAGGCCTTCATAAGCTACCTGGAGCGGGAGCAGTACGGCCAGACTCCCCTGCTAACCGGACACACCTACGATAACAGCCGCGGTACGGTCAATACGGAGGAAGAGGTACTCTTCCCCCGGCGTTACTCCCGGAATCCCTCCCATATGCAGGCCTACGCAGGATACAGCAGCGACTGGGATTACTTCTGGAGTTACCAGGTCAACCACATGTACCTGCGGTACTTCAACTGGAATTTCATAGGGAGGGAGTCCGATATTCAGGATGCCGGCTGGCAGGCCGGTTTCAGCGAAAGCCCCTACGAAGACAATCCCGCGCACAACAGCTACTTCTACCTGCCCTTCCTTCTGGGGCTCTTCGGGATGTTCTTCCACTTTCAGAAAGACTGGAAACGCGCTTTTACCGTGCTGGTTCTTTTCATCATGACGGGACTGGCCATCATCGTCTTCCTCAACCAGACGCCCAACGAGCCCCGGGAGCGGGACTACGCCTATGTGGGCTCGTTTTTCGCCTTCGCCATCTGGATCGGAATGGGCGGGGTGGGCATCGCCGACCTGATAAAGGAACACCTCAAGTCAAACGTTCTGGCAGCCCGGGGAGCCCTGGGACTTCTGTTTCTCATCCCGCTCTGGGTTGGCTACCAGAACTTTCATGATCACGACCGAAGCGAGCGTTACATCGCGCCCGACTACGCCTACAACCTGCTGCAGTCGGTTGCACCCAACGGAATACTGTTTACCAACGGTGACAACGACACCTTCCCCCTCTGGTATCTGCAGGAGGTGGAGGGCGTTCGCACGGACGTACGCATTGTAAACCTGAGTTTGCTCAACACCGACTGGTACATCAAACAGCTTCGCGATCAGTGGTCTCACGAATCCCCTCCCCTGCCTATCGACCTGACGGACCAGGAGATTGAGGAGATCACCAGCGGCTACGCGACGTACCAGCCGGATACGCTCTCCATCCCCGTCAACAAAGACCTTCTTCGGGGAGCGTTTTCCAACGACAACGAATACAAGGAGACCATCGGCGTAAAACCCGACACGACACTGACGATTTACCGCGAGGGGATGGATTTCGGCATGCCGGTGGACTCCCTCGACGATGAGGTGGAGTGGTATTTCGGGGGGCGAAACGCGGGAAGCGACGCCCAGGGTAATCCCGTCCGCTATCTCCAGATCCAGGATGAATTGATTCTTCACATTCTGAGAGAGAACCGCTGGCTTCGACCCGTCTACTTTTCCAATACGGTCTCCAGCCAGAGCCAGCTTAACCTGCAGGACTATTTCCGCTTCGAGGGGAAAGCCTTTCGCATTGTTCCCCAACAGAAATCAGGCCAGACCTACGGCTGGATCGATCCGTCTTTTCACGCCAAACGCCTGAACAGTTTCCGTTTCAGGGGATGGGACAATCCCGACATGTATCTTGACGAGAACATCCGGCGCATGCTGGGCAACTACCGGTTCAGTATCACCGAACTGGCCGACAAATACCGGAGAATCGGCCAGCCGGACAGCGCGATCAAGTGGCTGGACTGGGGACGTGAACATATTCCTTTCTACGACTCCAACGTCCATGATATCAATACCCTGATTCTCTATGCCCACAGCTACGCGCAGGCCGGCGATACGACCGGCGCTCTGGAGCTGTCACAGCAGGGCGAGCCGGAAGCCCTTGAAGATTTGCAGCAGGTACTTGATCGCTACGATCGCCTGCAATCCGAGATGAGCCGGCTTCAGGAGCAGATCAACCAGGCGCGCATGAACGCCAACATGGAGCGGCAGCGCAGCCTGAAAAACCGGGTGCAGGATCTGTCGGGCAGGGAACAGAGCATCTCCAGGGAGCTGACACGTAACCTCAGTCACCTTGTTTTGCTTCAGCGAATCTACTATACGGCGGGAAGAGAGGATCTGGCCACCGCCCTTTCTGATACCGTTGGAGAGGTGAGCTCCCAGCGCCTTCCCTTCCCCACCAGCGAGGATCAGAACAGGCAGCAGCTCAATCAGTGGGGACTCCTCGAGTAACCGGCGGGATTTCTTATTGTGAGATTCGTATGGTATATTTGTGTGGCAGCCGCTCAGGTTAATTCAACCGAGGCACACAGGCGAAAAAAGGCAGGCAGAAATGGTACACCAGTTCACCAAGGAAAATATTGACGCCATCGCGGAAGTTCTCGATTCCAGCGCCAAGCCCCTGGGAGATGACGTTTACCGCCTGGAGGTGGAAAACGAGGAGGAGGGACGGAAACTGGCACTGGAAATTCACCTGGGACTGGAAGTAAACGGGGATGCCCTGAACATGGTATCCGTCTACGCCTCCAACACGTTCCTGCAACTTCATAACTGCACGGCGTTCATTGCCAGCGACATGCTTAAACAGGTCACTTTTTTCGGTCGGAAGCACGATCGCACCTCCGGCCTGATTGTGGAGCGCGGAGCCGGTTGCAGTCTCTACTCCAACGTCAGCGAGCTGATCCTCAACAGCGATTTTACCAAGCTGCCCGAAGATCTCATGATGTGCGCGATCGCCCTATCTCTCACCGAATCCGTAGACCTGGACGATTTCTCCTTCGACGAAGAGGACTGAACCATGTCCGGTTCTACCCCTCTACAAATCTTCAATCGAAGCGAAACACCCATAGCGCTCGATGAGGCCGGGGCCACGGCCATGGTCCGGCTCGTTGAACAGGGCGAAACGTGCAGTTTTTCCATGCTCGAGCTTGTCTACGTTACGCCGGTTCGCATGCGGGAAATTAACAGGGAGTACCTGGATCGAAGTTACCTGACCGATATTATCACATTCCGGTACGAGGAGACGGCCGGGAGCGAACAGATCGAGGCAACGCTCTACTGCTGTCCCGAACGCATCCGGGAGCAGGCGGAAGAGCTGGACGAACCGGTCAGGAGAGAATTCATGCGGGTTTTTGTCCACGGGCTCTTACATCTGGTGGGATACGGGGACGATACCCCCTCCCGTAAGGAGGATATGCGGCAGAGGGAAGACCGCTATCTGGAGCGCTGGAGTGAGGAAAAAACCTAAACTCCTATTGCCGCAATGCGTATGATACGTTGTCCATTCCGGTCATTAACTTTCCGCTTCACATGCCAGACGATATGATACCCTCCGAAGAGTCACGGGAACCGGCCCTCAATTCGGCCAAACGGAAGACCCGGGAATATGCCGAACGTTTGTGGGAGATCATCAGCCGTCACAGCCGCATCCACCAACTGGGAGAAACCGATTCTGTCACCCGGCGAGAAATCGAGCAATACCGTCATCCCCGCGGGCGCATGCTCCGTCTGCTTGCCCTTATACCCTACCTGCTGCTGATGCTGTTCGGGCTCTCTTTTTTCTGGGATTTTCCCGGTATGAGCTGGACGTTGTGGGGATATACGCTCTCTTTCGGGGGACTGCTCAAGATTATCAGCATCAGCGGACTTATCGGATATCTCACGAACTGGCTTGCGATCACCATGCTCTTCAAGCCCTCCCAAAAACGTCCCCTGCTGGGCCAGGGACTGATTCCCGCACAGAAAGAGCGCATTGCATACCGGCTGGCACAAGCCGTATCGGAAGACCTGATCAATCCCGAAATCATTAAACGGCGCATTAGCGAAACAGGCATGATCAGCCGATACCGGGAAGAGTCCACCCGCTATCTCAAGGGAATCATAGACGATCCCGGGTTTCGCCGGGAGCTTAAATCATGGGTAGTGGAATATACCCGCGAGATGATCGCCGATCCCACGATTCGAACCGCCATGGCCGAGAAAATTATCCAGCAGATGGAAGAGACGCTGGAGGATAAATCCCTGGAACGCGTGGCCCTGAAGGCGTACTCTTTTATCAGGGGACAGCAGATGCAGGAAATTATCGAAGAGGCCCTCGCGCGCATACCCGGTTCAATCGAGGGAGCGCTCAACAAGACCGACGAACTGCTGGACCAGCTCCCTGAAAAAGTGGAACAGAACAGCGAAACCATCGAGAACGTGGTGACCTCCCTTCTCTACAAGCTGGTAAACCAACTGGATGTGCATTCGCTGGTGGAGGACAACCTCCGGGAATACGACAACGACAGGATTTCCGGGATTATCCGGGGCGCCACCAACGAACAGCTCCGCTATATCCAGTATCTGGGGGCGGTGCTGGGCATGGTGGGAGGATTGGTGATATGGGAGCCGGTACTCAGTGTACTGGTCCTCTCCCTGGCCGGCGGGATGCTGCTGGGGGCGGATACGCTGCTCTACCGGCTTAAATCCTGAATGCGCCGATGCCCCAGGGAGGGCAGCGACCGACGCACCTCCTCCAGGCGCTTGAAATCAATTTCGGCGACCGCCATCCCCACTCCCGTACCCGCGTCCGCAAGGATCCTCCCCCAGGGATCAAGGATCATCGCGTGCCCGAAAGTTTCGCGGTTCCCACCGTGTTCGCCGGTCTGAGCCGCCGCGATCACGTAGCAGGTGTTCTCAATAGCGCGGGCCCGAAGGAGGGCATGCCAATGGTCCCTGCCGGTGGTACGGGTGAAGGCCGAGGGGACCAGCAGCACCTGCGCGTTTCGGTCCGCCAGGGCCCGGTACAGCTCCGGAAACCGCAGATCGTAGCAGACACTCAGTCCCAATTTCCCTGTCTCCCCGGTATCCGCGACCACCGGTTCCGCCGCTCCCGGCTCGATGTAATCGGACTCCCGGTAGGACTCTCCCCCGGGGAGATCAACATCAAAGAGATGCATTTTGTCGTATGACGCGACCGTCTCGCCCTCAGGATTCAACAGCAGGGATCGGGCATACACCTTCCCTTTTGCCTCCGGATCCCGGATAGGTTCCGGATAGGTGCCCCCGGATAGCCAGACGCCGTATTCCGAGGAGGCCTCGCTCAGGAAGGCCCTGGCGGAGTTTGCTATACGGTCGGATCGCTCGGAGCGCTTCCCGGGATTCCCCATCCAGGGAAAATTCTCCGGCAGGCATACCAGACGGCATCCCCTTTCGGCCGCCCCTTTCACCAGGGAGCGGGCCTGTTCGATATTCGCTTCCGGGTCGGGCTGGCTGTTCATCTGAAGCGCAGCGGCCAGATAGGTAGACGGAGTGGACATAACGGTAACGATCTTTCACTATACGCAGAAGGGCCGCCCTTCCGAGCGGCCCTTCCGGTTTCGATATTCTGTTGACTGCCGCTCCCTTGCTGCAGAGCGGTCAAACTCGTTCAGTTTCTCGCGGCTTCGTCCCCGCGATTGAGGAACTGCTCGTAAAGCTGCATGTGCCGGTCGGTCATCGGGATTTTGTAGCCGTCAATCCAGACCTGATCGACCTGGGAGGTCGCTTCAAACGGATCTCCGTCCACGATGAACAGGTTGGCCTTTTTCCCCTCCTCAATACTCCCGATGCGGTCATCCACTCCGAAAATTTCGGCCGGATTAATGGTTACGGCTTTCAGTGCCTCTTCCGTTCCCATTCCGTAGGTAGCGGCATAACCGGCATTGAAAGGCAGGTTCCGGGTGTTCTCAACATCCGAGGCGGTAATCGCCACCTTGACCCCCGCTTCGGCCAGCTTGCCGGCGTTCTGGTAAGCGGTCTGGTAGTTGAAATAGTCATGGGAGGGCGTACTCAGGACGGGTCCAACAATACAGGGAATGCCGGACTCCGCGATCTGGTCAGCTACCAGCCATCCCTCATCCACCCCCGCGAGGACAAACCGTATGCCTCTCTCCTGCATGCCGGAGGCCCATTCGAGAAAAGCCGTAATATCCGCGGAATCGCCAATATCCACAATCACGGGAATTTCGCCCCGGATCACCTCTCTCATGGCCTCCAAGCCCGCGTTTTTGTCCGGCTGTTCCCGTCCGGAGGGATTCTCCTCCCAGGCCGACATCATTTCATGGTAGGCAAAAGCTTTGTCCCAGTAATCCTGTATCTCCTCCACGTTTTGACGATACTGGCGCATGATCTCCTCTTCCGAGCGATCATCCCACCAGCCGCCCCCCGTGGAGGAGGGCCAGTCGTGCATCAGGCCGGCCGTCTGCAGGACAGCCATCGAATCGGGCGTGTTGCCATACAGGTCGATAAGGGTGGCTTTCCCGGGAATGGTTCCGCCGCCCGGGGGAGAAATGACCGTAGTCACGCCGTTGGTCCGTGTTACCGGTATGGCGGCGCTATGGGGATTTATGGCCGTGAACGCCATGACGTTCGGGGTGTAATCCCCCTCCTCGTTCGTATCCACGGTCACCGACACGGCACTGACTTCGACCATGCCGAGCCCGCCCGTCCCCGCGTCTATGAAGCCGGGATAGACCCGCTTGCCGGAAGCGTCGATCCGCTGATAGCCGGACGGCACCTGCAGATCGGCACCGATGCCGGTAATGGTTTTGCCGTCAATAAGCACGGTACCGCCTTCAATAATCCCGCCGGTCACCGTATAGACATCGGCGTTAACAATGGCAAACTGCCCGAATTCGGGCTTTTCCGTTATCTGGGCTTCGGCCGTTGTTGCGGCCAGGCACAAGCCCACTAAAATCAGCATTACGTTTCTGAGAGCCTTCATAGGTATCACGCTTTTGAGTTAAATTCTTATTGGGAAGACGATTCTTCGAGAAGATAGAACGTATCCACGTCCCTCAGGCAGGAGTCAAAATGGCGACCCTCGGAAATAAGGGTCGGCGGACCGACATGCTCGTTGTCGGTAGCGGGACTGATCTCCTTGCGCATGTCGTCCGAATCCTCCTCGCGATCAAAGTACTTGACGCCGTCTACAAACGTAAGCTCGTTAACGCTGTACACGCTCAGCGGATGACCGTCCCACACGGTTACGTCCCCGTGTTTGCCTTCCTCGATGCTGCCCACCCGGTCGTCAATGCCCAGCTGATGGGCGGGATTGATGGTGATCATCCGCAGCGCATCGTTTTCAGAGGTGCTGCCGTACCGCACGGTCTTGGCCGCCTCATGGTTGAGGTGGCGGATAAGCTCGCCGCTGTCCGAGTTGATGCTGACGTTCACCCCGTTTGCATTCAGAATCGAGGCGTTGAAGGCGGTGGAGTAATATACCTCGAACTTGTAGGCCCACCAGTCTGCAAATACGGAGGCGTGCGCCCCGTTCTTGCGCAGCTCGGGAGCCACCTTGAACGCCTCATTGGCGTGGGTAAACGTGTAGTTTTCGACCCCGTAATCATCGAAGACCCGCATAAGCATCTGAATTTCGTCGGCCCTGTAGGAGTGGCAGTGCACCAGAATATCCCCTTCAAGAATAGCAGATATCGTCTCCAGCTGTTCGTTTCTCGCTATCGGTTTAGGGGCCGGCCCGTTGCCGTTCTCGTACCTTTCCCTGGCCTCCAGGTACTCTTCGCGATTGCGTTTGTAATCGATGGCCTCGTCAAACTTTTCACGGACAACCTGCTCAACGCCCATTCGCGTGCTGGGCATAATGCCCCGGCTTCCGTGCACGCGGGTGGGATTCTCGCCCAGGGCGAATTTGATGGTACGGGGCGCGTCCTCAAACTTGAGTCCCTCCTGTCCCTGCCCCCACCTCAGCTTCAGGGTTTCTGACTCACCACCTATCACATTGGCCGAACCATGGAGAAGATGAATGGAGGTCACTCCACCCGCCAGGGCACGATAAATGCTGATATCGTTGGGATCAATCGAATCCCCCATCTTGACCTGGGCGGTCACCGGGCTGGAAGAGTCGTTGATATCAATACCCGCAATGTGGGAGTGAGCATCGATAATACCCGGCATGACATACTTACCGGTGGCATCCACTTCCGATACCCCGGAGGGAGTATCCAGGTTCTGCCCGATCTCCGTAATGATTCCGTCTTCTATCAATACATCGGTATTCTCCAGTACACCGTCCGTAATGGTCAGGACCGTGCCTCCCTTGATGTGCACCGAACCGGAAGACTGACTCAAGCCTACCGCGGTCAGACAACTCAGGAGTAATGTAAACAGTAATTTTTTCATGGCTCTACGCAGTGTTGTTTAAATTTATTCATTGAAATCAGCCAGGGTGCCTTCGGAAACCGAGTAAAGGGTCTGGGCATCCTCTTCGGTAAAAGGCGTGTCCATGACCGAAAAACTTGCCACCCTGCCGTTACGCATCGTCCCCAGCGTGTTGGGCTGATTCAGGATCTCCGCGGTATTGACGGTCAGGACCCGAAGTATCTCTTCCGGCGAAACGTTGCCGTGCTCGATCCAGGTCTGAAGATGATCACCGAAATCACCCAGGTCCATCCCGGCCGAAGCGAATCCCACCCGTACGCCGTTGTCCATCAGCGTACGGACGTTCCGTATCCGTTCCAGGTAGGCATTCCACTGTTTGTCCCGGAACTGGCGGTCAAAATCGGTCATTTCCTCCTCCGACGATTCCTCCTCTTCGGACCGCCAGTCGGGCTCGTCCGGAAAATCGATGGAAGCGAGGACGGGTATATTGCGGCTGCTCAATTCCTCGGCCACTTTCCAGGCTTCCATCCCTGATACGATAACCGGATCAAACCCAAGTTCATCCTGCAGCTTGAAGACCCGTTCGATCATCTCCTTGCTGTCGACTTTGAAATATACCTGCTGTTCTCCGTCCATCACCGGATACATCGCCTCCAGTTGCGGTTCGTGATCCGGGGGAGCGAGCTCCGAGCTGTTGGATGCGTAGTAGGTCTGCCAGTCGCGGTGCGCGCGGGCGTCGTTCCACAATTGATGGAGGCGGACAACCACGCCCATCACCGTGCCGGGAAATACGTTGTCGGACTCTTCAAACTGCATCTGCATGCCGATTCCACCCTGGAACAGGTCTCCGGGCGCGATCTCCTCCTTGATAAAGAAAAGATCTGTCTGGCCGGGTACCATGTAACCACGTATGGCCATGTTCCCGGTAGTGAGACCGTTCTGCAGCGCGGCGGCGAGGTTGTCTGAATCCATAGTCAGCACCTCGCGCGCCATGCGTTCCGGGCGGATCCCTGCCCTTTCCATGGTGGGGCTCCCGCGGTATTGCGGGGTCTCCTCCCACTCCCGGGCTTCCGGACTGCTCCATTCGGCGAATCCGTCAATAAAGCCGGGATAGACATGGAGGGAGTCCCCACCGTCAATCACGAACGAATCGAAGGGGATCTCAACGTCGCGACCGACAGCCTCGATGACCCCCTCGCGCCACACGATAGTACCACTCTCTATGGTACTCCCGTCGGCTCGGTGTATGGTGACATTCTCAAATGCTTGTGCCGGCAGTTCCTGGGCGTGCAGTGACGTTCCCATCCCGGCGATCACAAGCAGTACCGGAAGAATTTTGAGTACTCGCTTCATGCTTACTTTGCCTGTGGTTGAGGATTAAAATTCAAGTAAGCGCTTTTCATGGACTAATGAAACGCGCCAGAAGAAAAAAAATGTAAATGCCCCCTCCTTCAGGCCTTCCAGAACCTCTCAGGGGGCGAAGCCGTCAGACCTGGATGACCCCGGTTTTAAAGGGTTCCATCTGAGGATTGCAGTCGGTACAGGCGATAGCCTCTGAGATCCGCTCCCGGGTTTCAATGGGATTGATGATCTCATCGACCCACAGGCGGGCGGCGGCGTAGCGGACATCGGTCTGCTCCTCGTAGCGATCCTGTATCTCGCTCATGATCTGCTGCTCTTCCTCTTCGGTGATCTCCTCCCCCTTCTTCTCGAGCGAGGAGACCCTGATCTGGGTCAGTACCTTGGCGGCCTGCGTCCCCCCCATGACCGCGATGCGGGCGGAAGGCCAGGCATAGATGAATCGAGGATCGTAGGCCCGGCCGCACATGGCATAGTTTCCGGCACCATAGCTGTTGCCCACCACTACCGTAATTTTAGGTACCGTACTGTTGGCTACCGCATTCACCATTTTGGCTCCGTCTTTGATAATGCCCCCGTGTTCGCTGCGTTTCCCGATCATAAAACCGGTGACGTCCTGAAAGAAGATAATCGGAATCTTTTTCTGGTTGCAATTCATGATGAACCGGGCTGCTTTGTCGGCCGAGTCGGAGTAAATGACCCCGCCAATCTGCATCTCGCCCTTCTTGCTGCGCACCACTTTCCGCTGATTTGCCACGATTCCCACACTCCAGCCGTCCAGCCGCGCAAAACCGGTAACCATCGTCTGGCCATAGCCCTTCTTAAATTCCGTAAAACTGTCGGCGTCGATGATGCACTCCAGTATATCGTTCATGTCGTACGGCTTGGTACGGTCGTCCGGCAGTATTTCCAGCAACTCCACGGCATCCCTCGCTGGCTCTTCGGGCTCCTTCCGATTGAACCCCGCCTTATCGAAGGGCCCGAGTTTGTCCACCAGGTCCCGTACAGTGGCCAGGCAGGTCTCGTCATCCTCCATCTTGTAATCGGTCACCCCGCTTATCTCGGTATGGGTGGTGGCTCCTCCCAGCGTTTCGTTGTCCACCTCCTCTCCGATGGCCGCCTTCACCAGGTAACTTCCCGCCAGGAATACGCTGCCCGTTCCGTCCACGATCAGCGACTCGTCGCTCATGATAGGCAGGTAGGCTCCCCCGGCCACACAGCTTCCCATAATGGCCGCAATCTGCGGGATTCCGCGCGCGCTCAGGACGGCGTTGTTGCGAAAAATTCGTCCAAAATGCTCTTTATCCGGGAAAATCTCATCCTGCATCGGAAGATAGACCCCGGCCGAATCAACCAGGTAGATGATGGGCAAACGATTTTCAAGGGCGATCTCCTGGGCCCGCAAGTTCTTCTTGGCAGTTATCGGAAACCAGGCACCGGCCTTGACAGTGGCGTCGTTGGCCACAATAATGCAACGGCGTCCGCTCACCTTGCCGGTCCCCATGACCACGCCTCCCGCGGGACACTCCCCCTCCTCCTCGTACAGTTCGTGGCCGGCCCAAATTCCCAGCTCGTAAAACCGGCTCCCTTCGTCGGTCAGTTTATCTATTCGTTCACGGGCAGTCAGCTTTCCTTTTGAGTGCTGCTTTTCAATCCGTTTCTCCCCCCCTCCCTTCTTCAGTTCTTGCTCGACTTCGTTGATCTCCCTGATGAGTTCCTTAAGCGACTTGCCGGAACCCGATTGCTGTCCTTTTACGTTCATGCCTGCCTGGTAAAGTTTTGAAGGGTAATAGTTCAGGTTTAAAAGCGTTTCCAAAATAACGAATTTTATCTTAGCTCAAAGCCCGGCAGGAGATCGTCGGATCCGGATTTGAGAACGCTCCCGCGGGGGGAAGGTCCGGGGCTTGTTTGATCTGTAGAAATAATCGGTATCTTGCGTAAAATTTAACCATGGGTCATATGTCTCAGACGGTCAAAAAGCTGCTATGGATTCTGACGGGAACGGTCTTCTTCGCCCTCCTCTCCTCCCCATCGGCCTGGGCGCAATCGGATACCTCCTTTCAATCGCTGATGATGCGAAGTCAGGGCCAGGCGGTGTACATGGACTTTTTCACACTCCCGGCAGCGACCGAAGACTCACTCTCCCTGATAACGACCTTCCAGATACCCTATCACGCCCTCCCCTTCCGGAAGCAATCCGGGGGCGAAGACGGGGAATTCTACAGTACGGCGGACCTCACCATAGAACTCTTCCGGGGTACCGAAAAAGATCTCAGGGATCCGGATGAAGTGGATATAACCGGCCGCCAGTCGGTAGGGCGGGCGGCCTGGTCGGATACGGCCACCGCGGCCGGGTACGAGGAGACGCAGTCCAGGTTCCAGGTCATGGAGGGAGTGCTGTCGGTCGATCTGGCCCCCGGTATCTACGTCTATATTATGCAAATGACCCGGGGAGAGAACGCCGACGAGCAAACTTCACGCGCCCGTGCATTCCGACTGCGGCCCTACGACCGGCAGGAACACGGGGATATCCTGTTTGGCAGTCCCCCCGAAAGCGATACGGGGACACGTCCCCTCTCCTTTCCGCTGCTCAACATAGGGAACCACGTCCCCTACGCATCCAACTACAGGACCCTCGTTCACCTGCCCGGCCACCAGGAGGGCGATCGTTATGACCTGAGGCTTGACCGTATCACCATTTCGGACGAGGATACCACCTTTAAATCCACCCAGTACGAAACCGTCCTGGAATCCGCTTCCATTCGGACCGGGCTTCGGCCCATTCTCGACCGGGAGGGGATCGCTCTCGGGTTTGAGGAGGGCGATCACGACTTCGCCTTCCTGAACATTCCGAACAACCGCTTTCCCAGTGATTTCTACCGCATGACCGTGATCCGCAGCCGTACGGGCGACATCGTGGCTGAGAGGGTGTTCCGCTCTCTGTGGCGGGACATGCCAGCCAGCCTGCTGAACCTGGAAACAGCCATTGACATGCTTCGGTTCATAGCGGACGACAGCACCATTCGTAACATCCGAAAGGGCACCATACAGGAAAGAGAGCGAAAATTGCGGGAATTCTGGGAAGAGCGGGATCCCACACCGGAAACCGAATACAACGAACTGATGGCGGAGTATTACCGTCGTATCGATTACGCTTACGAAGAGTTTTCGAGCCGTGAAACTCCCGGATACGAAACCGACCAGGGCCGTATCTATATTCGCTACGGAGAACCGCAAAATATAGAGCGTACCTATCCCAGCGGTGAACCCACCAGGGAGATATGGATCTACGAGAGTCGTCAGTTTGTCTTCAGGGCGACCAGCGGCTTCGGTGAATTTGTACTGGTCGATAGCTGAGGGAACAGGTAACAGGGATTGTCCATTGGTGACATGCTTTTCAACAAGATTCAAAAGAAATGATGAATTCGGTACGCCTCGCCATATCCCTGGGTGATTTCAACGGCATTGGTCCCGAAGTGGTGCTGAAAACGCTGGCGGACAAGCGCCCGGACTCCGTTACTCCCCTCCTGCTGGGCAGTGAAACGGTATTCAGATACTACGCTGCGCAGATACAACTCTCCCCCTCATGGCACGTCTGCTCCTCCCCCTCGGAAGTCAAAGAGGGGGAAATCAACCTGCTGGAGAGCTCTACCGTCGAAAAAGAAGAGATCGAACCGGGCGAAATCTCGTCCGCCGCGGGCAGGGCGGCCATGAAGGCTGTCGAAGACGGAATTCGACTCTGCCTCTCCGGGCAGGCCGACGGCCTGGTCACCGCCCCTATCTCCAAGGAGGCCGTCAACCGCGCCGGCTACGACATACCGGGACATACCGAGTTCCTGGCGGAAAAAACATCAACAGACCGTGTCATGATGATCCTGGTTGACGGCCCATTCCGCGTGGGACTTGCCACCGGACACCTCCCCGTCAGCGAGGTGGCCGGGCGGATAACAGAACCGCTGCTTTCGGAACACCTTGACCTGATGAACGCCTCCCTGAAGGATGATTTCGGTATCGGCAATCCGGCCATAGCGGTCCTGGGATTGAATCCCCACGCGGGAGACGGGGGAGTGATCGGGCGTGAGGAATCCGAGACCATCCTTCCGGCGGTAAAGGAGGCTGTCCGCAGGGGTTTGAATGTCACCGGCCCCCACTCCGCCGACGGATTCTTCGGGCAGCAACGGCAGGAAAAATACGATGGCGTGCTCGCCATGTATCACGACCAGGGACTGATCCCATTCAAGACGCTATCCTTCGGAAAAGGCGTCAATTTCACGGCGGGGCTGCCTATTGTAAGGACCTCTCCCGACCACGGTACGGCATTCGATATCGCGGGGGACAACCGCGCGGATCCCGCCTCTTTCAGCCGGGCCTTTGCCCTGGCGGCAGAACTCGCCCGAAACCGAAAAATCTCGTCCCATGGATGAAGAGCGCTATCCCGCCTACAGCAAGCTGGCGACGATATACGATGCCCTGATGGAGGATGTGGATTACAACTACTGGGCGGACTTTATCGATGCGCTCATCCAGCAGCACCATCCCGATCCCCGCACCGTACTGGAACTGGCCTGCGGAACCGGTTCGCTGGCACTCTCGCTCGACGAGCTTGGGTGCTATCGAATCACCGCGACGGACAAATCCCCGCAGATGATCGCCCAAGCCAGAAAAAAGGCGAAGAAATTGCAGCATGAGGTGAGATTCCGGGTTATGGACTTCCTGGATATTGGCCTTGATCGTACCTTCGACGTGCTGGTATGCATATTCGACAGCGTAAACTATCTCCACAGTCCCAGTCGGGTATTGACCATGCTCGAACAGATTAAAAAGGCCATGGACCCGGAAAGCCTGTTCATATTCGACTTTACCACCCCGAGGAACTCCATCCAGGCCGTGAACTACCTGAACAACGAGGAGGGATATGCCAGCGCCAACTACCGGTACTTCCGAAAAAGCAGCTACAATCCGGAGGAAAAAATTCACTATAATGATTTCCGCATTGAAAAATTGAGCGAGGATCGAGAAACGGTCGTTGAGGAGTTCACCGAGCGCCATCGCCAGCGCATTTATACCCTCGCCGAAATGACCGGTATCGTCGAGGAAGCCGGGTTCGACATCGCGGCCTGCTACGACGGTTTTGACATGGAGCCCGCACACCGAAAAAGCCTTAGAATAACCATGGTACTGCGATGTCCGAACGTTCAGTCATAGATTTTCACAATGTGACCGTCACCTACGACTATCGCAGGGTGCTTGACGGGATCGATTTTACGCTATCCAACGGGGAGTTCAGTTACCTCATCGGGCAGACCGGGGCGGGAAAGAGCTCGTTCCTGAAACTCATCTACCGTGACATCCTGCCTGAAGAAGGAACGGTTCGTGTTGCAGGAATGAATGTCACCTCCCTGGAAGAGAAACAGGTCCCCTATCTTCGCCGTCGCCTGGGCATTGTTTTCCAGGATTTCCAGCTGCTGCCCGACCGCAGCGTGTACGACAACGTCGCGTTCGCGCTGGAGGTGACGGGCGAAAAGAAAAGTTTCATCAAACAGCGGGTGCTGGAACTGCTGGGGATGGTGGGCCTGAGCCACAAGCGCAAAAACATGCCCGGCGAGCTCTCGGGGGGAGAGCAGCAGCGCGTGGTCATAGCACGAGCACTGGCCAACGAACCGCGTATTATGCTTGCTGACGAACCCACCGGCAATTTGGATCCGGAAGCCTCACACGATATTATGGAACTACTGGGACAGATCAACAACCGGGGAATGGCCGTACTGATGGTCACCCACGACTACGAAACCGTCAAGCGGTATCCCCACCGCACCGTAAAGCTCGAGAACGGAAAGCTGAAAGAGGTCAAGTCGGATTCCCTCTAGATATCGCCATGGATCTTCGCCAACGCACCCAGCGGGTCCGCGAGGAAGCGCTGAGACTGGGATTTGACGCCTGTGGATTTGCCCGTGCCGGCAGACTCGAGGGAGAGGAGCGGCGGCTGGAAGAGTGGCTCAGCCAGGGACGCCACGGTGAGATGGACTGGATGGAGAACCATTTTGACAAACGGGTAGATCCCACCAAACTCGTCCCGGGATCCCGTTCCGTAGTTTCGGTCATCGGGAGCTACTATCATCCGGATCATGACAAGATGAGGGAATCCGGCGAGGCCCCGAAAATTGCCAAATATGCCCAGGGGCGGGATTATCACAGGGTCTACAAGAAAAAGCTCAAAAAACTCTTCGCGTTTACGGAGGAGCTGTGCGGCGGACTCAACGGGCGGGTCTTTGTGGACTCCGCCCCGGTACTGGACAAAGCCTGGGCGGTACGTTGCGGTCTGGGATGGATGGGCAAGAACTCCAATGTCCTCAACCGGGAAATCGGTTCCTTCTTTTTCATAGGCGAGATGATCGTGGATGCCGATTTCCGCTACAGCACGCCGGTAACCGATCACTGCGGCTCCTGTACCCGCTGTATTGACGCCTGTCCCACCGACGCCATCTACGAACCCTACAGGGTCGACGCCACCCGCTGCATCTCCTACCTGACCATAGAATTAAAAGAACAGGTTCCCGAAGAGCACAAAAACAGCCTGGGGGACTGGATCTTCGGCTGCGACATATGCCAGGACGTATGTCCCTGGAACAACGACCCCCAATACGGGCAGATGGAGGATCTTCATCCCCGGGAAAAGGTGACCAGGCAAAATCTGGAGTTCTGGGAACACCTGGAAAGGGAGGAGTACGACAGGCTGTTCCGGGGGAGCGCCGTGCGACGGGCTAAATTCGACAAGTTCAAAATGAACCTGGAACTGGTGCTGGACTCCTGAGCGAAGGAGAACGGCCCTGCCTTTATCCCCGGGTTTCCTGTGCCGTAAACTAAAACGTTCCCCGTTTCTCCTTTAACGCCTTGTATAACATCTCCCTCGCGCGAAAAATGTGCGCTTTCACCGTTCCCAGGGGAAGATCAAGCACATCCGCAATCTCCTGGTAACTTTTCTCCTCCATATGCCGCATTTCGATCACCTTGCGGTACTTCTCGGGCAGACCATCGATGGCCTCACGGACCATCTCCCGGCGCTGTTTCCGGATAATTTTCCGGTCGGTGGCCGCCTCCTTGTCGGGCAGCTGCATCTTCATTTCTCCCTCCCGGGTATTGACGGGCTCGTCGATCGAGAGGGTCTGCAGCTTTTTCTTACGCAGGTAATCAATCGTGTGATTGGTCGCTATACGGTAGAGCCACGTCGAAAAGGCGTAGTTGTTGCTGTAGGTATTGAGATTGTTGAATGCCTTAACGAACGCTTCCTGGACCAGGTCCTCCACCTGTCCCCGGTCCTTGACCATTTTAAGAATATGAAAATAGAGCGCCCGCTCATATTTGTCCACCAGCTGACTGTAGGCTTTTTCGTCGCCGCCGATGGCGGCCTCCACCAGTACATCGTCTTCCCGGCTGCTGGCGGACGCGTTCTCCCTGGGTGAAGGGTCATCGTTATGTTCGTCCTCGTTGTCCCGGGACATCAGAAAATGCTGCTTCGGTTGCCTATTTTAAAGCGTTAAACATACAGAATCATTCTCTTTATTCCCATTGACCGCCCGGATGGCCAGCCACTCATTTTCGGTCTTCACCTCCCGTATTTCCATGGGGGGCTCCAGCGCCTCCTCAACGGAGCTGCCGTGATCCTCGAGCAGTCCGGAGAGCAAAAGCGTCCCGGCCGGCAGCAGGTGGCGCTGGAAAGCGGAGAGCATCTCCAGGATGGCATTGCGATCAATATTGGCGATAATCAGCTCGAAATGATCGTTTGCGTCCACTTCCCCTATCGATCCCCGACGAATTTCCACCCGGTCGTCGACTTCGTTCAGCCGGATATTCTCCCGGGAATTGACCACACTCCACTCGTCAATGTCAAACGCCAGTACGCTTCCGGCTCCCAGTCTTGCGGCTGCTATAGCCAGGATGCCGGTACCCGTACCGGCATCCAATACCCTTTCACCTCCCCTGATCACCTCCGGCAGCATCCTGAGCAAAAGACGGGTGGACTCATGGTACCCGGTACCGAACGACATCTTGGGGTCGATCTCGATAAGGGTCTGTCCGCCGGGCACGTTCTCTTTTGACCAGGTGGGTTTCACAAAAAACCGTCCAATCCGCTGCGGACGTATGGTTTCCTCCCATTTCTCATTCCAGTTCCGGTCGGCCATCACCTCCTCCGACTGTATGAAATTATTCCCGGGATAGGTCGCCAGGGCCTCTTCAATCCGCTCTCGCACGGATCCGTCCATCGTACTGCCGGGGAGATAGGTAATCAGTTTCTCCTTCCGCTGTTCAAAACCGCTGATATCCAGCTCCAGCATCTCGGCGATCAGGCTCTCCTGATAATCTTCCTGAATCGCGATGACCAGTTTCAGGTAGTTCATAGATCGGTTGCCCCGGAGTCAGCGTATCCTGTTGTAGATCAACTCGGAAAGCACTTCCCCCACCGCCCGCAGCGTCTGCCGGTCAATAATCTCGAGATTGTCCCTCTGGGTATGCCAGTAGGGTGGGAATTCCACCTCGCCATCCTCTCCGTTACGGTAGTGGATAATGTCAATAATGGGAATGTCACGTACGCGATTGACAATCACATGGTCGTCGGAAACCCGGGCGCCCTCCACCGGGACGAAGAGCTCCCCGTAACCCATCTCCGCGGCAATGTCCCAGAGCCCGTTGACCAGCGAGGGGGCGAACTGGCGTGAATATCCCTCCCTGGGAAACCGGGCTTCCTCTCCCCCCACCATATCCAGCAAGATTCCGAAACGGGGCTGGTAACCTTCCACCGGGGGATTGGCGGACCAGTATCGCGAACCGAGAAAGTAGTTCTCCAGGTTGCCCTCCCGCCCGTAATCCTCCCCGTCGAACAGGACGATATCTACCCCCACCGGCGGGGGGCGGTCCCGGAAAATACGGGCGAGTTCCAGGAGAACCGCGGTGCCGCTGCCGCCGTCGTCCGCTCCCGGGATGGGAGCGCCGGGATTCAGTGAATCCCGCTCGGCCCGCGGCCGGGTATCCCAGTGGGCGCAAAGCATGATACGATCAGAACTTCCGGTGTTGAACGAGGCGATGATATTGCTCAGCTGCAGCGTATCCCCCCGGACAACGCGCTGAAAGTCCTGCGCAAACACACCCCCGCTTCCGGCGTAGTCGGAGAGTTTGTCGATGAGCCATCCCCTTGTCCGGCGGTGTCCTTCACTGCCCGGGTTTCGGGGACCGAAAGAGAGCTGGTGCTCGATAAACCGGTAAGCGCTGTCGGCCGAAAATCCAGGAGCCTCTCGCCCCTGGTTTTCGAAACCGAAGCGCGCATTCTCACTGCCCGTACATCCCGCGGCCAGGAGAAGAAAAGCAGCCACACAAACCAGTCTGCTATTCATCCCGGTGGACCATGGTGGAAGAGGATTGGTCGACGGGGAACACAATGGTGTCCATGATATTGACATGGGAGGGCCTGCTGGCAATAAAAACCACTATTTCAGCGACGTCCGCCGCCGTGAGGGCCTTCATATCCTCGTATACCTTGTTAGCTCTCTCCCGGTCGCCCCGGTAACGCACCACACTGAATTCTGTCTCCACCAGGCCCGGCGAGACCATGCTGACCCGCACTCCCGTTCCATGCAGATCTTTCTTGGTAGCCTCCGTCAACGCTTTTACGGCGTGTTTAGTGGCACAGTAAACCGAACCGCCGGCATAGCTTTCATGGCCGGCGATAGACCCGATATTTATGAGATGCCCCTTTCCGCGCCGGCGCATCATGGGAGTAATAAGCCGGGTCATGTTCAAAACTCCCCGTATGTTGGTGTCGATCATGGCATCCCAGTCCTCGTAATCCGCCTCGTAAACCGCCTCCGTCCCCCGGGCCATCCCCGCATTGTTTACCAGTATATCCACCTGCATGGGCAGCCCCTCCACAAATTCCCGGCACGCCTCCCGGTCCCGGATGTCGAAGGCACCTGTTATCACCGGTACCTCGGTGGAGGAACCGATCTCCTCTTTCAACTCCTTCAATCGCTCCTCCCTGCGCCCCGTAACGGCCACGGCACAACCCGATTCGGCCAGCTGGAGGGCACAGGCTCTTCCAATTCCCGCTGTGGCACCGGTTATGAGAGCAAGTTTGCCTTCTATGCGAGAGGTCATAACGGAGAGATCTAAGCCAGTTCTTCGACGAGCCGGCCCGCGTTAAACATTTTAGATTCCTGAAACGCATCGGCCATAAACTGCATACCGTAGGGAAGGCCGTTGGAGTGAATCCCTGCCGGGACGTTGATGCTGCAGATGCCGGCAAGGTTGGCCGAAATGGTGTACATGTCGTTAAGGTACATCCGGATGGGATCATCCGTCTTCTCCCCCAGCCTGAACGCGGTGGAGGGAGCCGTGGGAGATACGATTACGTCCACCTTCTCAAAAGCCCGGGTGAAATCCTCCTTGATCAGCCGGCGAACCTTTTGTCCCTTGGCGTAGTAAGCGTCGTAGTAACCGGCGCTCAAAACATAGGTTCCCAGCATGATCCGCCGTTTGACCTCCTCCCCGAAACCTTCGGTCCGGCTCTTTTTGTAGAGGCGGTCCAGCGGCGGATCTCCCTCCTCTTCCTCTCCCAGCTCCGCCCGGCGGCCATAACGAACGCCGTCGTAACGGGCGAGATTACTGGACGCTTCCGCGGTAGCCAGGATGTAGTAGGCGGCGATACCGTATTCGGCATGGGGAAGCTGGATGGGAATCAGCTCCGCGCCTTCCGCCTCAAGCTCCTCCAGTTTTCCCATGATGCCCTCGCGGATTTCGCGGTCCAGCCCTTCGCCGAAATACTCCTCGGGCACCCCGATTCGAACAGACGGATCCGGATCTTCCATCGAAGTCCGGTAATCAGGAACCACCCGGCCCGAGGAGGTATTGTCCCGGGAGTCGTATCCCGCAATGACCTCCAGGATTCGCGCGGAATCGTCAACGTTGTGGGTCAGGGGACCTATGCAGTCGAACGAGGAGGCAAATGCCACCAGGCCATAGCGGGAGACCCGCCCGTAGGTGGGCTTTACCCCGACCACCCCGCAGTAGGAGGCCGGCTGACGAATAGAACCTCCCGTATCGGATCCCAGCGCGGCCGTACAGAATTCGGAGGCAACCGCAGCCGCGCTCCCGCCGGAGGAGCCGCCCGGGACCCGTTCGGTATCATGGGGATTCCGGACCGGACCGTAGATGGAATTTTCGTTGGAGGAACCCATGGCAAACTCATCCATGTTCAGCCTCCCCAGCAGGACCGCATCCTCCTCTCTCAGGCGTTCAATTACCGTAGCGTCGTAGATGCTCTCAAAATTTTGAAGAATACGGGAGGCACAGGTGGTTTTCTTTCCTTTCTCGCAGATAAGGTCCTTTATCCCCACGACCGCACCTGCCAGCTTCCCTTCGGTACCATTATCCACTTTTTCCTGGATCTTCCTCGCCCGATCCATCGCCCGTTCCTCATCCAACGAGATCACGGCATTGATGGCATCGTTGCGCTCGCTTATCGTCCGAAGGTACTCGTCGACGAGATCCGGCAGGGTAAATTCACCCGACCGCAGGGCCCCCTGTATGTCAGAAATGGTACGCACTCCCACCGTGAGATCTTTAATTTTTCGAAATTTCTAAATTTCTATTCGGTATGTTCGGTTGTCTTCTTTTCCGTACCCGCAGAAGAGTAACCTTCCTTCTCGCCCTTCTCTATCTCTCTCTTTATCTGGTCGGAGGCCTTGCGAAATTCGTTTATTCCCTGGCCGATGCCGCGTGCAAGTTCTGGAATACGCTTGGCCCCGAAAAAGAGAAGAAAAACGAGGGCGACGATAAGAAATTCAGGTACTCCTATACCGCTAAACATAAAATATACCTCGCGTTTTTGAGTTTATAGCTCCCATGGCGGAAAGATACAAATTATTTGAGAGATCTTTCAGTCGCTGCAGGGAACGAGAAACGCAGCCGCATCGACCGGCATCAGGGAAGCGACGCCGGCTGGAAACGATTGTCCCCGGTACTCTGTTTGCGGATTCCCATGCCCCGGATGAAGGCGTGGGAGGGGAAACGGTTTTGAGAGGAAGGAGGAGGTCCAGCCGTTTTGCCGCTGAAATGAAAATTCCACAAATATTTCATCAAATGACTTGAATTTTAGGAAACAATACGTTTTATAACGGGCTAAGAAATTTAAACGGAACCATCAAAAACAACACCAAAGACCACAAAGTATTTTCTATGATCTGGACAGTCGAATTAGCAGCTGCACTGGATGATGCTCCTTTCCCCGCCACACGTGAAGAGCTTATCGAATGGGCGGAGCGCAACGGACTGCCCCAACAGGTAATCGACAATCTCTACGAACTCGATGAAATTGAGGAGGGAGAGGACATGATTTACGAGGACATCGAGGATATATGGCCTGACTACATTCGCAAGGAGGATTTTTTCCATAACGAGGAGGACGAAGGTTTCGACTACGACGACGTCTGACATCTGATTTTCTATTACAGGGTCCCTAATTTCACATCGGTTGCAGCGGGGAGTCTTTGCAGCCCACGTGGATAACCATTCCGAGAACTCCTTTCGCTTTGAAAAACATCCTCACCGTCCTTCTGCTTATCTCAGGAGTGGCTGTCATCAGCCTTCCCGGGGCGGAAGCCCAGGAGTCCGGCGAGACGGAGGTCGATGCCACTGAGAAGGTGGTGCGGGTGATCCGTTTCTCGGGCAACGAGCACGTACCGGACCGCACCCTCGATGATCTTATACGAACCCATACCAACAGGGAATTTCTGGGCATATCCCGCTTCACTCCCTGGTATTTTATCTACCAGATAACCGGCCGGTTCGGCGAACCGCCCGCCCTGCTCGACCGCTCCACGCTCGCCACGGACATCGAGCGAATTACCCGGTACTACGAAACCATCGGTTTCCTGGACGCGGCCGTCGATACCAATGTAGCGGAATTCCGGACAGACCGGGTGGAAGTAACTTTCCTTATCAAGGAGGGAGAACGCTCGACCATCCGCACCGTCTCCTACACGGGCATCCCCAATCCTCCGGGTAGAGAAGAGGACCAGTTGCAGGAATTCTTTGAAGAGAGCCCCCTTACCGGCACCCAGCTCAATGATTCCACGTTCCGGGTAGATAGCCCCTATTCAGAAAACGCCCTTCGGAACGAACAATCCCGGATCATCAGCTTTCTGAAAGACAACGGCTACGCTTCCGTCCGAAACGACTCGGTCAACGCACTCGTGAGAAGGGATTCGAGCAACTCCAGGATGCTGGACATTCTTTTTACCGTCCGCCCAGGCCGTATCTACCGGTTTGGAGATCTCCACCTGCGCCTGGCCGGACCCGATGCCGATCTCTCTTACGATCAGTCGGATACCCTTGCGGGCGATCCGTTCACTACGGGTGAGGCGCGCATCTATCTTCAGAAGGAATCTGAGTCCCAGACGAATTTCAATCTTCTCACCGACCAGATTAATTTCCGCCCGGGAGAGATATTCGACAACTCACTCTACATCCGCTCGATCAACGAATTCCAAAACCTGGGGATGCTTACCATACGTCAATTCGGCCTGAGCGAGGACGGATCCCTGCCCGATTACAGCGGAGAGGAGATCCCGGTGATGTTCTCGCTCCAGACACTGCCAAAACACTCCATGAATTTTAATCTTTTCGGCATGCGCCGTTACGGATTCGGCTCGGGGGCCGGCGTCACCTACACCAACAACAACCTCTTCGGGAGAGCGGAAAACCTGAGCCTGAGCCTGAACGGAAGTTTTGAGTATGTAAGCAGCGAAACGATCAGGGAGATAGGTCCGGAAACCGGTAGTCCCTCGTTTGGATCCAGCCTCTTCCGGAACTTCGAAGTAAGGGGGGAGTATACCCTGCCCCGGTTAACGTTTCCCTTCGCCTACCTGGATGAACAGCTGCTGTTCTCCAATGTCCGCACCCGCTACACCCTCTCCTTCTCCCGTTCAAACCAGCTTCTCTTCAACATCAATTCGGACGTACGGTTCAATCTCCGCTACGAACTCCGGCACAACCAGCGTTTCTCCAGCTTTCTGGACCTGGTGGAACTGGAGGTGCTGGATACGGATCCCTCACCGGAATTCCGGAGTTCCCTGGAAGAGGAATACGGATCCGGTTCCTTCGAATACCAGAGAATCCTGGAGGACTTCCGCCCCCAGGTCTCTTCCATCCTCCGCTACACCTTCCGTAGTCAGCGCACAGACCTGGTTAAGCGGAATTACGGATATTTCAGCGAGTATTCGCTCTCTATCGGCGGAAACGTACCCTGGCTGGTTGACCGTTTTGTGGTAACGCCGGACAGCCTGGAGGGGAATCTGCCCTCTCCCATTCGTACCAGCGACAACAGCCTTAGCTACAGCCGCTTTATCAAAGCCACGGTCGACTATCGCCGTTATGTTTCCCTGCCGGGCGACGCGGTTTTTGCCTGGCGCGGGTTTATGGGAATAGCCCATCCCTACGGAGAGAGCACCACCATCCCCTTGAACCAGCGCTTCTATGCCGGGGGCAGCAACGACATCCGCGGATGGGACTTCTACAGCCTGGGCCCCGGAGAGATCCCCCTGGATGAAGTGGCCATCAACGGGGGCAACATCAAACTGCTCGGCCAGGTTGAACTCCGCCAGCGCATGATCACCGACTTCCTCTCCGGGAACTGGATCGGCGGATGGTTTGCCGATGCGGGCAACATCTGGTACGGTCCCCGTACCGAGTTTCCATCGGCCGGGAACAGATCGGGCGCAACCGCTCAAAACATACAGCGAAGCAGTTTTGAGGAGGGGAAGTTCTACCTGGACGAGTTTTACAAACAGATCGCAGTGGGTTCCGGGCTGGGCCTGAGGATAGACTGGGACTACGTGGTGGCCCGTTTTGATTTTGCCTTCCGGGTTCACGACCTCCAGGAGGGGTGGTTCCAGAACCGGAAACTCTATTTCAGTTTCGGCATCGGGCACTCCTTCTAGCCTCCATGCAGCCAAACAGTCTGAAACAACCGCGGTCCCCCCCCCCGGTCGCCGCGTCAACCTGCGGTAAACTCCGGGGCGCGCGCTCCGGGTGCGGCTTATTCTGTATTCTTCTGGTAAAACGCTATATTTCCCAAGTTCGGATTTGGCGGAGACCGACAGGCGGCGCAGGTTCCGCGCCGCCGAACGGCCTGCATTCGACCTCTTTCGCATCATCAACCAAAACCAGCACCCCCCAACTTTCAACGCCATGTTCGGCTCCGATAAACTGGATACTTTCAGGAAGCAATCCAGCCTGATTGCCAAATCGCGCTTTCTGAAGAATCTCACCACCATGGAGCGCTACGAGTTTGTCCAGCTCTGCCACAACCGAAGCTACAAGGAGGACGAGTATATCTATTACCAGGGCGATCCGGGCACCGGAATGTATTTTATACAGGAAGGGGCCGTACAGTTGATCGTAGAGGCCGGGAAAGATGCGGAGGCCGAGAAGCACACCCAGGACCTGGAAGCCCCTGACGACTTCGGGGCCCTCTCCATCGGCTACGAACTCCGCCGCATGTCCTCGGTCAGGTGCCTCACCGACTGTACCCTGCTCGGCTTTTTCAAACCCGATTTCGAGACGCTCAAGAAGCGGCATCCCCTTATCGCCGTTAAATTTATGGAGACCCTGGCCAAAATAGCCATGCGGCAGCTGGAAATGTTCACCGACGAGGTACGCAAGAGCCGCGGTCTCGGACGCGCTTTCGCCCTTCGATTCGAATCCTACTATCGGCACCGGCTCGAAGAGTAAGACCGCTCCCCTGGCCGTTGTTGGAATAAGCACTCTTTGAGACAACCCCTACAAACCGTAAGAAATGATTCCGGACAAAGGAGACGACATCGAACTTCAGATCGAAACCGCGGCCTACAAGGGAAAAGGGCTGGCCAAAATAGACGGCATGGCGGTCTTCGTTCCCAATACGGCCCCGGGCGACCTGGTAAAGGCCCGCATCGTCAAAAAGAAAAAGAGCTACCTGGAGGGTAAACTTCTCGAGGTCCTGGAGGAGGGCCCCCGCCGTATCGAACCCCGCTGCCGGCATGCGCGCAACTGCGGGGGATGCAACTGGCAGCATGTGGACTACGACTACCAGCTGGAGTTCAAGAGAGAGCAGGTAGAGGACCACATGCACCGGATCGGCGGACTCACCCACCTCTCCGTGGAACCCACCATCGGCTGTGAGCAGACCTTCTACTACCGTAACAAGATGGAGTACTCCATCGGCCACAAGCGCT
>CAZGSL010000011.1:10724-58347 GCA_964528445.1 uncultured Balneolaceae bacterium | reverse complement strand
AGTATCCCTTCATTGACGAAGACCGCATCGGCATCACCGGCTTCAGCTACGGGGGATACATCACTAGCCTGGCTTTGACCAGGGGCGCAGGCACCTTCGACTACGGGCTGGCGGGCGGCAGCGTGACCGACTGGCATCTCTACGACACCCACTACACCGAGCGCTACATGGACCGACCACAGGACAATCCCGACGGCTACGAAAGCAGTTCCGTGATGAACTACGTAAACAACTACCAGGAAGACAGTTTTCTGCTGATGGTGCACGGAACGATGGACGACAACGTGCATATGCAGAACACCCTGCAGCTTGTAAGCGCGCTGGAGTCGGCCGGCAAGGACTTCGAGTTCATACCCTACATCGGCGGCAAGCACGGGTGGTACAACCTCCCCGGCAAACAGCGCCACTACACCCACGAACGGTACAAATTCTACTACCGGTACCTGCTGGAAAAACCGGTGCCCGGCATGCTTCTGGAGAACTGACCTGCCGATTAATACCCTAACGAAGATGAAAATAAGCCGTCGCGGGCTCCCGGGCCCCCAGCTCCCGTGATCGCGGCATCGGAGAGGCGCCCCCCACAAAAACGGCAAACCTGCCCGCCTCGTAGAACCCCTTCCCATCCTTGTCCGTCACCTTCATGACCTCCGGAGGGACCCTGAACCGCAACGTGCGGCTCTCGCCGGACTCCAGGGAGATCCTGCTGAAATCCACGAGCCGGAATCGGGGCACGCGGACGTTCGACTCTTGGTCTTTCAGGTAGACCTGGACCACCTCCCCGCCGCCGCGGTCCCCGGTGTTCTCCACCCTCACCGAAAATGAGAGCGTATCGCCCCGCCCGAGTTCGTCCTGTTCCAGCCGGAGCTCCCCGTATTGAAAGGTGGTGTAGGAGAGCCCGAATCCGAAAGGATAGAGCGGCTCGTTTTCCAGAAAGCGGTAGGTGCGCCCCTCCATGGCGTAATCCTCAAAAGGAGGGAGGTCGTCCGTACGGTAGGGTACCGTCACCGGCAGCTTGCCGGAGGGACTTGTTTCCCCGAAGATAAGATCCGCCAGCGCCTCCCCGCCCGCCTGGCCGGGATATCCGGCCCAGATAACCGCGTCGGCCAGCTGGTGTACCTCCGGAATGGCGCGGGGACTTCCCCCTGTCACCACCACGACAAGGGGCTTTTCGTATCCCTCCCGCAGGGCGCGAACCCATTCCACCTGGTGTTCCGGAAGGCCGGCCGAGGGCTCTCCCGTGCCGGTTACCGCCTCCATTCCCTCCCCTTCGAACTGGGGACTCAGTCCGATGCATGCCACAATCGCCTCCGTGGTTTGCGCCTGGGAGATGCCCCAGCCGCTTTCGGATACCGAGCCTTCGTCGATACCAATTCCCGGGTAGTGTATCAGTTTGGTTCCCCCGCCGACAGCCCCGGAGATGCCCTCCAGGAAGGTACTCAGACGGTCCGGCGTCCCGTAATAGTTTCCCAGCATGACCTCGGCGGACGTGGAGACGGGTCCCATCACCGCGAGGCTGTGGAGATCGCGGCTGAGCGGCAGCGCCGGCCCCTCGTTTTTCAACAGCACCATACCCTGCCGTGCCGCCTTCCGGGCCAGCGCCCGATGCTCGTCGGTGGAGATGTCCCCTTCTCCCAGTTCCCTCCAGGGATCCCGCCGATCCCTGTCGAACATTCCCAGGCGGAAGAGAACGGGAAGCGCCTCCCGCAACGCGCGGTCCAGGTCCTCTTCCGAGGCCAGGCCCTGCCGGATGGCCTCCGGCAGATGGTTCCCCCAGTTGTTGCCGCAGTTGATGTTCACGCCCGATCTGAGCGCCTGCGCGGCCGCCTCTGCCGGGGACTCCGCGTACCCGTGGTAGCCGTAGATGTTGCCGACGGCCCCGCAGTCGGATACCATGTACCCGTCAAATCCCCATCTGCCCCGGAGGGTATCCCTCAGGAGCGGTTCGTGCGCGCAGGCCGGCACCCCGTTGATACGGTTGTAGGAGCACATCACGCCGGCGACGCCCGCTTCGCGCACCAGGTACTCGAAAGCCGGAAGATAGGTTTCGGCCAGGTCCCGGTCCGATGCCCGCGCGTCGAACGAGCTTCGGCCGGCTTCCGGGCCGGAGTGGACGGCGAAATGCTTGGCCGCGGCCGCCGTTTTCAGGTAGCGCGGATGGTCTCCCTGCATCCCGCGGACGAACGCCGCGCCGATCCGGGAGGTCAAATAAGGATCCTCCCCGTAGGTCTCCTGCCCCCTGCCCCATCTCAGGTCCCGGAAAAGGTTGATGTTCGGTGACCAGAACGTGAGTCCCCCGTACTGTCCCGTACCCCCGTCTTCATCCCGGGAGAGATTGTACTTGGCCCGTGCCTCCGTCGAAATGACCGAGGCGGCACGGCGGACAAGAGCGTCGTCGAACGTGGCCGCCAGATTGATGGCCTGGGGAAATACGGTGGCCCTACCGTTGCGGGCCACCCCGTGCAGGGCTTCGTTCCACCAGTGATAGGCGGGGATATCCAGCCGCGGCACCCCGGGGCTGTCGGCCGACAGCAGGGCGATTTTTTCCGCCGTTTCCAACTCCTCCACCAGCGAATCCACCCGCTGGGAGACGGTCAGGGAGGCGTCCCCCCATGGCTGTCCGCTGACCGGAAGGGTGCAGATCAGCAACAGGCTCAGAGTGGCCGTGCATTTCATCGCTTTTGCCAATGACATGGTGTTCCTCCTTCGTTGGCGTTTCCCGGCGGACCGGATTCACTCCTCGTTTTCCGCTTCCGAGAATACCTTGTGGGCGGTTTGAATCGCCTCTCCCGGGCCGACCACCACCACGTGATCGCCGCCCTGGATCTCGGTATGTCCGCGGGGGACGACAAACCGGTCGTCGCGAATGACGGCAGCCACGATACACTGCTCCGGGATGTCGATATCCTGTATCCTGCTCCCCACCACCCGGCCGTTCTCGGGCACCGCCGTGTCAATCAGGCTTGCCACGCCTCCCTCGATCTCAAAGAGATCGGCCACCCCTGGGCGATCCAGGTGATTTTCCACCATCGCTGCGGTGGCGTACGGAGCACTGATGCAGACGATATCGTTCTCCTCCAGGAGCGAGACGTACGCCGGATCCCGGGCAATGGCAATTACATGCCCGATACCCAGCCGCTTCGCCTGCAGGGCGATAATGGAGTTGCGCTGGTCGTCGTTTGTGGCGGCGATCGCCACGTCCATCTTGTGGGGTTCCACCTGTTCCAGGATCTCCTGCTTGGTACCGTCGCCGCAGAATATGGGGACATTGTACCGCTGGCCCAGTTTTTCGCTCTGCTCCTCATCCTCTTCTATAAACGTAATCTGGTATTCGGAGGAGCGGAACACCATTCGAAATTCGTCCTGTTTCAGCAGGCGGTCGGCAATGTTGGTACCCTGGTTGCCGCCGCCGATTATCAGTACATTCATGTGAGGCCTCCAATACGCTTTGATTTTGATTTTAATGCGTCTTACAAACTCCGGAAGACCGCGCAGCCCGGCCCTGTTCTCCGGCTGGAACAGGTAAAGGATCCCGCCGATCAGGGTCAGCACGCCCCCCAGCAGCAAACTCTGTGTCTCCAGCGTGGGCACAAAAAACCAGCAGCTGATCATTCCCAGTACCGGTACCACAGGATAAAGAAAAATTTTAAAAGGACGGCGCAGGTTGGGCATATGGCGATGCAGGGCAATCACCGCGTAGTTGACGATGCCAATGGCCACCAGATAGCCCAAGCTGCTTGCCGAAGCGAGCAGCCGTACAATACCCGAGGCCCCGAAAACGGTAACCAGTCCCGCGCAGGCGAACAGCGCGATGTGGGGCGTCCGGTAGCGGTCGTGGAGTCGTGAGAAGATCGACGGGAAGTGCCCGTCCCGGCCGAGAGCGAACAAAACCCGTGAGCTGGCCCCCAGGGTTACGCTGAACGCAGACAGGCTTGCCATAATGGTGGCGAGGATGCCTGCCCAACGCCCCCAGGCACCAAAAAGATGGTCCGCCACAAAGATAAAGGGCGTGCTGGTCTGGGCCAGTTCGGTATAGTTGACCACGCCCATCATCACCCAGAGCAGGAGCACGTAGATGGCAATGCCCGCCCCCAGGGTGATCAGGATGGCCCGCGGAATATTTTTCGCCGGCTCCACAATCTCCTCAGCCGCCACGGTAATGAGATCAAATCCTACATAGGAAATATAGATCAGCCCCATGGTGGGAATCAACGGATCCCATCCCATCGGCGCCAGGGGCTCCAGGTTGGCCGGTTCGACCTGGAACGCGCCCAGCACGCCGACGCCGACCAGGACGATCAGTTCGACAATATTCATTACCGCGATAGTGAGCAGGGCCTCGGCCTGGCCGCGAAGATTGATGGCGGTGAAGATCACCGTGATGGCCAGTACAATGGCCAGAACGCTGGCTTCCGGAATAAAATAGTGCTGGATGGTCAACGCGAAGATGACCGCGTAGAGCGAGCAGGCCAGCGTATTCCCGATCCAGAAGAACCAGCCCGTCAGAAAAGCTACGGGGCGGGGAAGCGTACGGCTGGTAAAGGAGTAACCCCCGCCTGCGATGGGAATGGCGGCCCCCAGTTCGCTGTAGCTCAGCGCGGTGAACAGCGTCAGTCCGCCCATGGCCAGGTAGGCGATGATTCCCAGCGGTCCGGCGGAGGCGGCCACCTCGCTGGGCAGGGCGAAGATGCCCGGACCCATCATGGCACCGATACCAATCATGACGGCCAAAAACAGGCCCACGTCACGCCTGAATCCGGATTGTTCTGCCATGTAAAAGACTGATTCTCTGGGGTGACATAGACTGCGGGAACCACACGGCCCGAAAACCGCCGTGGAACCTAAGTAACGCAATCCAATTTTGCTTAACAAATACGTCAAATCCTCTCCGCAGCGCAAAGGGGAAAAGGTATACAAATGAATTTTTATCTCCCTATCATTGACCTGTCAGGCCCTCGGCGGAAAACGGTAAATAATATAACGGAGGGATCCCAGTTATTAAGAGCAAAACAACCCTGCAGCCATGAAACATGTGACTCATACCGGCATACTCGCGCTTCTGTGTCTCCTGATCGGAATGAGCGTTCCGAAAACGGCCGAATCCCAGGTCTCCCATGAAATCAGGCTCGCCGGCAACAAATCGGTTCCGCCCGTCGGGACCCGGGCCAGCGGTAAAGTCACGGTAACCGTGCGCAACGACTCCCTGATTGTATCGGGTACCTTCCGGGAGCTGACGGGACAGTACCACAGCGGGGGTGTATTTGTAGGGCAGGAGGACGAGAACGGCAACAGGCTCTTCTTGCTGGAAGTGAATCTGAACGATGAGAAAACCGGCGGGACCTTTGCTGCCGAAGACAACCGCTTTCCGCTCAGGGAACTGCAGAAAGAGTATTTGTCGGCCGGGGAATTCTACATCAGCCTCTCCTCCTACAAGCACCGTCGGGGAGAGATCCGGGCACAGATCCCGGCCATCTCCTTCGAATCGGATCAGTAGCTGCTCGGCAGACCGCCTTCCTATTCCGGTATCTTCAAAACGGCGGAGCCCTCGAAATTCCCCTCCCGCAGATCTTCCAGGGCCTCGTTGGCCTTCTCCAGAGGGTAGGTGCTGACGTTGCTGCGGACCGGCACTTCCGGGGCCAGTTTCATGAACTCCTCCCCGTCGCTTACGGTGAGATTGGCCACCGACTTTACGCTGCGCTCCCCCCAGAGAATCCGGTACGGGAACGAAGGTATGTCGCTCATGTGGATGCCGGCGCAGACGACCTTTCCCCCTTTCCTGACGCTTTTCAGTGCCTGGGGGACCAGCGGGCCGACCGGGGCGAATATGATGGCCGCGTCCAGCGGCTCCGGCGGAAGCGTTTCCGATCCCCCCGCCCACACGGCCCCGCGTTCGCGCGCGAATTTCTGGCCCTCCCCGTCGCCGGGGCGCGTAAAGGCATAGGGACGCCGTCCCTGGTGAACCAAAAGCTGGGTCAGTATATGTGCGGAGGAACCGAAACCGAAGAGGCCGATGCGCTCCCCCTCTCCCGCCATCCTGAGTGACCGGTATCCTATGAGTCCCGCGCACAGCAGGGGGGCCGCCTGAAGGGGATCGTAGGATTCCGGTACGGGAAAACAGAACCGTTCGTCAGCCACGGTATATTCGGTGAATCCCCCGTCGGTATCGTACCCGGTGAAGCGCGCTTCGTCGCAGAGATTCTCTTCTCCTCTCTGGCAGTAGTCGCAGTGGCCGCAGGTCCAACCCAGCCAGGGTACGCCCACGCGATCGCCCGGAGCGAACCGTTCGGAGTCCGGCCCAGTTTTCTCCACCACGCCCACAATCTGGTGCCCCGGGACCAGCGGGAGGCTGGGATCCTCCAGTTCGCCGTCCAAGATGTGCAGGTCCGTACGGCAGACGCCGCACGCGAGCACCCGGATAAGGAGCTGGCGCCCCTCCGCAGCCGGCTGCTCCACCTCTTCGGGCTGCAGCGGCTCGCCCGCCTTATGCAATACCATTGCCTTCATACTGGGGACAAATTAACGATTTCGCCACCATGCGGAAAGCAGTCCCGTCCCCACAACCACCAGGCTGCCGGCCAGCGTGTAGAGCGGCCAGGCTATGGCCAGCGGATCACCCGGAAGCAGATTGTGCAGGGGCCCCTCCACCATAAAAAGCAGCGCCGTAAGTCCGCTGAAAAAGCCCGTCATCGCGTCCCTGGTGTCCGGCCGGCGCGAGAGCCGCCCCAGCAGGAACGCCCCCAGGAGTCCCCCGTAGGTGTAGGAGGCGATCCCCAGGCCCAGCTCCACCACGGCGGGCCGTTCGCCCTCCTGGAGCTGCAGCACCGCGAAAAAGAAGGCCGATCCCGTCAGGATCACCGCCCAGACCGTGGTGATGATCCGGGAGGCGCGCAGGTTTTCCGCCTCGCTGTTGCCCCCTCCCCAGTAGGGCTGGTAGAGGTCGAGGGTCGTGGCGGAGGCGAGGGAGTTCAGCGAAGAGCTGAGGCTGCTCATCGCCGCCGCGAACAGGGCCGCCACGATCAGGCCGCTGAGTCCCACGGGCAGTTGTTCCACGATGAATTTGGCGAAAATCTCGTCCGTCGTGGCCAGTCCCAGCGCTTCGGCGGGCTGGGCATTGTAGAAGGCGTACAGCAGGAGACCAATAAAGAGGAAGAGGGCGAACTGGAGGGCGACCACCACTCCGCTCCAGACCAGGGCCCGCTGGCCGTCGCGCACATTCCGGGTGGTCAGCAGGCGCTGGACGATAAGCTGGTCGGTGCCGTGGGAAGCCACGGAGAAGACGGCGCCCCCGATCAGGGCGGTGAAAAAGGTATAGGGACGCGCGATGTACTCCGAAAAGGGGAGGCCGAATCCAAAATCCAGGATCTGTGTCTTCCCGGTCTCCGCCGCCATCGACATCGCGGCGGGAAGTCCCCCCTCGATGCCGGCGATCATGATGCCGGCCGCCAGGAGCGCCCCTCCCACATAGACCGCCATCTGCATCACGTCCATCCAGACCACCGCCTTTATGCCCCCGATAAGGGTATAGATGAGAGTTATCAGGGCAATGGCGGCAATGGAGAGCAGGTAGAGCTGCAAATCGCCCCAGCCGGCAAACGCCCCTCCGAGGCGAAGAATAATGGCAAGGGGAATGGCCGTCGCGAAAAGCCGCACACCGTCGGCCAGCAGGCGGGTGACCATGAAGGTGGTGCTGGCGGCATTGCGCATGGCGTCCCCGAATCGCCTGCCGAGGAACTGGTAGGCGGTGGTAAGCTCCCCCTCGTAGTACTTCGGGAGAAACAGCAGGCTCACCAGGATACGCCCCGCGATATAACCGAGGGTGATCTGGAGAAACGTCAGATTCCCCCCGTACGCCACGGCGGGTATGCTGATAAAGGTGAGGGTGCTGGTTTCGGTGGCCACCACCGAGAAGAGAACCGCCCACCAAGGGATTTCGTGTCCCCCCATGAAGTAGTCGGCCGTCGAGGTCTGGCGTCCGGCGATCCATACGCCCAGGAAGGCGGCGCCCGCCAGGTAGACGACGATCACGATAAAATCCAGCGTAGAAAACCCCACGGTATTACGGCTGCTGTTTGAGCCACTCCAGGAAGGCCCGGACGGCGCGTCCCCGGTGGCTGATGCTGTTTTTCTCCTCTCCCTCAAGCTCGGCAAAAGTCCGCCGGCCGCCTTCGGGAAGAAAGACGGGGTCGTATCCGAACCCCTTCTCCCCGCGCGGCTCCCGCAAAATCCTGCCCCGGCATATCCCCTCGAAGGTGTGCTCGGAATCGGGGGTTACAAAAGCCACCACCGTCCGGAAGCGGGCACCGCGATCGGGCCGCTCCACATCCTTCATCTCCGCCAGGAGTTTTTCCAGGTTATCTTCGTCGGTGGCCTCCTCGCCCGCAAACCGGGCGGAGCGAACGCCCGGACGCCCGCCCAGGGCATCGACTTCCAGCCCGGTATCGTCCGCCAGCGCCGGAAGGCCGGTCTCCCTGTGTGCGCAGCGGGCTTTTTTCAGGGCGTTGCCCTCCAGGGAGTCCCGGTCTTCCACCACCTCATCCAGGTCCGGATAGTCGGCGGACGACCGGAGCTCGATGCCGAGGGGCCGAAGCTCCCTGCGAAGTTCGGAGATCTTGTGCGGGTTACGCGAGGCGAGCAGGATGGTGTTCACGGCCGAACCTCCCCGTCATCTGCAGAATGCCTGGTAAAGCGGGTATGGTGGAACACGAACCTCACGCTGTGATGCTGTGGTCGGGAATTCGGCTCAGATCCATGAATTCACGGTATCGCCCGAAAATATCATCTTCCTCCAGTTCACGGAGCTGTAGGGTGCCGAACTCCTCCACGCAAAAGCTGGCCATCACCGAGCCGAATGTCACCGCCCTCCGAAGGTTGGTGGGAGAGAGATCGTCGGTATATCCCAGCCACCCTATAAGTCCACCCAGAAAGGTGTCACCGGCTCCCGTGGGATCAAAGATGTCGATGACCGGATAGGCCGGGGCGGAAAAGTACTCGTCGTCTGTAAACAGCAGCGCCCCGTGCTCCCCCTTTTTAATGATAAGGCTGACCGGTCCCATATCCAGAATCTGACGGGCCGCCTTATTGAGATTGGGTTCCTCCGTCAATTCCCGGACCTCGGAATCGTTGATCACCAGCATGTCCACCCGGCCGATGGTTTCCCTCAGGGCCTCGTTCGCCCCTTCGATCCAGAAATTCATGGTGTCCATCACCACAAAATCCGGCTCGCTGACCTGGTCCAGTACCCGTCCCTGCAATTCCGGCTGGATATTGCCCAGGGCTACATAGCGGCTGTCACGGTAGGCCTCCGGTATAACGGGATCGAAATGTTCAAATACATTCAGCTGGGTATCCAGGGTATCCCTGGTATTCAGGTCATAGTGGTAGCGCCCTTTCCAGAAAAAAGTCTTCCCGGAATTATCCACCTGCAGGCCCTCGAGGTCGATCTCCCGATCGCGAAACAGCTGCATGTCCTCGTCGGCGAAATCTTTCCCCACCACCCCAACCAGGTTTACCGGACCGGTAAAATAGCTGGCGGCCAGTGAGATGTAGGTGGCCGATCCTCCCAGGGTGCGGTCAACTTCACCAAAAGGCGTTTGAAGTCCGTCGTACGCAACGGAACCGACTACAAGGGTGCTCATGTCAACGGTATCTGATTTGTGGAGTTCAACGGCAGAGAGGAGGCGGAGAGGAAGTTCAACCGAAAGTCATCGCTTCGTCCGCCGTCCATTTTGCTGCTGCGGTAAGGTAATAAAATTGGCAGGGAGATGGAACAAGCGTGCCTCGGGCGAAATTTTCATATATTGCCCATCGGATCCCCGTCCCGGCAACAGGACAGGAGGAGAAACCCGGCGGGGTCGGTGTCTCCTCCCGGAACAGTTTCTCCACATTGACACATCCCTTTGTAACATTCCTGGAAAAACGGCTACACGGGAATCTCCCCGGCCGGCAGGCACAGCTCAAGATGGCCCCCGAGCCCGTCGACGAGGGACCTGGACGCAGGCTGGAGGCGCCCGATCACGCGAACCGCAGCGGTGTACTGGTGCTTCTGTTTCCCAACGAAGAGGGAGAACTGGAACTGGTGCTCACGCTTCGCAGCCGGAATATCGATCACGGGGGACAGCTGAGTTTTCCGGGCGGACGATCCGAAGAGGGGGAATCGCCGCGGGAGACCGCCCTGCGGGAAGCCCGTGAGGAGGTGGGAGTTGTGGAAGATGCCGTCCGGGTCATCGGTTCCCTGAGCAACCTGTACATCGCCAACTCCAACAACTACGTCACGCCGGTGGTGGGATACCTGGAGAAACGGCCGCAGCTTACAATCGATCCCAGCGAGGTGGAAGAGGTTTTTACGGTGGAACTGAGCTCCCTGGCGAGCAAGAAGAACCTGGAGGCCGAACAGTGGAACCTCCGGGAGTACACCTATCGCGTCCCCTACTGGAAAGTGCACCGGGTGCCACTCTGGGGCGCCACCGCCATGATGCTCAGCGAATTCATCGAACTCTACCGAGAATGGCGAGAGCACGGGAGCGTATCCGGTGACGGGGCATAACCCCCCTCCGTCAGCCCAGGCGTTCGGCCGAAAGCCGCCCGATCTCCATGCCAATGGCGATTCCCATCCCGCTCAGGCCGGCCGCCACGTGCAGGGAGGGGGAGAACGCCTTCAGCACGGGCGTCTTGGTGGGGGTAAATCCCATAATGCCCGACCATTCGTGCGCAATCTCCCACGACCGGCCGGGAAGCAAGTGACGTCCCGTGAAGGCCTTCAAATGCTCCCGGATGGTTTCGTTAATCCCGAACCGGTCGGTCTCCTCTTCCTCCTCGGCCAGGTTGCGCGCGCCTCCGATCAACAGCCGTCCGTCCAGATCCCGGAAATAGATATAGCCCCGGTCGTGGTGGAAAATGCCTCGCCAGGGAAGATCCGGCTGCGGATCGGTGACCATCACATATCCGCGGGCGGGTTTCACCGGGAGATCTGGGAGCAGGCGGCGGGTAAAACCGTTACACGCTACCAGGACCCGATCGGCCGGCCACGAGGAGCCGTCCTCCAGCAGCACCTCTCCGTTCTCCCCCGCTTTTTTCACGGGCGTGTTCCAGTGGATTTCCACCCCCTCCGTCGCAACACGTCGAATCAGCTCCCGCATCATCTCTCCCGGCCGAAGGGAGCCTTCCAGGCGGTTGCGGATCACGGGAAACCCGTTCAGGCGATCCTCCGAATACACCTCCGGCTCGCCGGTCAGCTCCTCCATCCAGCGGTTGAATTCCTCCACATGCCCGAGGGTCTCCCTGTAGCGATCCCGGTCGACGAAAAAATCGCATCCGCCGCACGCCTCGTAGCCGATCGCATCGTCCCCCAGCGTCCGCCGAAGCAGGCGGAGCCCGCTGTAGCGGCGGGCCATCCGAAGGCCGATATTCTCCCGGCTCTCCTTCTGCAGGTCGGCCAGATGCTCCGATATGCTCCCTGTGCAGGCAAACCCGGCATTCCGCGTGCTCGCGCCCTCCGGCATGGCTCCCTTTTCCAATACCGCCACACGGTGCCCCGGCCGATGCTGTTTGTAAAAGAGCGCGGCCGAGAGTCCCACGATGCCCGCTCCCACCACGATCAGATCACGCCCCTCCAGGAATGACTCCTTTTCCCAGTAGGAGTGCATGGTTAGTCCGCCTCCGGGAGCGGCTGCAGAACCAGTCCGGCCATCAGGGCCGCGCCGGTCCGGAAACACTCCTCGTCCACGTTGTAGCGGGGATGATGCCACGACCAGGTGGAGCCGCTGCGCTCATGTCCGCTGCCCAGCAGGAAAAAAGTCCCGGGAAAATGCTGCTGGTAAAAGGCGAAATCCTCGCCGGCCATGATCGGGTCATCCATCCCATGTACCTGGTCCTCGCCCAGGAGCCGGCGTGCCGTCTCGACCAGCCGGTCCGTGGCCCCTTCGTTGTTGATCACGGCCGGATAGCCGTGGTTGAACTCGAAGCGATAGCGGGCGCCCGCCGCTTCGGTGATTCCCTTCACAATGGCTTCGATGCGATTTTTTATCATCCCGGCCGTCTCCTCCGAAAAGGTGCGCACCGTCCCCCTCATGGTCACCTTTTCCGGTATGACATTGAAGGCCGTGCCCCCGTGGATGGTCCCGATCGTCACCACGGCGGGTTCCGTAGGAGAGATGTTCCGGCTTACGATACTCTGTACCTTCCCCACCACCTCCGAAGCCAGCACAATGGGATCCACGGCCAGGTGCGGGTAGGCGGCATGCCCTCCCTCTCCGATAATCTCAATTTCAAACTCGTCCGGCCGTGCCATAAAGGGGCCCTCCCTTACGGCAATCGATCCCGGCGGATAGTGGGGACTCGAGTGCAGCCCGTAGATCACATCCACCCCTTTCTCCTGCAGGTACCCCGTTTCACACAGCAGTCGTCCGCCGCCAGGCAGCTTCTCCTCCCCGGGCTGGAATACCAGCAGCACGGTTCCCTCGATCCGGTCTTTCAGCTCCGAGAGCACCCGGGCGGTACCCAGGAGGTTGGCCGTATGGCTGTCGTGCCCGCAGCAGTGCGCAGCGCCCTCGTTTTCCGAGAGAAAATCCTTCTTATGGTCCCCCTCCTCGCTCATGGCGAGAGCGTCGATATCGGCGCGCAGGGCCACCACGCGGTCCGACTCCCCGTCGCCTTCCAGAACGCCCACGCAACCGGTCTCCAGGGGACGGTCGGCCGGGATGCCCAGCTCGTCGAGCTGCTCCAGGATATAATCCGTGGTCCGGTACTCCTGAAAACTCAGCTCGGGATGCCGGTGGATGTGGCGGCGGTCCTCCACCATGCGGTCAAAATGACGGTCGGCCAGTTCCTGCAAACGTTTTTTGTCCATAGTCTGTCGGTTTTCTTTTTCGGCCCGCGGCGGACCTGTTCGTTTCGATCTCCCTGCAGAAATATAGCTCACAGAAGGCACAATTACAGCAACGGGCACAGACCGGCCGGTGTGGAAGTCCTCCGCTTATTTTGAGGAGCACGAAACTTATGGTAACATAGCTTTGCCGGGAGTTGACAGCCGTTACCGGCAAACCGCTTTTTTCTGACAGAACGCAGCGCGTGCCTTATGAACGACGAACCTCAACGCGAGCCGCGGCAGACCCGCGACGGTTCCCATACGCTCTATTCAAACCGATTCTCCCAGCACTACCACAATTTCGGCGGCGCCATTGCCGAGAGCCGCCACCTCTTCTTTGAACAGAACGGGCTCCGCCGGCGGCTGGAATCCTCCCCGGAACCGCTGACCATCCTGGAAACAGGATTTGGTACGGGACTGAATCTGATGCTGCTGCTGGAAGCGGTACGGCGGACAAACTACGAGGGATCCCTTCTCTACTGCGCGGTGGAGGGATGGCCCCTGGAGGCGGAGGAAGCCGGGAAACTGAACTACAGGGAACACGTCGAAACAGGAGAGGATGATTTGCCGGAGCGGATTTTTGAAAACCTGTCCCCCGGCTGGAACCGCCTGGAACCGGCGGAGAATATTACTCTTCGGCTGTTTTACGGGCTGTTCGAGGAGTTTGACCCCGGGGAACTTGCTGCCGACTATATTCTTCACGACCCGTTCTCGCCCGGCGTAAATCCCGGGATGTGGACGGCGGACGTGTTCCGAAAACTGCTGGGAATGGCCGCGCCGACCGCGGTTCTCACCACCTACTGCGCCGCCTCCCGGGCCCGGGGGGCGATGTGCCATGCCGGCTGGAGGGTAGCGCGGACAGCAGGCGCGCTGGGCAAGCGGGAGATGACCGTCGCCTCACCCGATCCCGCCCGGCTTGAACCGTTCGACCGGGTCAACGAACAGCGGCTGGCCGATCGATACAGCAAAGACGATTTCGACTGATCGGCAGTGTCTTCAACGTCACCGATCACCCATAAAAAGTCGGGCGATACGGTGGTGGATATCTCCGTATCCCACGTCTCCCATGTTGGAGATGATCGCCACAACAACCTCCTCATCCGGGTACACCACAAACTGGGTGGTTCCTCCCACGGAGCCGCCGCTGTGTCCCACATGCCGCCGGCCCTCGTCGTCTTCACCGCTGATCCACCCGATGCCGTAGCCGGTTGATTCACCGTCGGCCGTCTCCATCGGCTCCCACAGCTCCTCCACGGTATTGCGTTTCAGAAACTCATCTCCCATCATCACATTGCCGAAGGTGACCAGGTCCCCCGCCGTACCCAGGTACCCGCCACCGGCCCACTTGTAGCTGTTGTCCACATAGGGTGCGTTCCGGAGCTGTCCCTCGTCGTTCTGCTCATAGTAGTCGGTGCGGTGGGAAATAATGGGCGAGGTGTAGTCAGCCACGGTCTGTTTCATGCCCATCGGATCCAGGACTCTCTCGCGCATGAACTCCAGGTAAGGGATGCCGGTCGCCCCCTCGATTACGGCACTGACCAGGTTCCAGCCGTAGCTGCTGTAGCTGTAGTCGGTGCCGGGTTCGAAGAGCAGCGTATCGTCCATGAATATCTCCAAACCCTGTTTGACGTTTGGATAAAATTCGTCACTCAGGAACTCGTCTCCCCGGTAGTGTCGAATGCCTGCCTGGTGACCCGCCACCAGACGGGTGGTGATGGTATACTCTTTTTCCGGGAAATAGGGTACGTAAGCCTGTACCGGCCGATCAAGACTCAACTGCCCGGACTCCATGAGCAGTCCCAGGGCCGCGGAAGTGACGGTCTTGGAGACACTGCCGATGCGCATCTTGGTATGTGGCCACACCGGCACCCGCTGCTCCACGTCGGCCCAGCCAAATCCCTCCGACCAGACCGTCTCGCCCCCCACCGAGACCGCGGCCTGTACGCCGGGAAGGTTCTGATCCGCCATCATGGAGTCGATGAGCGCGTGTGCCCGGGCGGACACCGAATCATAACGACTCTCTTCGGGGTGAAGCTCCAGGGGATATTCCTGCGCATGGGCAGGTTGAACCGTTGCAAGAAGCAGGAACAGTCCCGTAAAAATCGTAATAAGGTACGCGAAAGAGTTATGTCTGCACATCATGAGGACTCGTTTTGATTGTGTTCGAGTTCCAGGAACCGCGAGAGAAGCTGTCCCAGGTACTTGTCGTGGTATTTCTTATAAATGTGGTCCATATCAGCGATAATTACAAGGCGCTCTTTGCTACGGGAGAAAGCGACGTTCAGAAGCCGGGGGACGGCCAGTCCGTTCTTCTCCTCATCGAAGGGACGCACCGAGTAGTGGCGGCGGCGTCCGTGCTGCTTCTCTCCGCTCATGACCGTGTCGAACAGGATCACCCGCTTCTCCCTTCCCTGGAACGTGTGAATGGTCCCTACCTCCACGCTCTCCAGCCCATTCGCGAACAGCTCCCGGCGGATGTCGTACACCGTGTTGCGAAAGGGCACGATCACACCGATCTCCCCGGCCGGCATGCCGTGCTTCACGACCAGGCGGCGGAGCATCTTCCGGATGAGCGCCTGGTGCACTTCGTTCACCGGACTGAAGCCTTTTCCTTCGTCTTTCTGAGTAAGTACCGGACCGTACCTTTGGCTGTCCACCACATTTACCGTCGGGACACTGCCGTCCTCTGGCGCTTCGTCCGTCTCCACCGTATTGAGACGGCCCTGGTAGAAAACATTACTGAGTACCTCCGCAAGATCCCTGTTCAGCCGGTACTGCGTATCAAAAAAGGAGGTGATCTCGCGGTTTCGGTCGTGCCATCCGAAGAGTTCCTCAGCACGACCGGCGCCTGACACGTAGGTGAAAATATCCTCCTCCAGGAAGGAACGTGACGCGGAGTCTTCCGTCAGGGCGATGGGAGGCAGCTGCATGGGATCTCCCACCACGACCATGTGGCGCACGGCCTTCGATGCCAGTACCATCAGGTAGGGGAGATTGGCCATGGAGGCCTCGTCGACCACCACGGCGTCAAACGAAAGCCCGTTAAACAGATCTGAGGTACAGACCTTCGCGAGGGTCGTAGCGACCAGCTCGCGCTTCTCCAGTTCCCCCCGCTCGCTGACGCGCGCCCGCTTCTCGATTTTTTCCTCCAGCGCCTCCTCTCCCCCATGCTCCGCCACCTTCTCCTCCAGCCTGTCCAGCTGAGCTCTTAGTTCTCCCGGCACCGGTTCGCCGCGGCCGGCCAGGCTGTCCGCCTCCTCCTGCAATTTCACGTAGCGGTCCAATACCGACCCCAGCTCCGCCGCCTCTTTCTCGCGTCGCTGCTTTTCGCGCTCGAGCTGCCGGCCGAAGTAGGCCTCCTCCAGCCGGGGATCCTCCAGCGCCACCTCCCCGAACCGGCAGACTTCCTGCTTCAGATGATCACGTTCCACCTCCTCCAGCGCGTCCAGCGCGCTCAGAAGTCCCACATCCACCGCCCGGTTGGTATTGGAGGCGAACAGAACCTTGCGCCCTTTCACCAGGTAGTTGGCAATGATGAATCCCAGCGTGGAGGTCTTCCCCGTACCCGGCGGTCCCCAGACAAAGAGTGACCGGTTTCTGAGCGCTTTGCGCAGCGCTTCGGACTGCGCGTCGTTCCGCCGGCTGTCATCCAGTATCCGAACTTCCCGCCCGGAGAATTCGCTCTCCGGGTCGGGATGGAAAAGGCGATCGATTCGCTCCCGTCCGGTCCCGTCGTCCGACAGCTTCTCCAGCTCCCCGAGCAGGCGCCTGAGGACGAAGTCGTTTTCCCACTCCAGGCTCACCTTATCTACGGTCTCTCCGAAATTGTGGGGAAACTGGAGAACCACCTCGCCGTCTCCGAACTCAACCGGGTAGAGCTCCATCTCTTTATCGTACCCCTCCATCTCCCCGCGTATCACCTCGGCAAACCGCAGGGAGGTATTTCGCGTTTTGAAAGCGTAGTAGAAAACCCCGGGAGGATGGTGCTCCCGCCGGCTCCCTTCGAAGAGCACCTCCCGGGAGGGTTTCTCCCGCACCGCCTCGATCTCGGACTCTACCGCCTCGGTAGACCGACTCAGCAATTTGTTGATCCGTTTCGACATAATAGTAAGAACGGTCCGTTTTGAAATACTTACAATGCCTGCCGGGGGGATTCCATCTACCGGTCCCAGAGTTCCGCGCGGATGGTGTCGGCGCTGCGGGAGTCGATCTGGTAATCCACCCTGAGCCTGCGCCGTTCCGGAATCTTCTCTTCCACCCTGCCGGCACTCTGGGAGGTATAGAGGATCAGATCGGCATTTCGCACAAATAGCGGCAGGGATTTCCCGTAGGTGGCCCCCGCTACAAACGAGCCTTCAAACCGTATGCTCATCTTCAGTTCGTTGATAATCTTTGGAATGCTCTCCTCCTCGGCGGTAACCAGCCCGATGGTATCGAGCGCGGCCCGGTCCACGATCGACAGCAGCGTATCGGCGTTAATGGTGCGGACTACGGGCAGCAACCGTCCGGTTTCCGCGAACCCCCGAAAGGTGTTCACATGCTGGATCGGCACGAAGAGCGCGTCGTATTTGACGGTCTCGTGGTACTGTTGGGTGGTCAGCACCTGGCTTCGGATTCCCACCTCCTTTTGGATAGCGTCGGCCAGCATCTGTCCCAGCTCCCCGGTGTCGCCCACCGCCGCGCAGGTTTCAATGCGGTCGGGCCACTCCATAAAACTGAGCTGTTCCTGAAAGAGCTCGTCGATCTCCGTCTCATCCAGCCCGTAGCCAATCAGCTCCTCCAGCAGCTTGCGCATCTTCTCCGATCCCACTTCCAGCCGGTCGGCCTTGTCCAGCGTGGTGGTCTGCCGCTCCACGACGAACCCGCTGCCACGCTCCCCCCTGACCAGCCCCTCGTCGGCCAGCATGTGGTAGGCTTTGCGGACGGTGTGAAAACTGGCCTCGAGCTGCTGTCCCAGCTGCCGGGTCGAGGGCAGGGTCTCGCCCACCTGGAACTGCTTCGTGGCAATCATCAGGCGGATCCGGTCGGCAATATATTTGGCGGAGGTCTTCACTGGTTCTGATCCACCAGCTTCTTCAGCTCGGTGAGCAGCATGAGGGATTCGATGGGCGTCATGCGATTGGGGTCGCACGCCTCCAGCCTGTCCATCACCTGTTCGATGTTGGGATCGAGCTGCGCCTGGAAAAGCGACATCTGTTCGATCTGATCCTGCTTGTCCATCTCCTGCGCCGCCTGCTTCGCGGCCGCCTTTTTCGCGGCGGCTTCGCCTTTCGCCCCCTCTTTCAGGGTGCCGTTGCTGTCGGTCAGGTCCAGGCTGTGGCTCTCCAGGTTCTCCAGGATTTCCCGGGCCCGCTCGATCACGATGGAGGGAAGTCCGGCCATGTCGGCCACCTGGATACCGTAGCTGTGGTCGGTGCCGCCGGGGACCAGCTTGCGCAGGAAGATCACTTTCCCGTCGTGCTCCTTGACCTGCACGTTGTAGTTCTTGATGTGTTCGTACATGGTTTCGAGCTCGTTGAGCTCGTGATAGTGGGTGGCGAATAGGGTCTTGGCGGCCACCGAGGGCTGATTGTGCAGGTACTCGGCCAGTGCCCAAGCGATACTCAGTCCGTCGAAGGTGCTGGTGCCCCTCCCCACCTCGTCCAGCAGGATGAGCGAATTGCGGGTGGCGTTGTTCAGGATGTTGGCCGCTTCGTTCATCTCCACCAGGAAGGTGCTCTCCCCGGCCGCGGGGTTGTCCGACGCGCCCACCCGGGTAAATATTTTGTCCACCAGCCCGATATGCGCCTCCTCGGCCGGCACGAAACAGCCGATCTGGGCCAGGAGCACGATCAGGCCGGTCTGGCGCAGGATGATGCTCTTCCCGGCCATATTCGGGCCGGTAATGATCAGGATCTGCTCGTTTTCGTTTTCCAGCCGGATGTCGTTGGGGATGAACGGCTCTCCCGGCGGCAGGGTCTTCTCCACCACCGGATGGCGCCCCTTTGTAATGTCGATCACCTGGTCGTCCGCCATCTCCGGCTTGCAGTAATTGTTCCGGAAGGCCACCTCCGCAAAACTCTGCAGGCAGTCCAGTTCCGCCAGGGCCCGTGCCACCTGCTGCACCTCCTCGGCGTATTCGGCCACCTCTTCGCGGAGTTCCTCGAACAGTTCGTACTCCAGCGTCTTGCTTCGCTCTTCGGACGAGAGGATCTTCTCCTCCACCTCCTTCAGCTCATCGGTGATGTACCGTTCGGAGTTGACCAGGGTCTGCTTGCGCGTGAAGTGGTCAGGCACCTTCTCCTTATGGGTGTTGGTCACCTCGATATAGTAGCCGAACACCTTGTTGTAGCCGATCTTCAGCGAGCCGATGCCCGTCTCCTCGGTCAGCTCCTCCTTTATTTTGGCGATGTACTGCTTGCCGTTGCGGGCGATGTCCCGAAGTTCGTCCAGCTCCTCGTTGTAACCGTCACGAAAGATGTCCCCGTCGCGCACGCTTGCCGGCGGATCTTCCTGCACCGCCTCCTCGATAAGATCCTGCAGGTCGATCAGCAGTTTCATCCGCTCCCGAATATCCTCCAGCAGCGGCTCCTCCAGGTGGTTAAAACGCTTCTTTATAAACGGCACCATTGCCAGCGATCGCTGAAGCTGCACCAGGTCCCGGGCGTTGCTCCGTCCCACGCAGATGCGGGAGATCAGCCGTTCCAGGTCCCCTACCTGGTCCAGTTCCTCGCGGAGATTCTCCCTCACCTCGTGGTTGACAGAGAGGGATTCCACCGCGTTAAGCCGCTCAACGATGGGAGTAAGCCGCTTCAGGGGACGCATGATCCATTTTCGGAGCATCCGCCCGCCCATGGCGGTGCAGGTGCGGTCCAGTATGGAGATCAGGGTCCCTTCGCTGCCGCCCTCCTGGATGCTGGTGACCAGCTCCAGGTTGCGTTTGGTCGAACCGTCGAGGGACATGTATTCGTCGTCTTCGTAAGCATGGAGGCGCCGTATATGACCCAGCGAAGCCTTCTGGGTCTCCTGTACGTAATGCATAAGCGCACCCGCGGCCACCTGGGCCGTCTCCAGCTCCTCCACCCCGAAGCCCTTCAGCGAGTGGGTCTCAAAATGTTCGGTCAGCAGCTCGTAGCCGTAATCACCCTCGTATACCCAGTCTTCGATAAAGGTGATGTTGTAATCCTCCAGCTCTTCCGGCACCTTGTTTTTCAGTTTCCGGGGCAGCAGCACCTCGGAGGGGGTAACGGACTGCAGCAGGTCGCCCAGTTTCTCCTCCGCCACTTCGCTCAGGGCGAATTCTCCCGTAGAGACGTCGGTGAACGCCACGCCCGCCCTGTCGCCCGAACGATAAACGGCGGCGGCGTAGTTGTTGCGCTTGTGTTCCAGGAGTTTCTCCGACATGGTCACGCCGGGCGTGGTAATCTCGGTTACCTCGCGCTGTACCACTTTGCGCCCGGCGCTTTTGGCCTCGGAGGGATCCTCCACCTGTTCGCAGATCGCCACCCGGTGGCCCCGCTTGACCAGCTTGGGCAGGTAGGTGTCGAGCGCGTGATAGGGAAATCCCGCAAGAAGCGTCTGGTCGCTTCCGTTGTTGCGTTTGGTCAGGGTAATGCCCAGCTCCCGGCTGACCGTCTCGGCATCGTCGGCGAACGTCTCGTAGAAGTCCCCCACCCGAAACAGCAGGATGGTCCCCTCGTACTCATCCTTGATGGCATGGTACTGTTGCATGAGGGGGGTTTTCGCTTTCGTTTTTGGGCTCATGGGATCAATCCGGATGGTTTTTTGATTGATGCTCCGGCGCTTTCGGGTATCGCAACCGCGTCCTGGGAGGTTGAGCGGCTATTTTGCAGAAACTATTGGCATTACAAGGTAACAGGAATTAATTTAAGTTCCTTGCTCAAATTACCTCAACATACAGTGCAGAAGTATAAGGATTTCTGGGCGCGCATCGTACATTTGATAAAGAAAAAGGACGTGTTTTTCAACGCGTCCGCCATCACCTTCAACCTCTTTATCTGTGCTATCCCCTTCATCCTGCTGCTGATCTCACTCATCGGTTACGCCCTCTCATTTGAGGACGCCTTCAACGAGATCCTGCGGTACGGCCGGGAGCTCTTTCCCAGCTTCAGGTACGAGACCCAGAGCGAAGATGTGGTCCAGGGGGCGGTCACCCTCGAAAACCTGCTCAATCCCCTCGTCGGCGCCCGCCGTATTTTCGGAATTACCGGCGCGATCATTCTCGTGGTCTTCTCCCAGGGACTTTTCCACACCATCAAGCACGTGGTCTTTGACATATTCGACATAGGGGACCGGCGCCATCCGCTCATGGAGATGGTCTATAATTTCTTCACCTTCGGGCTGATCGGGGGGGTGTTCCTGTTTTTCAGTGCCGCCATATCCCTGCTCTCCCTCTTCTCGTTCGACGAGATCGCCCTGCCCCTGACCGACCTGGTTATTGAACTGAACTGGGTCTACAATCTGCTGAATGTGCTTATACCCCTCCTGTTCACTCTCTTTCTCTTCTACATCCTTTTCCGCTACATCAGCGAGAAGCGGATGCAGCGGAGGGTCGCGCTGGTGGGGGCCGTGGTCTACACGACCCTCTTCGAAATCGCCAAGTACGGTGTGGGGCTCTACCTGGATTACGCTTTCGGCGCCTACCGTTACTACTATCAGGGATACACTATTCCGGTCATCATCGCTATCTGGGCCTTCTACTCGGCGGTCCTGCTGATATTCTCCGTCATCGTCGCCCGCGCCTACCAGGAGGTGTACGTGAAGAAGGGCGTGCGTGAAAATCCCTACACGGCGATATCCTGACGGCCATGAAACTCGACCGGGATTTTTACCTTCGAGACGACGTGGTGGAGATCAGCAGGGATCTTATCGGCAAAGTGCTCTGCACCCGCATCGGGGATGCCTTCACGGCAGGCATGATTACCGAGACCGAGGCCTACAGGGGACGCAACGACCGGGCCTGCCACGCGAACGAGGGAAAGCGCACCGATCGCACCGAGGTGATGTACCACCGGGGAGGAACCGCCTACGTCTATCTCTGCTACGGCATCCACCACCTGTTTAACGTAGTCACCAACAGGGAGGGGACGGCCGACGCCGTGCTGGTTCGCGCCGTAAAACCGCTGGAGGGAACCGCGGCCATGCTGGAGCGCCGCGGCCGGGAGTCGGCGGACCCGGACCTTACCGCCGGACCCGGACGACTGACGCAGGCCCTGGGAATCACTACGGAATATTACGGGGCCGACCTGCTGGGGGAAACCATCTGGATAGAGGACCGGGATCTGAGGTCCGGCAAAATCAAAATCGCTTCCGATGCCCGGGTAGGTGTGGATTATGCGGGCAAGCACGCCCGGCGCCCCTGGCGTTTCTACCCGGAAAAGAGCCGGTGGGTAAGCCGCAGGTAAAGACAGAAAGGGGACATTAAAAAAGGGACTTCCCGCCAGGTGCCGGGAAGTCCCCATACAAAAGGTTTTTATGGCAACGGGAAAGTGTTACCGGTTCCCTCCGTTACCTTGTCCGCCCTGATTGCCGGTGGTGTCCGTCGCAATGGACTGAAAACGCTGCATCACCTGCTGGTTGCTTCGGATCGTGGCGGTGACACGCTGATACCGTTCAAACTCAAGCGGCGAGTCCTCTACCAGGGACTGCTCCTCGCTGGCAATTTGCTTGTTCAGCTCAACCAGTTTAGGCTGCAGACTCTGAATGGCTTCGTTTTCAGCCTCGGTGGCATCCACCTGCCCTTCCTGACCCTGGCTTCTCGCCTGCATGATGGCCTGAAAACGCTGCAGCGTGATATTTTCGTTCTCCTGTATCATTTGCTGCATCTTCTTCTGGGTCTTAATGATAAACGGACGAAGGTCCTGGTTTACAGAGACCACCGTTTCCAGATCCTCATCGGTCACGCTGTCCGCCGGCAACGGCTGAATCTGCTGTTGCTGCATCATCTGCTGCTGACCCTGGGCGAAGACCGATCCCGCCACCAGGAACAGGCCGATAACGAGGGTTAGTTGCTTCTTGAAAAAAGTCATAGAAAAATTCGTTCTTGGGTTAAAATGCTATCTTTGTGTAAGTCTAACTAATATACCGAATTTTTATTCTGATATAAAAAACCGGACCCGGGGTCTCCCTGTCCATGCGGCGGGGATACGCCCGGCTAATCCAGATTCAGTGCGCCCATCGAGGGAATTTTCACCACGGGAAAAGAATCGGCCGACTCCAGGGCTTCGTTGAAAAAGCCCCAGGTAACCAGTCCGTCGTCCGATTCGGGTTCGAGCAGGTAGAAAATCAACTCCCTGTTGGAGTTGTTGGTTGGCACCACGATCCAGTCGTCCAGAACCACTTCCTCTTCCATGAAGCCGCCCTCCACGCTGACCAGGCGGTGCCCCTCGTAGGGTTCCTCCCGGCGGCTGAACTCCTCCACCCGGAAACGCTCCACCTCAACCGGATTTTCCAGGGAAACGGTGTCGGTATCTATGCCATGCATGCGAAGAGTTTCAAGGACATGGTCGTAGTTCCCCGACCGATTGTCCAGCGCGTAGGCAAAGGGAAGGGACCTCGATTCGGTCACCCGGAACTCGTTGTAGAGGAGAGAGGGAACGGTGTCCTCCACGCCCATCCGCATGTAGGTGTCCCGCTCCAGGTCGTCGTGGCTCATCGTGTCGAGATCGGCGGTAAGCACCTGAAACTCGTCAGGGTCGTCGGTGTATTCGAAATCGATACCCGAACGCAGGGTATCGGAATGCTGGGTATAGTTGGCGTCCAGCACCGTTTTCATCGCCTCGATCTCCACTGCGTTATCTGAGGCGAACCCGATGGTCTCTTTGACGAAATCCTCCACCACGTCAATCCGCTTCTCATACTCCACGTAGGCGTAGGTCTCGCTCAGCAGGGCCATCCGGTTGCGCAGCCCGTGATAGTTGGAGGAGTAGCGGGGCTGATGGCTGTAGGTATACCAGCCCTCGCCGGGCCCGCCCCCGTAGAAATTGCCGTAGTAGAAAACTTCCCAGCCCCTCTCTTTCATATTGTTCCTGATGGCGGGAAGCATCTGTTCCCGCTGGAACGCCCGGATCAGCGAATCGGTATTGGGATTGAGCGGCTCGGAGTAGGTCAGATGATAGCCGTGCCTGGACCCGTTGGTGGTGTGAAGGTCCATAAAGAGCATGGGATCCCATTTTGCCAGCACGTTCTCAACCAGGCCCTGCCCTTCGCTGGTATCCAGCTTCGTGAAATCGCGATTCAGGTTGAGTCCCTCCGCATTAGCCCGCGTGCCGACGCCGCCGGAGGGGCCCCACTGGTTGGTGCGGTGGGCGCGTTCGATCATGTCGTTCCCGTCGGCATTGAAGATCGGGGCCAGCAGCAGGGTGACATTGCCCAGCCATTCGCGATGATCTCCCCGGGTCAGTTCCAGTATAAGCCGCAGAAGGGCCTCCTTGCCCTCCACCTCGCCGGAGTGAATGTTGGCAACGATAAAGACTACGGGACGGCTCAGGTCTTGGGCCTGCCGCGGCGTCGTCACCTCGCGGTCGGAAAAGACCAGAAGCGGCAGGTCCTTTCCCTGCTCCGATTGGCCGAATACTTCATAGTGCATGTTGTCGGCATGTTCGCGGGCGTAGTTCACCACTTCCATCACATCGCTGTACCGTGAGGTCTCGGTGAAATCACTGGCTTCGGGTACGAGTTGGGGCGGATCAGGTTGCTCGCAGGCGGCCAGGACAAGGGTCAGCAGCAGCAATACGGTCTTTTTCGCTGTGGTCATAGGAACGATTCCTCAAATTACATTCAGATTACTGGTTGGAACTCTGTAATAGTAAAACGGAATATTTATTATTTACAAAAATTTATACACCTTCCTCCCTTCGCAGTTCGAAATTACACGGAGTCATTGTATAATGGCATCTGGCTTGAAACTAAGGACCTCGCCGGAAGCGAAGAATAAACAGAATCATGCTCAAAACTAGGAAACGGGGACAATACCGAAATATCGGTCTTCTGATCATCCGGATCGGCGTGGGAATACTTTTCATCCTGCGCGGCTACCCCACCGTTTTCGGGGGACCCGAGAGATGGGAGGCGGTGGGCAACAGCATGCTGCACCTGGGACTGGATATCGGCCCCATGTTCTTCGGATTCATGGGAGGCGCCATTGAGCTGTTCGGCGGACTCTTCCTGGTGCTGGGCGTCTTTTTCACCCCCACCACGATCCTGCTTTTTCTCCTGATGGGTATGGAGACCGCCCGGATTATCTACGAGGGAGGCGGTCTCCCGGAGTTTTCCCCTTCTCTCGAACTGGCCCTGGTATTCCTCGGAATGCTGTTTATCGGGCCCGGCCAATACAGCGTGGACAGGCGCATCAACCGCCGAAGGCGATACTGAACCGGTCTCTTTTTTCTTAGATGTGGGCCCAATTATTCGTATCTTCCGCGCTATTTGATACCCTGTTTTCTAATCTGCAATCACCTTCTTTTTATGCACGATGTTGTATTGATTCCCGGCGACGGGATCGGACCCGAAATCACCCAGGCCGTTACCTCCATTCTGGAAGCGGCCGGGACAAAAATAAACTGGATCCGCCGCACGGCGGGACTCAAGGCCCACGAAGAGGAGGGTACCCCTCTGCCGGAGGAGACCCTGGAGGCCATCGATGAGCACCGACTCGCGCTCAAGGGTCCCCTGACCACGCCCGTGGGGGCGGGCTTCCGATCGGTAAATGTGGCGCTTCGAAAAAAGTTTGAACTCTACAGCAACATTCGTCCCGCGAAAACCCTCCCCCACATCGAGTCCCGCTTCAAGGACGTCGACATGGTGATTTTTCGTGAGAATACGGAGGGACTTTATATCGGGAAGGAGCGCTGGATAGAGGAGCAGGGCCACGCCGAAAGCATCGCGGTGGTTACAAGGAAGGCCAGCGAAAAAATCATCCGCGCGGCTTTCGACTATGCCAAAAGGAACAACCGCGAAAAAATCACCCTCGTCCATAAGGCCAACATCCTCAAATACACCTGCGGACTCTTCCTGGAGGTGGGGAACGAAATCGCCTCCGAATACCCCAATGTCGAGTACGAGGATCTCATCGTGGACAACATGGCCATGCAGATGGTGCTTCGGCCGGAGCAGTTCGACATCATCGTTACCACCAATCTCTTCGGAGATATCCTGTCGGACCTCTCCGCGGGACTTATCGGGGGACTGGGAGTGACGGGTTCGGCCAATATCGGGGACGATGCCGCCATGTTTGAAGCCGTACACGGCTCCGCGCCCGATATCGCGGGACAGAACAAGGCCAATCCCATCGCATTCCTGCTGTCGGCACTGATGATGCTTGACTACCTCGACGAAGAGGAGATAGCACGGACCATTCGCCGCGCGGTGTACGAAACCCTGGAGGACAAGTCGGTCTGTACGGCGGACATCGGGGGGAGCGGTTCCACTTCCCAATTCACGGAAGCCGTCTGCGGCCGGCTCTAGCTGTCCGCCGGGAAGCCTGAGAAGTCTCACCCCCCGGAGGTGATCCGGCGCAGAAGAGTTCGGGCCCGCTGCCGGTAGGAGTCTTCGGTGTCATGGCCGTTTGCATGCTCCAGTACCTCCGCGGCCTCCTCGTCCCGGCCCAGTTGATGCAGCGCCCGCCCCAGAAAATAGCCGGAGATCACATGGTAGGAGCGCCGGTCGCTGTCCGGCAGTTTCTCTCCCAGCTCGAACGACCGCCGCAGCGCCTCCGCTGCCCGCTCGGGCTCTCCCCGCTCCAGCAGAATGCGTCCCCGGTAGCTGTAGAGCTCCTCCTCGAGCACCTTCCGATAGGAAAGGGATTCCTCCTCCCAGCGGGCCGCCACCTTTTCGATGCGGGCTAGGGCCTCGTCGAACCGCTCCAGCTCGAAGAGCGCCCGGACATGGAGCCGGGCGTAGTAGCCGTTGTCGGGGTACCGCTCCGCCAGACGGAGAAAATGAGCGGACGCTTTTTCGTAATTGTCCTCGTAATTAAACTGGATATTGCCCAGGAAATAGCTCGCCTCCGCCGACGCGAAGACGGCGCTGTCGGCCGCCTCCCTCAGCAGCTCCAGCCCCCGCTGCCGGTCCCCCGAAGGCAGGAACCAGGAGACCGTTTTCACAACGGGATAGGCTTCGGGCAGATATTCGGAATAATAGAGCTTGAGTCCCTCCGCCAGCTTCAGGTCCGCCAGACCCGTATCCTGCTCCCGCAGGTAATTGTATGCGCTCAGCGCCTTGCGGGCCGTGTTCATGCTGCTTACCCACGCCCCCCGATTGGCCCTGTGTCGTGCGGCGTACCCGTTGGAGATGGCCTTGATAATCAGCGCGTCGGCATGGCCGCCCTGATCGCTCAGCAGGCGCGAGCTTTCGTAGTCGGCCTTCTCCATCCTGTTGAAAAGTTCCGCGTCGTGACTGCGGTCGTCAAGGTCCGCCAGCACCTCCCACCAGGTCCGTATGCCCGCCATAAGGGTCCACAGGGGGTGACCTGGATATTCGTTCTCCCAGGGCCGAAGCAGCTCCTCCGCCTCCCCGAATTTGAAATTGTAGATGGAATCGATCGCGGCGCGTGCCACCGGGCGAAACTCCCTGTCCATGATCAGTTCGGGAACCTGGGCATTGGAGCGAAGGGGCACAAACAGCAGCAGGAGGGCGGCAAAAAGGAGTTGTGGTCTCTTCACGAAAGCAGCCGGGGGTTATTGCAGGTAATATTCAAACCACTTCAGCGTCTCCTCCAGCACATCATCAAACGGGGAGGGGAATTGCTCCTCCTCAAACGGATGGGCCCCGCCGAACGTATGGCCGGTGTCGGGGACCAGCCGGAGTTTTTTCTCCTTCGACGGGCAGTTCCGGTGGAGAATCCTCGCCTCGCTATCAGGCACCGATTCGTCGTCTCTCGCATGAACAAAGAGGGCGGGAATGCGAAGCTCCCTGACACGTTCGGCGGCCATGAGTCGGTCCGCGTTCCGGCGGGCATCCTCGTACACCACCTTTCCCACCGGCATCATCTGGCCCGTACGGCCGTTTTTTATTTCGGTGCCCCCTTTCTCTTTCCAGTCGTTTATCATCTGCTCCGACCAGCGCTCGTTGTAGTCGGCCACGGCCGACCAGGTTACCAGGCAGGCGACCTCATCGTACTCCGCCGCTGCCGCCACGGCCGTATGTCCCCCTCGCGAATGTCCCAGCAGCCCGATCGCATCCGTACCCAGCATCACCTTGTCGGTGGATATCCTCCCGTCCTGCAGGGCCCGTATAACCGTGCCCACATCCTCCAGGTCCCGGGTGAGCGTCTCCTTCTCAAAAAGGTCGAGCCGGTCGAAAACCTCGGGATTCTCTCCGATTCCGTTGTGGGAAAAATTCATGGCAAGCACCGCAAAGCCCGCCTCGCTGAGCCTTTCGCACGCGGCGGGAAAAGGGCCCCAGTCCTTGAAACCCTTGAAGCCGTGCAGGAAGATGATTACCGGCACGCGCATGTCGGATCTGCCGGAGGGAACGTAGAGGTCGTACCGGATGGGCACGCCCTCTTCGGAGGGAACGGAGTCGGAAATCTTGGCGATGATCTCGAACGGCATGGATCAGCCCTTGTTGAAATTCAGCGGTTCCAGGTTCACCAGTTTGCGAAGCGCGTTCACCTCGTCCCTTCGTAGGTAGCGCCAGCGGCCCATCTTCACCCCCTTCAGGTTCAGTCCGCCGTAGTCGATACGCTTGAGCCGGGTGACCTCGGCGCCGAAATACTCGGCAATACGGCGCACCAGGCGATTCCGTCCCTCAAAGACGGTCAGAAAGAAGCCGTCAGGCGTGCTCGTCACCCTATGGGGATTGACCGGGCCGTCCTCCAGCTCGATGCCCCGTGAGAGCTCCTCCAGCTCCTTCTCCTTCAGGTGGGGCCTGGTCTCCACCTCGTAGGTCTTCCGCACCCGGTGACTGGGGTGCATCAGCCGGTGCGCGAGGTCGCCGTCGTTCGTCAAAAGCAGCAGACCCATGGTATGACGGTCCAGCCGTCCCACCGGGTAGACCCGGTTTCCCGTGGCCTCCTCGATCTGGTCCATTACCGTATCGCGGCCCCGCGGGTCGTCCGTGGTGGTGATGGTATCCTTCGGTTTGTTGAGCAGAATATAGACGAAAGGCTCCAGGCTCATCGTCTGGCCCTCCACCTTCACGAGGTCGCTCCGCTTCACTTTCGTGCCCATTTCCGTCACGGTCTCCCCGTTGACAGTCACTTTCCCGGCCGCGATGTAGTCGTCGGCGTCTCTTCGCGAACAGAAACCCGAATGGGCGATGTACTTGTTGAGGCGGATCTTCTCGTCCTCCCCGTAGTTCTGCCGCGCCTGGTCCGGCTCCTTGTGGCTGTGCCGGCTGCGCCCCTTTTTTCTCCCTCTACTTTTGCTCATTATTCTTTTCGGGTGATTCGCTTTTCGATTCGGATTCCGTCTCTCCTTCCCGCTCTTCCGGATCCGGGGCGGTTTCCTCCGGCGGATCTTCTCCCTCGGAATTTTCTGTTTCCGCCGGCTCCCCGCGATCCCCCGGGTGCGTCCCCTCCCCTTCCCCGCTGCCATCTCCGCTGAGCGACTCCACGGCCTCCACCAGGGTGGGATCGATAATCTCCTCGTCCTCCTCATCTACCTCCGCCTGCATCTGTTCGAGCTCAAGCTGGCGGTCGAACAGGAACTGGCGGTGCTCGGCCATGTCTTCGTCCTTTAAAATCTCCTCAATTTCGCGCGGCTTCGGCAGCTCATCCAGGGAGTTGATGCCAAAATGCTTCAGAAAATGCCGGGTGGTCCGGTAGATCAGGGGTTTGCCCGGCGCGTCCATGCGTCCCGCTACCTCGATCAGCACCTTCTCCAGCAGCTGGCGCAGGATATATCCCGAATCCACTCCGCGGATATCGTCCACTTCCGGCTTGGTGATCGGCTGTTTATAAGCGACAATCGCCAGGGTCTCGATGGCGGCCTGGGAGAGCTTGCGGTACGCCTCCTCATGCTGGAAAATACTGAGCCAGGATTCAAACCGCTTGCGGGTGGCGAACGTATATCCGCCCCCCACGGTGCGGATCTCAAACGCCAGGCCGTTCTCCTCGTACCGGCGATTCAGCTTCTCCACGAAATTATCGATGGCGCCGGTCTCCAGCTCCAGCTGCTCCTCGCCCTGGGCAATAATGTCGGTAAGTTTCCGGGCGGACACCGGCTCGGTACTGGCAAATATGATTGCCTCGATCACCGACGAGAGCCGCGTTCCGTCGATAAACTGGTAGTCTTCCATAGCATTCAAAGTAAGAAAATTTGAAGACTATGTATGGCGTCGGACGATAAAAAAGCCGTCGTTCCCCTGGTTCTGGTAGAGGGGCATCAGCAGGTATCCGTCACAGTGGGCAACGATCCGGCCCTCCCGGTCCGTGGCGAGCCACTCTCCCTCTTTCACCGGCTGAAAATTCCGGAATCCGGGCCGCATTCGGAACCGGTCGCCGGGCTGGATCATATGCTGGTACACCAGCTCGGAGCGCTCGGGGAGCATGCGGGTCTGGCTCCGAAGGTGCTCCCGGTGCCGGGCTATTCCCGGCAGGCTCTCCTCCCTGATCATGCCCGCCTGCTGCATGATCAGCAGCAGCGCCGCCACGATATTGTCGACCGTCAATGCGTTGCGGTGCTGCCCTCCCTCCAGGGCCATGGTCCGGTATCCCCGGTCCTGGTAAAAGCGCAGGGCGGCTCCCCTCAGGCTCTCCTCGATGCCGAATACCATCGGGATATGCAGGCCCGACAGCAGGCGAAGATGGGGCTCGCGGCGGGCGGTGATGGCAAACAGGTGTCCCTCCGCCGAAAAGGAGTGAAGATCCACCAGGATCCGGTCGCTGCGGGGATTGACACTTGTGAATTCGCCAACCAGGTTTAATACCCGCTTGATCTCCCGGCGCTCGCTGGTAGCGAGGCGCTCCCGGGATGTCCGCTGAATCCGGTCGATAATGCGGGGGAGCCAGATACGGTTCATATCCTCCTCAACATAACGCACGCCCTCGTTCAGGGCGGGTATGTTGGCCCGCATGCCGATGATCCCCCCCGAGGTGAGCGGGCTTCTCTCTTCGATGATCCGGAACACGCGCTGCAGGGCATCTACTCCCGCGGGCTCGTTGCCGTGCATGCCGGCCAGGACCACCAGGCGGGTGCCGTCGTCATCGCACTCCGACCGGCCGATAATCCGGTCGGTCTCCTCCGCAACAGAGATTTCACTGGAAGTCTCATTCATCTTTCTCATTATTGCCGTGCAGCAGCCGCAGCAGCCTTGCCGTTATGGTCATGTAGTTCTGCTCGGTAATAATGCCCACCAGCCGGTTGTTCTTCACCACCGGGAGGCAGCCGATCTGCTGGCTGTCCATGATGTCCATCGCCTCCATGATGGATGCTTCCGGATGGATCGTGATGGGATTCCTGATCATCACCTCGTCCACCGTTTTGGATAGTTCCTCGTCGTGGTTGAGGGCCTTGCTGTATTCGTTGAAGATGATGCGCATGGTCACCAGCCCCACCAGGTGCTTCTTGTCGTCCTCCACCGGCACGTAACGGATGCGCCGCCAGTCTATAAGGTTGGCCACAAACTCCAGGATATCGTCCTTCTGAACCGTAAACAGGTCCGTGGTCATAAACTCCTCGACCAGCAGGTTGGACGGCTGCCAGTCCTCCAGGTCCTCCATCCGTGCGCGGCCCCACTTGTGGGCCGGCTCCCCTTTCTTCTGGTATTTGATCATCGCCCTTGTGATGGCCCCGAGGGACTGCTCCTTGGAGCTGTTCTCCTTCATGAGCGCGGAGTAGTTGTCGATCATCCATTGCGAGGCGGTCTGACCGCTTTCCACGCGCTCCTCGATAATGCCCAGGTAGGTGTCGATATCGCTTTCGCGAATGCCCGCCTTTTCGAGCCCTTCCCGGGCGATGGGCAACAGCTCTTCGGTAATCAGCTCCGCGGCGTTCACCCGCTTCCCGTCCACCCACCGGATGTTGGTATCCAGCCCCAGCTTTGAGGCCGCGATAAAATTCATTTTGGCATCGTCAAAACTCATAACTTCCCTGATATCCGGGTAGTAGTCCTCCATCTTGTTCATCGCGCCCAGCCAGAACGCGGAGTTGGCCACCTCGTCGGTTACCGTGGGTCCCGATGGAAAGACCCGGTTTTCGATGCGCAGGTGCGGTTTCCCATCGATCACCCCGTAGCAGGGCCGGTTCCAGCGGTAGACCGTGCCGTTGTGAACCTGCAGGGCCTTCAGTTGAGGGGGTTCTCCCTTCTCCAGCAGCTCCTCCACATCTTCCGTCACTTCCGAGCTGAGCATCACCCGGTACCTCGCGGTGTCCTCTCGAAAGATCTCCAGGATGCTTTCGTCGACCCATTCGTTTCCGAAGGTTACCCGCGGCGAGCTGTCGCGCAGATGGTCGCCGACCGTACGGGTGTCCACCGACTGTTGAAAAAGGGCGATGCGGGTCTCGCTCCACAGCCGCTTGCCGAACAGCAGGGGAGATCCCACGGCGCAGGAGAGAATGGGCCCCGTCAGCGCCTGGGCAATGTTGTATTTCCTGACGAACTCCTCCGGCGTCACCTGCAGGTGCACCTGGAAACCGGTATTGCTGGCCTCAAGGAGGGGCGAGTCGAATTTCATCAGCAGCTCGTCCATCCCCTGGATCCGCAGCTCGAACTCCTCGCCGCGCAGGTTGTTGATTGCCTGGCACAGCGCCCGGTAGCGCTGGAGGGGCGTCATATTCTTCAGGTCCAGGTCCACCTTCCGGATCGTAGGCAGAATCCCCGTCAGTACCAGGTTGCCGTCCATCTCTTCGGCGACGCTGCGGACCCGGTCCACCCGGTCCTGGAGGTTCTCCTCCATCCGGGAGAGGCAGTCGCCCCCGAACTCCAGGGGCACCATGTTGATTTCCAGGTTGAATTTGGCGAACTCCGTGGTATAGGCCCCGGAATCGTCCAGTTGCGCCAGGATCTCCATCGCCAGCGGGGCGGCCTTGGCATGGCGGTCGACCAGGCAGAGCTCCTGTTCGGCACCGATTCGAAGGGGATCGGTTTCAAACCACTCCTCCTCCAGCATTCTGTCCAGTGCCCGGAGGTCCTTCAGCACATACTTCATGAACCGCTGAACCTCCTCCTGGCTGTCGGCCAACTTTACTCTTTCTTCGCCCATGGGGAGTAATTAGATGTACCTGATCACTACGTCAATAATCGAATTTTTGGTGCGTAATGCAAGCATGAATACGGCCTCGTTCACTCCAGCGCGTCCACATTCACATTGATGCGTACCGAGCTTCCTCCCTCCGGTTTCCGCTGTTCATACCGGTTGAACACCTTGTCCAACAAACGTTCAATCGCCGCGGCGCCGTTTCGGGGGTCCACCTTCAGCACGCTCTCCCACCGGTAGTATTTCTGCACGCGCACCACCGGGGAAGGCGTGGGACCCAGAACCGGATCGGCGCTCTCCACCGCCTCCGTCAGTATGTCGGTAAAACGTTCGGCCACCTCGCGGACAATCTCCTCCCGGCGCCCCCTGAACACGAAGCGGATAAGGCGGGAGTAGGGCGGGTAGAGGAGCTCCCTGCGAAACGCCAGCTCCCGGCGGGCAAACGCCCGGTAATCGTGGTCCCGGGCGGCCCGGAGCGACGGGTGGTCCGGCTGCCGGGTCTGAAAAAAGACCCGGCCCTTCTTCTCGGAGCGCCCCGAGCGTCCGGCGACCTGGCTGAGAAGCTGGTACATGCGCTCGCCCGACCGGAACGAGGGAAAAGCCAGCTCGGTGTCGGCGTCGATCACCCCCACCACCGTCACATCCGGGAAATCAAGTCCCTTTCCCACGATCTGGGTCCCCGCCAGGATATCGGCCTCTTTCCTGCCGAATCGGGAGAGAATTTCGGCGTGCCCCCTTTTCCCGGAGGTGGTATCGAAATCCATCCTGAGCACCGACGCGTCCGGATAGAGCTGCTCCAGCTCCTCCTCCAGTTGCTGGGTTCCGCCTCCCCGCGGCTCCATGGCAGCCTCCCCGCACTCCCTGCAGGCCCGCGGACGGCGCGTCGCGTATCCGCAGTAGTGGCACCGCAGCTGTTTCCCCGCCTTGTGGTAATTGAGGCTGACCGAGCAGTTGGGGCACTGGGGAATCCCGCCGCACGCCTCGCACTGAAGGTAATTGGAGTAACCCCGCCGGTTGTAGAGCAGGATCGCCTGCTCCTCACGCTCCACGGCTTCTCCCACCGCCTGGAAGAGGGGCACGGCCAGCGAACCCCGCATGGCCGAACGGTACTGGCGCAGGTCCAGGACCTCCACTTCCGGCATGGCGGCCTGCAGGGGACGCTCGGTCAGGGTCAGCATGGTGCTCTTGCCTTTTTTCGCGCCGTGGAGCGCGGCCATGCTGGGCGTGGCGGACCCCATCACGACCACCGCCTCGTTGATGTGGGCCCGCATGACCGCCACATCCCTGGCGTGATAGCGGGGCGCCGGGTCCTCCTGCTTGTAGGAGGCGTCGTGCTCTTCGTCCACCACCACCAGTCCCAGGTCGGGCACCGGCGCGAAAACCGCCGAGCGGGCCCCGATGGCGATGTGCTTCTCCCTGTTCAGCAGCGCGCGCCAGGCGTCGTACCGCTCCCGGTCGGTCAGCCGGCTGTGAATGACCACGATATCGTCCCCGAAGATCCGGTAGAACCGCTCCACGATCTGGGGCGTAAGCCCGATCTCCGGCACCAGGACCAGTCCCCCGCGCCCCCTCTCCCTGGCTCTTTTAAGGGCGTGGATGTAGACCTCCGTCTTTCCGCTGCCCGTCACCCCGAAAAGGAGATGGCTGGCAAAGCGCCCCTCCACGATGCCCTTCTCAATCTCACGGTAAGCTTCCCGCTGCTCGCCGTTCAGCTCCTTCAGGGCGGACGGCTCGTAGCGATGGCGTAGGGAGAGGTCGGAGTGCTCCACCTCGCGGGAACGGATGAGTCCCTCCTCGGCGATGCGGTTCAGGGTGTAGTACTCCAGCAGCGGATGGGAGCGCAGCTGATCCTGGAAAGCGGGCAGATCCTCCTCCGCCAGCACCCGCAGGGCCCGAACCCACTTGTACATTTTCTCCCGCTCCAGGTGGTCGGCCACCAGCTTCCGGGCTTTCTCCCTGCTCACTTCGGAGTTCCACTCCCAGAGCGTCCGTGTGGAGGGAGCCATCTTCATGCGCGGCTGCTCCCGCACCTCCAGCCATTTCCGGCCCACCAGACGATCCACCGTCTCTTTATCCCAGCGCCTTCCGGCCTCCTCCAGGGAGTAGTCCCCCTTCTCGCGCAGCTCTTCCAGCAGGGCGCGCTCCCGGTCACTTTCCGCCTCCGGGAGCTCCTCACCAACCTCAGGATGAATTCTTATTCTCTTCTCGGCATAGAAATTCAGCCCGGCCGGCAGGGCGGCCTGGACCGTCTCTCCCCAGCTGCAGTAGTAGAACCGGTGTATCCATTCGGTCAGCTCCAGCAGTTCGTCCGACAGCACAGGGCTGTCGTCCAGCACCTCACGCACCGGACGCGTTCGGAAATCGGGCTCCTCGCCGTGCACCCGCACCGCCATTCCGATCGCCATGCGTCGCCGGAGGGGAACCCACACTCTTTTGCCGGGACGGATATCACCCTCCAGCTCCTGAGGAACCGAATAGGTAAACGCCTTGCGCACGGCGGTGGGGAAAACGATGTCGGCGTACTTTTTCACGTTTTCAGCCTATGGTCTGACAGCGGATTCATTTCTCTTATTCCCTGGTTTTCATTCCAACGGATGCCGGCCGGGATGGGGAGTGAGCGATCGGTCGCCTGCCGGACCGCATCTCCCGCCGCCGGGAGACTAGCTTATCCAATTTCGGGGCGGTTATCAATGGGAATTATGCCCGCTATCCCAGCCAGCCCTCGCGGTCCAGGCTGCGGTACTGGATCGCCTCCGCCACGTGATGGGCTTTAATGGCGTCCGACCCCTCGAGATCGGCGATTGTGCGCGACACCTTCAGGATACGGTCGTATGCCCGTGCCGAAAGGCCCAGGGCCGACATGGCCTTTTTCAGCAGCGCGGTTCCCGCCTTCTCCAGCGTGCAGATCCGCCGCGCGGTGCGCGTGTCCATCTGGGCGTTGCAGTGGACCCCCTCCAGCTCACGGAACCGTGCGGTCTGCCGGTCCCTGGCTTTCACCACCCGGCGCCGGATCTGCCGGGAACCCTCTCCCCCCGCCTTGGCGGAGAGCTCACCGTAGTTGACCTTGCGCACCTCGATGTGCAGGTCGATGCGGTCGAGGAGCGGCCCGCTGATCTTGCCCAGGTATCGCTGCATCTGCTGCGGAGTCGATCCCTCCGGATCCGCCGGGTCGTACCATCCGCCCGCCGGGGAGGGGTTCATGGAGGCCACCAGCATGAACCTGCTGGGATAGGTCACGCTCATGCGCGCCCGGGAGATGCTCACCGTCCCCCGCTCGAGCGGCTGGCGCATCACCTCGAGGGCGCTGCGCTTGAATTCGGGCAGCTCATCCAGGAAGAGCACCCCGTGATGCGCCATGGAGATCTCCCCCGGAAGGGGAATGCCTCCTCCCCCCACCAGGGCGACCTCGGAGAGCGTATGGTGGGGCGAGCGAAACGGGCGTTCGGTCACCAGGGCCTCCCCGCGGGAGAGCAGTCCGGCCACCGAATGAATTTTGGTGGTCTCCAGCGCCTCCTCGAGGGTCAGGGGCGGCAGGATGCCCGGCAGGCGACGCGCCATCATGGTCTTCCCGGAACCCGGCGGACCCACCATGATCACATTATGCCCACCGGCCGCCGCCACCTCCAGGGCACGCTTGACATGCTCCTGTCCACGGACGTCCTTGAAATCCAGAAGCCCCGGGCTGTCGTTCTCCCGGAATGCCGCCCGCAGGTCCACATCTACTTTCGAAAACGTCCCCCTTCCCTCCAGCCACCGCATCACCTCCTCCAGCTCCTCGAAGGCGTACACCTCCAGTCCCTCCACCACCGCCGCCTCGGAGCCGTTCGCCGCGGGCACCACCATGTGGCGCAGCCCTCTCTCCCGCGCCTCCATGGCGATGGGAAGCACGCCCTTGACCGGCTTCAGCCGTCCGTCGAGCGCCAGTTCCCCCAGAATGAGGGTATCCGACAACCGCGGCGTGCGGATCTGCCCGGAGACCGTCAGCAGGCTGACCGCGATGGGCAGGTCGAAGGCGCTGCCCTCCTTGGGGAGGTCGGCGGGGGCGAGGTTGACGGTGATCCGGCCGAAGGGGAATTCGGTGCCGGAATTTTTCAGGGCGGCCTCGATCCGCCGGCTCGACTCGGTCACGGCGCGGTCCGGCAGACCCACCAGGAAATAGCGGGGCATACCGGACGACCGGTGGGTTTCCACTTCAATAAGGCGGGCATTCACCCCGATCGTCGAGGCGCAGTATACGCGTGAGAGCATCTTCTCCCGTGAATCTTTGGTGGCGGATATACGTACCAGACCTGTGCAAACGCAAAGCCTTACATTCGTTGGCTATTTTAAAGGCCCGAACGCAACAAGCTTTCTAACTCATGGGGCATGACATTATGAAATCTTCCGCATCCGACGCATCCGAAAAGAGAACCTTCACCGAAGAGATCAAGGGCAGCGTATCGGAGATCATCCAACAGGTTAAAAAGCTGGTAAGGGAGGGCAACGCCCGCCGGATCATGATAAAGAACAAGAAGGGGAAAGTTCTTTTTCAGTCGCAGCTGACCGTGGGCGTTGCCGGAACGGCCCTGCTGACCAGCCTGGCTCCCGTCATTTCGGCCATCAGCATGTTCGCGCTCTTCATGAACGACGTAAAAGTGGTCGTGGAGCGCTATCCCGAAGGCGAGGGGGGAGAGGACGAATACGAGGTGCACGCCGACGCGGAAGTGATAGAGATAGAGGACGAGGAGGAGCCGGACGCGCCGGATGAAGAGGAGTCAGGGGAGGAAGAAGGGAAGAACTCCTCCTGATAAAGGAACTACTCCGCCACGGCTTTTTCGCTGACCTCTTCCTGATCCTTGACCTCCTGCTCGGCCAGAAAGCGCTCGGCGTCCAGGGCCGCGCGGCATCCGGTGCCCGCCGCGGTAACCGCCTGCCGGTAGACCGGGTCCATGGCGTCTCCCGAGGCGAAGATGCCGGGCATGTCGGTACGCGTTGAATCGCCTTTTGTCTTGATATAGCCCACATCGTCCATCTCCAGCACGCCTTTGAACAGGTCGGTATTAGGCTTGTGCCCGATGGCGATAAATACCCCGGTGACGTCCTCCAGCGTGGTAACCTCCTCGGTCTCGTTGTTGATCACTTTCACGCCGGAGACCTCTCCTTCGCCCAGCACCTCAATCAGTTCGGTGTTCCACATAAACTCGATCTTGTCGTCGTCGAAGGCCCGTTTCTGCATGGTTTTGGAGGCGCGCAGCTCCTCCCTGCGGTGCAGCACCGTAACCTTGCTGGCGAATTTGGTCAGGAAGGTAGCCTCCTCCATCGCCGTGTCGCCCCCGCCCACCACGATCACGTGCTGGTCGCGGAAGAAGGCGCCGTCGCAGGTAGCACAGGCCGATACGCCCTTGCCTCTCAGGCGCTGTTCGCTGGGCAGTTCGAGCCACTTGGCCGAAGCCCCGGTGGAGATGATAATCGATCTGGCATAGAGCTCATGCTCCTCGTCCACCGTCAGCTTGTAGGGACGCTCGTCAAATGCGACGTCCGTAACCGTGCCGTAGCGGCAGTCGGCCCCGAATCGCTGGGCCTGCTCGCGGAAATCCTGCATCATCTTCGGCCCCATTACCCCCTCGGGATAGCCGGGGTAGTTCTCCACGTCGGTGGTCTGCATCAGCTGTCCCCCGGGCTCGGCACCTTCGAAGACCAGCGGCTCCAGGTCGGCGCGGGCCGCATAGAGCGCGGCCGTAAGTCCGGCGGGCCCGGAGCCAATGATTACCACGTCAAACGTCTTGCCTGCGATATCTTCCATTTTACACGTCTCTTTCGGTTCTACAATACATCTGAAAATACAAAAAATTCGGTCCGGTTTCGGCTCGATATTATCTATGAGGGTTATAGAAGAAGTTCATGAAAAGAATGCCTTGTTCCTTTGCCCCCCACAAGTGACAATTTGCAAAGAAGGGCCATTTCCCTATGTTAGGTTCTGAACCAACGTAAGGAGGGTGATGTGATCATAGCCGTTCCCAGAGAAACCGGCGAGCGCGAAAAACGCGTGGCCCTGACGCCCGACGTGGTCTCCAGGATCACGGAGAACGATCACCGCGTGCTGGTGGAACAAGAGGCCGGAGCCGCCGCCAACTACCCCGACAGCGCCTACGAGGAGGCTGGCGCGGAGATCGCCGGCAGCCGGGAGGAGCTCTTCAGCCAGGCCGAGCTGCTGATTGCCATTCAGACACCCGCGCAAGCGGACCTCGACCGGCTTTCCGAGGGCAGCCTCCTCATATGCCTGCTCTGGGCCCTTCAGAATCCCGGCCTGGTGGACTACCTCAAACAGAAGAAACTCACCGCCCTGGGGATGGACGCCATCCCGCGTATTTCCCGGGCGCAGAACATGGACGTGCTCTCCTCTATGAGTTCCATCGCCGGCTACAGGGCGGCGCTGATCGGGGCCAGCGAACTGGACCGCTACCTGCCCATGATGATGACCGCGGCGGGGACCATCCCGCCGGCCAAAGTGCTGGTGCTGGGGGCGGGGGTGGCCGGACTGCAGGCGATCGCCACGGCCAAGCGTCTGGGAGCCAAGGTGGAGGCGTTCGACATCCGGCCCGCTGTAAAAGAACAGGTGGAAAGCCTTGGTGCCAGCTTCGTGGAAGTCCCCTCGGCGGAAGCGGACACCGAGACCGAGGAGGGCTACGCCAAAGAGCTGGAGGAAGACGAACAGGAGCGCCAGCGCCAGGTGATCGCGGAACACGCCGCCAAATCGGATATCGTCATCACCACCGCCCTGGTGCCGGGCAAGAAAGCGCCCCTGCTGGTCACCGAAGAGATGGTATCCGCCATGCATCCAGGTGCCGTAATCGTAGACCTAGCCGCCGAGCAGGGTGGCAACTGCGCCCTGACCGAAGCGGGCGAAACGGTGAAGGCGAAAGGGGTGAAGATCGTCGGACCACTCAACCTCCCCAGCTCCCTCGCCTACCACGCCAGCCAGCTCTACGCCAAGAACATGCTGGCGCTACTGAATCACCTGCTTCCGGAGGGGGAGCTGGAGCTCGATTTCGAGGACGAAATCACCCTCAAGACCACCATCACCCACAACGGAGAAATTGTCTCTCCCATGCTCAAGGAATCGGAATCCAACTGACGGAGACACTTATGTCGGGACTCATTTTCAACCTGTTTATCTTCGTGCTGGCATCCTTCGTGGGCTTTGAACTCATCTCCAAGGTGCCGCCCACCCTGCACACTCCCCTGATGTCGGGCGCCAACGCTATCTCGGGCATTACCATCATCGGCGCGCTGGTGGTGGCCGGACAAGTGGGGGATTTCGCCGGACAGCTTATCGGAACGGCCGCCATTATTTTCGCCACCATCAACGTGGTGGGCGGCTTCATGGTAACCGACCGGATGCTGGAAATGTTTAAGAAGAAGGGCAAAAACCAATGAGCGAACTCCTTCCCGCCCCCGTACAGGCCTTGCTTCCCGACCTGATCCAGCTCGCCTACCTGGTGGCCACCGGTTTCTTTATTATCGGCATCAAGCGGCTGGGATCCCCCGCCACCGCCCGCTCCGGCAACCAGATGGCCGCCACGGGCATGCTGATCGGCGTGATCGTGACGCTGTTCGACCAGCAGATCGTCTCCTACCAGTTTATCATCGCCGGGGTGCTGATCGGCGGCGCGATCGGCGTCTTCGCCGCCCGGACGGTAGAGATGACGGCCATGCCTGAGATGGTAGCCATATTTAACGGCTTCGGGGGAGGCGCCTCCGCACTGGTGGCGTGGGGTGAGTTCGCCCGTGCGGCCGAGCCGGCGGTCTTCGGCACGCAGGACCTGGTGACCATCGGACTCAGTATCCTGATCGGCTCCGTCACCTTTACCGGCAGCTTTATCGCCTTCGGCAAGCTGCAGGGCTTCATCTCCGGCAATCCCGTCACGTTCCCCGGACAGAATATCTTTAATCTGCTGTTGAGCGCGGGTTCGGTGGGTCTGATCGGCTGGTTCACCGTTGATCCCGCCTTGATGCCGGTCTTCTGGACCCTTTACGGCATAGCCCTGCTGCTCGGTGTGCTGATGGTGATTCCCATCGGCGGAGCCGACATGCCGGTGGTCATCTCCCTGCTCAACTCCTTCTCCGGCATCGCCGCCTCCATGGCCGGTTTTGTCATTAATAACAACCTGCTGATCATCAGCGGCGCGCTGGTGGGGGCTGCCGGACTCATTCTGACCAACATCATGTGCAAGGCGATGAACCGAAGCCTGACCAACGTGCTCTTCGGGGCGTTCGGGGGTACGTCGGCCGGCCCGGAAAGCCCCGCGGCCGAAACCGACCGCGCCGTGAACGAAACCACCGCGGAAGACGTCGCCCTGCAGTGTACCTACTCCGACAAGGTGGTGATCGTGCCCGGATACGGTCTGGCGGTGGCCCAGGCGCAGCACGTGCTCAAGGAGGTGGCCGACAAGCTGGAGAAAGAAGACGTGGAGGTAAAGTACGGCATCCACCCGGTGGCGGGTCGCATGCCGGGGCACATGAACGTGCTGCTTGCGGAGGCGGACGTGCCCTACGATCAGCTCTATGATATGGAACAGATCAATCCCGAGTTCAAGACGACCGACGTGGTGCTGATCATCGGTGCCAACGACGTGGTCAACCCCGCCGCCAAAACCTCGCCCGGAAGCCCGATCTACGGCATGCCGATCATGAACGTGGACGAGGCCCAGCGCACCATCATCTTCAAGCGCAGCCTGAGCCCCGGATTCGCCGGTATCGACAACGAGCTCTTCTACGCCGACAGCAACCAGATGTTCTTCGGCGACGCCAAAGACTCCCTCCAGAAAATCAGCCGGGCGCTCAGCGAGATGTAAGGCCTATTCTTCTTCTGCATCAGTCGAATAATACCTCATCGCCATCAGGAAACACCCGCTGCCCAGTGCCCCGCAGCAGGTAATGACCAGCATCAGCGCCTTGGCAGGTCCGTACGCGCCGGTGAAGACGGCGTCCATCAGCCAGCCGGTGAGCGGGGGACCCACCCCGAAGCCTACCACGCTGATCACGAACAGGTAGAGCGCTCCCGCCACGGCGCGCATGTTGGGCCGCACCAGGTACTGGATCAGCGCGGGGGCCACGCCGTTGTAGGAGGAGGATATTACGTTAGCCGATCCGATCAGCAGCAGGGCCGCGTATCCCGTATCCGCGAAGAGTCCCACATAATAGAGCGGCAGGCAGGCCACGCCCGCCACCATACCCATCACAAAGCGGCGGGAGGGTCCCCATCTGCGGGCCAGCAGGTCCGCCCCTTTTCCCGCCAACACGACGCTCCCCCCGGTAGCCAGCATGAACCAGCCGTAATGGGGAATGAGATTCTCCGCCCCGTGCACCTCGGTGAGCACCGTTCCGATGAAACCCAGCACGGTGTAGCCGGTAAAGGCCAGGAAGGAGAAACCCAGGAAATGCCAGAGGAGCGTCCGCTTCGCCAGCAGAGTGCGCAGTACTTCCCGAAAGGGCAGCTCGGTTTCGTAGCGCCGCACGGCCTCCGTCCGGTCTGCACCGGCGCGCCGGGTAAGTCCTCGCGGCAGCTCCCGGATCAGCCACGCGGCCAGCAATGCGATCAGCAGTCCCGGGAGTCCGACCGCGATCATCGCCGTCCGCCAGTCGTAGGCCTGCGCAACCGCCCCGCCCGCCAGGAAGGCCGTCCCGATGCCCAGGAAAATGCCCGAGGCGTAGATGGAGTAGACCGTGGCGCGCTGTTCGGGCCGGAAATAATCGGCCAGCAGGGAGTAGACCGCCGGACTCAGGGCCGACTCGCTGACGCCCACCAGCAGGCGCGCCACCACCAGAAAGGCCAGGGAGGCGGCAAATCCGCTGGCCACCGTCATCAGGCTCCAGGTCACCAGTCCGGCGACAATGATCCACTTGCGCGACCAGCGGTCGGCCATCCAGCCCATCGGTATGCCGCAGACGGCATAGATCAGTGAGAAGGCCGTCCCGTACAGGACGCCCACCTGTAGGTTGGTGAGATCGAGCTCCTGCTGGATCTGCGTGGCCAACACCGCGATGATCTGCCGGTCCACGAACGAACAGATGTAAATCAGGGTCAGCAGTCCCAGCACGCCCCAGGCGTACGGGCTACCTGCCAAGCTTCGGAGATCTTCCTTACGGTCGGTCATATCGAGTTTTTTTATCGGAGCGGGAAAAGGTAGGCAATCTGCCCGATCAAATCACGAGTCTGCCGGAATTGTAAATCTCCCCGCACTTTGCCATTTTAAATGGCTCGAGAACGGATCTGTAATCCTATTGCCCCATGGCCCCCGAGACCAAAGAGAAAAACCGACTGCCCGCGCTGCCTGACAAAACTGAAGAGGAGAGAGCACGGGCCCGAAAAATCCTGGACGCCCTCTACGAGCACTACCCCAATCCCCACTGCGCCCTGGACCATCGAAACGCCTTTGAGCTCCTGGTCGCCACCATTCTCAGCGCACAGTGCACCGACGTACGCGTCAACAAGGTGACCCCGGAGCTTTTCGAGGCCTATCCCACTCCCGAGGAGATGGCGGAGGCCCCCATCCAGGAACTGGAAGAGCTGGTACGCTCCACCGGCTTCTACCGCAACAAGGCAAAATCACTTAAACGCTCCTCCCAAGCCATTGTTGAGGAGCACGACGGCGAAGTCCCCGGAAACATGGAGGATCTGCTGGAACTCTACGGGGTGGCACGCAAAACCGCGAACGTGGTGCTGGGCAACGCGTTCGGCACCGACGTGGGCGTGGTAGTGGACACCCACGTGCGGAGGCTATCCAATCGCTTCGGACTGACGGAGCACGAGAAGAATACCGACAAGATCGAGCGCGATCTGATGGCGCTTTTTCCCAGGGAACACTGGACCAATCTTTCGCATTTGATGATTCACCACGGGCGAAACGCCTGCAAGGCCCGTATCTCCGAACCGCCTGACCACCCGGTCTGCGAGCGTTTCGGGGTGAAATGCGAATGCCGGAAAATGAGGGAGTCGGAAGGGTGATATGGAGAAGGACGAACTGCTTTTCGATTCGAAAACGGATCCCATACCCGAAATCCGAAGGGATCTCTCCCTGATCCCGGTCTCCCAGGACGGGAACTCCTACCTCTATGTGCACGACAACATGGGCTACGTGCCCGAAAACCTGGCGCTCAACGCCCAGGTGCAGACGCTGCTGTCGCTGCTGGACGGCCGCAAGAGCGTAGCCGACCTGGAGCCCTACCTCGACGAGGAGGTCACGTCGGACCATCTGCTGGAGTTTATACGCTACCTGGACGAACACCGCCTGCTGCACTCCACCTACCTGAGAGCCTACAGCAACAAGCGGGAGGCGGAATACGAATCGTCCGAAGTGCACGAATCGGTGACCGCGGGCAGCAGCTATCCCGCCGATCCCCGGGCACTGCGGGATATGCTGGAGGAGGCTTTCGAGAAACACGACGCCTCCGCGCGGAATGGCACATCTCCCTCCGGTGGAGAAAACTCACCTGCTGATTCGGAACCGGTGCGCGCCCTCTACGCCCCCCACATCGACCCGCGGGTCTCGCTGGACGTCTACGCCGGGGCGTTTTCTCACCTTGCCCGACGGCGGCCGGAACGTGTAGTAATTCTGGCTACCTCCCATTACGCGGGCATCCATGCCGAACTCTATCAAAACCACCCCTTCATCCTGGTGAACAAGGATTTCGATATGCCCAACGGTCGCGTACCGGCCGACCGTGAGGCCATCGGACGACTGGAAAAGCGAGCTGACGAGGCCGGCCTCAGCCTCCACGACCGGGCCCACCGGATGGAGCACAGCATCGAACTGCACCTGATCTTCCTGAACCACCTCTGGGACCACGACTTTGAAATCGTGCCGATCCTGGTAAACGATTTCGAGGAGCTCTACTATATGGAGGACGGGCACCTGGCCGGCAGTGTAACGTCGTTCAGCCGACTGCTGCGGAAGGAGTTCGGCAGTGACCGGGAGACCCTGTTTCTGGTGAGCGGCGACCTGGCGCACATCGGGAAGAAGTTCGGCGACAGCGAGCCGGCAGAAAGCATGTTTGACGATATCCGCTCGTTCGACGCCCGTTTCCTGGACCACGCCGTCGAGAACCGGCGGGAGGAAATGCTGGCCCATATGAAAGAGGAGTACGACCCCTATCGCATCTGCGGATTCCCGCCTCTCTACACCCTGCTGAATGCCTTCCCCGACCTGAGGGGCGAGCTGCTCAACTACGAGATCTGGGACGAGCGCGAGCGAGAGAGCGCCGTCTCCTTCGCCTCCGTCGTTTACCGGTAACCCAGGCCTATCCCGCGATCTCCATCTTATCGGCGAAATAAGCGGTAAAGTCGCGCATGTCCTCGGCCATGTCGGCCTCCTCGGTGGAGTTCTCCAGCGTATCGGCCATGGTTACCAGGGTCTGGTGGAAAAAGATCTTCATCTCCTCGATGGTCATCTCCCGCGTCCACAAATCCAGCCGGAGCGTATCCTTCCGGTCGGGATCCCACATTGAGAGCAGCATCGCGCGGCACTCGGCCACGTCTTTTCCCTCCAGGTCGCTGGCGTTCCACCGTATGTTGGTGGGAATGTTCTCATCGTCCAGTTCAACGGTGATGTTGATATCTTTTTTCTGGGTGGACATAGGGGCTGTTTGTTTGAACAGAAAAGCCCCATCCGGATGATGAATGGGGCTTTTGAATGAAATGAATGTTGAGGTGATTAATAGCGGTAGTGCTCGGGCTTGAAGGGGCCTTCCTTGGGCACGCCGATGTACTCGGCCTGCTCTTCGGTGAGCTCCTCCAGCTCCACGCCGATCTTCTCGAGATGGAGGCGGGCCACCTTCTCGTCCAGGTCTTTCGGCAGCACGCTCACATCAAGATCGAAATCCTCCGGATTGTTCCAGAGGGCGATCTGCGCCAGGGTCTGGTTGGTAAAGCTATTGGACATCACGAAGGAGGGATGTCCCGTCGCGTTGCCCAGGTTCATCAGGCGCCCCTCGGCCAGAAGGATGAGCTCCTTGCCGCTGTCCAGCTTAAAGAGATCGACCTGCGGCTTGATGGTGTCCCGCTCGGCGTTCTCTTTCAGCCAGGCCACGTCGATCTCGTTGTCGAAGTGCCCGATGTTTCCGACGATGGTTTTGTCTTTCATCGCACGGAAGTGGCGCTCGGTAAGAATGTCCTTGTTGCCGGTGGCCGTAATAACAATGTCGGCCTCCTTCACGGCGTCGTCCATCTTCTTGACCTCGTAACCCTCCATGGCGGCCTGCAAGGCGCAAATGGGATCAATTTCGGTCACGATCACCCGCGCGCCGGCTCCCCGCAGCGATGCGGCGGAACCCTTGCCCACGTCGCCGTACCCGGCGACCACGGCCACCTTGCCGGCCAGCATGATGTCGGTGGCACGGCGCAGGGCGTCCACGCACGACTCCCGGCAGCCGTATTTGTTGTCAAATTTCGACTTGGTCACCGAATCGTTCACGTTGATGGCGGGAGCGCCGAGCGTGCCCTCTTTGGCCATACGGTAGAGGCGGTTCACCCCGGTGGTGGTCTCCTCGGAGATGCCCCGGATTCCCTTCAGAAGCTCGGGGTACTCCTCATGTACCAGCGCGGTGAGGTCGCCGCCGTCGTCCAGGATCATGTTCAGCGGCTCGCCGTCTTCGAAAAAGAGCGTCTGCTCGATGCACCAGGTGTACTCCTCCTCGGTCTCTCCTTTCCAGGCATAAACCGGAACGCCAGAGTCGGCAATAGCGGCCGCGGCGTGATCCTGCGTGGAAAAGATGTTGCATGAGGACCACTGGACCTGCGCGCCCAACTCGACCAGCGTTTCGATCAGCACCGCAGTCTGCACGGTCATGTGCAGGCAGCCCGCGATCCGGGCGCCTTTCAGCGGCTTCTGGTCGGCATATTCCTCTCTCAACGCCATCAGGCCGGGCATTTCGGCTTCCGCCAGGCGAATCTCCTTGCGCCCGTAATCTGCCAGCCCGATATCCTTGACTTTATAGGGTAATTTCTTTTCTACTTGCTGTGACATGAATCCGTATTGATTGGGTTGAACATTAAAGTTCTGCAAATTAACGGTTTTCCGCTCACCTCTCAAGGGGCGTGCGGATTCGCCCGGCGCGTCACTCGCCTGCGGATGAGCTGTGTTCCAGGATCAACTCCTCCACCACCTGAAACTCTTTTTCGGGGCCGTAGCTGCCCAGGGATTTCTCGATAAACTCCCCGTTTTCGTCCACGTACACTTTGAAAGGTATGCCCTCCACCTCCAGTTTCTCGTTCAGGCCGTTGGAATCCATCAGGAAGTGAAAGTCGTAGTCGTTTTCGGCGCGAAATTTCCGGGCATCCTCCGCCGTGTCCGTAAAGCCCGGCGTGACCGCCAGGACGGTGAAGCGATCCGGGTACTTCTCCCGGAGTTTCTGCAGGACGGGAAATGTGGCGAGGCAGGGCGAGCACCAGGTTTCCCAGAAATCGATCAGGATCACCTTCCCCTCGAAATCCGAGACGGCCACCTCCTCGCCCTCCAGGTCGGTGAAGACAGCCTCCTCCACGTGTTCGGCGTCGGTTTTCTCTCCGCAGGAAATAAGGAAAAGGGCGGCAGCAGCCAGGAAAAGTATGGGAGTCAGTCGCTTTGTCATATCGCTAATTTTGTATATTG
>CAZGSL010000011.1:0-10624 GCA_964528445.1 uncultured Balneolaceae bacterium | reverse complement strand
GCCAGGAAAAGTATGGGAGTCAGTCGCTTTGTCATATCGCTAATTTTGTATATTGGCACCGGACCGCAATCATAACCGCATGCGACCGGGAAACATTCCGAACATGAACCACGATTTCATTATCGTCGGAGCCGGCATCGTCGGACTCTCGACCGCCTACAAGCTCTCCGAAACGTATCCTGAGGCGGATATCCTGGTGCTGGAGAAGGAGGACCGGGTGGCGGCGCACCAGACGGGGAACAACTCCGGGGTCATCCATTCGGGCATCTACTATCAGCCCAACAGCTACCGGGCGAAAAACTGCGTGGACGGCCGTCACCAGCTCGTGGCGTTCTGCGAGGAGCACGGGGTGGCCTACGACATATGCGGAAAGGTGATCGTCGCCACCGAAGAGGAGGAGATTCCCCGCATGGAGAAGATCTACCGAACGGGGACCATCAACGGCATCGAGGGCATTCGCATCATCGGACCGGAGGAATTGCGGGATGTCGAACCTTACGCGCGCGGGATACAGGCCATCCATGTGCCCTGCTCCGGCATTGTGGATTTCAGGGGCGTCTGCGAGAAACTGGAGGAGCTGCTGAATAGGAAGGGGCAGCGTATCGCCCTGGGAGAGGAGGTGCGGACCATTCACCGGCGAAACGGCGATCTTGAGGTGGAAACGGCAGGAGACCGCTTTCACGCGAAATACCTGATCAACTGCGCCGGACTGCAGAGCGACCGCGTAGCGGAGTCGTCCGGGATTTCCACCCCTATCCAGATCGTCCCTTTCCGCGGCGAATATTACCAACTTCGTCCCCACGCGGAGCATATGGTCAACGGACTGATTTACCCGATTCCCGATCCCGATTTCCCCTTCCTGGGCGTACATTTCACCAGGATGGTGCTCGGCGGCGTGGAGTGCGGCCCCAACGCCGTGCTGGCGTTCAAGCGGGAGGGCTATCGGCGCACCTCCTTCGATCTCGAGGATACGATCGAAACGGTGAATTTCCCGGGATTCTGGAAACTTGCCACCCGGCACTGGCGGAAGGGGGTGGACGAACTCTACCGCTCTTTCTCCAAGAAAGCCTTTGTCAGGGGACTCCGGAAGCTGCTGCCCTCCATTCAGGCCAAAGACCTGGAACCCGCGCCGGCCGGCGTACGCGCCATGGCCATGAGGCCGAACGGAGAGCTGATCGACGATTTCCAATTTGAGTCCACCCGCCAGGAGATCCACGTACTGAACGCGCCCAGTCCCGCGGCCACCGCCGGACTTGCCATCGGCGATGAAATCGTGAACCGGGCGGAAGACGCTTTCGGCCTATGACCTCCTCTTCCCTGCAGCCTGCCATCCACACCGACCGCCAGACGAGGCTGCTTTATGCCAACGACGCCTCCATGTTCGAAGAGCTCCCGTCGGGCGTATCCTTTCCGGAGAATACCGAGGAGATCCAGGCGCTGGTACGGCGCGCGGCGGCGGACTCCTTCTCCATTACCGCCCGCAGTGCGGGCACCAGTCTGGCGGGTCAGGCTACCGGGGGCGGGGTGGTGATGGATGTATCCCGCCATATGAACCGGGTACTGGACCTGGATGCCGGTGAGCGGACCGCCCGGGTGCAGCCGGGGGTGATACGGGACAGCCTCAACCGGGCGGCGGCCCCGCACGGACTGCTGTTCGGGCCGGACACCGCCACCACCAACCGCTGCATGCTGGGAGGCATGATCGGAAACAACTCCTGCGGCTCCTTCTCCATCAAGCACGGCACCACCCGTGACCACATCCTGGAGATCGAGGCCGTACTGAGCGACGGCTCCCGCGCCGTTTTCGGGCCGCTCTCCCCCGCGGAGCTGGAGGAGAAGCAGGAACAGGAGACCCTGGAGGGATCGATCTACCGCGGGATGGTCCAACTGATCCGCGATCACCGGGAGCGGATCCTGGAAAACTACCCCCACCCGGAAATCATTCGCCGAAACACAGGCTACGCGCTGGACCGGCTCTGCCGGATGCAGCCGTTCGAGGATGGTGGACCCCCCTTCAACCTGGCCGAACTGCTCTGCGGGAGCGAGGGCACGCTCGCCATGACCGCCTCCGCCGCCGTTCGGCTGGTACCGCGGGATCCGCACCGATGCATGGTGATCCCCCATTTCGACAGCATCGGGGAGGCGATGCGGGCCGCCGTGGAGATTGTCCGCCACCAGCCCGCGGCGGTCGAGCTGGTAGACGACGTAATCCTGGAAGCCACGAAAGGGAATATCGAACAGCGGGAAAACCGCTTTTTCCTGGAGGGCGATCCCCGCGCCATTCTCATTACCCAGTTTGACGGTGACGATCCCGGGGACCTGGAGGAGCGGGCGCGGAAGGTGTGTGAGATCCTGCGCGGCCGGGGACTCTGCCGGGCGGCGCCCGTACTGGCGGACCCGGGGGAGATCGACCGGGTCTGGGAATTGCGAAAAGCGGGCCTGGGACTGCTGATGGGGCTCGGCAGCGACGAGCGGACCCCCTCCTTCTGCGAGGACACCGCCGTGCGGGTGGAGGATCTGCCCGATTACGTGTCCGATTTCCGGCAGATACTGGATAAACACGAAACGGAGTGCGTGTTCTACGCCCACGCCTCCGTGGGCGAGCTGCACCTGCGTCCCGTCATTGACATCCAGACGCCGGAAGGGGTGCGTAAAATGAAGGCGATGGCGGAGGAGATCGCGGATCTTGTTAATTCCTACCGCGGATCGCTCTCAGGCGAGCACGGGGACGGCCGCGCCCGCGCCCCGTATATCGAGAAAGTCCTCGGAGCGGAGATGATGCCGCTTCTTCGGGAGGTAAAAGAGCTGTGGGATCCCGAATACCGGTTCAATCCCGGGAAAATCATCGATCCCAAATCCCTGGAAGAGGACCTGCGCCGCGCGCCCGGTGAAAAAACCCGTGAGATCAAGACCGCTTTCGAATGGAGAAAGGAGGGGGGATTCGGAAACGCCCTGGAGCTCTGCAACGGGGCCGGGGTATGCCGCAAGCTGTCCGACAGCGGGGGCACCATGTGCCCCTCCTACATGGCCACAAGGGAGGAGAAAGACAGCACGCGGGGCCGCGCCAATCTCTTCCGGCAGCTCTTCGCGGGAGAGGGAGCGGAGGCGTTCACCTCGGACGAGCTGCGGGACGCCCTCTCGCTCTGCCTCAGCTGCAAGGCCTGCAAGAGCGAGTGTCCGGCGAACGTGGATATGGCCCGCATGAAAGCGGAATTTACCCACGGCCGCCATAAGAGGGAGGGCATCTCCCCCGCCGAATGGTTTTTCGGGCGGGCAGGCAGCTTCTATCCCATCGCCTCCCGGTTTCCCCGGATTTCCAATTACGCGGCCCGCTCCGTCGCGGGCAGGGAGCTGCTCTACCGGCTGTTCAACATCCACCGCGAGCGCCGGCTGCCCGCATTCGCGCAGGAGACGCTCTCCCAGTGGTGGAAACAGCGTGAACATTCCGAATCCGAACGCGCCGGGGAGAAAGTGCTGCTGCTGAACGACATCTTTACCAACTATCACCGTCCGGAGATCGGCCGCGCGGCGGTGCGGGTGCTGGAATCGCTCGGTTACCGGGTGGTATTGGACCGTGTCCGAGAGACCGGCCGGCCGCAGATATCCAAGGGACTGCTGGATGAGGCGGGAGAGCTGGCCATAGAGAACATTCGCGCGCTCCACCCCTACGTCGGCGAGGGAGTGCCGGTGATCGGGCTGGAGCCTTCCGAGCTGCTGACCCTGAGGGACGAGTACCCCGACCTCTGTCCGGATACCCTGCTGGAAAAAGCCCGGGTTTTGGCGGACGAATGCTACCTGTTCGGGGAGTTTGTGGCGAACCGGGACCATCCGTCCGGCGAACAGGTCTTTACCTCCGGCGACAAGGGAAACGTGCTGCTGCACGAACACTGCCACACCAAGGCCCTGGCCGGCAGCGGCGCTGCGTTGAAGGTGCTGAAACGGGCCGGGTACCGTGCGGAAGAGGTCGACAGCGGTTGCTGCGGAATGGCCGGGAGTTTCGGGTACGAAGCCGACAAGTACGCGCTCTCCATGCGGATCGGCGAGCAGCGGCTCTTCCCCGCCGTCCGCGGACGGGAAAAGGAGACGCTGGTATGCGCCCCCGGCTTCTCCTGCCGCCACCAGATCAGGGACGGTACCGGGGAACGGGCCCGGCATCCCGCCGAACTGCTGGAAAGGGCCCTGGCCTGATCGCTCATCCGGCCGGCCCGAGGCTACTTCTTGATGGGCAGGCCCGCCTCGGTCCACGACCGGAAGCCGCCTTTCAACGATTTGACGTCGGTGTATCCCATCTTCTGCAGGTTGTCGGCCGCCAGGGCGGATCGGTAGCCTCCCCCGCAGTAGAGCACCAGTTCGGTATCGGTATCCGGTATCTCCTCTTCAATGTCCCGTTCGATCACCCCCTTGCCAAGGTAATCCGCCCCCGATATGTGGGATTTTTCCCACTCATCGCGTTCCCGGACATCCAGGAGCACAAAGTCATCCCCTTCTTCCAGTTTCTCCTGCACTTCCCCGGGAGTTAATTCGTCGACCCGTGTGAGCGCGTCGTCAACAAGAGTGACAAATCGTTCGGAGTGTCGCTTGGACATGGTGTGTGAAATTTAATTCAAGATAAGGCATCGGATCAGGTCGTCTCCTATACCCGCCGGTGCGGTCCGGAAGTATTCCAGCAATATTCTAGTTGTGGGAAGCGCCTTTCTCAATCAGCTCGCGCGCGCTCTCCAGGGCGGCCTCGGTCACGTCCTCCCCGCTCATCAATCCCGCCACCTCCGCAACATGCTCCTGCTCCGAGAGGGGGACGATGCCCGTCACCGTGCGCCCCTCCTGTTCGCTTTTCTCCACCCGGTAGTGGCTGTGGGCCTGGCTGGCGATCTGCGGCTGATGGGTAATGGCGATAATCTGGCACCGGCCGGAGAGCTGCCGCATCGTCCGCCCCACCTTCTCGGAGATATGCCCACTTATGCCGTTGTCAATCTCATCGAATATCATCACGGGCAGGCTCTGCTCCCGGGCCAGAATGGACTTGAGCGCAAGCATGACCCTACTGATCTCCCCGCCGGAGGCGATCTTCGCCAGCGGCTTCGGCTTCTCCCCCTTGTTGGTCGAGATAAACAGGCGCACGCGGTCCGCTCCCTCTGCCGTACATTCCACGGGAACTCCGCCGATTTCAATCCACCCCTCTTCGGCTTTCATCCACTCCACCGACACCTCCAGGGTGGCGTGCGGAATGCCCAGATTGTCCAGTTCATCCTCGATATCCGAAGAGAGCTCTTCTCCCACCTCCGTTCGCCGCTCGTGCAGTTTTTGCGCGCGGTCGGCCAGCTCCCCGGCCGTCTCCTCGATCTGCTGCTCCTTTTTATCAATCTCCAGGTCGAAATTTTCCGCCAGGTTCAGCTCCTCACGGATCTCCTCCAGGTATTCGAGCAACTCGGGAACGGTGCGGTTGTACTTCTTGCGCAGCCGGTTCAACTCCGACAGCCGGCCGCGAAGCTCCTCGAGCCTTCGGGGATTGAACTCGATGCCGGCACGGTACCGCTCGGCAAAACTTACAGCCTCCTGTATGCTGATCCGTGCCGAGGAGAGCTCCTCCAGGTAGGTCTCAAAGTCCGGCTCAATACGCGCCATATCCTCCAGGTGCAGCTTCATGCGGTTCAGCAGATCCATCACGCTGATCTCGTCTCCCTCTCCCATCTCCACCACGGCCGTGGCCTTCTGCTCCAGATCCTCGGCGTTGTCCAGTAGGTTCATCTCGGCCTCCAGCTCCTCCTCCTCTCCGGGCTCCAGCTCGGCGTCCTCCAGCTCATTCACCTGGAAGCGGTAGAGCTCGCGCTTCTCCTCCAGTTCCCGTTCCCTTGCCTGCATTTCGCGAAGTTCCCGCTGCAGCTTCTCCATTCTCCGGTAGGCTTCCCGGTACTCCTCCAGCAGAACATCCAGATTTCCGAAGGCATCCACCACGCCCCGGTGATTCTCCTCGCGCAGCAGCATCTGGTGGTCGTGCTGCCCGTGCAGATCCACCAGTCGGTCGCCGACCTGCCGGAGTACGGAAATGGTAACGGGCGTATCGTTGATAAACGCCCGGCTGCCCGCGTCCCGGATCTCCCTCCTCAGGATAAGTTCCTCGCGGTACTCCACGGCGTTCTCCTCCAGCAGCTCGCGGATAACCTCGTTTTCTCCCACCTTTATAATGCCCTCCGCAATGGCCTTGGTGGTGCCCTGCCTGATGACTTCGGTATCGGCCCGCTCGCCCAGGATCATGTTAAGCGCACCGATAATGATCGATTTCCCGGCGCCGGTCTGACCGGTGAGAATATTCAACCCCTCTTCAAACCGAACCTCGAGTTCGTCAATGAGGGCGTAATCTTTTATGTAGAGGGACTGGATCATGGCCGGTCGGTGATGTATGGAAGGTGCCGGTGCAAAATCAATATCCGCCTTTGCGGATTCATCTTCAAATGGGCTGCCCATAAAAAAAGCGGCCCGATCTCCCCCCGAGATGTCTCGGATGGAAAGTCGAGCCGCTTACCTCTCCTGAAGAAATGAAGGCTCAGGAAGGTCTCCCTTAATGAACAGTCACTGTGTATGACCGCCACAAAGGGGAATCCTTACAGAATTTTTCCATATTTTTTCCTGTTGGGTGTTATCAGTACAACAAATCCCTCTCCGACTTGACGGATAAGAACCAGCATAGCGAGACGACGGACTACCACTTTGAGGTACCGGAAGGAGACGACTCCGGGGAACGCCTGGACAAATATGTGGCGCGTTTCGCGGAGAATACTTCCCGTACCAAGGTACAGGAGGCCATCGAGGGTGGCCACGTGCTCGTCAATGGGAAACGGGAAAAATCATCTTACAACATCCAGCCCGGCGACGAGATCGACGTCTCCATCCCCAAGCCCGCTCCGCCGGAGGCCAGGCCGGAAAAGATGGAGCTGGATATCATCTACGAAGACGACGACATCATCCTGGTGAACAAGCCGGCGGATATGGTGGTGCACCCGGCCTACGGGCACTGGACGGGCACGCTGGTGAACGGGCTGCTCTGGCACGCCGACGAGCTGTCGGATCCCGATACCGACACCATCCGCCCGGGTATCGTGCACCGGCTGGACAAGGACACCAGTGGCATCCTCGTCGTAGCCAAAAACGACGAGGCCCACCGGGTGCTGAGCGACTACTTTCGCACCAAGGATATCGAACGGACCTACTGGGCCATCGTCTGGGGGCACCCGGATAAGGAGAAAGGCACCATCACGGGAGCCATCGGACGCGATCCCCGCGACCGCAAAAAGATGGCGGTGGTATCTGACGAGAAGGGCAAGCATGCCACAACCCACTACGAGGTGCTGGAATACTTCGACCATCTCTCGCTGGTAAAGGTTCAGCTGGAGACCGGGCGGACCCACCAGATCCGCGTTCATTTCGCGCACCGGCATATGTGGGTATTCGGCGACCGCCAGTACGGGGGCGACGCCGTGCGATACGGTCCCAACACCGGCAGCCGGAAGAGCATGTTCAACAATCTGTTGGCCAGCATGGACCGGCAGTGCCTGCATGCCAGGACCCTGGGTTTTGAACATCCGCGTACGGGAGAGCAGATGGAGTTCCACTCCGAACTGCCCGGCGACTTCCAGCAGGTGCTGGGGACGCTGCGGATGAACTGCAAATAAAAAGGGGACCGTCCCTGCGCCTTAAAGCGGAAGAACGATCCCCACAAAACAGAGGGCGGAAGCTACCGTAAGTCAGTTCTCCAGGCTCAGTCCCGCTTCAAGCGCACGGTCGATGCGGGCTTGGGCCTCCTCGAGATGGGCACGCGTGTAGTCGCTGAACTCAAAGGTGGGAGGCGACAGCCGGGACTCCAGCCGTGACGAAAGATCCCGGAGCTGCATCCGGGCGACCGACTTGGCGTCCGCCGGCATATCCTCTGGAGCTTCGGTGACGATGGAAATCATCGCGTCCAGGTGCGCCCGCTGCAGGTCGCGACGGTTGCTGTCGATGTTCTCTCCCGGAGCGCTCCAGACCTCCTGCCAGACGGCGTTGGTCATCCGCCCCATCAGTTCCGGAATCGTAACCGTGTTCTCCGCACCGAACTTGGCCTCGGTATCCCGTATGCGGGAGAGCCGGGTGGGATCCAAAAGCTGGTTCATAAGCGACTCCTGGATGCCCAGCATGGTCTGGTGCAGGGGATAGTCGATACGCCCGCCGTAGGTGGTGCTGATGCCCCAGTGACTCCAGCGGTTGGCGCCGAACTGCTGGTAGACATCCTGCGGCAGGTCCAGTGCCTCCGGCTGAAAGGCGTATTCCACAATCATGTCGAGCGCCTCCATCTGGTCGGCATGCGACACCGGCACGAAGGGCATGCGCCCCTGCGGATCGCCCACATGATCCCGGTACTGATGCTGTCCCCCGATATACTTCACCGTCGGGGCCAGCGCCCGCGCGTACTGGAAAAGATAGGACTGAAACAGGTCCGTGGCCTCGTAATACGGCAGGTTGTCGTCCAGCGCGATCTCGGGCACCCGCGGAATCATCTCCCGCAGCATGGCCGCGCGCTCCCTGCCCCATGCCAGGGGATCGTCGCTCAGGTCGTACACGTTCACATGCGGATCGGGTCCGCCGGTGTCGCCGTCCGTACCGTAGGCGTGGCCGGGAAGGGCGGAATTGCGCGCGATCTCCTCCGCCTCGGAGGAGTCCGGCGTGTACCCGTAGCTGATGATCCAGCGGTCGTACGACCCCACGCCCGGGTTCCAGTAATGACCGTCCATGCCCTCGCCCTCGGGATTCACGTTCACCGTCGGGTACTCCATGGCGGAGCTGAATACCCCGTTTTCGGCCGTGAACTCCTCGTCATAGAGCTGCTCGAGCGGGGTGTCGATGGAGGAGCGGAAGTTGTGCCTCAGGCCCAGCGTGTGTCCCACTTCGTGCATGGTCACCCAGCGCACCGCCTGGTCCAGGAACTCCTCGGGCACGGGTTCTCCGGGCTGAATTACACCCCGGGCCATCATGACGCCCCGGGCCATCTGAAGCTGGGTATGCAGCTCAGTGAAGAAGGAGCGGGTCTTAACGCCCTGCCGCATCAGTTCCAGCTCCTCTTCCGAGCGGTTGTATATTTCGTCAATGGCGTTCCGCGGCTCCACCAGCTCCCGGTAGGTCTCCTTGTCGCCCAGAATCATGTTGGCCTCGAACAGAATGTCGGCGTCCAGAATCTCGCCGGTGCGCGGATCGACCACCGAGGGGCCAATCGCGCCGTATCCCGGCTGGTCGTTGGTGCTCCACCGGAGGGTGGGGTAGCGGATGTCCTCCGGATCCACTCCTTCGGGCAGCATCTCGGCCTGCACGGCGTTGCGGAAGCCGGCCTCCTCGAAGGCGTCGGACCATGCTTCGACACCCTCCATCATCGCCTCCCGGAACTCATCGGGAACCGTGCGGTCAATGTAATAGACGATTGGCTCCTCGGGCGTACAGAGACCGTCGGACCCGGCCGGTCCGTCGCACTCCAGCCGCCAGCGGTTGACGTATCGCTCAAAGAAGGTCTGGTCCTCGTTGGTAAAATCCTTGTGCACGGTCATAAAGTATCCCGCGCGGTCGTCTCCCATCCTGGGCTCCATCGGCTCCCCGGGCAGCTTGGCCAGGTTGTAGTGGATGGAGACGGGGATGTACCGCGTATCCGGCACCGTTCTCGGTCCGCCGGGCTGCTGATTGCCAAAGGTAAGCGAGGCGGTGACGGCGGTATTTTCGGGAAAGTTTTTCACCGATTTCATGTAGCTCCTGTCGGCATCCACGGTGACGCGTCCACCTACGGCTCCCTGGACCCGCTGGCTGATGTTGGAGAGGTCGGACACAAACCAGCCGTACGCGTCGATCAGCATAACCGAATCCTCGTTGGTGGCCGCGATCTCAGCCGTTTCCAGCACGGAACTCCCGTAGCTCAGATCCACCGACCGGGCTTCCGGCGTATTGGGTTCGGCCTTGTAGCGGTGGGGGCGCTGCACCAGGAAGATCTTGCCTTCGTGCTCTTCGAACGCCACCAGGTTGCCCTCGAATATATTGAGCATGGTACCCCCGTACAGGCCGCTGGACCCGATGCCCTGGGCGATCTCGTAGTTCATCAGGAACTCCTCGTTCAGCATATCCCTGGGTATCGCCAGGTAGAGGGTTCCGTCTTTGGTGTACGTATCGATGAAACCCTCCTGGTGAGTGGTCTCTTCGATCAGTTCCGCAAATTGGTCCGTGGTATCCGCTTCCTCTTCGCCGCCCTCCTGGGCAAAGGCCGTTCCGGCGAAGAAAAGGAAGAGCATACAGGCTAGGGTAAGGGCATGCTTTTTCGTGTTCATGGCATCCGTGTCTTGGTTAAGGAGTTGCAAACGTGTTGGCGCTTACGGTATCTCTGGTCGGTTAGATTCGATAAAATATAATAATGTATCGAATCATAATAGGGCAAGAGGTTTGCCAACCAGATCAAAGGTGCGTATCTTTGATGCTTCTTATTGCGCCCGTAGCTCAACTGGATAGAGCGTCTGGCTACGGACCAGGAGGTTGAGGGTTCGAATCCTTCCGGGCGTACTCCACAATAGCTCCTCCACCACCACCAAAGCCGGGACCGATCACAGTCCCGGCTTTTCTTTTT
>CAZGSL010000010.1:0-62399 GCA_964528445.1 uncultured Balneolaceae bacterium | reverse complement strand
CGATCGTTCCTATGTTTACGTGCGGCTTCGTCCGCTGAAATGTCTCTTTTGCCATGGTACCGTTATTTACGTTATATGTTTACCGTCTCGAATCACTACGTCTCGCAGCACATTGCAAGAGCCGTTAGTCGGATTTGAACCGACGACCCCTTCCTTACCATGGAAGTGCTCTACCCCTGAGCTATAACGGCTTATGTCGCGAATTCCAAAAAAGGAACGAGCGGGCGACCGGGCTCGAACCGGCAACATTCAGCTTGGAAGGCTGACACTCTACCAATTGAGTTACGCCCGCTGGTATCGCTTCGTCCAACGCCATCCGCCAAGCGGCCGCGCCGGCGAAGCCTGCTGTGGGGGGAGGAGGATTCGAACCTCCGAAGGCTCGCGCCAACAGATTTACAGTCTGCCCCAGTTGGCCACTTTGGTATCCCCCCAAAGAAGTCAGTATGTCAACGAGAACAGAACCGAATGAGCCAGCGGCCGGATTCGAACCGACGACCGGCTGTTTACAAGACAGCTGCTCTACCCCTGAGCTACGCTGGCAGTGACTTCAACAACTAGACGCCGGTTTTCTCTATTTTCTCGCGCTTAAAAAACGCCCGGATAAGCGTCTAAAACAGGACGTACTTATCCATTGGGCGAAAGACCCGAAAGCTATAAACAGTTTTGATCTTTGTCAACAGCGAATACCCTTTTTAATACGTTACTTCTCCCCTCTCCCCTTCTCCGTCTGCGAACGTCTCCTGCGGAAGCGGACCCAGGCGATTCTGCCCAGGACAATCAGTGCCAGCAGCACGAGAACCCCCTGTCCCCAGGCCGAGAGATAGTCCCCGATAATGTGCCAGTTCTTCTGGACTACCCAGCCGAAGCCCAGCAGGATTCCGTTCCAGAGCAGGGAGCTCACCGTTGAGCTGAGCGCGGTGAGATAGGGTGGGGTATGACTGATACCGGCCGTGAGGGCGATCACCGAGCGGGTACCGGCCAGGAATCGATTGGCCACCACCACCCCCTGCCCCCATCGATTCATCCAGTCCCGGGTCTTCTCAATATAGCGGAGGGGAATAAACCGGACCAGCCAGTGTTTCTCTCTCTCCCTGATCTGCCAGCCCCAGTGGCTGCCAAGCCAGTACATGCTCATGAATCCGACCACGGAAGCCGCGGTGGTGAGCAGGTAGACCGGCACGAGCCCGATCACCGCCTCCGCGGCCAGGTATCCCCCGAAAGCCACCAGGACATCCCCCGGGATCGGGGGTATCACGTTCTCCAGGTAAGCTACGGCCAGGAAGACCCCGTAAATGCTGACCGGGGGCAGGGTATAGATCCACTGCACCAGGTCTTGTGTCAACTGCTCGAGCATGGGTTATCGCAAACGATTCATGTCACGTTGTAACTTTTCCGCCGCCCGGCCCGCGGAAGGCGCTTCACTCCGGATCCGAGCGCAGAAGCACAACCGCCCGGGCGGATATGCCTTCCTCCGTCCCCTCGAACCCCAGGCCCTCCGAGGTTGTGGCTTTCACGGATACCCGTTCCGGTTCCGTCTCCAGTTCACCCGCAATCACCTTGCGCATGCGGGGAATATGGGGGGCGAGTTTGGGCCGTTCGGCCACTACCGTGCAGTCCAGGTTGGCCAGCCGGTACCCGCGTTCGCGGATCATGCGCGCCACGCCCGACAAAAATTTCCGGCTGTCCATGTCGCGGAACTCCCCGGAGCTGTCCGGGTAATGGGTGCCGATATCTCCCAGGGCCAGCGCCCCCAGCATCGCGTCGCATATGGCATGGATAAGCACGTCGGCGTCGGAATGGCCGGCCAGACCCCGATCATGGTCAATCTCCACGCCCCCCAGCACCAGCCGCCGTCCCCCGGCAAACCGGTGTACATCGTAACCGTAACCTATCCGCAAAGGCTCTTTCATGCCGTGTCTTCCTCCTCCAGTAAAAGCCGTGCCCGCTCCAGGTCTTCCGGGTAGGTAATCTTGAAATTATTCCGGTCGCCTTCCACCATCTGGACCCGCTTGCCGAGCCGCTCCACCAGGGAGGCGTCGTCGGTACCCACGAAACGATCCTCTTCCGCTTTCCGGTAAGCTTCCAGCAGAATTTCGCGGCGAAAGGCCTGGGGGGTCTGTGCCTTCCAGAGGCTCCCCCGCTCGGGAGTGGCGGTCACCGCCCGGTTCTCGTTCGTTCTTTTTATGGTGTCCCTGACCGGAACCCCCAGCACCGCTCCCCCGTGACGAAGAGCGGCCTCGCAGCATGCCTTTATATGTTCCTCCCTCACAAAAGGGCGGACCGCATCGTGCACCAGAATAAGCTCGGACTCCCCCGCCTGCCGCAGGGCCGTGTAAATGGAGTGCTGGCGTTCGCTGCCCCCCTCCACCACGACCGAGACCATGGAGGCGGGAAGGGTATGATCCAGTATGGCCTTGGCCTGCTTCATACGGTCGCCGGAGGCCGCGAGGACCACGCGTCCCAGTCCCTCCAGCGAGAGAAACCGTCGAAGGGTGTGTTCCAGGACGGTGCGCCCCTCCAGCTCCAGGTAAGGCTTGGGCGTTTCCCGGTCCATGCGACTGCCCGAACCGGCGGCAGGCAGAATGAGGGTCTTGGAATTCACGGTGTCAGAGGATCAGCATCGCATCTCCAAAGGAGAAAAAGCGATAGTCGTTCTCCTTGGCTTCTTCGTAGGCCTCCATCACGAAATCGTATCCCGCGAAGGCGGCCACCAGCATCAGGAGCGTCGATTCGGGCCTGTGAAAATTCGTTATAATCGCTTCCGTAATTTTAAAATCGTAGGGAGGATAGATAAACTTGTCGGTCCAGCCGGTACTGGGCTTGGAGATGCCGCTGGCTGTAATACTGGTCTCGATGGTCCGGACGGCCGTTGTGCCGCAGGCCACCACCTTGTTCTCATCGCTCAAAAGAGCTTCGTTTATCCGTTCGGACGTCTCCTCGGAGATAAAATAGTTCTCCGAATCCATGCGGTGCTTGGTGAGGTCTTCCACCTCCACCGGCCGGAAGGTTCCCCATCCTATGTGGAGGGTAATGGGCATGAGATCCACGCCCTTCTTCTCCAGTTTTTCCACAAGCTCCTCGGTAAAGTGCATGCCGGCGGTCGGAGCGGCCACGGCTCCCCGCTCCTTGGCAAAAATGGTCTGGTACCGCTCCTTGTCGGAGTCCGTGGGGTCCCGTTCAATGTAGGGCGGCAGCGGCATCTCCCCGATTTCATCCAGCCGCGCGTACAATTCCTCGTTGGTCCCCTCGAAGAGAAACCGGATGGTACGTCCCCTGCTGGTGGTGTTGTCGATCACTTCGGCCATCAGGTCCTCCCCGAAATAGAGTTTGTTCCCGATGCGGATCTTCCGTGCCGGCTCGACCAGCACGTCCCAGAGCTTGTTTTCGGGCATAAGTTCCCGGAGAAGAAATACCTCGATATCGGCGTCGGTTTTCTCCTTCTTGCCCTTCAGGCGGGCGGGGAAAACCTTGGTGTTGTTGTAAATAAGCACATCCCCTTCCGAAAAATACTTGTGGATATCTGAAAATTCCTCGTGCTTGATGGTCTTCTCCTCACGGTCCAGCACCATCAGCTTGGCGGCGTCGCGCGGCTCCACCGGCTCCTCCGGCACGTTGAAATCTTCAGTTTCAAACTTGAAATCGGTAAGTTTCATTATCGGGTTGAGGCCTTTTTTTTGATTGGAATTACCTATATCTTTCAAAAATTCAAAGCCTGTAAATATACTCCATTTAGGGGCGCAGGACAAGTTTTGAAATTGCCTGACGGAGGTGTGCCAGAGTGGTCGAATGGGGCGGTCTCGAAAACCGTTGAACCGCTTTGCGGTTCCGGGGGTTCGAATCCCTCCACCTCCGCACTCTTTCCCCCTGACTCCCGGGGTGCCCTTTTCTGAATCCACTTCCTCTTCCGAAACCCCCCTCGGCCGGAGGCGGCGAACAGAGGGGAATCAGTTGGCTTTTTATACACCATATCGTATACTTAATCAACACACCTTGCGTTACATGACAGAGGGTGTAACTGCAACCCACGTGACACGTTTATGAAAGTACGTTCCCGCATCCCGTTTCTTCTCCTGGTTCTGGTTCTCGGCATCAGCGTCGCAGCCTCCGCTCAGATGAGAGAGCACGTTCATTCGGAGGGCGACCTTACCGGCAATACGGTACGGCAGGACACGATGGAGCCCGGAAGCCTGGAGAACCTGTTTAACATGCAGATGAATCACTCTTACACCATGATGTTTTCCAGCTTCGGCGGGCAGTATCAGAACATCAATGCCTACACCAACACCATGCGGTTTTTCTTTACCGACCGGCTGACCGGCCGGGTGGATCTCTCCCTGCTGCACTCCCCTTTCGGCAGCAGCGGAATGATCGGAAACCAGTCAAACGGCCTGGGTGCCCAATTTCTAATCCGTAATGCCGAGCTGAATTACCAGATCAACGACCGCAGCAGCATTCATCTGCAATTCCAGCAGGTACCGACCATGGGAACGCATCCGGGATCCTGGTACGGAAATCCCTTCAACAGCCCATTTCGCGGCGGGCTGTTTGACTACGGGAATTTTTGATTCACCTCCCCGCGCCAGATGACCGAAAAGAAAGGCGATTCAAATACGCTTCTCCTCAACGCCGCGATTGGCTTTCTGAGCCTGCTCCTTCTCCTTCTGGTATTCGGTCTGCTCTCCCGGCTGGTGTTTCCGCGGATTCAGAACGACCGGGCCGAACGCAGTTCGGAGCTGATCGGGGAAGTAATCCAGCTGGAAGTACTGAACGGGTGCGGGGTAGCCGGGCTGGCCGACGAATTCACCTCGGTTTTGCGACGGAACGGATTTGACGTCGTGGAAACGGGCAACTTCGATAATTTCGACATGCAGGAGACCCTGGTAATCGCCCGCACCTACAATACGGAAAACGCCCGCCGGGTGGCCCGGGCCCTCGGAGTGGCTGAGGAGAACGTCCTCGTGGAGGCATCGGACGATTTTTACCTGGATGCCACCGTGGTGATTGGTTCCGATTACCAAAATCTGAAACTCAACTGAAGACCATATATGCCTGAACACGCCCACCAGTTTTCCACATCGGACGAGACCAAAACCACCGACAGCGGCCGCCTGGCGGAGATTATCACCGACGCCCTCCTCGACAAGAAAGCGGAAGAAATTACGGTGATGGACGTTCACGAGCTTACCACGCTGGCCGACCTTTTTGTGGTTTGCCACGCCACTTCCGATGTACAGATCAAGGCGCTGGCCGACAATGTCAATAAATTCACCAAGGAGCAGCTGGGAGAAAAGGCGTGGAAGGAGGAGGGGAGAGACACCCGGCGATGGGTCATCCTGGATTACGTCAACGTGGTGGTGCACATCTTCAAGAAAGAACTGAGGGACTACTACGCCATTGAGCGTATGTGGAACGACGCCGAAATCCGCCGAATCGAAGAGTAGGGGGTCCATGCGGATTTTGATTACCGAACCCATTGTCTCCGAGGTCGTCGATTTTCTGAGGAAGGATTTTGAGGTCGACGTGGGACGGCGGGGCGAATTCAACAGCGAGCAGGCGCTGGCCGGGGCCATACCGGACTACGACGCCCTGATTCCCATGCTCTCCAATCCTGTTACGGCCGAGGTGATCGAGTCGGGGGAGCGGCTCAGGATTATCGCGAATCACGCCGTCGGTTACAACAATATCGATATGGAGGCGGCACGGGAACACGAAATCGTCGTAGCCAACACGCCCGGAGTGCTCACAGAGGCTTGCGCCGACTTCGCGATGGCTCTTCTGCTGGGGGTAACCCGCCGGCTCCGCGAGGCGGAGGAGTACCTGCGCCAGGGCAGGTTCGAGGGCTGGGAACCCCTCGGTTTCCTGGGCATGGAACTCGGGGATCGTATCCTGGGTATCTATGGCATGGGCCGCATCGGCACCGCTTTCGCCCGCCGTGCCCGCGCATTCGGCATGGAGATCCGTTATCACAACCGGTCGAAGGCGGATCCCGAAATCGAGAAGGAACTTGAGGCCCGATACATCGATTCCCTGGAGGAACTGGCGGCCGGCTCGGACGTGCTGAGCCTGAACTGTCCCCTGACCGAACAGACACACCACGCGATCGACAGCGATATCCTGGAACGCATGCCCGGCCACAGCATCCTGATCAATACCTCCCGGGGCGCGGTAGTGGATGAAGCCGCGCTGGCCGAAGCCCTGCATGAGGGAATCATCGGGGGGGCGGGCCTGGACGTTTTCGAGGAGGAACCCGAGGTGCATCCCAGGCTGCTGACAGCTCCCCATTGTCTTGTAACACCACACATGGCCAGTGCCACACATCGAACGCGCCGCTCCATCGGCATGCTCGCCGCTAGCGCCGTCAGGGATTTTCTGGCGGGAAAGCCGGCCGGGGAGATTCCCAACGTAGTGGCCGGCTGACTCCTTAACATCCAACCATTCGGTCTCATGAAGCCGGGAAAATCAACTTTCGGAGGGATCCCCTGGTGGATGATCGCGCTGCTGATTCTGATCCCCGCGGGGGCCGTAGAGAGCTGGCGCTCGCTGTCGGGTCCCCCGTCCGATCTTTCGGAAAGCGACGCGCGGGCCGCGCTGGACCGGGCCGCCGGTCTTTTTATAGAGGAACAGCGCGAACTGCTCGAGCGCAGCCGCTCCCTGTCGGCCACGCTGTCGGCCAGCCTGGTGCGCCAACCCTCCGAGCAGGCTCTCGGCCGGCTTCTGGATTCCTACGGTGAACTCTGGGGCATATCCGTCAGGGAGCGCGATTCTCTCCTCCTCTGGCACGGTTATCCCCCGCCGGCCGATTCCGGCGCACAGACTTTGGCAGAGGAGTCTCCCATTCGCATCACGCAAAAAAACAATGTGATCTACTGGAAGTGCCAGCTTCCCTTCACGGTGCGCGACAGCAGCGGCCTCACCGAATACCGGCTCTACACCGCGAAACGTATACTCCAGACCAATCCCCTCCCCATCGGCACCGGCAGCGAGTACCACTTTACCGAACGTCTGGGAGACCGCGCTCCGCTTCCGCTGGAAGTTCGGCTCTTCAATCCTCTCCCGGACAGCGTCTTCGCCTGGGAACGGCTGAACACCCTGGAGGGAGACTCCGCCGGCGCGGTATTCGTTCGCCCGGACGAGACGGCCGCCCAATCCGCCGAACGATGGGAGGTCGAGACACAGCTCTGGCGAACCGTTTACCTGCTGTTCGGGTTCCTGGTTTTGGGAGTGGCCTTTTCACGTTCCTGGAATGGGGAGCATCCAAGACGCAAGCTGGGAATCCAGTGGGGCCTGATCATCTCCGGGTGGGGACTGGTGCGCTTCCTGGAACTGCCCCGGAAGGTTTTGGAGTACCTGCAGGCGGGGGGCGGGGAGATCACCCTGCCGGTCGCCGGACTTCTCCTCTTCCTGGCGGATGCGCTGGCCCTCTTCCTGCTCGCCCTCACCTGCTACCACGGGCTGAAAACCTACAGCCGCCGGTCCGGGCCCGACTCGTTCCTGAGCACACTCTCCCTTCCGGTCCTTGCCGGGGGAGCCTCGTCGGTACTTTTTCTCTTCCTGCTGAACCGCACCTATCTGTTCCTCTCCCGTCCGGGAATTCCGCTGGACGACCTTCACTTATACCCCACCGCACCGACCCTGCTGCTCTATCTGGGACTGGGTATGATGCTCGGGGGACTCCTGCTGGGGCTGGCCTCCATCGTCCGGTTCACCATGAAATACGTGGCGGATCAGCCCAACCTCAGCTCCGTTCTGATGGTCCTGGGATTCTCGCTGGCGCTGGGCGGGACTTACCTGGCCGTACCCGAAGCGATCCGTATGGATTATACCTTTCCCTACGGGTTTCTCCTGTTCCTCGCCCTCGTCGCCGGAATACGGCTGGATAACCGCCTAAACCGCATCTACCTGCTCTCCTCCGTCCGTGGACTGATGATCGGCACCATCCTGGTGACACTGGCGGCGGCTCCCCTCATCCGGGAGACCCAGCAGCAGCGGACGGACCAGCAGCTCATGGAGAGGGCGGGTGGATTTGCCGAAAGCGGCAGCGAGCAGGGGGAGCAGCTGACCTACGAACTGCTCTCAACCCTTGGTGAGACGTTTGACGGCATCAACACCGACTCCCTGGTCAACCGCCAGCTTTTCATCGGCTCCCTCTTCAACGACACCATCGACCGTTTCATCGCCTCGCGAAGCGGTTACTACTCCTACGACCTGCGGTTTATAACCGCGGGCGGCACCAGCGTAGCCAGCTATTCCACCGATCTGAACTCCCCCTCCTGGCCCGGCATGTTCAGTATTCCCCAACTGAAGAGCGTGCTGGAGCTGGAGCAGATCACCCGCGGGAACCTGCGTCCCGTGGTGCAGTCCAATCCCCAACTGGTGACCTCGAAGGAGTACGACAGTTTCTACCGGGGATGGATTCCCGTTTTCGGGTCCTCGGGGGCCGAGCCCGTCGCCTGGATCCTGGCCTCCGTCTACCGCGAACCCCCCAATTTCGACAAACCGCTCCGGGCGGTGCTCGCCGCGCTCAGTTACGAGGACTGGCGCGATTCCTACAGCCTGCTGGAGTATCGGGACGGCCGGCTCATCAGGAGCTCCCGCCGCGGCATAACCGGATATTACCCCCTGAGAAACCGTCTGCCGGGCACCATCTCCCGGGCATTGGAGCGTGACAGCCTCCTGCTCCGGACCGAAGAGGCCGACCTCTACTCCTACCGGACTCTCTACTGGGACCGGGGCGTGGAAGGCGTGGTACGGGCAAGCACCATTCTCCCCGGTTTCCGCAACCGGCTCTACAACTATTTCCGCTTCAATTTTACCCTGCTGGTGCTGGGACTGGCGGTTATCGGGCTACGTGAACTTCTGCGGCCCGGCTCTTTCCGCCTGTTTGAAAAGAGCCGGAAGTTTCGCTACAGGCTGCTCGACCGTTTCCTGCTCGCGGTCCTGATCTTTCTGGGTATCCTGGTCATGACCACCCATTACGCCATCCAGCAGCAGAACCAGGAGGTGGTCAGGCAGTCGCTCTACCAGAAAATGGACAACCTGGGCCAGCAGGTGCAGCAGCAGCTGGGGGAAAGGATGCTCAGGCCGGGCGAACGGAGTGCCTTCCTTGACTCCCTGGCCACGCCCCTCGAGGCGGATGCCACGCTCTACAGGGGACGAAATCTGGTTGAGAGTACCACCCCGCAGATCTTCCGGCAGCACCTGTTTCCCGCCGTCATGCCGTTTGATGTGCATCACCGTCTCTATCGGGAGGGAGAGACGGATGCGGTGCGCGAGGTAACCCTCGCCTCCCAGAAACTGCTGATAGGATACCGCGCCGTCCACCTGGGCAACGGCGAGCCGGTCGCCGCGGTGGCCATTCCCACGTTCCTGCAATCGCCCAAATTCGAAGAGCAGCTGCTGGAAACCACCAGCTACCTGATCCTCATCTATCTTATCATATTCGGTGCTTTTATCGTCGGGTCCATGCTGATCACGAGGGAGCTGACCGATCCGCTGGACAAAATTCAACAGGGACTCAATGAGCTTTCGCGCGGAAATCTCGACACCAGGATTCCGGTAAGCGGGGACGACGAAATCGGGCAGCTGGCCGCCGCTTACAACGAAATGGTGGAACGCCTGAGCGAAGTTCGCCGGGAGCTCGTTGTGGCCGAGCGGGAGGCGGCATGGAAAGAGATGGCCCAGCAGGTCGCCCACGAAATAAAAAATCCGCTCACCCCCATGAAGCTGAGCGTCCAGCACCTGCAGCGCCAAGTCACGGGCAATGAGGAGGAGTCGGAGGAGCTCACGGCCAGGATTCGGGATCTCACCGGGAGCCTGATCGAGCAGATTGAGACGCTCAATGCCATTGCCTCCGACTTCTCTAAATTTTCCCAGCCCCTGGACCGGGATTTCGAGGAGGTGGACCTGAACGCGGTTCTCGGTTCCGTGCGGGATCTTTACAGCGGGGACGAACAGGTGGACATCGAGCTTGACACGCCCCCCTTCCCCCTCATCGTCCCCGGCCAGGAGGACGAACTTCGGCGGGTGGTGGTCAACCTGGTAAAGAACGCGTTCGAGGCGATGCCGGAGGGCGGAAGCGTACGGCTGCGCTCCTACCGGAAGAAAGGGAGCGCCTTCCTTGAAGTGGAGGACAGCGGCACGGGTATTCCCGAGGACCACAAGGACCGGCTCTTCGTTCCCAGTTTCTCCACGAAGTCCAGCGGTACGGGACTGGGTCTGGCCATCTCCAAAAAAGTAGTTGAGGCGCACGGCGGCAGCATATCCTTCGCCTCCATCGAGGGACAGGGAACCACTTTCGTCATCAAGCTCCCGCTCGGTTAGCCCCCTCTCCCCGCTTACTTTTGCCGCCTATTTTTCTTACCATGCGCGATCCCGATTTTTAACCCGTCCCCGGGTCCCCGGAACCACCGGGATCCCCTCCGGAGACAACAACGCACCAACGGCACACCCCGGTGATTTCCCATCTGAAAAAGGAATGGAATCCCTTACGCAAAGAAGCCGCCGTAACGCTCCGGATCGGCATTCCCGTCATCATCGCGCAACTGCTGCAGATGTCGATGAATTTCGTGGATACCGTCATGGCCGGCAACCTGTCGGCGGAAGACCTGGCGGCCGTCGCGGTGGGCGGTGCCGTCTTCTTCCCTTTCATCATGCTGGCGTCGGGCATCCTGATGGCCATCACCCCCATCGTGGCCCAGCTGGTGGGGAGCAGGCGGCTGGAGGAGATCGGCGCCAACGTCCGGCAGGGCCTGTGGCTGAGCCAGATGCTCGCCGTTCCCCTCTTCCTGGGCATACGCAACCTCGGCTTTGTCATGGAGCTGATGGATGTAACCGCCGGAATCATTCCCATCGCCGAGGCGTACATGAAGGCCTTTTCGTGGGGAGTGTTTCCACTCTGCGCCTTCATGGCACTTCGCTACTTCAACGAAGGCATGTCGGTGACACGGCCCAGCATGTACCTTGCCCTCCTGGGGGTCCTCGTTAACATACCCGGCAACTACGTGCTGATGTACGGCAAGCTGGGTTTCCCAGAGATGGGAGCCGAGGGGTGCGGTTACGCCTCGGCCATCGTCATCCTCGTCATGTTCGCCGGCATGCTCTGGTTCACCCGGCAGCATCCCCCCTACCGCCGGTTTGGGATCTTCACGAAGATCCGGCGTCCCGACGGGACCTGCCTCCGGGAGATTGTGCGGGTGGGCCTGCCCATCGGACTCAGTTCCACGATGGAGGTGACCATGTTCGCGGTGGTCAGCCTGCTGATGGGATCTCTGAGCACCGTGGCGGTCGCCGGACACCAGGTCGCGATCAATTTTGCGGCCATGACGTTCATGGTCCCTTTCGGCCTGGCCACGGCCATCACCACCCGGGTGGGCAACGCCGCCGGGAAAAAGCGCTGGAGCGAGGCACGGCAGAGGGGGTTCACCGGGATCGCGCTCTCCACCATCTTCATGAGCGTTACGGCCGTGATCATGTTTGCCATACCCGGGGTCATCGCCTCCGTCTACACGCAGGATCCCGCCGTGCGGGACGTCGCCGTGGGCCTGCTCTACATGGCGGCGATCTTCCAGATTTCCGACGGGCTGCAGGTCAGCGGATACGGGGCCTTGAGGGGACTGAAAGACACCACCGTTCCGATGTACGTCAACCTGGTCGCCTACTGGGTGGTGGGCCTGCCCCTGGGATACTACCTCGGCATCGTCCGCGGCGTCGGTCCGCAGGGCCTCTGGATGGGACTTATCGCCGGACTCACGGTGGCGGCGGTGCTGCACAACGTCCGCTTCTCCCTGCTCACACGGACGGATTGACCGTCTTCCGTCCGCGGGCGATCGCCGGGGCCCAGTCCAAACCGCCCGGGGATCCCGATTTCCGTTACGTTTCCTTAGGAATTTGGATTATTTCCTTTAACATTAATGTAATCCAACGTCATCGATACGTTCGAGCTGTTCCGGCATGGCGACATATATCAATCATATTTCCACCAGGGTGCCCGACCACTATTACGAGCAGGAGTTCCTGCGCGACCGGATGATGGAGTACGTCGGCCAAAAGGAGTCCACCCGCCGCATCATCCGGCGCATCTACGCCCGCTCGGGCATTGACAAGAGGCACACGGTGATCAGGGATTTTCACGGCAACGGGGATCCCCGCTACTATTTCCGGGACGACGGCAGCATGGACCATCCCTCCACCGGCAGCCGGAACGACCGCTATGTGCGGCACGCCCGCCCCCTCTTTACGGAGCTGGCCCGATCCGTACTCCGGGAGAGCGGAATTTCCCGCGAACGGATCACCCACGTAATCACGGTCTCCTGCACCGGCTTTTACGCCCCGGAGCCCGCGTTCCATATCATACGAGACCTGGGGCTCGACCCCTCCACCCAGCGCTTCCACGTGGGATTCATGGGCTGCTTCGCGGCCTTCCCCGCCCTGCGCATGGCCCGCGCCTTCTGCGAGGCCGACCCGGAGGCCCGCGTTCTGATCGTCTGCCTTGAACTCTGCAGCCTCCATTTCCAGGGGCGGGAGCGAACCGACAACCTGATCTCCGAATCGGTGTTTGCCGACGGGGGAGCGGGCGTGCTCGTCGGTTCCGGCCGTGAGGGGGAATCGCCATCCTTCCGGATGGACCGTTTTTCCACCGGCATCGCGGAACGGAGCGAAGACGACATGGCGTGGATCATCGGCGACACCGGCTTCGACATGGTGCTCTCTCCCGCGGTGCCCGACATCCTGCGCGACCATCTCCGGGACGCCCTTCTTCCCCTGATGGAAGGAACCGGCAAGAAGCCGGAAGGAATATCGGAGTGGGCCGTCCATCCCGGCGGACGAGCCATACTGGACAAAATTCAGCGTGAGATGAACCTGGACGCTAAACAGATGCGGGCATCCCGCAAGGTGTTGCGGGAGTACGGGAACATGAGCAGCGCCACCATTCTCTTCGTGCTCTCCGAGCTGTTGAATCGGGAGCACCCCGGCGGGGAGGAGCCCGCCCTCGCGCTGGCGTTCGGACCGGGACTTACCATCGAGAGCGCCCTGCTCACCCGCATGGAGGGTGCGCCGTGACGGCCCCCGACCTGGACCAGCGGCGGACCGACGTGCGTGAACGCATGGACGACCCCGAATGCGACCCTGAAAAGCTGCGCCGCACCTACCGCCATTTCGCGGTGCTGAACCGGCTGATCTCACGGTGGAACCATATCTACAGCCGTCACATCCGTCCCCACCTCTCCCCCGCCCCGGGCGAGAAAACCAGCCTGCTGGATATCGGGTACGGCGGGGGAGACATCGCCCGCCGTCTCGCCGAAAAAGCCGCGCGGGAGGGATACCGGCTGGAGATAACAGGGATCGACACCGACCGCCGGGCATGGAACTACGCGCGCTCCCTGCCCAATCCCCACGATGTCCGTTTTCAGAAGAAAACACCGGGGGAGCTGATCCGCGAGGGGCGGCAATTCGATTTCGTGGTATCCAACCACCTGCTGCACCATCTCACGGGACCGGAGCTGGAGCGCCTGGCGGCGGAGTCGTCCGCGCTCTGCCGGCGCAAAATCCTCTTCTGCGACATCGAGAGAAGCGTCCCCGCCTGGCACTGTTTCAACCTTCTGTCGCGGCCTTTTTTCCGGGACTCGTTCATCACGGAAGACGGGCTCCGCTCGATCCGCCGCAGCTACCGTCGCGGGGAGCTGGAACGGGCGCTTCCCGAAGGATGGGAAGTGCAGCGTCTGTTCCCGTTTCGGCTGCTGGCACTGAAAGAGGAGGGCACCGAACATGGATAACACGCACGTCCCGGTCGTAATCGCCGGAGGGGGTCCCGTGGGACTCTTCCTGGCACTCTGCCTGCGCCGCCGGGGGGTTTCCTGCCTGGTGGCCGAGAAGCGGGAGGAGGCGATCACCCATTCGCGCTCCCTCGGCATCCACCCGGTCTCCCTGGAACGGTTTGACGAACTGGGAGTAGCCGACCGCTTCCTGGAGGAGGGGATTCGCATCCGCCGGGGCGTCGCCCGCAGCGGGAGGCGCCGGCTGGGGACGGTCTCGTTCGAATCGTGTCCGCCCCCTTTCAACTTTATTCTCTCCCTCCCCCAGTACCGGACCGAACGCCTCCTGGAGGAGTCTCTCCGGGAGCGGCGGCCCGGCACCCTGCGGCGCGGGCTGCGCGTAACCGGATTCCGCGAGGAGTCCGGCGGGGTCCGGGTGGAGACGCTGGAGGGGGGGAGGGAAGGGGAGCTGAGCTGCGACTACCTGGTGGGATGCGACGGCAAGGAGAGCGGGGTCCGGCGGCGGGCCGGTTTCGATTTCAAGGGTAATCCCTACGGGAAATCCTACCTGATGGGCGACTTCGACGACCATACGGGCTTCGGGGCGGACGCCGTCGTCTTTCTCTGCCGGGAGGGGCTGGTGGAGTCGTTTCCCCTTCCTCCCCGGCGCCGGCGATGGGTGGTCGGCACGGAGTCCTACCTGGAACAGCCCGACCGGAAAGTCCTGGAAGAGGCGGTGCAGCGGAGAACGGGACACGAGCTGGAGGGGGTGAAAAACCACATGCTGAGCAGTTTCGGGGTTCAGCGGTACATCGCCCGGCCCATGGCACGGGGACGCGTCCTGCTGGCGGGAGACGCCGCGCAGGTGGTGAGTCCCATCGGGGGACAGGGAATGAACCTGGGATGGCTGCAGGCGTGGGAGCTGGCGGGCGCCATCGAAACCGTCCTGCAACATCCGGATTCCCGGGAACGCTCTTTCCGCTCTTACGACAGGGGGCGGCGGCGCACCGCGCGCAAGGCGATCCGGCGGGCCGAATTCAATATGCGGCTGGGCAGCAAGTCGGTACTGGCCCCTCTCCGTAACCTGATGGTATCCGTCGCCCTGCACACGCCGCTCTCCCGCTACCTGGCACGCGTGTTTACCATGCGGGACTTTTGATCGTCCGGCCGCCTTCCCGGTCGCGCCGGCGGCCCGTCAACGCTGTCACTCTTCCGCCTCCCCGGTCGAACGGTGGTAGTCGCGCAGCACGTAGTGCAGGATTCCCCCGTTGCGGTAGTACGCGATCTCCACGGGCGTGTCGATCCGGCAGACCGCCTCAAAACGCACGGTCTCCCCGTCCTCTTTCTCCGCCTCCACCGTCACCATCTGCCGGGGCTCCAGGTCGTCGTCCACCAGGATGGAGAACGTCTCCAACCCGTCCAGCCCCAGGCTGTCGGCGGACTCCCCCTCCCGGAACTGGAGCGGAAGCACGCCCATGCCGACCAGGTTGGAACGGTGGATACGTTCGTACGACTCCGCAATCACCGCTTCTATGCCCAGCAGGATCGTTCCCTTGGCCGCCCAGTCGCGGGAAGAGCCGGTTCCGTACTCCTTCCCGGCCAGCCCGATCAGCGGGGTGCCGTCCTCCCGGTAGCGCATGGCGGCATCGTAGACGGTGGTGATCTCGTCGTCCGGGAAATAGCGGGTGTAGCCTCCCTCCCGGCCCGGCGCCAGGTCGTTTTTGAACCGCACGTTGGCGAAGGTGCCGCGGGTCATCACACGGTCGTTCCCGCGGCGGGAGCCGTAGGAGTTGAACTCTTCCGGGGGAACGCCCCGCTCGACCAGGTACCGTCCCGCCGGACTCTCTTCGGCGATGGAGCCGGCCGGGGAGATGTGGTCGGTGGTGATGGAGTCGCCCACCTTGATCAGCGCGCGTGCCCCGCGTATGGGGCGGATGGGATCGGGCTCGGGGCCCATATCCACGAAGAAGGGCGGTTCCTGGATATAAGTGGACTCGTCCCTCCATTCGTAAAGCTTCCCGCTCCCCACGGAGATAGCGTCCCACTCCTCCGATTCAAAAATCTCCCCGTACTCCTTATGGAAAAGCTCCGGCCGGATGGCGTGGTCCAGGTGCTCCGCGATCTCGTCGGAGGTCGGCCAGATATCTCTCAGGTACACCTTGTTGCCCTCGCGGTCGGTCCCGATCGGCTCGCTCTCCAGGTCGACGTCCACCGTCCCCGCCAGGGCGTAGGCAACCACCAGGGGCGGCGAGGCCAGGTAATTGGCTTTCACGTAAGGATGAATCCGTCCTTCGAAGTTCCGGTTGCCCGAGAGTACGCCGGCCACGATCAGGTCGCCCTCTTTCACGGCCCGCTCCACCGCCTCGGGGAGGGGACCCGAGTTGCCGATGCAGGTGGTGCAGCCGTAACCCACCAGGTTGAAGCCGAGCCGGTCAAGCTCGTCGGTCAGCCCCGCCTCCTCCAGGTAGTCGGTGACCACCCGCGAGCCGGGTGCCAGGGAAGTCTTCACGTAGGGCGGCACCGTGAGCCCCCTCTCCAGGGCTTTCTTGGCGAGGATCCCCGCCCCGAGCATGACACTTGGATTGGAAGTATTGGTGCAGCTGGTAATGGCGGCGATCACCACATCGCCGTGCTCCATCTCCACATCCTGCCCGTTGGTATAGAGCCCCTTGCTGGCCAGCTTCTCCTGGGGCAGGTTGAATCCCATCGTAGGGTCGTCGCTGGTGAGGGAGTTTTCGAACGTCTCCTTCATCCGCGGAAGCGCGATCCGGTCCTGCGGACGCTTGGGGCCGGCCAGGGAGGTCTCCACCTCGCCCAGGTCCAGCTCCAGCGTCTCGGTGAACTCGGGATCGGGCGTTTTGGAGGTGCGGAACAGTCCCTGCTCCCGCATGTAGCGCTCCACGAGCTGCACCTGCTCCTCCGGCCGGCCGGTTCTTCTCAGGTACCGAATCGCCTCCTCGTCCACCGGAAAAAATCCCATGGTCGCCCCGTATTCGGGGGACATGTTGGCGATGGTGGCCCGGTCCGGCAGACTCATGTGGGAGAGACCCTCCCCGTAGAACTCCACGAACTTGCCCACCACCCCGTGCCGCCGAAGCATCTCGGTGACCGTCAGGGTGAGGTCGGTCGCGGTGATGCCTTCACGCAGCCGGCCGGTCAGTTTCACCCCCACCACCTCGGGGACCAGCATGTAGATGGGCTGCCCGAGCATGGCGGCCTCCGCCTCTATGCCCCCGACGCCCCATCCCAGGATCCCCAGCCCGTTGATCATGGTGGTATGTGAGTCGGTACCCACCAGGGTGTCGGGATAGGCCACGACCGAACCGTCCTCTTCGGTCCGGGTAAATACGCCCTTGGCCAGGTATTCCAGGTTGACCTGGTGCACGATTCCCCGTCCGGGCGGCACCACACGGAAATTTTCAAACGCCTTCTGCCCCCACTTCAGAAACTCGTAGCGCTCCCGGTTGCGCTCGAACTCCTTCTCCACGTTGAACATGAAGGCGAAATCCCGGCCGAACATGTCCACCTGCACCGAATGATCGATGACCAGGTCCACCGGCACCCGGGGATTGATGGAGGTGGGATCCCCTCCCATCCGGTCCATGGCCGAGCGCAGCGCGGCCAGGTCGACCACCGCCGGCACGCCGGTAAAGTCCTGCAGCACCACCCGGGACGGCTTGTACGGAATTTCGCCCTGCGGGTCGGCCGCATTATACCCGGCCAGCAGGCGGACGTCCTCTTCGGTCACCATATAACCGTCGTACTCCCTCAGTACGGCTTCCAGCAGGATGCGTATGGTGAAGGGGAGCCTGCCGATATCGCCGCATCCCAGCCGGTCAAGCTTCCTGAGGCTGTAGAGAAAAGCGGTTCCATTCCCGGTATCGAATTCTGTTCGGCACTGCATCAGTTCTCTGGAGGTACTCATTGGCGTCGGTTTTTCTGGTTGAACGCGGCGGCCGGGGGACGGCCGTTTTAAATTTCAGGGACGAAATTTACGGCTTATTCCGCACTTTATCCTCTTTCCCAGGTCGGAAAAATGCAGTACGCCCCCCCCGATCGGCATCCGGATTTCCCCATGGAAGAGCGGCGGACCGCGAAGCAGGGCGGGGAGGATGAAACCGCGAAAAAATTTTTGGCCTACGTTGCATATCGATCGAATTAAGCATATTTTGCGAGACTTCATGAAAAAATAATTTTAAAGTCCTTAAAAACCGTGGATACGAACAGTTACAAGACCTATTCGGCCAAGCCGAAGGATATTGAAAAGAAGTGGGTTCTTGTGGACGCCGAAGAGCAGCCGCTCGGCAGGCTGGCCAGCAATGTCGCGCGGGTATTGCGGGGCAAACATAAGCCGCAGTTCACCCCGCACATGGATACCGGCGACAATGTTATCGTGATCAATGCCGAAAAGGTCGCGCTGAACGGCAAGAAAATGCAGCAGAAAGAGTATTTCCGCTACACGGAATATCCCGGCGGCGAGCGATTTACCACGGCGGAAGAGATGATGGAGAAGGACCCCACGTTTCTGATTACCAACGCCGTGAGAGGCATGCTCCCGAAGAACCGGCTGGGAAGCAAGATCATGACCAACCTTCGCGTCTACGCCGGACCGGATCATCCGCACGAGGCACAGCAACCCGAAGAAATCGACTTTCAATAAAACGCATACGGATGGAACAGAAAAACTTCATCGGAAGAAGAAAGACCTCAACGGCCCGACTCTACATTCAGCCGGGCGACGGTGATTTTATTGTGAACGACAAGGAACTGGACGACTACTTCTGTACCCAGGCCCACCGCAATATTGCGTCCCTCCCGCTGGAGGTGACCGATCTGCACGGCAATTTTGAAATCAAGGTTACGGTCAGCGGAGGAGGCATCACAGGCCAGGCCGGCGCCATTCAGCACGCACTGGCCCGGGCCCTGGACGATCATGACGAAGAGCTTCACGATGTGCTGAAATCACACGACCTGCTTACGCGGGACGATCGCATGGTGGAGCGCAAGAAGTACGGCCAGCCGAAGGCCCGCAAGAAATCCCAGTTCTCCAAGCGCTAGGATTCGCGGGACGTTTTTACCAATTTCAATCATCACACATACGCGGCGACCAGAGCGCCGGGTGTCCGCCAGCCGGCGGATTAGCGCCTGGGTGGACCCGCGTAGAGGATAAACTCAAACATAAATAATCATACTATGCCTGAAGCACCCAACCTGGAAGAACTGCTCCAATCGGGGGCCCATTTCGGCCACCTTACCCGCCGCTGGAATCCCAAGATGAAGGAATTCATCTTTATGGAGCGGAACGGAATTCACATCATCGACCTCAAAAAAACCGAGAAGTATTTCCAGGAAGCCCTGGACAATGTCTCCCGCCTGGCCCGATCCGGAAAAACCATCCTGTTCGTCGGCACCAAAAAGCAGGCCCAGGACATCGTTAAAACGGAAGCGATCCGCTGCGGGATGCCCTATGTGACGCACCGCTGGCTTGGAGGCATGCTCACCAACTTCTCCACCGTCCGGAAGAGCATCTCCCGCATGGAGGAGATCGACCGCATGAGCCGGGACGGCACCTTCGAGGAGCTTACCAAGAAGGAAGCCCTCATGCTGGAACGGGAGCGCGAGAAACTGGAGCAGACTCTCGGGGGAATCGCCAACATGAACCACATCCCCGGGGCCATTTTTGTGGTGGACACCATCAAGGAGCACATCGCCGTCAACGAGGCGGTGAAACTCAACATACCCATTGTCGCCATGGTGGATACCAACAGCGATCCCGACATCCCGGATCACATCATCCCCTGCAACGACGATGCTGCACGCACCATCCAGCTGATTACCTCCCACGTCGCCGACGCGGTTATCGCGGGCAACGCCGAACGGGAAGCCCAGAACGAAGAGGAGCTGCTGGAAAAGGCGGCCGAAGAAGCCCGCCACGCCGAAGAGAAAAAAGAGGGGGGAAAACAGGCAAAATCCTCCGGCAAGAGAAGGAAACGGCGTAAGAAGGTGGCCAAGGCCTCGCCCGAATCGGACATGGTGCCCGAAGACGAGGAGACAGAGGAGACCGGGGATACGGAGAAAACGGAGAGCACCGAGCAGGAAGATTCCAGCGAGGAGGAGTAACCCCCCGCCCCGGCAGCGGTCGGGGCACCAACGTTAACAGTAAGCAAACCGCCAAACGGAAAACCAAATGAGTATCTCTGCAAAAGACGTTAAAGAGCTGCGTGAACAGACCGGCGCCGGCATGATGGACTGCAAGAACGCCCTGGAGGAATCCGGCGGCGATTTCGACAAAGCGGTCGAGATTCTTCGCAAAAAGGGACAGAAATTATCGGAAAAACGCTCGGACCGGGAAGCCAACCAGGGGCTGATCGTAAGCAGGGTAAGCGGGGACGGAAGGAAAGCCGCTGCCCTGGAGATCAATTGTGAAACGGATTTCGTGGCACGCAACGAGGATTTCCAGGAACGGGCCGAACAGTTTCTTAATCTCGTCTTCGAAGAGGAGATCGAGAGCGTGAACGAGCTGCTGGAGACGGAACTGGACGGGCTCACCGTAAACGACCACCTCAAGGACATGGTGGGTAAAATCGGGGAGAAAATCGAAGTCAACCGCGTGGTGCTCGCCAAGACCGACGGGGAGCTTATCTCCTACATCCACCCCGGCAACCAGCTCGGTGTTCTGGTTGAGTTCGAAGGGAATGTGGAAAACGAGGAGATCGGCAGGGACGTGGCCATGCAGGTCGCGGCGATGAATCCCCTGGCGGTCAACCGCGACGGCGTGGATTCGTCTGTCGTGGAGAAGGAGCTGGAGATCGCCAAGGACCAGCTCCGCAACGAGGGGAAGCCCGAAGAGATCGCCGAAAAGGCGGCCCAGGGCAAGCTGCGCCGCTTTTACGAGGAGAGGGTCCTGCTGGAGCAGAAGTTCGTAAAAGACAACAGCCTCTCCGTGAAAGAGTACCTGGAGAAGAACGACACTCCCCTGGTGAAACGGTTCCACCGGCTGCAGCTGGGAGAGGATTCCTGATCCCCCGGCAGGCAAATTAGGGCTACCAATTCGGTAGCCTTTTTTTTATATATAACCGATTCCTAACCGAGAACAGAACAAGCGTGGCAGACAAGTACCGAAGAGTTTTACTCAAGCTGAGCGGTGAAGCGTTACTGGGAGAACAGGGACACGGCATCGACGGCTCCATCCTGACCCGTTATGCCGATGAGATCAAGGCGGTGCACGACGAGGATATCGAGATCTGCGTCGTCGTCGGCGGAGGAAACATCTTCCGCGGGGTGAAGGGAGCGACCGAAGGCATGGACCGGGTACAGGGAGATTACATGGGCATGCTGGCCACCATGATCAACAGCATGGCCCTGCAGGACGCCCTGGAGCGGAAGGGCGTGCACACCCGCCTGATGTCGGCCATCCGGATGGAAGAGGTCGCCGAACCGTACATCCGCCGCAGGGCCATCCGGCACCTGGAGAAAGGGAGGGTGGTCATATTCGGCGCCGGCACCGGCAACCCCTATTTTACCACCGACACCGCCGCTTCACTCCGCGCCATAGAGGTGGAAGCCCAGGTTATCCTGAAGGGCACGAGGGTAGACGGTATTTTTGACTCGGATCCCGAAAAAAATCCCGACGCGGAGAAATTCCATACCATCACGGGCGAGGAGGTGCTGGACCGGAGGCTCTCCATCATGGATATGACCGCCTTTACGCTCTGCCGGGAGAATGAGACGCCCATCATCGTCTTTAACATGAATGTGGAGGGAAATCTCAAAAGAGTGGTGATGGGCAACGAAGAGGTGGGATCGGCGGTAATTTGGGAAAATTCCCAGAATTCTTAAATTCCTTCCGGTGGTGCGGGCAGCCCCCGCTCCAGGCGTCAAACCCAAAACAGTTTGGAGAGCATTATGATCCCCGCGGAACTCCAGAGTATCATTGACAAGGCCGACAGCCAGATGGACGAGGCCGTGAGCTATTTCCGGAAGGAACTCTCCCGCGTCCGGGCAGGCAAGGCCAAAACCTCACTCCTGGACGGGATCAAGGTGGATTATTACGGATCCCAGACTCCCCTTAACCAGCTTGCGAACGTCAGCGCTCCCGAAGCCCGCCTTCTTACGGTGCAGCCCTACGACACCAACGCGATTGAGGATATAGAGAAGGCCATCATGTCGTCCGGCCTGGGGCTGAATCCGAGCAACGACGGCAATCTCATTCGCATCCCTCTTCCCATTCCTTCGGAGGAACGCCGCGAAGAGCTGGTCAAGCATGTCAGGGAAATTGCCGAAGACGCCCGGATCTCCGTACGCAACACCCGCAGGGACGCCAACGACGAGATCAAGAAGAAAGTAGAGCAGGAATCGCTGCCGGAGGATTCCAAATTCGAGGCCGAGCAGGAAATACAGAATATTACCGACCGCCACACCGAAAACGTCGACAATCTTCTGGAGAAGAAGGAAGAGGAGATCATGACCGTCTGAACGGCGGCCCCGCCGGTCTGTTTTCGCGGGGTTCAACGGGCGAAGCGGCGGCCCGCCTCTCCCGATTTCCGACGGGGGGCGCGCCAGGGGTACCATAAGATATGTATATATCCGAACTCGAGTTACAGGGATTCAAAAGCTTTGCCTATAAGACACGTATCACCTTCGACAGCGGCATCACCGCCATTGTAGGGCCCAACGGCTGCGGCAAGTCCAACATCGTAGACGCCATGCGCTGGGTGCTCGGGGAGCAGCGCCCCACCCTCCTTCGCTCCTCCACCATGAGCAACGTCATTTTCAACGGCACGTCCAAGAAAAACGCCTTGGGGATGGCAGAAGTGGATCTCACGTTCGTCAACAACAAGGGTCTCCTGCCCACCGAATACAGCGAGGTTACCATCTCCCGGCGTCTCTATCGCTCGGGCGAGAGCGAGTACCTGATCAACGGCTCCACCTGCCGGCTCAAGGACATTCACGAGCTGTTCATGGACACCGGCATGAGTTCGGACGCCTATTCGGTCATCGAACTGAAAATGGTGGAGGAGATCCTCAACGACCGTAACAACGACCGCAGGCGTCTTTTCGAGGAGGCCGCGGGCGTTACCCGCTACAAGGAGAAGAGAAAGAAAACCTTCCGCAAGCTCGACGAGACGCGGGACGACCTGCAGCGTCTGGAGGATATCCTCTCGGAGGTCCGCAAAAACACCCGCTCGCTGGAAAAACAGGCCGAAAAGGCCGCGGCGGCAAAAGAGTACAAGGAGGAACTTCATCGCCTCGACAAGGCACTTCACCGTTTCGAATACCACAATATCCAGCAGGAGCTGGAACCTCTCAAGGAGCGTATCGCCAATGCCGAGAAGGAGAAGAAACAGATCCTGTCGAAGTCCGAAGAGCTGGAGGAGGCCGAGGAGAAATCACGCGATCAGCTCACGGAGAAAGAGCGGGAGCAGGCGGAGGCGCAGCGCCGCGTCAACCGGCTGGAAAACGCCATACGGGAGACCGAAACCACCCTCAAGATTACCCGCGAGAAGATCTCCAACGAAGAGGGCGTGATCGACCAGTACAAACGGGACATCAGCCAGGGGGAAGAGGACCTGGAGGAGCTGCGGGAGCTGTTCTCCGCCACCGAGAAGAAACTGGAGAATTTCTACGAGGAACTGGAAAAAGCGCAGTCCAACCTGGAGGACTCAAAGGGGCGGTACGCGGAGATCCAGAAAAAATTCTCGGCGGAGCGCGACGAGCTGCAGGAGCTGGAGTCCTCGTACGAGGAGTGCGGCAAGGAGTTGAACGAGTTGCAGGAGCGCCGGATAAGGATCGAATCCCGCATCGAGAACAGCGGGGAGGAGCGGGAGCGCATCGCCGGGGAGATCGACGGCCTCCGCGAAGAGATCGAGCAGCTGCGGGAGAAGAGAGAGCGGCTGCGGGAGGAGCACCGGGAGGCGGAGGAAAAACGCGCCCGGCGGGAGAAGGAACTCGCTTCCGCCCGGGAGCGCAGGGAGGAGCTCGCGTCGAAAGCCGAGGAGACGAAAGACCGCCTGCGCAGCGAGCGCAGCAAACTGGATTCGGTACGCGCCGAAATCAAATTGCTGGAGGAGCTGGCCGGCTCCAACGAAGCCTTCCCCTCCAGCGTGAAATACCTGCTGGAGAACCACGCCGATTCTTTCACCCGCCTGGAAGTCCTCTCCGACCTGTTTTCCACCGACCAGCAGCATGCCGTAGCCCTGGAAGCGGTGCTGGGAGAGGCGCTGAACTTCGTGGTGGTAGACAACCTCGAGGAGGCGCACCGGGCCGTCTCGATCCTGCAGGAGCAGGAGATGGGCGCCGCCACGTTCGTGCCCCTGGACCGGCTCTCCGACTCCTACCCCACGGTGGATAACTCCCTGCACGAGAGCGTAGAAACAGAAGAGCGATACCGCCCGCTCAGCGAACTGCTGCTGGGCGAGGTTCGGCTCATCGATTCCGTCCGGGAGGCGGAAAAGGAGAACGGGAACGGTATCACCGGGGTGACCCGCGACGGGAAGGTAGTTACCGCCCGGCAGTTCCTGCGGAACGGAAGCAGCGGCAAGAACGCCGGCATCCGCGTGGGTTTAAAAGACAAGATCGCCCGGCTGGAGGAGCGGGCGGGCAGCCACAAGAGGGAGATTGACCGGATGGAGGAGCAGCTCCAATCCCTGCTCGAAGAGAAAGAGGATATCGATATCGCCGGGCGGGAGCAGGACCTCAGGGAGAGCGGCCAGCGCGTTCAGGAGCTGGACAGCCAGGTCAACGGACTCGCGTCCCGCATCCAGATTTACGATTCAAATATCAACGAGCTCGAGGAGCGCGGGGAACAGGCGGAAGAGAATGCGGAGAAGGCCCGCGGGGAGCTGGAAGAGCTGCAGCCCCGCAAGAAAGAGCTGAAGGAGCGCCGGGAGGAGCTGCTCTCCCGTCAGCGGCAGAAGAAGGAGAAACTCCAGGAGCTGGAGGAGGAGCGATCCATCGCCCAGACCCGCTACAACGACGCCCGCCTGAAGCACCAGGACATGAAGAACAAGGTGGAGAACCATGAGAAGGAGATACGGCGGGCCGAGGAGGGCATCGCCAGCCTGAAAGAGCGGCTGGAGCTGCGTTCCGAAAAGACGGAGGAGGCGCAGGAACGCATTGAATCATACCGGGAGGAGATCGCTTCCGCCGAAGAGGAGCTGGAGGAGCTTAAAGAGAAGAAGCGGAAGGCGGACCGTGAGCTCGAGAAGGCGGAGGAGGCGTCCGGGAAACAGCGCGGGCGCATCAACGAGCTGGAGAAGGAGCTGAAGGAGGTGCGGCGGCGGAAGGAGGTCAACATGGAACTGCTGCATCACCTCTCCATGGCCAAGGAGAAATTTGAACTGCAGGCCCAGAACCTGTCCGATCACATCTGGGAGACCTACGACATGCTGATGGATCAGATCGAGGAGGAGATGCCGGAGGAGAAAAAACCGGACGAGGTGAAGGAGCGCATCGCCTGGCTGCGGCAGAAGCTAAACAGCATCGGGGAGGTCAATCCCCTGGCCATCGAGGAGTACGAGGAGGAGAAGGAGCGGCTGGACTTTTACGAGGAGCAGATCGGCGATCTGCGCAAGGCCGAAGAGGAGCTGCGGGAGACCATCGATGAGATCAACAAGACGGCCACCGAACGCTTCAACACCACCTTCGAGAAAATCCGGACCAATTTTGTCGACGTCTTCCACACGCTTTTCAACGAGGACGACTACTGCGATCTGGTTATCGACGAGGATGCGGAGGATCCGCTGGAGGCCAGCATCGAGATTAAAGCCAATCCCCGCGGCAAGCGCCCCTCCACCATCAACCAGCTCTCCGGCGGGGAAAAGACCCTCACCGCCATCGCCCTCCTGTTCGCCATCTACCTGGTCAAGCCCTCCCCCTTCTGCGTGCTCGACGAAGTCGACGCGCCGCTGGACGACGCCAACATCGAGCGCTTCGCCTCCATGATCCAGCGTTTCAGCGAGGACACCCAGTTCATCATCATCACCCACAACAAGAAGACGATGAGCAAGGCGGAGATGATGTACGGCATCACCATGCCGGAGACGGGTATCAGCCGCCTGGTGGGCGTGAAACTGGACGAGGTGGCGGAAGCTTAAACTGCCCTTCAAATTCCTTATATTTCGTCCCGTAACAGCAACGCCAGAACCCCCGATCTTCCATGGCCCGCAAGAAATTTGACATCCCCGAAATCTATCAGTCGCCCGTCATCCGCAAGGTGAAGGAGGCCAACAGGGTGGTCGACCCGCGCAAGAAGGACCTCGAGCCCACCGTACTGGATTTCGGTCCCGTGCAATTCTACATCCCGCGCCATTTCGGCTTCTGCTACGGGGTGGAGAACGCCATCGACATCGCCTACAGGACGGTGGATGAAAACCCGGAGCGCGACATCTACCTGCTGAGCGAAATGATTCACAATCCGACGGTCAACGAGGACCTGCAGGAGCGGGGCGTAAAATTTCTCTTTGAAACGGACGGCTCGGAGCTGATCCCGATCGAGTCGCTCGACTCCGACGACATCGTCATCGTACCCGCCTTCGGAACCACCCTGGAGATCCAGCAAAAACTCAAGCGGCAGGGCATCGATCCCTACGAGTACAACACCACCTGCCCCTTTGTGGAGAAGGTCTGGAAACGGGGCAGGCAGCTCGGGAAAAAAGGATACTCCCTGGTCATCCACGGCAAACACCGGCACGAGGAGACCCGCGCCACCTTTTCCCACAGCTCCAGTCACTCACCCTGCGTGGTGGTGCTGAACACGGAGGAGGCGAAAATCCTGGCAGAGATCCTCACCGGGGAACGTCCCAATGAGGAGTTCGAGGAGCATTTCGGCCACAAAAGTACCGAAGGCTTCAATCCGCAGGAGGACATGGAGCATTTCGGGGTGATCAACCAGACCACCATGCTGGCGACCGAGACCCAGGAGGTGATGGATATACTCAAGGAAGCCGCCAAAGAACGGTTCGGCGAGGCGGAGGTGCTGGACCACTTCGCTGATACCTCCGACACGCTCTGCTACGCCACCAACGAAAATCAGTCGGCCACGCTGGCCCTGGCCGATTCCGACGCCGACCTGGCGCTGGTGGTGGGCGGCTACAACTCCTCCAACACCATGCACCTGGTGGAGATCCTGGAGGAGGCCTTTCCCACGTATCACGTGCGGGACGCCGGGGAGATTGCCTCGCCGCATTCCATCCGGCACTACGACCAGTGGGAGGATCGCGTGAAGGAGACCGGGGAGTGGCTGCCGACGGACCGGGAGCCGTTGAAGGTCGGACTCACGTCCGGGGCCTCCTGTCCCGACGTGCTGGTGGACGAAGTGCTGCTGAAGCTCCTGGACTACTTCGGGGAGACCCGCTCGGTGGAGTCGGTGCTCAGCCCATTCGAAGAGCAGTTGTAGACAAGCCTTCCTAATTGTCGAGTACGATGAAGTAGGCCACCTCGGTGGGGGAATGCGATCGCAGGCGAATATCCAGATCTTGGTTCACCACCTCCAGTTCCGGCCGGACGAAGCCGGTGGAGTCGGTTTCAATCTGTGAAAAGGTGACGTAAGCCGAAAAAGGGACCCGGTCCTGCGCCTTGCTGTACTGGCTGATGGGAATATCGTACTGTACGTTGAGGGTGGAAGGGCTGTAATTCACAGAGCTTCCCGGCGGAAGATTGATCGTGGTGATGGGAACCCTCGCCTCCCCTTCCGTAAATTCGGCCACCTCACCCCTGAGGGTAACCGTCTCCGGGGAGATGCTCAGCAGCTCACCGGGCTCGCGCAGGGTAATCGGCTGGCTGATGTCGCCGCTGATGTCCGTGATCTCCGTCGGTTCGGTCTGCCAGTTTTCAATCTCCTCGACGAGGGAGGAAGCCCCGGTCACCTCTATGCTGTCGGGGTCGATAAGCGTATCTCCCAACAATCCGAAGCGCTCCCTGAAAGTCAGTTCCACCTCCGGATCGACAGGCACGCGCCGGCTCACCTCCTCTTCCATCTCCAGGGAGAGCGTAAGCGGCTGAACCTTCTGCACGGTGAGGTCCGGCATCGAGCTCATTTGCTGGCGCACCTGGTCAAAGAGATTCACCTCGCTCTGGGTGACATCGATAAAAATGGGGGGAGGATTGTTGTAGATCTGAATGAGTTCCCACCCTTCTCCCGTCAGGCTAACCGTGGCGAAATTGGGCAATTCACGGGTTAATGCCTGCCCCGACGGCACATTGCCCAGTTCAACCGGCATATTGAGCGTAAGGTTATAGTCCCTGCTCAGATTCACCAGCATCCAGAGGCAGAGCGCCAGGATGAGGGAGATGACAAACACGGCCACCTTCTCCCGGCCCACTTCGGGTCCGTCCTCTTCGGGCCGGCGGAACACCTTGTACCAGCGTTCCCAAAACTTCTTTTTCAGCTCTTCAAAGGTTGTGTTGCTCATGATTTCAATGGTTTCGGAGCAATATAGACCGGGGGGGCGGGTTTGTCAACGGCTCAGGATCGCACCACGATCTCCTTGATGATTTCTTCGTCCACTTCCTCATTCAATTTTTTGGCGATATGAAAACGTTTCATATGGATCTCGTGGCGCCAGGCCGGATTGCTTACATGCACGATGAGCTTGCCGTGCTCGAAGTGGATGTTCTCGGTCTGTCCGGCAATGCGCTCGCCGACGGTTCGCTCCCACAGGGAGAGAATCATTCCCCTCTTGAGCCGCTTTCGGTGCGGGTAGTCGTCCAGGAAATCCTTGACGAGTTCCTTCAGGGGTTTGGGGGATTCAAAACGGTATCGTGCCATCAGGAAGCCTCCTCTGTTTCCAGCATGGTCACCTGCCCGTCTTCCACCTGGTACTTTCGGTTCCTCTCGCCGTCGAAGTCCAGAAATTTCCTGAACGGGACTGGATTGGCGGATGTGATAAACGTCTGTCCCGCGTGTTCTTTCAGGGCCAGAAGCAGTACTTCGGTTCGCTGGGCATCCAGGTCGCCGAAAACATCGTCCAGCAGGAAAATGGGCAAATCGTCCAGTTCATCCGAAAAATACAAAAGCTGAGCCAGTTTCAAAGCAAGCGCAAAAAGCCGGTGTTGTCCCTGCGAGCCGTACTTTCGCAGCTCGAAATCATCCAGGTAAAATACGATCTCGTCCCTGTGAGGACCCACCGTCGTCACCTCCCGTTCCAGCTCATGCTCAAGAGCCTCCCCGAGGGCCTCCCTGTAGCGCTCCTCGATGGTTTCGGGATCCTCGTCCGGCTCGCAAAAGGTCTGGTACTCCAGATGGGGGCGGTGGCGCATGCCGGAGATTTCACGGTACTCCCGCTCCAGGTACTCCTCGAATCGATTCAACACCCGGCACCGGCCGGCCACGATCCGCGAACCGTATTCCACCAGCTGTGCATTCCACGGCTCCAGGTACGCCACCAGCACTTCACGCGAGCCCCGAAACTCCTGGAGAAGCTTGTTGCGCTGTTTACGCGCCGCCCGGAAATCATAGAGGTCGCGCAGGTAGCGGGGGGAGAGCTGGCTGATAAATGAGTCTATGAACGAGCGGCGCTCCGTGGGACCTTCGCTGGTCAGTTTTTTGTCGCCGGGGGCCAGCACCACCACCGGAATCATTCCGATCAGGTCCGACAGGCGGTCCAGGGGACTCTCGTTGACGAAGATCTTTTTCCCTTCGCCCCTGGAGTAGGAGCAGCCCACCTCGAAAGAGGTTCGGATATTCCCTTTGAACTGTCCCTCAATCATAAAGAAGGGAGCGTCGTGATGGACCACGTACCGGTCGCTGCTGGAAATGAAGCTCCGGGACATGCAGAGGTAGTGGATCGCGTCGATGAGATTGGTCTTGCCCGCTCCGTTCGGGCCGGTAATCACATTAAGATGCGGGGCCCACCGCACATGGGTTTCCTCGTGATTCCGAAAGTTTTTCAGCGTGAGTTCGGTGATCTGCATGGATGGCTGCTGTAAGAAAACTCAGATAACAAAGAGGCAAAACAACCGCCTCTCCCTCACCTTCTCCCCGCGCCCCGCTAAAAACCGAACGCGTCCTTTCCAAGGAAAATGGCATTGGGTCCCAGCTGTTCCTCGATTCGCAGCAGCTGGTTGTACTTGGCGGTCCGGTCCGTGCGGCTCATTGAACCGGATTTGATCTGGCCCGCGTTGGTGGCCACGGCCAGATCGGCGATAGCGGTATCCTCCGTCTCTCCCGACCGGTGGGATACGACAGCCGTGTAATCATTTTTGTGGGCCATTTCAATGGCATCCAGCGTTTCGGTAAGCGTGCCTATCTGATTTACCTTGATCAGGATGGAGTTGGCCACGCCCTTTCGAATGCCTTCGGCAAGGCGGTCGGTATTGGTGACAAAAAGATCGTCGCCCACCAGTTGAACGCGGTCTCCCAGGGCGCCGGTCAGCGTCTCCCACGCCTCCCAGTCGTCCTCTCCCATGGCATCCTCAATCGAAACGATGGGATAGCGCTCCACCCACCGGCTCCAGAAATCCACCATCTCGTCGGAATCCCTTCTGGAGCCGTCGCTTCTTTTGAATTCGTATAGTCCCTCCTCGGCGTTGTAAAATTCGGAAGCGGCCGGGTCGAGGGCCAGCATCACATCCTCCCCCGGGACGTAACCGGAGGTTTCGATGGCTTTCAGTATGACCTCCACCGCCTCCTCATTGGAGGAGAGGTCCGGCGCGAATCCGCCCTCGTCGCCTACCGCCGTGGCATATCCCTTTTCGGTCAGCACGTTTTTCAGATGGTGATACACTTCGGTGCCCATTCGGATGGATTCCGTGAAGGTAGCAGCCCCGGCGGGCACAATCATAAATTCCTGGAGATCCACGTTGTTGTCGGCATGGGCCCCGCCGTTGATAATATTCAGCATGGGCAGCGGCAGTACCTTCGCGTTGGCTCCCCCCACATACCGCCAGAGCGGCATGTTCACCTCGTTGGCGGCGGCCCCGGCCACCGCGAGAGAAACGCCCAGGACGGCGTTCGCCCCCAGCTTTTGCTTGTTCTCTGTCCCGTCCAGTTCAATCAGGGTGTTGTCGATCTCAACCTGGTTGAACACCTCCATACCGGTGAGCTCCCCGTCGATTAGCGTGTTGACATTTTCCACCGCCTGGGTAACTCCCCTGCCGAGGTAGGCCGATTGGTCCGAGTCCCGCAACTCCACCGCCTCGTGTTCACCCGTGGACGCCCCGGACGGTACGGAGGCCCGGCCTACAATCCCGTTTTCCAGGATAACATCAACTTCAACCGTGGGGTTGCCGCGGGAGTCAATGATCTGCCTCCCGAGGATCTGCTCAATAAAACTCATCGCTCGCGTATTGGGTTCGGAATGGGGTGAAGCCCAAGGTACGAGGTTTTTGCAATCTTGAAAAGAAGGGAAAAACGCCGGCAGCGGTCACCACATGGTGCCAAAAGTGATAGTGATTTGCGGGGTGCCGAAGAACTTCTGGGCATCGTAAAACGTCTGATTGAAGGGAATCGGCTCTCCCTGCGGGTTGTACGCCCTCATTATGCCTCCGCGGTGGGGTTCCATCATCTGGATGCCCTGGTTGAAATAGTAGAAGAAATAACCGAATTCCACGCGCGTCAGGTTGCTGAAATTATCTCCGAAATCAATGCCGATCTTGAATTCGGCCGACACTCCCCACTTTGTCTCCCCCTGTCCCCATCCCGTAAAAAAGTCGTACAGCGGCTCCGCCCGGCGTACACCGTTTGATGACTCGACCACGTTGCGAAAGCCATTGTTGTCAATGTCATTGAAATAGGGATAGACGAAACTCATCGCCGGGCCCGCGGCGGTAGAGAGGAACACGCGGAAATTGTCGGCGATATAGCGGGCGAACATCCGTTGCTTGACTCCCACCATGATAGGAAAACCGAGCGCCCGGTTGTACTTGTTCGGCACCGTTCGCTGGCCGGTGAAAAAATTCTGAAAACTCTGCTCCCGCACATCACGGATCCCGGTAATTCCGGCAGTCAGCGTCAGTTCCGTATAGGGAGAGACCACGCGGGAGTACTGGCCGAGCATACCGACGCCGAAGTTGTTGATCACGGCGTTCACAGCCAGCCCGCTTCGGAGTCCCTCCCCGTAGAGCGTGCGAGGCTGCTCGACATCAATTACCTCCGGCTCCTGGAGTTGAGCGGCGGCATCGGATACGGAAAACAGGGCCAGAACCAGGGAAATCAGTATGGAAGCGGCGATCGGCTTGGACGGTATCATAATTTCACGGCAGTAGGTCATGGATCCATCTCAATGGGCATATATACAACTAAAAAGGTATAGAAAAAGTATATAAGAAAATTACGGCGGCGATAAAACAACGTATTTGACAATTGTTGAATTATGGCGTTTATTCAGGCTGTTTGCGAGGAATGCAGATCATTAACCAGAGTTCGAAGACAGCCGTCTATGAGTTCAGTCAGCAAGTATATAATATTCGGGCCGGGAGACACCCTCAAGCGAATGCCCATCCAGCTTTTTTCCAGTATTGAACCCAAGCACCTCTACAAGTACGAGTCGTCCGAAACCAAGGACATCGTGCATGTCGCCGTCTACGAGGAGTACGAAAAGCAGATCAACGCGAGCGTTACCCTCACCTGCATTATTGAATTCACCGGCAAGCAGTGCCGTTTCGAGCTTAACAAGACCGGCGGACGCATGGGATTCCGGGGCAGCTCGCTTGACGAGGAGAAGCGTACCATTGACGATGAGGTAACCGATTTTATTCTCGATTTCGCCAAGAGGTTCGGGCTTACCGTCCAGGAAGAGAAAGAGCAGGAACCGAAGGAAGAAGAGTCCTGATAACCGAAACCCACCCGCCCATCCTCCTTCAGCGCACCGATCATGGATAAAGAGAAGAGGGATTGGAATGTGCTCTCCATGCTAGAATGGGGAACCGATTATTTTAAAGAACGCGAGATCCCCGATCCCCGCCACAGCATGGAGCTGCTGCTGTCCGAGGTGCTTGATGTCAAGCGGCTGGACCTCTACCTGCAATACGACCGGCCGCTCTCGCCCGACGAACTCGACCGGCTGCGGCCCCTCATAAAACGCCGGGCTTCCCATGAACCACTGCAGCACATCACCGGCTACACCGATTTCATGAACGCCCGGATCTCTGTCACGCCCGACGTTCTCATACCCCGTATTGAAACCGAGCAGCTGGTGGAGATCATCCTGCAGCGCGAGGAAGAAGAGAACCTGACAGTATTGGATATCGGCACCGGTTCAGGCTGTATCCCAATTGCGCTGAAAATGGAACGGCCCTCCTGGAAGGTAACGGCCCTGGAGCATTCCGAACCGGCCCTGGAGATTGCCCGCGACAACGCCGGGGAGAACGAGGCGGAGGTTCGGTTTGTAGAGGGCGACCTGTTCGACTGGGAGAACCTGGCTCTCGGCGGACCTTATGACGTGATCGTCTCCAACCCACCATACGTTCTGCCGGAGGAGAAAGAGCACCTGGCCAGGCAGGTTCGAGAATACGAACCGGAGGAGGCCCTGTTTTGCAATGACCTTCCCGGCATGTACCGGACGATAAGGAATTGCTCCACCGAACTGCTGGCCGGGGAAGGTCGCCTCTACCTGGAAATTCACGAAAAACATCCTGAGCAGATTATGGAACTTTTCCCCGGAGAAACATGGGAAACCGAACTGCTCAAGGACTATCAAAAGAAGTCCCGTTTTATTCGCGGCCGGCTCGTATCGTGAACCTCAATTCCGGAAAATACCTCCTCTGATTTACGGGAAGTCCGGCCAGCGCCGGCCCTTGAATTTGCAGCCGGCACCGGGCGAATTCCGCATCCACATTTGTGTGTGGAAAACTTGTTAAAAACTTTTTTGTAAGGCTTGCCCTCCTGCCGGGAATTGGTCAAATCATTGTTAGCGAGCCCTTAGGCCATGTCAAGTCCAATTTGATAGAAATACTTAAAATATGACAAGTCACTGCCTGCCATATACTTACACTGTTTAGGAAATTGTGGATAACTTTTGGATAACCGCCCATAATTTTTTTGACATCAGCCTCGGAAATTATCATCTTCATTTCAGCCGCACCAGGGATACCGCAAATAATGTGTGGATAACTGTGGTTTCCCATCTTATGTAAATTATTTAACGTTCGAGGAGGTATTGGGATTTGAGTACGACTTCAGCGGACTCTGCATGGGAGCAGTGTCTTGAAATTATACAGGACAATATAAGCTACCAGAAGTTCAAATCCTGGTTCGAGCCCATCGAGCCGGTCAAGCTGGACGAGAACACGCTTACCATCCAGGTTCCCAGCCAGTTCTGGTACGAATGGCTCGAGGAGCACTACTACGGAATGCTGCGATCCACCCTTTCGAAAGTGCTGGGTGAAGAGGGAAAGCTTGAGTACTCCATCGTCATGGAGAAGTCCGACAACCAGAGCGACAACCGCTCCGTACGTCTCCCCCAACGCCCCATGCCACCCAACAGGAATGAGCAGGAGATCAACGGGTACTCCGAATACAGTCCGGGCAAAATTGAGAATCCCTTTGTCATACCCGGCATCCGAAAAACCAAGATCGACTCCAACCTCAACACCAGTTACGTTTTTGACCGCTATATCGAGGGTGACTGCAACCGGCTGGCACGATCGGCCGCCATGGCGATTGCCGAAAATCCCGGCAGCAACTCCTTCAACCCCTTCTTTATTTATGGGGGAACCGGTCTGGGAAAAACCCACCTGATTCAGAGCATTGGCAACAAGATAAAACAGGAGCACGGGGAGGAGATCGCGGTACTTTACATCTCATCGGAGAGTTTCACCAACGAGTTCGTCCAGGCCATTCGGAACAACCGGGCCAGCGAATTCACGATGTTCTACCGCCAGATCGACGTGCTGATCGTGGACGACATCCAGTTCTTCAGCGGGAAGGAGAAAACCCAGGAAGAATTCTTTCACATTTTCAACGCCCTCCACCAGGACGGCAAGCAGATTATTCTGAGCAGCGACCGCGCCCCGCGGGAGATACCCGATATCGAGGAGCGCCTGATCTCCCGTTTCGGGTGGGGGCTGAGCGCGGATCTGCAGGTTCCGGAGTACGAAACCCGGTACGCCATCCTGGAGCGCAAGGCGGTCGACAACGGAATCGACCTCTCCCACAACGTCCTGGAGTTCATCGCCCACAATTTCAAATCCAACGTTCGTGATCTGGAAGGCGCCATTATCAAGCTCCTGGCACACTCCTCGCTGCAGCACGTGGACGAGCTGAACCTCTCCATGGCCAAGCAGGTGCTCAAGGATATGATCAAGGAGTCCAATACCCAGATCTCCATTGAGGCCATTCAAAACTACGTCTGCGAGTATTTTGGGATCGACACCAACAAGGTGAGGGAGAAAACGCGTAAGCAGGAGATCGTGGAGGCACGGCAGATCGCCATGTACCTGGCCAAGCAGTTCACGGATTCCAGCCTCAAGACCATCGGGCTTCACTTCGGGGGACGGGATCACTCTACCGTCATCCATGCCATATCCACTGTGGAGGAGCGCATGCAGACCAGCCCCAAACATGAGCGCATCGTCGAGGAACTGAAGCAAAAAATTGAAGTAGCCAGCCTCTGAGCGGATGGACACCCTCACCCTGAAAGGACTCCGTATCGAGGCCTCCCACGGCTATTATAAGGAGGAGCGGGAATCCGGCAATATCTTTGAAGTGGACCTTGTTTTCCGGGGCAATTTCCAGAGCGCGGCGGAATCCGACGACCTTTCCCAGGCAGTCGACTACCAGAAGGCGGAGAAAATCGTCCGCTCCGTGATGGGCGGCGAGCCGGTCAGGCTGATCGAAACCCTCGCCCGTTCCATAGGCAACCGACTCTATAACGATTTTCCAAACGTGGATAGCCTCGACGTGGCGGTTCGAAAACTGAATCCCCCGCTTCTCTCGCCCGTCGAGTACGCAGAAATCGAGATGACATGGAAACGGTAATCGTCGCCCTGGGTTCAAACGTGGGGGACCGCCGCCGGCACATGAGCGAGGCGAGGAAATTTCTCTCCTCGCTGTCGGAAAAGCCGCTGAAGGCCTCCTCCCTCTGGATGACCGAGCCCGTGGGACCCTCTTCCCGCTATTTCCTGAATGCCGCCGTGGAGATGGACAGCAGGCTGGAACCGAAACCGCTGATCGGCAGATTCAAAGAGTTCGAAAGGGAACACGGACGCTCTCATGACCAGCCCAGGTGGAGCGCCCGTACCATTGACCTGGATATTATCTCCTACGGCAACTTGGTCATTCAACGCGATAACCTTATTATTCCGCATGCCGAATACCGGTCCCGCCGGTTCGTCCTCGAACCCCTGCGGGAGCTCCGGCCGGAGTGGGAGGATCCGGAGACCGGTACCCCTGTTGAGGAGCTGCTCAAAAAAGCGCCCCCCCTCTCCGTAAGAAAACTGAACCTTAGCTGGTAGAATGGAAAATAAATTCGATTTTATCGCCATTGAAGGGGTGATCGGGGTTGGGAAAACGTCGCTTGCAAAATTGCTGACTGAGCGGCACGATGCCCGTCTGGTACTGGAACAATTCGAGGAGAACCCGTTCCTTCCCAAATTCTACCAGGATCGCGAACGATACGCTTTCCCCACCCAGATGGCGTTCCTGGCCAGCCGTTTCAAGCAGCAGCAGGAGATGCTGGACCAGGACCTGTTTCACCAGATGACCGTATCCGACTACATCTTCGAGAAAGACCGTATTTTCGCGCGCCTGAACCTGGATGAGGACGAACTGGCGCTGTACGACTCGATATTCAATATCATGACAGGCATTTCGGCGAAACCGGACCTGGTTATCTACCTGCAGTCGACGGTTGACCGCCTGATGAAAAACATACGCGAACGCGACCGGGATTATGAGCGTCATATCACCCGGTCCTACCTGGAAGATCTCTCGGAGGCCTACAATCACTTTTTCTACCATTACAATAAATCGCCGCTCATAATCATTAATACCTCCGAAATCGATTTCGTTAGCGACGAAAAACACTTAGATTACATAGAGGAGCAGATTTTCAGGGAACCCATCCGGGGCAATACGCACATTTCCATCATTCCCGACTGACATGTTGCTGAAGACCATACTTGTTGTCGCCGTTATCTACCTGCTGATCAAGGTGATCAGCAGAATCTTCCTGCCCCCGTCAACCCGGAAAAACGCCCGCATCATTTTTCGCACCTTTAAGAACATCAACCGGCAGACGAATCAGAAAAGCGGGGGAAACCGTCCTGGCGGCCAGTCCGGAAAAATGCGGCGAGACGGGTTCGAGGAGATTGAGGAGGCGGAGTACGAGGAGCTAACCGACGACTCCGAAGAGGCCTCTGAGAGTTCGAATCAATGAGAGGCGATCTCCCGGAAGATACGGAGGAGGCGGAATGAAGCGCTTGCCCGGCATGTTGTTCTGTTGCGCCCGGAAGCGATATCACGATTATCATTCATTTTTAATAATTCTCAAGACATCCTTATATGAATTTTGAAGAACAATTGGAAGAGGGCCTCGCCCTGCTGCGTGAGGGCGATTACGACATGGCCCTGGATGTATCCCGCCAGCTGCAGAGAATGGAACCCGAGTCGGCGGACGGCTACCACCTGGAGGCAATGGTCATGCAGAAACTGAACCAGTGGGAGAAAAGCGTGGAAGCCCTCGACGATGCGATCAAGTACGATCCGGAAAAAAGCGGGCTCTACAATCTGCGCGGCTTCGCCAGCATGCAAATAGAGGACCTGGAGAAGGCCAGAGAGGATTTCGAGCGGGCTATCGACCTGGACGACTCCCCGGCCGCCCACCGGAACCTCGTTTTGTACAAGATTATGAATGACCAGGCCAACGAGGCCGTTTCGTACCTGCTGGACCGTATCCGAAACAATCCCAAAGATGTGGAAAACTGGATCCTTATGGGGGATCTGATGCAGCGTGCGGGACAGGAGGAGAAAGCCCGCACCTACTACGAGCAGGCCAACAAAATGGATCCTGAAAACGAATATGTGAATAAGCAGCTCGAGGAGTAGGGGGAAATTCCCTATATTTGCTGCTCTGAAAAAATCGGCAAACATGCCCTGGTGGCGGAATTGGTAGACGCGCTGTCTTGAGGGGGCAGTTCCCTTTTATGGGAGTGCTGGTTCGACTCCAGTCCAGGGCACATAATAAACGGAATAAATAGCCGTAAAACGTTGGGGCGCTACGCTCTAACGTTTTACGGCTTTCCGTTTTCAGAACCTATGTAGAACAAAGTACCCCAAAAGATCGATTTTCAGATGTTTTTCCCCGTCTCTCTTTCCCATCAATTTCAACTCGTCTGGAGGGGCCGGGACCTCCTGCAAGCCACATTATAACAGCGCGCCTATATTTGAATTACTTTATAATTATCTCCATACTCAAAAAAAATGAGGATTGAGCTTTCGGGGTGATAGTTATGCCACTTAGACCTAACTTCATTGAACGATTGTTTATAAAGTGGGGAAAGATACCGGCACCGCTTATAGACTTTGCACTTCCAAGCTTTATGATCACCGCGTTAACAGGAGCAGCGCATATCGATTTATTCAAAATACTAGACAAGTCGGATGCTACGCTTGAGGAACTATCAGAAAAAACCGGAGCAAATAAACGACCACTCCGCATTCTCCTGAGAACCCTGGAACACATGGGTTATGTAAAAAACGAGGATGAAAGATGGACTCTAAGCAGTTACGCCCGTAAAGCTGTTCCATTGCAAGAATTATCAGAAATTCTTCCCTTTTTCCGGGAGCAATTAACACGAACGGTACAAAATGTGGAGGAGGCCCTCCTGGAAACCCCCGAAGAAGGCGTGATTGGCTGGGATCCTGTAAAGGAAGGAGAGTTCGGGAAAAGCTACCAAGCAGCCATGCGCTGGCTGGCCAAGCAGTCTGTAGAGGAGGTAACTAAAAAAATAGATCTGCCGAAAGACGCCACCCGGATGATTGACGTCGGTGGAAGCCATGGATTGTATTGCGTTGAAATGTGCCGGAAACACCCAGGCTTACAGGGCACGATAATGGACTGGCCTATTGGGATAGAAAACGCCCGCCAAACACTCAGGGAGAAATCCGATGTTGCAGAGCGAATCGATACACTGGAAGGAGATTTTTTTGAAGATGATTTTCCCGGAAACTACGATTATGCGTTTCTGGGAAATATAATCCACAGTAACAATCCCGATCAGAACCGAGAACTTTTCCAAAAACTGGCTGACTCTACCACAGAAGGAGCTAAGCTGGGTATTTTGGATCAATTCGACAACATCTCAGGTTCTGGTTTTAATCAGTCTGTTGCATCTTTGGTTGGGTGGAATTTATTTCTGTTTGTTAACGGACGCTCCTATGATGTGGAGGAAGTGAAAGAATGGTTAGATGAAGCAGGTTTTGGTGATATAAATGTAAAACCGTTGAAAAAATCTCCTGGTTTTACCCTGCTGGTAGCCAGTAAATAACTGAGGGGATCAGCCACCTGTAATCATGGAAAGCAGAAAATGCCCCGGCTGCGCGATGGAAGTGGCCGCCGAGGCGGAGGTATGCCCCATCTGCGGATACGAATTTCCCCGGCGGCGTAGGGCCGTTCAGGTCACCGCCTGGATCATGATCGCCCTGCTCCTGATCTGGTTCCTGCTGTAGAAAGGGCTGTTATCCTGAAGTTGCACTTCGGCAGCGCTTTTCTAATTTAGGTGCATGAGCATCCCCGTAGCCCTCATACTGTTTGTCGGCGGACTCGCCCTGGTGATCTACTTCTCCGAAAAACTGGTGGAGGGGACGGTTGGCACTTCGCTTCATTTCGGCCTCTCCACTTTTGTGATCAGCGTCATTTTCATTGGGTTTGACCCGGAGAACCTGATGGTCGGTGCGGTCGCCTCCTTCGAAGGGGTCAGCGGCATTGCCCTGGGATCGATCATGGGCGCGGCCATGGTGGCCATCGCGCTGGCCTTCGGCGTCACCGCCCTCGTCGCCCCCATGCAATTCGACAAGGCGCCGCGCAGGATACTGGCCGTGCCGGTGGCCGCTGTGCTCCTGCCGGGCCTGCTGGGACTCGACGGGGAACTCTCGCGGCCGGACGGGGCCCTCCTTCTGCTGGCTTACCTGATCAGCGTGGCATACCTCCTTCGGCTGGGTCAAAAAAACCTGCAGATTGAGGGCGGGGGAGAGATGGAAGAGGTGTTTGAAAAAGAGGAGCGGCCGGGGCGGTGGACATCCGCGGGTCTGCTTCTTCTTTCGCTGCTCGCCATCATAGCGGGCAGCGAGGCGCTGGTCCGATCCTCAGAGACGCTTATCGCCGGACTGGGAATTTCGGAGACCGTCTTCGGGATGACGCTCCTGGCCCTGCTGGTGAGTATAGAGGAGATCGCGCGCGAACTGCCGGCCGCCCTGAAAGGAAGGCCGGAGATCAGTTTCGGGAACGTGGTGGGATCCGTCATGGCCTTTTTCCTCTTCAACGCCGGCGTCATCGCCCTGGTTCGACCCCTGCCGGTAAGCGGCGAGATCCTCTACTTTTACTGGCCGTTCTGCGTGGGAGCGGTGCTGCTGGTTACGATGTATATGTGGCGGCTGAAGATCACCCGATGGGCGGGAGGGCTGCTGGTCCTGTTGTACCTGCTATTCTTCGCCGGAGCCTATCTTTTATGAAGGGCGGTTTCATGAAGGGGATCCCGCCATGCGACGTTATTCGATCTGGAGGCTCCCGATACCCTTGAGCTCGGATTTCTCAAACGTCAGGCTGAATTCGCACCCCTCCTCCGCGGATTCGTAGCGATACTCCGCCTCAAGCTGATCCGCCAGGGTATCGATCAGGTTCAGTCCGAGGGTCTGGCTCTCCTCCGTTTCAAAACCTTCGGGAAGCCCCACCCCGTCGTCCGATACGAAAAGCCGGATATTATTATCCTCTTCCCGGAGCGAAACGCGGATCAGGCCGTGATCCCGGCCGCGGAAAGCGTGCTTCATGCTGTTTGTCACCACTTCGTTGACAATAAGAGAGCCCGGAATGGCCTGGTTCACGTTAAGATTCAGCGGATCCAGCTCAAATTCGACCTCCACCTCCACCTGATTCTGGATGGTGTCGATGACATTGCGAATCAGGTTTTTCAGATTTTCCGAGAAGTTCAGCTGGGAGAAGCTGTTGGACTGGTAGAGTTGTTCGTGAATCGCCGCCATCGATCCGATGCGAACCACGCTGTCCAGAAGCTTGCTTCGAATCTCCTGGTCCTGTTCCTCGTAAGCCTGCAGCTGCATCATGCCGGAGACCACGGCCAGATTGTTTTTCACACGGTGGTGGATCTCCGCCAGCAGGGTCTCCTTCTCCTTCAGGGCGTCCCTTATCCGCTCCTCGTGCTCCTTCTGTTCGGTGACATCCTTCTCAATGGCGATAAAATCGGTGCACTCACCCTCCTCGTTGAATATGGGATTGATGGTCATATCCAGCCAGTACTTCTCACCCTCCTTGGTATAATTCAGAATGACTTCCTGGATGGATTCCCGGTTTCCCACCGCCGAGGCCAGGCGTTTTACGGTTTCCGGATCGGTATCCGGGCCCTGCAGCAAGTCCCCCGGGTTCTCCCCGGCCGCTTCCTCGAAGGTGTATCCCGTCAGCTCTTCGAACGCCTTGTTCACCCAGGTAATGCGGTCGTCCGCGTCGGTTATTACAATAACGTCGGTGGTTTTTGAGGCCACCAGCGAGAGCTGTTCAAGCTGCTGTTCGTACTCTTTTCGCTCGGTGATATCCTGCATCGACCCGATCATCCGAACAGCCTCGTCCTGTTCGTCGAATACGAGGTAGCCACGGTCGTAAATATACCGGAAACCTCCGTCGGAGCAGCGGAACCGGTACTCGTCGTCCCATTTCTCCCTGCCCTCCTCGATATAGCGGTGAATCTTCTCCACCACCCGTTCCCGGTCTTCCGGATGAAGATGCTCCTCCCACCAGTCGACAGAGGTCCGTTTCGTATCGTAACCCAATATCTCCACGAGGGTCTGGTTCCATCGGATCCGGCCGCTTTCCAGGTCCCAGTCCCATATAATATCGTTGGTGGCCCGGGAGACGGTGTCGTAGCGTTCCTTGGCCTTCCGTATCTCCTCCTGCGCCATCTTTTGCTCGGTGATATTCCGCGAGAAACAGGCAGCCCCCACGATCCGGTCGCCCTCCCGAATGGGATTGAAACTGGTTTCCCACCAGGTGACCTCCTCCAGGTTGAGGGGGATATTCTGAACGGTGAAGGATTCTCCCTCGAATACCCGGCGATAGTACCGCTCCCACCGCGCGGCCTCCTCCTCTCCTACCTTGTCCCCCCGTAGCACCTCATCGCCGAAGGCAAGGCGGACGCCCATCAGTTTTTCGTTCGCATCAATAAATGCTTCGTTAGCGGCCATCAGGGTCATGTCCGGGGCCACACTCCAGATAAGATCGCTTGTGCCGTTGATAAGCGCCTCCTTGTCCCTGCGCTCCCGCTCCTTCTCCCGTTCGGCCTCCTTGATCTCGGTGATGTCGGTCATCACACCCCTCAAAAGAACGGGCTCTCCCCCCTCCTGAATTACGGTCACGGTATCCCTCAGCCATACCACCTCCCCGTCGCTGGCCATCATGCGGTATTCAAAAGTGTGATTTTCGCCCTTCCTGGCTTTCTGATGGCAGTACCGCACCGCCCGTTCCCGGTCATCCGGATGGATATGCTCTTTCCAGAACGAGGGGTCCCCGATCCAATCGGAAGGCGGGTATCCCAGAATTTCCTCGCACTGCGGACTCACATAGGTGAATTCGAAGGTATCGGCGCGGCTTTCCCAGAAGATACCGTTGACAGACTGCACCAGCGACTGATAGCGGCCTTCGTTTCGCCCATCCCCATTCCCCGAGCTCTTTTTGGCAACCATAAAGCACCCCTTCGGCGTTACAAATTCCGGGCCCAACCTTCCCGGTGACCTGATATTATAATCATTTAGGTCTGAAATGCTAAGCGAATATTGCCTTTTTGCCTGAGTCTGTTAAATTGATGCCGTATATAGTTGCGGGATCAGAAAAACAGGATGGGACATAAACCGCCTGCCCGTATGAACACAACAGTATACATCACTTCAAATCCATATCTGCGGATACCATGAATAAGCTCGCTCACATCTTCTCCTGGGGAATCATCTTTTTAATGGCACTATCCACCGCCGGCGAGGCCCTCGCGCAGGACCGCGGCACGCGCCTGGTGAGGGAACCAACCGTCAGCCAGGACCACCTGGTCTTTGTCTATGCGAACGATCTCTGGATCACCGACCGAGAGGGCGGGGATGCCCGGCGCCTGACCAGCCACGTGGGAGGAGAGTCCTCTCCCCACTTTTCGCCGGACGGATCCATGATCGCCTTTACCGCCGAATACGAGGGAAATACCGATGTCTATGTCATTCCGGCGGAGGGCGGGGAAGCCACACGGCTGACCTGGCACGGAGGGTCCGACCAGGTTACCGGCTGGACGCCCGACGGGGAGAGCGTGCTTTTCGTTTCCGGAAGGGAAGGTCACCCCACGGAATCCACCACCTTCTACCAGGTCTCGCTTGAGGGAGGCATGCCGCAGGCCCTCGAGATTCCCCGGGCGGCGGCAGGGGAGATCTCTCCCGACGGCGAGCGCGTAGCCTATCAGCCGGTGGCGTTCTGGGACCCTGAATGGAGAAACTACCGCGGCGGACAGGCCAAGCCGATCTGGATCGTGGACCGCGACGACCACACGCTGGAGACCACCCCGCGGGCCAACCGGGAGCGCCATACGGACCCGGTCTGGCTGGGCGGCGAGGTTTATTTTCTTTCGGAACGAGACTTCACCAACAACGTCTGGTCCTACGATCCCGATACCGACGAACTCCAGCAGCGGACCTTCCACTCGCAGTTTGACGTCAAGCACCTGGACGCCGGGGACGGGATCATCGTCTATGAGAACGGCGGATACCTTTACGAGCTGGACCCGCAAACCGGCAGCCACGAACAGATTGTCATCAACGTGAAAGGGGACATGACGTGGGCGCGTCCCCGCTACGTCGAGGCTTCGGCGTTCGACCTGGACAACCCCGCCATCTCTCCCACGGGACAGCGTGCGGCCTTCCAGCACCGAGGCGAAATCGTGACCGTACCCCGTGAGCACGGCTCCTTCCGCAACCTTTCGGAGAGCAGCGGAGCAGCCGACCGTTACCCGGTCTGGTCGCCCGACGGACAGACCGTGGCCTGGTTTTCCGACGCCTCGGGAGAGTATCAGCTCTACCTGGCCGGCCAGCGCGGGATGGATGAGCCCAGGGCGGTTGAACTTCCGGAACCGAGCTTCTTTTTCCAGCCTACATGGTCGCCCGACGGTGATCACATCGCCTACACCGACACCCATTACCGTCTCTGGTATGTCGACGTCGAGTCGGGCGAAGCCACCCATGTGGACACCGACGGGTACGCCGATCCCACCCGTTCGATGAACCCGGTCTGGTCGCCCGACGGGCAGTGGATCGCCTATGCCAAGCGTCTGGAGAGCCAGTATCGCGTGATCAAGGTACATAACGTGGAGAGCGGGGAGACCCACCAGCTCACCGACGGCATGGCCGACGCGATCGATCCGGTATGGGACGAGAACGGGAAATATCTCTATTTCCTCGCCAGTACCGATTTCGGGCTGAACACCGGATGGCTGGACATGAGCTCCTACGAGCGGTCCACTACCTACGGACTCTACATCGCACTGCTGGCGGAAGACACCCCCTCCCCCTTCCTGCCGCAAAGCGACGAGGAGCCAGCCGAAGAGCAGACGTCCGACGAGGAGACGGACGAGCAGGAAGACGGAGAAGAGGTAGTCATCGATCCAGAGAATATCATGGACCGCATTGTCGCGGTAGATATTCCCGAGAGCGAATACTCGGGACTGGTGTCCGGCCCCGAAAACCATGTATTCTACCAGGAGGGATCCTCCCTGATGCGGTACAGTGTGGAGGAACGCGAGTCGATCGACTTTCTCAGCGGCGCCCAGGACGTCGTGGTGTCGCACGACCGGGGCTCCCTGCTCTACCGCAGCGGCGGTACCTGGGGCATCGTCTCCACGAGCGGGGGACCGAAGGAGTCCGGCGACGGAGCTCTCGACATCGACGACATACAGGTGCGTGTGAATCCGAAGCAGGAGTACGAACAGATTTTCACGGAGGGATGGCGTTTTCAGCGTGATTTCCTCTACGTAGACAACGAACACGGTGCCCCATGGCAGCAGATCTACGAGTGGTACCGGCCCTGGGTGGACCATGTCCGCCACCGGTCCGACATGAACTACCTCATCGACATCCTGGGGGGAGAGATCTCGGTGGGCCACTCTTACACCGGCGGAGGCGACTTCCCGGATGTGGAGGATGTTGACGTGGGCTACCTTGGAGCCAACCTGGAGGCGGCGAACGGCCGCTACCGTTTCGCCCGCATCTTTACGGGCGAGGACTGGAATCCCGGCCTGGAGGCACCCCTGGCCGCTCCGGGCGTGGACGTGCAGGAAGGCGACTACCTGCTGGCCATCAACGGGGAATCCCTCGACACCTCGCAGAATCCGTTTGAACTGCTGGAGGGGACCGACGGGCGCAATACCATTCTTACCGTGAACGACTCCCCGGATATGGAAGGGGCGCGTAACGTGGAGGTGGTACCTGTCGGAAGCGAATCCCAGCTGCGCACTATGGCCTGGGTGGAATCCAACCGCCGCAAGGTGGAGGAGATGTCCGACGGCCGCCTGGCCTACGTCTGGCTCCCCAACACGGGGAACGGAGGCTACTCTTACTTCAACCGCTACTACTTCGCCCAGCAGCACAAAGACGGGGTGGTAATCGACGAACGGAACAACGGCGGCGGATCGGCGGCCGACTATATGATCGACGTGATGGACCGCGAGCTGATGGGCTACTTCAACAGCAAGGCGGGGGACAAGTACCCGCCTTTCACCACGCCGATGGCCGGGCTCTGGGGTCCCAAAGTGATGGTAATCAACGAGCGGGCCGGCTCGGGCGGCGACCTGCTGCCCTACATGTTCCGCGACCAGGAAATCGGTCCCCTGGTCGGTACCCGCACCTGGGGCGGACTGGTGGGGACGTGGGACACCCCCTCCTTTATTGACGGGGGAGGAATGGTCGCCCCGCGCGGCGGATTTATTGACGCCGACGGAGAGTGGGCCGTGGAGGGTGAGGGAGTCGCCCCCGACATTGCGGTCCGGCAGGATCCCGCCCAGGTGATTTCCGGAGGGGATCCCCAGCTGGAGCGGGCGGTCCAGGAAGCCCTGCGACTGCTCGAAACGCAGAACGTTGAGCTCATGAAGGAGCCCCCTCCGCCGGTAATCTGGCGACGCGCAGACGAGACGGAGGGATGGAACTAGGGAAAGCCCGGGAGATGGGCTTTCTCCTCCTGAAAATTTCGGTCATGAATCGAACGAATGGCGTCCCAAATAGATTGAATGGTATGCCATGAAAACAGCAATTACCCTGCTTGCGGGCATGACACTCCTATTGGGGGCGCAGGAACTGCGGGCCCAGGGGGACAGTTCGCAAGAGGAAGAAATGACCGGTGAAAATATGGAAGAGGCAACCTTCGGAGCGGGATGCTTCTGGTGCGTGGAAGCGGTATTCGAAGAGCTGAAAGGAGTGGAGCAGGTGATCGCGGGCTACGCGGGCGGTCATGTAGACGACCCGACCTACCAACAGGTCACCACCGGCACCACCGGTCACGCCGAAGTTGCGCGGCTGACCTACGACCCGGATATTATCTCTTATGAGCAGCTTCTGACCGTCTTCTGGCACACGCACAATCCCACCACGCCCAACCGGCAGGGAGCAGACGTAGGTCCCCAGTACCGATCGGTCATCTTCTACCACAACGAAGAGCAGAGGCAGGCGGCCGAACAATCTCTCAGGGAGACCGATGCCTCAGACCTGTGGGAAGATCCCATCGTGACGGAAATTGAGCCGCTGGAGAATTTTTACCGGGCGGAAAACTACCACCAGGACTACTACGAGAACAATCCGAATGCCGGATACTGCCAGGTCGTTATCGCCCCCAAACTGAAAAAGCTCCGCCGTGATTTTCCGGAACTGATTAAAAACTGATCCCCCTTCTTTCCCGGCTCCGCTGCGCAGCCTGTTTCTCCTCCCATGCCCTGCCGCAGTGTGGGCAGTACAACCCGTCCCAAAACATGATTCCGTCCTGACCACAGGGACCACCCCCATCGCCGACCGTTAGAAAAAATTAGAGAAGATTAGAATTTCTTAATATATTAAAAAAGAGTTGAAACTAAGAGGAAGGACCATGGAAGCACTGCAAAAGAGATACCGGCCTCCGGCCGGGAAAAAGGCAAAGGTGCCCTCCCGCCTGAATGGAAGCGGCACGCCAAAAGATTATTCCCTGGAACATTTTGTCAGGCTGGCGAAAGCGACAAGCGGCGTGGAGTATGTCTCCATTCACCTCCAGGAGAACCATCCCCTGACACGGGCCCGCAGCGAAAACACGAGGCCGCTGCCGTGGGATGATCGAATATGCTCGGAGACCTCCCCGGAAGGGGACATGCTGGAGATAGAGGACCTTTCGGAGGATCCTCGCTTCTGTGAACGCTCTTTTGTGAAAAACGACCCGAACCTGCGTTACTACCTTGGGCTCCCCATCGTGTCCTCAGACGAGCGGAAGACAGCGGGCACCCTCTGCCTTTTGAACAGGGATGCGCCGGGATTTGATGAACAGACTCTCGAACAGCTGGAAATTATCGCCCAAGGCATCGCAAAGGAACTGGACATGATACGCAGGAACCGGAAGCTGGAGGAGGAGGCGGCTGCCGCCCGCAAAAACATCCGCAAAGTGGCCCACGATATCCGCAACCCCGTTGCGGCCATCATCACCGGCAGCCACATGATGGAAGAGGAGGAAGATCCCACGCAGGCGGTCGAGTATCTGAAAATCATCCGCGAGAGCGCACAGGGACTGCTCGATTATGCCGAAGAGCGTCTCCTCGGCTCATAGGAGCCTACCTCTCTTTTCCCATGACGCCAGTGCGGGCGCCCCTCGCACACCCTTTCCCGGCAGGGCCACTCCTTTCCACTCCCTTTCGTCCGGCACCGCCGGAACTCCCGAGATTAAAATCCCCTAATAGTAGTGAATAGTTGTAATTTCCGGGGATTTGGTGCACCTTCTGATGATTCTCCTTTCTATCCTTTATGTTAGCGTTTGATTCCGAACCAACATACCGCCATGAAATGTAGCAGCCTGCTGACCCTCTCCGTCGTCCTTCTCATGCTGGTCCCCGCCGGCCTGGCCGCCCAGGCCGACACCACCATGAGTTTCCGCGAATACGACCCCGTCTCCACCCTGGTCGTCCCCGAAAACCCGGTGCACCGGGCGCAATTCCCCTTTGTTGACGTGCACAATCACCAGTGGCGCATGTCCTCGGACAACGCGGACCTGGCCGGCATTGCCGCTGAGATGGACTCGCTGAACATGGCCGTGATGGTCAATCTCAGCGGAGGCAGCGGGGAGCGCCTTCAGGCGTCGGTGGAGAACGTGCGCGAGCAGGCGCCGGGCCGCTTCCTGGTATTCGCCAATCTTGATTTTGAGGGATTCGGTTCACCCGGCTGGACCGAGGAGGCCGTGCGGCAGCTTGAGGAGGACGTGGAGAACGGCGCCCAGGGACTGAAGATATTCAAGAACCTGGGATTGACGGCCACCGACGTGGACGGCAATCGGATTCCTACCGACGACCCCCGGCTGGATCCCATCTGGGAAAAGTGCGGGGATCTGGGCATTCCCGTACTGATACATACCGGCGAGCCCGCCGTTTTCTGGGAGCCGGTCGACAAGTACAACGAGCGCTGGCTGGAGATGGTACAGTTTCCCGACCGCCATCGCGACCCCGACGAGTATCCTTCCTGGGAGGAGGTGATGTCGGAGCAGTGGAACGTGTTCCGGAAACATCCCGGCACCACGTTCATCAACGCGCACCTCGGCTGGCTGGGCAACGACCTGGGACGCCTCGGGGAACTGCTGGACGAGTTTCCCAACATGTATACCGAAATCGCCGCGGTACTGGCCGAGCTCGGACGTCAGCCCCGCTTCGCCCGAAAGTTTTTTATTGAATACCAGGACCGGATCATGTTCGGCAAAGACACCTGGCAGCCGGAAGAGTACTACGTCTACTTCCGGGTGCTGGAAACAGCCGACGAATACTTCGACTACTACCGAAAGCGCCACGCGTTCTGGAAAATGTACGGGATGGACCTGCCGGAAGAGGTGCTCCGGAAAGTGTACTATCGCAATGCCCTCAAGATCATCCCCGGTATCGACCGTTCCATGTTCCCCGAGCATTAAGCTGCGAACTATTTTGACGTCAAATCAATTTTGCTATTGCTAAAGATTTATTTAGCATGGTAAACCAATTCCAATAAAATCCGAGATTATGAATAAGCTACTCTCCCTGTTAGTTACGCTGACACTCGCCGGATTCATGGTAATAGGACCCCAGACGGAAGCCGTTGCCCAGGAACGTGGCAACGAGCAGCCGCGGTCCAGCCCGAACGCCACGGTCAGCCAGACCATCGGCACCACCGTGGTGACCATCACCTACGGCCGGCCCGGTGTCAAGGGACGGGATGTTTTCGGCGGACTGGAAGCCTATGGGGAGGTATGGAGAACGGGCGCCAACGAATCGACCGCCATCACCTTCTCCGACGACGTAACGATTGAGGGAGAAACCCTCCCCGCCGGCACCTACTCCCTCTACACCATCCCCGGCCAGGAGGAGTGGACCATCATCTTCAACGCCAAGCTCTCCTGGGGTACCGAGTACGATGTGGCCGAGGATGTGCTGAGGGTCACAACCACGCCCGAAGAGGCTTCCATGCGTGAATGGTTCATGATCTATTTCCGGAACCTCTCCAACGAATCGGCCGAATGCGTCCTCCACTGGGATACCGTCAGGGTGCCGTTCACCATCGAAGTGTAAACGGCGATCAACCAGAACCGTCAACATAATAGAGCAAGCCCGGGTGGGGCCCTGCCCCATCACGGGCTTTTACTTCTTTTTACCTTTCTTTGGGGCGCCAATTTTATACTGGCCGAAGTCGCGCTGATGGAGATGGAACCCATCTCGTTCAGCGTCTCCCGATTTGCGATGGGCGGCATCGCCATGTTCGCCGTACTCTGGTACCAGAGCCGAAGAGACGAGCGCGCAAGAGACGGGCTGGTTCCCTTCCTGCCCAAACTGGATCGATACGACTGGCCACGGATGCTGCTCATCTCCGTGATCGGCGCGACGCTCGCCCCGTGGCTTGGCATTGAAGGGCTTGGCTTGACGCACGGGGCCCGCGCTTCGCTCTGGCTCGCGCTGGGACCCGCCATAAGCACCGGATTCGGATTTCTCCTGAGTACCGAGCGAATGGGATTGTTCGGCTATGTCGGCGTGGTCCTGGCCGTTATCGGGACCGTTATCCTGGCCATGGACGGGCTCCAACCGGAACAGGGTTACTGGCTGGGCGACCTCATTCTCATTGCCGCGCTCGCCCTGACCGTCATAGAGCTGCACCTTATCAAGCCGCTGGCCCGAAAGTACGGGTCGGTCTCGGTCGTGGCCCTGCGTACCGCGGTGGGCGGCGCGCTCTACCTGCTGATCGCCTCTCCTTCGCTGGCCGGCGAGCCCTGGCTGTCGCTGGGTCTGTGGACCTGGATTGCCATCCTGGCCGGGGGCGCCGTGGGCGTCGGCATCGGGCAGTGGGTCAAGGTTCGCGCCCTGCGCAAACTGGGTCCCACCCAGGTGGTGCTCTACGGCAACATGGTTCCCATCGCCGCCATCCTAATCGCCTGGCTGAGCATCGGGGAAAACCCCTCCGGCCTGGAACTGCTCAGCGGACTCTTTATCGTGAGTGGGGCAATTCTGATACAGATCATTGACGCCCGTACCCGCAGAAAGCGGCGGGAGCAGGAACTCGATTCCTCTTCCGGCGAAGAGGAGGAAGACGTAACCCTCGTTGCCGGCACCAGCGGGGAGTAGCTCCCCGCTCAGCCCGGCTCAGAACCTCATCGAGAGCTCCAGCATGAAGTGTCGCCCGGCCTGCGGATAGTAGTAGTTGAAGTACTGCCGCTGATCCCCGCTGATATAGCCGAAGGTGTAACCGTTCGACTCGTACATTTCGTTCAGCACGTTGTTGAGCTGCAGGCTCGCTTCCAGTCCCCGCATGAAGGAAAGCTCCGTGAAATTATAGGAGAACCGGAGGTCGTTTATAAGGTAAGGATCCAGGGAGCGACTCCGCGTTTCGGTATTGTCGAGATACTGCCTCGAAACGTACTTGGCGGTCCACTCGCCCTGGAATCCGCCGCTGCTGTAGCTCAGGATGGAATTGCCTGTAAAAGAGGGGGAGAACGCGATGTCCACATCCTCGTATACCACCGCCTCCTGTCCGCCGGTGTCCAGGTTGTCCAGGTAATAGGTGTAGCGGTCGATCTTGTTGCGGCTGAACGTGGCGTTGGCGGACCACTCGAGTTCGGGGGTGATGCGGTAGCTGCCCTGCAATTCTATGCCGGCCCGGTAGCTCTCGGGAACGTTCTGGCGAATGTAGGCTCCTACGTCGTTGACCTCGCCGGTCAGGATCAGCTGGTCCCGGTAATCCATGTAGTAGAGATTGACCGAGGCGTAGAAATTGTTCCAGGTGCCGCGGTAGCCCGCCTCCCAGTCGTACAGCCTCTCGGGTCCGGGACGGTTTTCAGGCGTGGAATTCACGTATTCGTCCCTCGTCGGCTCCTTGTTCCCCACGCTCATTGAGGCGTAGAGGCGGTGGTTGTCGTCGGGCCGGTAGACCACGCCCGCCTTGGGATTGAAGAAGGTCAGGCGGTCGGTCTGTTCGACGTCCACCACCCGCTGTCCCCCACCGGGCACCGGCTGCGTGTCCACACCGAGGAACTCATAGGTGATATGGCGGACCTGCGCGTCGGCGAACACGTTCCAGTCCGCCCCCAGGTGGTAGTTCATCTTCAGGTAGGAGTTGAAATCGGTCTTGAAGGCGTCGTTGTCGTAATACCGTTCGCTGACGTCGCTCTCTCCGGCGAACCGGGCCCATACCACCTCACCGAAATGGTTCCCCCGGTACTCGTTGTATCCCCCGCCCATGGTCAGGGTCCACTCGCCCTCCCGGCGGTAGTCGGTAGACCATACCGCGCCGTAGAAATGGTTGTCCAGCCAGAGCTGCCTCACCAGGTCGCTTTGGTTCACTGTCTCGCCGCCCACCCGGACCGGGCCGATGCCGTAATCGTTCAGCGCCTCATCGGCGTGGTACTCCTCGTAGTAACCCCGCCCGTACGTGTAGTGGAGGGAGGCGTTGGCACTCCAGTTCCCTGCTAACTGGTGGGTGTAGTGCAGCTGGTAGTGATCCTGCTGGTAATTGTCGGTCTGGTTGTCGTAGGGTTCTCCCTCCTTTTCCTGTCCGGCGGGATTGTAGGTGCGGTCCTCTTCCAGGCGCTCCTCCGGCACCCCGTACCAGGCCTGGTAGGTATGCTCCTCGCCGGAGAAGACATCTGCCCGCAGGAGGCTGTTCTCCCACTGTTTCGATCCGGAGAGATAGAAGGACTTCAGGTCGGACCACGCCCGGTCGATGTAGCCGTCGGAGGCGATCTTGGAGAGGCGTCCCTCGAACTGCCATCCGCTGTCCATCAGCCCGGAACCCACCGAAACATTCGCCTTGCGCGTGTTGAAGGAACCGAGCGTGGTATTGACCTCGCCGTGGGGATCGGTATTCATGCCGGTGGTCCGGATATTAATGCTGGATCCGAATGCGGCCGCCCCGTTGGTGGAGGTGCCGACCCCGCGCTGGATCTGGATATTCTCCACGGAACTCGCCAGGTCGGGCAGGTCAACCCAGAAGACACCGTGCGATTCGGCGTCATTGAGGGGGATCCCGTTGATGGTCACGTTGATCCTGGTCTGGTCCACCCCCCGGATCCGGAGCGCCGAATAGCCGATTCCCGTACCGGCGTCGGAGGTGGAGACCGCCGATGGGGTGACGCTCAGCAGGGAAGGCATATCCTGTCCCAGGTTCCTCTTCTCTATCTCTTCGCGGGTGTAATTTTCGTAGGCCATGGGCGTGGATTCGTCCACCCTCAGCGCGTTGACGAAAACCTGGTTGCTGAGCACGGAACTTCGCGCCAGCTCGATCTTCAGGTCCGTCCCCTCATCGTCGATATTGACGGCGCGGGCCCGGTATCCCACGAAGGTGACCCGGATCACCGGGGACTCATCCTCCAGCAGGGTGAGGGAAAACGTTCCGTCGGTGTCGGTCGCCGTGCCGTTCTGGGTACCCACCTGGACGATATTGGCATTGGGAAGCGGATCCCCCGTCTCGGCGTCGACGACCGTACCGGTCACCTCTTGTGCTCTGAGGGGCAGAAAGGCGAACAGAATTAGCAGTGGAATCAGGCAGAGGCCCGATCTAAGAGTGGAAATATTCATGATTCCTCCTTCTTATGGGTTATAAGAGGAGGAGGTAGACTTGCAAGTCATGTGCCGCGGTGGCGGCACCAGGTTTCCCTACGCCGGTATTAGCCGGTTCAGGTTCTCAGGGTATGATCTCAGCCCGCAGTTGCAAGCACCCCCAACCTTGTGGTTGTAAGTGAGTTGTGCGTGCCTAAGATAGGGCCTCTCCCCCTGCAGTTCAAGAAGAAGTGAACCGTTTATTCCACCATAAAGACCGCGTTGGCAAAAAGGAGCTTGCCGTTGTGCCAGAACGCCCGAAACAGGGGATTGTCAACCATGTAGACCACCGATCCCCCGCCCATACCCTGCACGCCGAACGTAAGGGTATTCTCGATGCGCTGTTCCGCTTCGTGTCCCACGAAGCCGCTCATGTGGCTACCCTCCCGGGTCACGCCCACGTTCCAGCCCTGATCCAGGTACTCGTAGGCGTCGCTGTCCAGTTTCAGCGAGAAGTACTCCTCGCCGTAGCCGTACCCCAGCGGATGGGTGGAATCCATGGCTACCCGGAAAACGGAACCGGCGTTGGAGGAGGGAACATACTCCCGCTGGCGCTCGGTATAGGGAACCGCCTGGACTTCCTCCTGCGGCTCCTCTCCTTCCTCCTCCGGCTTCTCCCGGAGGGCGAAACCATCCTCTCCCTCAAGAAAGCCGTTGGCCCCCTCAACCGCGACCAGACGTCCGCCGCCGGAGACCCATTCGCGGATCTCGTCCATGCGTCCGCCGGAGAGCGTACCCCCGTAATATCCCGAGGGCAGGATCAGCACGTCGTAATCGTCCAGCTCCACTCCTCCGAATTCGGAGGCGCTGACCAGGGTCACCGGGTAATCGATCTGCCGGTCGAAGAAGTGCCAGATCTCCCCGACGCTTCCGGAAGAGGTGCCCTCACCGGAGAGCAGGAGCACCCTCGGCCGCTCCAGGTACTCGACGGCGGAGGAGCCGAAATCGGGACCGGAATCCACGAATCCGGTGGACACCGCCTGCAGCTGCTCCCCGTGGCGCGTGGCGATCCGCTGGACCAGCCGGTCAAACCGCTCGCCCAGCGCGCTGTTCCCGTTGCGGGTGATGACGAGGCTGCCGGGCGCGTACTCCTCTCCCTCGATGGAAAAGGATTCCGAGGCGTAGCGTACGGAGACGTCGTTTTTTAGCAGCTCGGCCAGCATGCGGACGTCGTCCAGGTCCTCCCAGCGGGCCAGGTAGGCGTAGGGAGTGCCGGAAAACCGGTTGTCCACCTCTTCCGCCGGCGCCTCGCCGGGTACGGGGTCGATGCGGCTCTCCAGGGCGTATCCCTCCACTCCGAAGGCGTAGTGCTGCTCCCAGGTGGTAATGTCGTACGTAAGGGAATCGGTCAGTTCGGGCCGCGGCTCAAACAGGATACGCGCCATGACCGATTTGGGCTGGTAAGCGCTCACAAGGTAGTCGTCCGCGGTAATCTCCACCTCCTCCGTCTCCCCGGTACGGTAGTTGTAACCGGTGACGGAACGCTCGCCCGGAGCCTTACCCCACCTCACCCGGTGCCGGTCCAGCAGCTCCAGCAGCGAACGAAGCTGATCCGGATTGGCGTCGCCCCGGATCACATAGGTCTTGTACTCTCCCCGGGGTTCGCTTTGGGCCGTTTCGTAGTAGGAGGCGAACTCCTCGATCATCCGACCGGAGTGTTCGGAGGCCACCTCGACGGTGGAAAGCCCGGTGGTGTGGTGGTGGGTCAGGCGGTCGGTCAGCGTCAGGGTGTCTCCTTCGGACCGAATTACTCCCAGTCCCGCGCTGCCGCCTCCCCCCTGCTCGTAGGTCATGCCGATGGCCCCGTTGAAGATGGGATAGGTATCGCCGTAGCTGGGATAGAAGAGATCGAACACCTCCCGCGTGAAATAGAGCCAGTCGTTCCGGTCGAAATAGCGGGCGTGGTTCCGTCCGATAATGTACTGGAACTCCCGCTGCCATTCGGTTATGGCCAGGTGAAACGGTTCGGCGCCCGGGGCAAAGTAGTAGGGATCGTTGTAGCTCTGTTCATGAAAATCCACATGGATGTGAGGAAGCCACTCCTGGTACTCGGCCACCCGAAGGCGACTCTCCTTCTGGGTCAGCCACGCCCAGTCCCGGTTGAGGTCAAAATAGTAGTGGTTCGTGCGTCCGCCGGGCCACGGCTGGTCGTGTTCCCGGGCGTCGGGGTCCACGTTCATCCGGTCGCCCGCCACCTGGCGGTACCAGTTGACGTAGCGGTCCCGCCCGTCGGGATTCACCATCGGATCCATGATCACCACCGTGTTGCCAAGCCACTGCCGGGCCTCCCCGTTGTCCGGCCGCACCAGCTCGTAAATGGTTTTCATGGCCGCCTCGCTGCTGGAGGTTTCGTCGCCGTGGACATTGTAGCTGAGCCATACGATGCCCACGGGCTCCCCGGCGGGATCTCCCTCCATCAGTCCGGCGCGTTTCAGGTTGTCGGTGCGTATCTGCTCGATTCTCTCCATGTTTTCAGGAGAGGAGACGGTGGCCAGCATCAGCTCTCGTCCTTCGTTGGTCTCTCCGTAGGAGCGCAGGGTGGCCAGGGAGGTGGATGAAGCCACGTGCCGGAAGTAGTCGGCCACCCGGTGGTGGGGCGTCCACTGCGTGCCCAGCTCGTAGCCCAGGAACTCGGAGGGGGATTGCGGCGCATTCTGGGCCGCGGCCGGTTCAGCGGCCGTCAGAAGAAATGCCAGCAGGAATATCGTATGTATTCGAAGGGATGAGGTCATGGGTATCGTGGTGTTCCTTTTCGGATTCCTTTCGGTTTTCAGGATCGGGACCAGCCGTTTTACGGACTGTTTGATAGTAATTACAAAGAGGGAAAGTTACAAAGAGCCAAAATTTTTACCTTTCTTCCCTCCTGCGGAAAATGCAACCGAACAGCCGGAATCCTATGCCTGTTACCAACGCCGAAGTCGCCGAACAACTCAGGGAGATCCATCGCCTGATGCAGCTGGCCGGTGAGAACCGGTTCCGTGCCATTGCGTTCGACCGGGCCGCCCGTGCCGTGGAGGCATTGGACGAGCCCGTCTCCGAATATATTGAGAACGACGCCCTCACCGAGATCGAAGGGATCGGATCTTCCATCGCGGAGGACATCACCGCCTACGCGCGGGAAGGCCGCATACCGGTCCTGGAATCCCTGCGCGAGCGGATTCCCGAAGGCATCATCGACTGGCTGGAAATCAGCGGCCTGGGACCGAAGAATATCGTCAAGATTCACGAGGAGCTGGAAATCGCCGAACTGGAGGAGCTGAAAGAGGCCTGCCGGGACGGACGGGTGGCCGGCCTGGATGGACTGGGAGAGAAATCGGCCAAAAAAATTCTCAACTCCATCGAGTGGATGCAGCAGTTCGACGAACGCTGCCGTCTGGACGAGGCGGTCGAAGCGGCCGAACCCTTCCTGGATATGCTCTCCGGACTGGAGGGCGTCCATAGGGTCGAGGTGGCGGGTTCCCTGCGCAGGTCGAAGGAAACCATTGGGGATGTCGACCTGCTGGTGGGAGCGGAGGAGAGCAACATATCGGGGATCTTCGATGCGTTCACCGCCCACGACCGGGTGGTGGAGGTGCTGGGAAGCGGGGAGACCAAAAGTTCGGTTCGTACAGAAGGCGGACGGCAGGTGGATCTCCGGGTGGTTTCGCCTGACCAGTTTCCCGCCGCTCTCCTCTACTTCACCGGCAGCAAGGAGCATAACGTGGCCCTCCGCCACCGGGCGCGCGAGAGGGGGCTTTCGCTGAACGAATACGGGCTCTTCGAACTGGACGAAGAAGGCGATACCGATTTTGAGCGGCCGCTGGATTTCGAATCCGAGGAGGATATATACACCCGGCTGGACCTCCATTTCATACCCCCGGAACTGCGCGAGGATCGCGGGGAAATTGCATATTTCGAGGAGCATGAAAAAATGCCGCTCGTTTCCCGGGAGGATATCCGGGGGGTACTGCATGCCCACAGTACCTGGAGCGACGGGAAATACGCCATCCGTGAAATGGCCGAGGCATGCATGGAGCGAGGCTACGAATACCTGGGCATTACCGACCACTCCCGGTCGGCGGCCTACGCCGGCGGACTCAGCATTGAGGAGGTCCGGGCGCAGTGGGAGGAGATCGACGCCCTGAACGCGGAGTACGCCGGTGATGAGCAGGGATTCCGGATTTTCAAGGGCATTGAGTCCGACATACTATCCGATGGCAGCCTGGATTATCCGGACGAGGTCCTTGAACAATTCGATTTCGTCATTGCCAGTGTCCACAGCGGACTGAGCATGCCGGGGGAGAAAATGACGGGACGGTTCCGCAGGGCTATCGGGCATCCGCTCGTGGATATTATCGGCCATCCCACGGGACGCCTGCTGCTCAAGCGGGAGGAGTCGGAACTCGACCTGGATGCGCTGATCGATCTGGCGGCCGGGCATGCGACGGCCATCGAAATCAACGCCAACCCGAGGCGGCTGGACCTGGACTGGCGGTACGGGAACCGGGCCAGGAAAGCGGGCCTGCTCTCGTCCGTCAATCCCGACGCCCACTCCGTAAAAGGCATCGACCACATGCGGTACGGGGTGCGGATCGCGCGGAAAGGGAAGTTCGGGCCCGACCGCATCCTGAACACACGGAGCGCGGATGAGCTGGCGGAGTGGTTTCGCGAGAGGCGTTCAGGCTGATCCCCACTCCTCCTATCTCTTTACGGTATGATGGCCCAGGGGCAGCCCCTCAATGACTTCCATGGCGGGCGATGGGTCGCCCATGATGTAGTAGTGTATGCCCGGGGCGCCGCCCTCCAGAAGCTCCAGGGACTGCTGGATGCCCCACTCTATGCCGATAGAACGGGCGTTGGAGGGATCGGCCCGCACCTCGTCGGCCAGATCCTCGGGGATGGTCAGGTGGAAGTGCTTGGGCAGCCAGCTCAAATGACGCTCGCGGGTAAATATTTTCAGTCCCGGTACGATGGGAACTTCGATGCCGGCCTCCCGGCACTTCTCCACGAACCGAAAGTAGGCCGAGTTGTCAAAAAACATCTGCGTGACCACGTAGTCGCCGCCGGCGTCTACCTTCTCCTTCAGGTGCTGTATGTCTGTCTCCAGGTTGGGCGCCTCGAAATGCTTCTCCGGGTAACCCGCAACTCCGACGCAGAAATCGGTGCGATGGGCATTGACAATATCCTTCAGGTACTGCGCACGGTTTAGACCCTCGATCTGCTTGACCAGGTCGATGGCGTAGTCGTTGAAGGTCCCCGTCTTGAAACGCCGGATGGTATCGCCGTGGGAATCTCCCCGGATGGCCAGCACGTTGTCGATGCCCAGGTAGTTCAGCTCGATCAGGGCATCCTCGGTCTCCTCCTTGGTAAAACCCTCGCAGATCAGGTGCGGTACCGGATCCACCCCGTACTTGTGCATAATCGCCGCACAGAGCCCTATCGTGCCGGGACGCTTGCGGGTAATGTGCCGTTTGATGGTGCCGTCGCTCCGCTCCTCGTAATAGGATTCGGCCGCGTGGTAGGTTACGTCTATGAACGGCGGGTTGTATTTCATGACCTGGTCCAGCGTATCAAATACCTCCTGGACCGATCCTCCCCGCTTGGGCGGTATGATCTCAAACGAGATCAGGGGAGCGTCCGCCTGCTGGTAATGCTCGATAACTTTCATTTTATCTGATCTTCTTTGTACCTTTGCAGTCCGAAAATTTTTCTACAGTCCGCGTACGCATTCGCATTGTTACAAAGGTAATCACTGGCGGACTCACTTGAAAAATTTTTGTGCTGCCACAAGTACCTTATAATTGATTACCGTTTCAATGAACTTCGAGGAAATTTCCGGTCTTATCAAAGACCGAATATTGATCCTGGACGGTGCCATGGGCACCATGATCCAGTCATACGAGCTCACCGAAGAGGATTACCGGGGCGAGCGCTTCGCCGGCTATGACCGCGAACTGCAAGGCAACAACGACCTGCTCAGCATCACCCGGCCGGAGGTTATCAAGGAGATCCACCGTGCCTTCCTGGAAGCCGGATCCGATATCATCGAGACCAACACCTTCAGCAGCACCTCCGTTTCGCAGGCGGACTACGGCCTGGAGGACCTCGCCTACGAACTGAACGTGGCCGCGGCCCGCAACGCCCGGGAGGTGGCCGACGAAATTACCGAGCGTAACCCGGACAAGCCGCGCCTGGTGGCCGGCGCCATCGGCCCTACCAACAAGACCCTATCCCTCTCGCCCGACGTGGAAGACCCCGGGTACCGAGCCATCGAATTCGACGAGCTCGCCGAAGCCTACGCCGAACAGGTGCGCGGACTGGCGGAGGGAGGCGTGGACATTCTGCTGGTGGAAACCGTCTTCGATACGCTCAACGCCAAAGCGGCCATCTACGCCATCCAGAAACATGCCGAGGAGACCGGCGCCGAACTTCCGGTGATGATTTCGGGAACCATCGTGGACCAGAGCGGGCGTACGCTGAGCGGGCAGAACACCGAGGCGTTCTGGATCTCGGTTTCCCATACCAAAAATCTGCTGAGCGTCGGACTCAACTGCTCGCTGGGCTCCGAGCAGATGCGCCCCTACATCGAGGAGCTTTCAGGCCATGCCACCTGCTTTACCAGCCTCTATCCGAATGCAGGACTGCCGGACGAGATGGGCGAATACAACGAAACGCCCGAATTTATGGCGCGGCAGCTCCGTGAATACGCCGAAGAGGGATTTGTAAACCTGGTGGGCGGCTGCTGCGGAACCACGCCCGAGCATATACGCGCCATCGCCGATGCGGCCGCCGAATGCTCCCCGCGCACCATCCCCGAACCGGAGCCGTACCTGCGTCTAAGCGGACTGGAGCCGCTGGTGGTCCGTCCCGACACCAATTTCGTGAACATCGGCGAGCGGACCAACGTAACCGGTTCCCGGAAATTCCGGCGGCTGATCACCGACGGGGAGTACGAAGAGGCCCTCTCTGTGGCCCGGGACCAGGTGGAGGGAGGCGCCCAGATCATCGACGTGAACATGGACGAGGGCATGCTCGACTCGGCCGAGGTGATGACCGACTTTTTACAATTGATGTCGGCCGAACCGGACATCGCACGTATTCCCGTGATGGTGGACTCCTCCAAGTGGGAGGTGATCAAGGCAGGACTCAAGACCATACAGGGCAAGGGCGTAGTCAATTCGATCAGCCTGAAGGAGGGCGAGGAGGCGTTCAGGCAACAGGCCCGGGAGGTGCTGAACTTCGGGGCGGCCGTGGTGGTCATGGCCTTCGACGAGGAGGGGCAGGCCGCCGACTACGAACGGCGCATAGAAATATGCGAGCGCGCCTACCGCATCCTGACCGAGGAGGTCGGCTTCCCGCCGCAGGACATCATCCTGGATCCCAACATCCTGACGGTGGCCACCGGCATCGAGGAGCACAACAGCTACGCGGTAGATTTCATCAATGCCACGAAATGGATCAAGGAGAACCTCCCCCTGGCCAAGGTGAGCGGGGGACTCAGCAACATCTCCTTCTCTTTCCGGGGCAACAACACCGTGCGGGAGGCCATGCACGCCGCCTTTCTCTACCACGCCATCCAGGCCGGAATGGATATGGCGATCGTAAACGCCGGCCAGCTGGAGGTGTACGAGGAGATCCCCGACGAGCTTCTGGAGCGGGTGGAGGACGTGCTGCTGAACCGGCGCGACGACGCCACCGAGCGGCTGGTGACCTACGCCGACGAGATCGTGGATGAGGGAGGGCGCAAGAAGCAAAAAACCGAGGAGTGGCGGGAGGAGCCCGTGGAGGAGCGCATCCGGCACGCCCTTGTCAAGGGAATCACCGATCACATCGTGGACGACGTGGAGGAGGCCCGCCAGAAGTACGACCAGCCCATCCGGGTGATCGAGGGACCCATGATGGCAGGCATGGACGTGGTGGGCGACCTTTTCGGGTCGGGAAAGATGTTCCTTCCCCAGGTGGTCAAGAGCGCCCGCGTGATGAAAAAGGGCGTGGCCCACCTGATTCCCTATATCGAAAAAGAGAAAGAGAAAAACCAGGAGTCCGAAGCCAAGGCCAAGGTGCTGCTGGCTACGGTGAAAGGCGACGTGCACGACATCGGCAAGAACATCGTGGCCGTGGTGCTGCGCTGCAACAACTTCGAGGTGATCGACCTGGGCGTGATGGTGCCTGCCAACAAGATCCTGGAGGAGGCGCGCGAGAAGGACGTGGATATCATCGGACTCAGCGGACTTATCACCCCGTCATTGGACGAAATGGTACACGTGGCCAAGGAGCTGAAACGGGAAGCATTCAAGCAGCCCCTGATGATCGGTGGGGCCACCACCTCACGCATGCACACAGCGGTCAAAATCGAGCCCAACTACGACCAGCCGGTGGTACATGTGCTGGACGCCTCCCGGAGCGTGTCGGTGACCGGGAACCTGGTGTCGAAAACCCTGCGCGAGGATTTCGTGGAGGAGAAAAAAGAGGAGTACCAGAGGCTGCGTGAGCAGCACGAAAGCCGCTCCCGCCGCAAGGAGTATCTCTCTATCGAAGAGGCCCGGGAGAACCGCACCGAAATAGACTGGTCGGAAGAGGATATCACTCCGCCGAACGAACTGGGCGTGAAGGTGTACGAGGATTATCCCCTGGAGGAGATTCGCAACTACATCGACTGGGGACCCTTTTTCATCGCCTGGCAGATGAAGGGGAAATTCCCCGAGGTGCTGGAGGACGAAAAATACGGGGAGGAGGCGCAAAAGCTGTACGAGGAGGCCAACCGTCTGCTGGACCGCATTATCAAGGAGCGCCTGCTGCGTACACGCGCGGTCATCGGACTCTTCCCGGCCAACGCCGTGGGCGACGACGTCGAAATTTACGCCGGCGAAGACCGCCAGGAGGTACGCACCGTCTTTCACATGCTGCGCCAGCAGGCCAAAAAGCGCCGCGGCCAGCCCAACAAGGCACTGTCCGATTTCGTGGCGCCCAAAAAGACCGGGCTGGCAGACTATATGGGGGGCTTCGCCGTGACCGCCGGCATCGGCGCGCCGGAGCTTGTGAAACAGTTCGAGGAGGATCACGATGACTACAACGCCATTCTCACCAAGGCGCTGGCCGACCGCCTGGCGGAAGCCTTTACGGAGCTGCTCCACGAAAAAGTACGCAAGAAGATCTGGGGATACGCCCCGGACGAGTCCCTCAGCAACGAGGAGCTTATCAAGGAGCAGTACCGGGGCA
>CAZGSL010000009.1:0-72512 GCA_964528445.1 uncultured Balneolaceae bacterium | reverse complement strand
CAATAAGGAAATCAATTTAGGCTATGTTTTCTTATACAATGAAAATATTGACCTTTGGCATATTCTTCGATTAGCCGCGCAGGGGCTTTTTTATTTGACCATATCTCTTTTACGATCTCAATCCTCCCGGGCCTCTCCCGGACTACAACGGTTCTGCTGGGATATTTTGAGCTGATCAGTGTGGCCATTTTCACCATCGAATACTTCCTGAGAATTTATGTAGCCGAGCGCAAACTGAAATACATTTTCAGCTTTTATGGCCTCATTGACCTGCTTGCCATTCTGCCGTTTTATATTACCCGGGCTATTGATCTTCGATCCCTCAGGGTTTTGCGTCTTTTCAGGTTGCTTAGACTGATAAAAATACTTCGGTATCAAAAAGCTGTTGATCGGTACCGGAAAGCCTTTACCGAAATAAAGTCCGAACTTCTCGTATTTCTGGCAGCAACCGGTTTCCTGCTGTACATCGCGTCGGTGGGAATATATTATTTTGAGAACAGTGCCCAACCGGAGGCCTTCAAATCGATATTTCACAGTTTTTGGTGGGCGGTGGCGACACTGACGACTGTTGGGTACGGGGACATGTACCCGGTAACCACGGGAGGAAGAATCTTTACTTTTTTTATACTGATGATCGGTCTGAGTGTAGTAGCTATGCCTGCCGGATTATTTGCCAGCGCTCTGGAAAAGACTCCCAAAATTGGAAAATCGGAGGAATAAACAGCGGTCCTTTTTTTGATTTCCGTGTCGGATCGGTCAGGGAATTGTGCGACTAGCTAGAGTACCCTTAATCACCTCTCTGACCGTTTAAAAGCCCTTTCAACTTGAAAGTTTAATTAATTTGTAACAAATACCCTTCGTGGCCCTCTTGTACGTAGAGGAGATATTAAAAATTCTACCGGAGAGTGACGAATAGGAGACTGCCGGAAAAGACAATCCGGCAGGGATTCTCCGGTATTCGGAAATGATAATTTGGGTCTTGTGAAGGGTTATGAAAATGACATTCAGGGGCGAGCGATATCCGCTTAAAATCGTGCTTTTCTATTTTATCGTTGCAGGGGCCTGGATCTTTTTCAGCGACCGGCTCATCAACTCCAATACCGTTCCGGGTTTTACCGACCTGCAGCTACAGACTCTCAAGGGGATGCTCTTTGTCGTGGTTACTTCGGGCCTGCTCTATGTGCTGATCAAAAGAGGAATGGATACCATCACGCGTAGCAGGGAACGTATTCATGAAGCGCTTCGGGAAAAAGAGTACCTGCTTAGCGAACTGAATCACAGGGTAAGAAATAACCTGGCCATAATCGCGGGCATGATAGAGCTGGAGGGGGACGACGTGAAGAGCGAGGAAGCCCGGAACATACTGATGGCGTCCAGCCATCGCATTCACGCTCTTGGCAATATTCAAAAGCTCTTTTACGAGGACAAAGATCCCAAACGGGTACCGTTCCACAAATTTTTTACCAAGCAACTGGAAACCCTGCATGCGGAAGTGGCTTCCAGGGAGCGGATTGACTGCCAGCTTGACGAGATAAATCTCAACGTTAACCAGGCGGTACCGCTTGCACTGCTGATTTGCGAAGTTCTTTCCCAAATAAGATTAAACGCCGAAAAGGGGATGTTGGTCGAAATGGCTATGGAACTGAAGGCCCTTCCCAATTCCCGTGTCAGCGCAGGTATATACCTGGTAAATGGGAAAAAGGGACTGGCGGAGCGACTTATGAATATGAAGGCCTTGCTCGAAAGTCCGCTGGTGGAAGCATATTCCGGCCAGCTTGAGGGGGAAATTTCCTGGGAAGAGGGTCAGGATTCGGCGGGAGTAAGGATTTGTTTTGCGATGACCGAAGAATCCGGATCGGCGGCAAACAGATATTTTCGGGAAAAGATTAAGAATTTTTAACTCCTGCCGATAACCACCTGTAAGATAACAAATTGATGGGACGCCGTGGAAAGCGGTTTTACAATTTATTCCACGCTCCATCCTGTAATTCGGGATTTGTAGCTGCCTGGTTATGAAAGGTTAAATTTTTTTAATACTTTACATTAAGAAATTTTAATCTTCTGGGAAGGGCAGTGGCTCTCTGAATCCCCCAAGCATATGGGATCTATGGCTAAGGCAACCGACAACAACGTACTGATCGTGGAAGACGACATGCTGCTCTCCATGGTCGAGGAGCGGCTTGTACAGAAACTTGGATACAACGTTATCGCAAAGGCGACTTCGGGAGAGGATGCCATTGAGAAGACGAAAAAGCATCGTCCCGATGTGATACTGATGGATATCATCCTGAAGGGTGATATGGATGGTATCGAGACCATGGAACGCATTCGCAGCCATTCCGACGTACCGGTCATCTACCTGTCAGGCAATTCCGACCGGTTCAACTTCGAACGGGCCAAAAAAACCGGCTTTTCGGACTACCTGGTCAAACCCATCACGCTTCACGACCTGCGCAGGCCTTTTGAGAAAGCGCTGAACGGCAGTCCCGCCAGTGGAAATGGTCACTATTCGGAGGGAGAAGGGGAGGAAGTAAACCTGGGCAAAACCGCCTAGTCTTCCAGTTTTACCACCACTTTCCCGGTCTGCTTTCCCTCGAGGATGGTATCGATCTCATCGTTTAGCTCCTCCAGACCCACTTCGCGGCAGATCTGATCCAGCTGGGGAATCTTCCACTCGCCGGCCAGGAGATTCCAAATAATCTTACGCATAGGCATTAGGCAGATGCCCGAATCGATACCCATCAGGCTTACTCCCCGGAGGATAAAGGGATATACGCTGGTGTGCAGTTCCCCGCCCAGAATGTTTCCGCAGCATGCTACCGTCCCGTTGTGGCGGGTCTGACGGATCGCGGTGTCCAGCATCTTCCCGCCCACCGTATCCAGTACGCCCGCCCATGTACCGGAGAGTAGGGGTTTCCCGGAGGAGTCCGTAACCTTATCCCTGGAGATGACCTCTTCCGCGCCCAGGTTTTTCAGAAAATTCGTGCGTTCAAGTTTACCTGTGGCCGCGGTGACCTGGTATCCTTCCAGGGAGAGGATCGCCACGGCCAGGCTGCCGACGCCTCCCGTGGCGCCGGTCACGAGCACCGGCCCGTTCTTCGGCAGGGTGCCGTTGCCTCGGATTTTGTAGGTTCCGTAGGCCGCGGTGAACCCGGCGGATCCGAAAATCATGCTCTCCCTGAGGGACAGTTCCTCGGGGAGCGGTACGATCCAGTCGCCCGGAACACGTATGTAGCGTCCGAATCCACCCGGCGTGTTCTGCCCGAGGTCGTAGCTGGTAACGATCACGTGGTCCCCCTTCTCAAAACGGGAATCCGCGCTCTCCTCCACCACCCCGGCGGCGTCCACCCCGGGCGTATTGGGATAGTGCTGGGTGACGCCCTTGTCGCCGGTCGCCGAGAGGGCGTCCTTGTAATTCAGTGTGGAATACTTCACCCGGATCAACACATCGTTGTCCGGCAGATCATCCAGGGAGCGTTCCTCCACCGAGCGGCTGAAACTCCCGTCCTCCTCTTCCCGCACCAAGAGGGCGCGGAAGGTCGTGTTGTCGTCGCTCATCATGTTCCTCGTTCGTTGGCCTGAGACTAATTCGGGAATCAGAAGAGGAGTATAACAAAATTCCGGAAGGAAACGACAGTAACCGGCCGCATGGGAGCATGGCCCGTCCGAAGGTCAGGAAGACGAAGTCCGTGGAACCCAATGTCCAGGTTTTAATAAGTGGTGAAAACCATGTAGATTGACTCGAATTCTTAGTCATACTTGCCAATCGCGACATCGATTTCCGGTGACGGAAAAGGAAGACCAACATAGTCTTGAACGCCGGCTTGAACGCCTGGAATCCAGGGTAAGGGAACTGGAGCGAGAATTGGGAGCGGGGGACAAATCCGGACGTGCCGCCCGTTCTTCCGGCCCGAAGCCGGCCAACCGCCGAACCCTGGCAGACAGGATAGGTTCCGCGCTGCAACCGGGGGAGGAGTGGCTGAATCGTATCGGTATCGGGCTCCTCCTGCTGGGCCTGGCCTTTCTGTTTAAGTATACCATTGACCAGGGGTGGATTGTGCCGCCCGTACGCTCCGCGGTCGGACTGGCCGCCGGCGTTGTGCTGCTCGCTTCGGGCTTTCGGCTTGACAGGAATACCGCCCTTCGCCAGCTTCTGCTTGGCGGGGGAATCGCCGCCTTTTTCCTGACCGGTTTTGCCACCCACTATCTGTACGACTTTGTCCCCGATTTCTGGATGTGGGCTTTCATGATCGGGGTGACGCTCGGCGCGCTGGTCCTCGCGCTTTCACAGGAAGAAGTGGCGCTCTCGGCCGTGGGAATGGCGGGTGGGTTCGGCACCCCTTTCATGCTGCAGGACGGTTCGACGGGAATCCCCGTATTGATACTCTATACCCTCCTGCTGCTGGCGGCCTCCTCGATAATTTACAGGATCAAGGGATGGCGGTCCATGGTGTGGATTCCCGCGGCAGGTACCTGGCTCGTGCTGTTTTCCACGGCGGGCTATGTGACGGGTCTCTATGAGGCCGATTCGGAATCCGTTCGCTACTACCTTCAGGCTGGGACCCTGGCCGCTTTCGCCGCTCTCTGGGCGGTGCCCCTGTGGCACGACCTGGACGTCTTGGATATTCCGAGTGCCGCTGGGGGTAGCTTTTTGCCGGCTATACCGTCGTCCCTGCGGCTGCACATGGCGGGATACGTTATCCTGGTTCCCCTGCTGACCTTTAACTATGCCACTGTTATCTGGGATCTCTCTTCGCAGGGCTGGGGAGTGGTTGCCGTGCTGCTCGCCGGACTGTTTGCAGGGATTTCCCACCGGCTGTGGATCCGGGAGCGCAGGACGCTGACTTCTTTTCACGCTTTCGCAGCGCTGCTTCTGCTGGCCGAATCCGCGTTTCTGCTGCTGGACGATCCCTGGGTCTTTTTGGCCTTGACCGCGGAGGCGGTGGTTCTCCGCTATTTTGCACACCGGCTGAAAGACGATCTCGTGCGGCTGGGTTCCCACCTGATCTTTCTGCTTCTTCTTTTCTGGATACTGACCGGACTGTCCGGCGGAGGGACCGGAACGGTTCCTTTCCTGGGCCCCGACGCCCTGGTCCGCCTGGCGGCGATCGCTGCGGGAGGACTGCTGGTACCGCTCTGGCAGCGCCGCAGAAAGGCGAGGTTGTTCTACCGCGGCCTTGCCCACCTGCTCCTGCTGGCGTGGCTCTACCATGAATGCATGGAACTGGATAACGGGCAGGCCTACGCCTCTCTCAGCTGGGGCATCTATACTGCCCTGCTGCTTGTTGTCGGGTTTGCCCGGGGGACCGGGTGGCTGAGGATCGGGGCGATGGCCACCGTCTTCCTGCTGGTGGCAAAGCTGCTTCTTTTCGATCTCTCACAGCTTCCCGCCATCTGGCGCATCCTTCTGTTTATGGGGCTGGGTTCGGCGTTCCTGATGATCGGATACTACTGGCAGACGAAGTGGCGGAAAGAGTAAATTATGCGCAGTAGCCGGAGAGACCGTTTCCGGCGGGGGAGCAATAATTGTGCATGAGGGTAAGGAATCTCCTATCTTTACGTTATACGATACTCTGAAAACAGATTTCCAGCCTGATATGATTATGAACAGTTTCCGAAACGGCATCGTATGTTTCTTCGTCCTGCTGACCGCGGGCCTTCTGCTCTCCCTGCCCGCCACGACTCATGCCCAGGAGGATGAAGAGGAGGCCGCCGTGGTGCTGACCGAGTACAGCGATTACCAGTGCCCCGCCTGCGCCTACTTCCATCCCATCGTGGTAAAACTCAAGGAGGAATTCGGGGAGAAACTGCAGGTCAACTACAAGTATTTCCCCCTCAACAGCCACCAGTATGCTGCCCTCGCTGCGCGCGCCGCCCAGGCGGCCAAAAACCAGGGACAACACCTGGAGATGCACAACAAGCTGTTCGAGGAGCAACAGCGCTGGTCGTCCGCTCCCAATCCGCAATCCATATTCGTCAGCTATGCCCGGGAGCTTGGCCTGGATGTAGAGCAGTTCAAGAACGATCTGAACGCGGCCGAAACCCAGCGGACGGTCATGGAGGAGAAGCAGGAGGGGATTAACCAGGGCGTCAACGCAACGCCTACGTTCATTGTAAACGGGGATATGCTGCAGCAGGCACCCCAGACCTTCGAGGAGTTTCGGAAGCTGATTGCAAGTTACATGGAGGAGGCGGGAGAGTAAACCTATGATCTACGAGTTCCTGGAGCGTGAGCCGGAATTTGATGATACTGTCTTTGTAGCCCCCAGCGCGGATATTATCGGGGACGTGAGCATCGGTCCGGAGAGCAGCGTCTGGTTCAATGTCACGATCCGGGGCGACGTCAACTGGATTGAGATCGGCAGCCGCTCGAATATACAGGACAATACGTGCATTCATGTTATGAACCAGACGGGGCCCACCCGAATAGGAGATGAGGTGACCGTCGGACACAGCGCCATGATCCACGGCTGCACGATCCGGGACCGCGTGCTGATAGGCATACACGCGACGGTGCTCGATGAGGCGGTCATTGAATCGGATGTGATCGTGGCGGCCGGGAGCCTGGTGCCGCCGGGACGGCGCCTCGAATCGGGGCACCTCTATATGGGGAGCCCGGCCGAGGCCGTTCGCGAGCTGAACGAAGAGGAGCTGGCGTCCATCGGGGAACACGCTTCCAACTACGTGACCTACGCCCGGGCCTATCAGCAGAAGGATACCTACGAGGAGAACCCTTTCTACACTCCCAAGACGTAAATTTCGATCTGAGCGGAATTTACCTCCATATCCCCTTTTGCAAGCAGGCCTGTTCCTACTGTGATTTCTATTTTGTTACTCGGAAGGGCGACCGGGGAAGGTATGTGGATAAGCTGGTGGAGGAGATTCGCTCCTACGGTTCCACCTCTTTTGCCCGGGAGCCGGTGCGCACGATCTACATCGGCGGCGGGACGCCCTCGCTGCTGCCGCCCGCGCGCATGGAACAGATCATGGAGGCCCTGGACGATACGTTTGATCTGCACCTGGAGGAGGTGACCCTGGAGATGAATCCCGACGACGTAAGCGTGGAGTACCTCGATGCGTTGCACGGGCTGGGCGTCACGCGGGCAAGCATGGGCATTCAAACCTTTGACCCGGATTTGCTCAGCTTCATGAACCGCGCCCATACCCGCCGGGAGGGGATTCAGGCGCTCGAAGCGCTCAGCAAGTCCGGTTTTGAGTCGTTTACGGTGGACCTGATCTACGGCAATCCGGGGGAGGAGCTGGAGACGCTGGAAAAGGACCTGCAGCTTCTGCTGGAATACGACCCGCCCCACCTCTCCGCCTATTCGCTGACGGTCGAGCCCGGTACCAGGCTGGGCAAGCAGGTGAAACTCGGCCGGATACGTCCGCCGGACGATGACCGGGTGGCGGACCACTACGACCGGGTGGTGAAGCGGCTGGGCGAAGCGGGACTCCGCCAGTACGAAGTCAGCAATTTTAGTCTGCCGGACCGGGAAGCGCTCCACAACAGCTCCTACTGGGAGCATGAGAATTACCTTGGAATGGGGCCGGGGGCGCACTCCTTCTGGTGGGACGGCGAGGGGGCGCGCCGCTGGGAACGGTTTCCCGACCTGGTCTCCTACCTGGAAGAGGATTACGGGGGGCGTCCGGTACGCGAGGAGCTGGAGGAGCTCTCGGGAGTCCAGCTTGCGGAAGAGAGGATTATGATGGGGCTGCGCACCCGGAAGGGCGTCGGCAGAGAGGAGCTTGAGAGCCGGTACGGCTACGCCCTGTCTGATGAGCAGGTTTCCTATTTGCGCGATCGCGTGGAGAAGGGCCTGGTGGCGTCGCTTGATCCCGAAATCCGCCTCACCGGAGAGGGACTGAGGCTGGCGGATGCCGTTGTCCTGGATCTTATCACGGCGCACTGATTGCATTTTAGGCAGAAATGGAACAACTTTTTACTCGCTTATACCAACCCATCCCGGTATCCCATGACTAAAAGTTTAAGGACATTTATGAAGGGCGTGATTGATTACGCCGGACTTTTCCCGCCCGCCTCCCTTGAGCTGGATTCGGCGCTGCGAAATTACGTCCGTTACCGGAAGGGAGAGGATGGCTGGATGCTCTCCCGGTTCATCATCCCCTATGGCCGGATGGAAGAGCTGGCTCCCTACGAGGGAGAGCTGTATGACACCGACCGCCCCCTGGAGCTCTCCGTGCTGGGCGGGTCTACGGAGACCGTCTCGGAATTCGAGGGACAGTCCGACGAACTTCTCTCGGCGCTGGACCGTTTTCACGGGGAACATCCCGGCAGCGTCGGGACGGAGATCCTGGAGGTGAAATTACCTCGTGAGGCGGTACTGGCGGCAGACACCGGGGTCCTTAAAAATATTATGGACAGGCTGGCGGAACAGCTCGGGGAAGATGAGCGGTATCCTGACTTTGTATTTTACGAATCCGTTCTCGAGGAGAGCTGGAGAAAGGATCTCAAGGCGGTCATGAAAGCGCTTGAGGAACACAACCTGGAATCGGATTACGGCCGGTACGAATATGCGGGATTCAAGCTGCGCTGCGGGGGGACCCGGGCACGCATGTTCCCCGGTACGGACCAGGTGGCATTTGCACTGAACCGCGCCCGGAGGCACCGGCTCGCGCTGAAATGCACGGCCGGACTGCATCACCCGGTGCGCCACTACAGCGAATCGGTCAGCACCCGGATGCACGGGTTTTTCAATGTCTTCGGCGGGGCGATGCTCGCGTGGGCCAACGACCTGGACGACGGGGAGCTGGAATCCATCCTGAAGGAGGAGGATCCCGAACAGTTCCGCTTCGGCGGGGAGGCCCTGGAGTGGGGAGAATACAGGGTAACCGCCGGCGAAATCGCGGAATTGCGCGAAGTGGCGCTGATATCCTACGGGAGCTGCAGTTTCGATGAGCCGCGGGAGGACCTTCGCGATCTGGGCCTCCTCGGGGAAGCTGAAATTTGAATTTCAAAATATATATTAAGTCTTATTTGCCATGCACCCTACCAATGATCCCGAACTGGAATCGTTTGTTGAGATTCATCCCGAATCCCATTTTCCCATTCAGAACCTGCCCTACGGGGTGGCGCGCCCTCTCGACAGCCCGGGCGGAGAGCCCTTTATATGCTCCCGCATAGGCGATTACGTGGTGGACCTTGCCGAGCTGGAGGCCGCGGGCGTATTTGACGGTCCCGAGCTGGACGGCAAGCGGGTTTTCGGGCAGCTCACCCTGAACGATTTCATGAGCCTGGGACGTGCGGCCTGGATGGAGGCCCGCTCCTACCTGAGCACCCTGTTGAGTGCCGACGAACCGGCGCTGCGGGATAACGAGGGACTTCGGAACCGGGTGCTGAAGCCGGTGTCGGAAGTGGAGATGATGATGCCGGTGGATATCGGGGACTATACCGATTTTTACTCCTCCGAGCAGCACGCTTTCAACGTGGGAAGCATGTTCCGCGGACCCGAAAACGCGCTCAAGGCCAACTGGAAACACCTTCCGGTAGGCTACCACGGGCGGGCCAGTTCGGTGGTCATCAGCGGGACGAATCTGCGCCGGCCCAGCGGACAGACCCTGCCGGGGGACCGGGAAACCCCGGTTTTCGGCCCCAGCAAGCTCCTGGATTTTGAACTGGAGGTGGGTTTCCTGACCGGTGACGCCAACGTGCTGGGCGAACCCCTTCCCATCGAAGAGGCGAAAAAGCATATTTTCGGGCTGGTTCTGGTCAACGACTGGAGCGCGCGGGATATCCAGAAGTGGGAGTACGTGCCGCTCGGCCCCTTCCTGGCCAAGAACTGGGCGACCTCCATTTCCCCCTGGATCGTTCCCATCGCCGCCCTCGAGCCTTTTCGCATCGAGGGTCCGAAGCAGGATCCCGAACCGCTCCCCTACCTGCGCGGGGGCGGGCGCAGGGCGTACGATATCCCCCTGAAGGTCTACCTGCAGGGAGAAGAGATGGAGGAGCCGCATCTTATCTCAGAGTCCAACTACAAATACCTCTACTGGAGCATTGACCAGCAGCTGACCCATCACACGGTGACCGGCTGCAACGTTCGGGCGGGTGATCTCTACGCCTCCGGCACCATCAGCGGTCCGTCGGAGGACTCCTACGGGAGTATGCTGGAGCTGAGCTGGAAGGGCGAGCGCCCCCTCTCCTTTCCCAACGGCGAGGAGCGCACCTTCCTGGAGGATGGAGATACCGTGACGATGACCGGCTGGGCCGAGGGTGAGGGCTATCGCGTAGGCTTCGGTGAGGTGACGGGCACCGTACTTCCGCCTGCCGATTCCGGAGGGTAAGGGTTCGTTCCGTGGATTATTAATCTTATTTTACTCCCTGCGGACCCGAAAACGTAAAACCCATCACGCCACACTGCGAGATAGATAATAAAGATATGTACGAAGTCATCCTGTACTACCGCTTTCATGAGATCGGGGATCCCGGCGAATTCTGCAGGGAGCATCACCGCTTCTGCCGGAAACTGGGAGTGAAGGGCCGCATCTATATCGGCCGGGAGGGAATCAACGGCACGCTGGGGGGCACTCCGGAGCAGATACGGCGGTACAAGGAGTATCTCGGAAGCAAGGAGGGGTTTGAGAATATCGATTACAAGACCGGTACCTGCGATTTTATCCCTTTCCCGCGGCTGACCTGCAAGACCCGCGAGGAGATAGTCTCCCTTCACAAGGAGGAGGTTGATCCCGACGAGGGGGGAGCGTACCTGGAGCCCCGGGAGTGGAAGCGGACCCTGGAGACGGAGGAGGATTACGTGCTGATTGACGTCCGCAACGACTACGAATCCAGAATCGGTCATTTCGAGGGAGCCCTGACTCCTACGGTGGAGAACTTTTACGATTTCCCGGGATGGCTGGAGGAGCTTTCGGCAGACAAGGACAGAAAGGTGCTGATGTACTGCACGGGGGGCATACGCTGCGAGAAATTCTCCGCCCTGATGAAGCGGAAAGGATGGAATGACGTCCGCCAGCTCCGCGGCGGCATCCTGCGTTACGCCGAGGAGGAGGGAGGCGAGCATTTCAAGGGAAAATGCTTTGTCTTCGACGATCGTCTGGTGGTGCCGGTCAACGAGGAGGATATGGAGCCGATCGCCCGCTGCGAGATCACCGGAAAGCCGGCCGACACCTACATCAACTGCGCCAACATGGAGTGCAACAAGCTCTTTGTCTGCTCGGAGGAGGGGGCGCGGCTGATGGAGGGGTGCTGCAGCGAGGAGTGTCGCCGGAGCGAGTACAAGCGTCCCTTCGATCCGGAAGACGCGTTCAAACCCTTCCGGAAGTGGTACCACTACTTTGACGAGGAGTTCAAGGAGCGGGAACTTGAGGGGGAATCCTGAGAGGCCGGCTTTTCAGGGTTGTTTCCTTTTCTTTTCAAGGGCCTTCATCACCTGGCTGACCATGGCGTCGCATCGCCGGCCCTTGAACTCCAGCAGGTCGTCCAGGTCGCTTATCTCCTCCAGATGATCGCGGAGCATGTTCCGGGCGCGATGGAGCCGCACTTTCACATTGGAGCGGGTGATGTCCAGGCAGTCGGCGGTTTCCCGCGTGCTCATCTGCTCCACCTCTCTCATGACGAATACCGAACGGTACTTGGGGGGCAGTCCCTCTATGGCTTCCTCCAGTCGCTCCATCAGGTCGTTCCGTTCCGTTTCCATAGCCGGATTCTTGTTTCTGCTCGCAACCATTTGATGATTCTGAAGCAGCTCGGTTACAGAAATTTTCTCTCCCCTCTTTTTGCGGTTCCGGACCGCCTGAAGCGCCTCGTTGATGGCAATGCGAACCAGCCAGGTGGAGAACCGGGCCTCTCCCCGGAAGGTGTCGAGTTTTTCGAATGCCTTGATATAGGCCGACTGCATCGTATCCCTCACCGCCTCCTCGTCGGACAGGTATGACCAGGTAATACGGTAGAGCTGCTGATTGTAGCGCCTCATAATCACTTCGTAGAGCTCCCGCTCCCCGGCGATGATCCGTTCCACCAGCTCTTTGTCCGGCACATCCTCGAAACGGGTGTGGTCAACGAAGGTCCGTCCGCTTTTCCTGCCGTTTTGCGAATTCATGAATTCACGTTTGTAACCTTTCACGGTTTCTCCCATCCAATGGGTACAACAGTAACGAAAACCATGGACGGTTCCGATATGCTTATTACCACCGTTATTCTCTTCGCACTGGCCGCCGTTCTGGGCCTTGTGCTTATCACAAAAGTACTAAAAGATGAGGAAACTCCTAAAGGGGTGGTGTACTCCCACGGCGCCTCCGCGGCCGTGGCGCTGGTGCTGCTGATCATCGCCTACCTCCGCCAGGGAGAGTCCCTGCTGATGATCAGCACCCTTATCTTTGTGGTGGCGGCCCTGGGGGGCTTCGTCATGTTCGGCCGTGACCTGCAGAAGAAATCCATTCCCAAATGGCTGGCGGTGGTGCACGCCCTGGCAGCCGTGTCAGCCTTCGTGATCCTTCTCTATGCCGTCTTCATCTAGCGGTTCAGAAACGGGTTATGATTGAGGGACTGAAAAGGGGACGCCTCGGGGGACATCCCATACATGTCATGCTGGTGCATTTTCCCGCCGGGCTTTTTCCCATGGCCTTCCTGTTCGACCTGGCGGGGTTTTGGTGGGGAGAGGCCTCCCTGCATGCGGCCTCGGGCTGGTGCATGGCGGGAGGAGCAGCGGCCGGGATGTCCGCGGCCGTTTTCGGCTACTGGGATTACCTGCGCATCAGGGATTCCGGCAGGCTGGTGACCGCCGCCTGGCACGGCATGACAGAGTTCGTCCTGCTGATTCTCTTCGGCCTGCTTGCGGGAATACGCTGGCAGACTGAATCCGGCTGGGAAGCCCCGGGACCCTGGGAGATGGCGGCCGCCGGGGCCGGCATTCTGCTGCTCGGCGTGGCCAACTACCTGGGAGGAGAGCTGGTGCACGGGAGCCAAAAGGAGGGGAATCCCCGCGGGTAAATCCCCGTGCGGTGTTGGTCGAAACGCCTGCCTTTGTCTTTACACTTTGTTACTTTGTGATTTTTGCTTATCAGCTGTGTTTGTGTGATTTTATAGGCGTACGTGACTCAAACTCTGACAAAATCCCGCTTTCCATGAAACGTTTCCTGGTACTGTCTTTTGCACTTTTTCTTCCTCTCACGTTCCTCTCTTTTAACGCGCATGCGCAGACGAATGCTTCGGGTGATGCCGAAGCGCTGATGCAGGGCTTCGGCCAGGCTGTAGCGGTGGCCGATGGCTCGGTATTCATCGGCGAACCGGCCAACGTGCACCAGTCCGGTCTGGTCTATGTCTACAGCCGATCCGGTACCGGCTGGGTCCAGCAATCCATTCTTCGTCCCTCGCAGGGTGAGATTGGCGACGGGTTCGGGTCCGCCCTGGGAGCCGCGGCAAACCGTGTGCTGATCGGCGCGCCGGACCAGGCCGACGGACGGGGTGCGGTTTATGTATTTGAGCGTTCCGGGGACGGATCATGGAGTGAGACCGACCGGATCGTCCTGGCCGATACCAGCGAGGAGACGGGATTCAGTGAAAGCGTGGCGCTCAGCGGCGACCTGGCCTTTGTAGGGGCACCCGACGAGCAGGACGATGTCGGGGCTGTTTATGTATACCGGCGCGGCGAAGCGGGATCGTGGACGCAGGAGACCCGTATTGCCAATCCGGATACCTCGAGTGGTCTCGGCTTCGGATCGGCCCTTTCCGTGGAGGATTCCCGGCTGCTGGTGGGAGCTCCCCAGGATGAGGGAGGCGCGGTGTACGTCTTCCAGGGCAACGGCATGGGAGAGTGGTCGATGGAGGCCACCCTTGCGACGAACCTGGTCGATGAAGATGCCGGCTTCGGTGCCACATTGACGCTGGACGGAGACGAGGCGCTTGTCAGCGCGCCGGGTCACGACGCGGCTTCGGGCGCCGTGTTCCTGTTTGAGCGGGACGACGAGTCCGACAGCTGGAACACAAGCGGAAGGCTCGTGGCCTTCGACGGCGGACCATTTTACCAGTTTGGCTCCTCACTGGCTTTTGTCGGTTCGGAAGCGTGGATTGGCGCACCGAACGCCGACGGGGGACGAGGAGCGCTCTACCGGTACCAGCGTTCGGCGGACGGCAGCGGATGGGCCGGTGCTGAAAAGCTGGGCGGCCCCGAACGCGGGGAAGATGACGAATTCGCGGGGACTTTTGCTGTGGATGGCAATGTCGCCGTAGCCGGGCTCGTCGGTGCCGACCACGGGGCCGGAACCGCCGCGATTCTGGAAAGAGACGAAAATTCCGGAATGTGGTCTGTAGCGACGACGGTCATTCCGGAAGGAAGTTCTGCCCTCGAGCCTATCACCGGCAACCGGGTGGAATGCTCCGAGGGAGAGGCGAGCATGTTCAGCTGCAGCAATGTGGATCTGCTCTCCTTCCTGCCCATTAGAGAAATCGGCGGCGACCGCGGTGTTTCGCTGAACGACATCTGGGGCTGGACCGATCCCCAGACCGGAAAGGAATACGCTCTCGTCGGACGGATTGACGGAACTTCATTTGTCGACGTGAGCAATCCCGGCAATCCCGTTTATATTGGCGATCTTCCGATGCCTGAAAGCGCCCAGTCGAGCAGCTGGCGCGACATCAAGGTGTATGAGAATCACGCCTATGTGGTATCCGACAATGCCGACATGCACGGCATGCAGGTATTTGATCTGACCAACCTGCGGGATTTCGACGGAACGCCGGAGACTTTTGAGGAGACGGCGCACTACGACGGAATTCACAGTGCGCACAACATCGTCATTAATACCGATACCGGCTTCGCCTATGCGGTCGGAAGCAGCGGCGGGGGACAGACGTGCGGAGGCGGCCTCCACATGATCAACATACAGGATCCTACGAACCCGAGCTTCGCCGGCTGTTTTTCCGATCCCTCCACGGGCCGCAGCGGAACCGGCTACACCCACGACGCCCAGTGCGTAACCTATAACGGGCCGGATGCCGATTACGAAGGCCGTGAAATCTGCATCGGCGCCAATGAGACGGCGCTCAGCATTGCCGACGTTACGGACAAGGAGAATCCGGAAGCGATAGCGACCGCCTCCTATCCCGATTACGGTTACGTGCACCAGGGCTGGTTCACGGAAGACCAGCGTTACTTCTTCCAGAACGACGAGCTGGACGAACTTAACGGCAATGTGGACCGGACCCGCACCCTCATATGGGACCTGACGGACCTCGACGATCCGCAGTTTGTCCGCGAGTACCTGCTGGACAATTCCGCTTCCGACCACAACCTCTACATCAAGGGTACCACGATGTACCAGTCGAATTATGTCAGTGGGCTGCAGGTGCTGGATGTGAGCGATCCGGAAAACCCCACCAAGACCGGTTCCTTCGATACGGAGCCGTTCGGAGAGGATTCCCCGGGCTTTGCCGGCACGTGGAGCAATTACCCGTACTTCGACAGCGGCATCGTGATCATGACCAGTATGCAGGAGGGACTGTTCATCCTGGAGAAACAGGAGCAGGACCTGTAGCGCACACGGGGCTCCGGCCCGCTTACGTTCATGGAGATCCTCCTGAAGGCAGGTCATTATGCCCGGCTTCTAATTGAATGGACATTGGGATCAATATGCGAAAAGTGACGTACAACCTGTTGCGCAGTGCGCTATTGGCAACCTTCTTGCTGGCCTTCGCCGGGACGCAGCTTGCCGTCCTGGGACAGGGAAGCGGGGCGGAAGCGACCGATGCCGCCCAGGACCAGCGTATCTACGTCTGCAACCAGGGAGCGGCCACCCTCTCGGTCATCGATGTGGCATCCAATGAGATTGTGGATCACATCGATCTGCAGGAGCTCGGTTTTTCAGCCAATGCCAAGCCTCACCACACGGTGGCCGAACCCGACGGCTCCCACTGGTATGTGACCCTGATCGGGGAAAACCGCGTGCTTAAGTTCAACCGGCAGAACGAGCTCGTCGGCCAGGCGGAGATGGAGGTGCCCGGCCTTATTTCCCTGCACCCCACGCGCGATCTTCTTTTGGTCGGCCGCTCGATGAGCGCGGTTAATCCGCCCCAGAGCATCGGGCTCATACGCCGCAGCGACATGACGCTGCAGGAGGAAATTCCCACCTTTTTCGCTCGTCCCCACGCGATAGCGACCGCCCCCGACGGAATCCGGACCTACGTCGCGAGCCTGGCGGAAAACCAGATTCTGTCGCTCGATCCCGAATCCGGGGAGACGGACCTGGCTACGTATCCGGGCAGCACACACGTATTTGTCGACTTCGCCATTTCGCCCGACGGCGAGACAATGGTGGTTACGGGAGAAGTTTCCGGCCAGGTGCTGGTCCTGGATATAGCGAATCCGGCCTCGCCGGAAGTGACCGATACGATTGACGTCAACGCCCGTCCCTGGCACCCGGTGTACTCGGCAGACGGCCGGCGCGTCTATTTTGGGAACAAGGGCGCGCATACGGTGACGGTGTTGAATATGGAGACAAGATCGGTGGAGACGGTGATTGAGGGTAACGGCCTGGCCGAGCCCCACGGAAGCGCGCTTTCCGCGGACGGCTCCTATCTTTACATTTCAAACAACAACCGGCAGGGGACCTATCAGCCGAGCCAGCCCCGGCCCGATGCCGATCCGCCCGGCACGATTACCGTCATCAATACCGCCACGAATACCATTGAGAAGGTGATTGAAGTCGAGGCCTACGCCACGGGGATAGGTACACGCCCCCGGTGGTGATGGACAGCGTTTGCGACATGACATCCGCCCGCGCCCCTCTTCTGCTCATCGCCGCTGCGCTGTTCCTGGCTGCCGGATGCAGCGGCATGCGCACCGCCGGAGAGCAGGCCGAGGAGACCGTGGCAGCGGACGCGTTTGAACGGGCGGTAGATCCTTTCCCGGTATACGATACCACGGGTACCAGGTTCGGCTATCCCTTCCTGGGCGGATTCAACAATCCGCGTCCCCAGTTCCTGGACATAGACGGCGACGGCGATTCCGATCTTTTCGTACAGGAGAATACGAACCGGCTCATGTTTTTCGAGAATACCTCCTCGGGAGGTTCGCCGGAACTGGAGTGGCGCAGCGACCGGTTCAGGGATCTGGAGATCGGGGAGTGGTATCGGTTTGTGGACATGGACCAGGACGGGGATTTCGACCTGATTGCCGAACAGCCATACAGCTATATTCGCTACTACCGCAACGACGGCACTCCCGGCGATCCCGACTTTACCCTCGTGGCCGATTCGCTGAAAGATGCCGGCGGCACGCCCATCTTCTCGGACCGGCAGAATATTCCCAATGTCACCGACATTGACTGCGACGGCAGACTCGACCTGTTTATCGGGCGGCTGGACGGCACGGTCATGCGCTATGCGTCCACGGGAAGAGACGATCGGGGGGTCCCCCGCTTTGAGCTGGTCAACAAGAAGTTTCAGGGCATTGAGATTGTCAACCAGTTTGGAACGCTGCACGGGGCCAATACCATGACCTTCGTGGACATCGACAGCGACGGGGACCAGGACCTGTTCTGGGGGGATTTCTTTGAGCCCGGCCTCCTTCTCATCGAGAACGAGGGATCCTGCAGCAGTCCGGAAATGCAGGGAGACCCCACGCTGTTCCCGCCCTCCCAGCCCGTTGAATCGAGCGGATATAACGCCCCGGCCTTTGCCGACTGGGACGGGGACGGCGACCACGATCTCTTCGTCGGCGTCCTGGGGGGCGCCTACAACGCGAGCCGGACCCTTGCCGAGAATTTTCACTACTACGAGCGGACAGAGGGCGGTACGTACGAGCAGCGTACCAGCCGTTTCCTGGACGGAGTTGACATTGGAAATGAGAGCATACCCGCGGCGGGCGACCTGGACGGCGACGGGCGGGTCGAACTGCTTCTGGCCAGCAAGATTGATCCGGCGGGCGGGAACAGCTCGAGGGTCTACCCTTTTGAGAACCGGGGGGAAGCCGACGGGCCGGCCTTTTACATGAACGGGGCCATGGATTTGCCGGATGCCTACCACTACGCTCCCGCCCTGGGCGACCTGGACGGGGATGGCCGGGAGGATCTGCTGCTCGGTACCTGGGGAGGTGAGATCGCGTACTACAGGAACACGGGGGACGGCTTTGCGTCCGTCAGCGATACCTACCTCGAACTGGAACGGGGCAGCAACAGCGCCCCTGTGCTCGGCGACATAGACGGCGACGGGGACCTGGACCTGTTTGTGGGGAGCTCGGGCGGCGAGGTCCATTTCTACCGGAACGAGGGGAGCGGGGAGGAGCCTGAATTCGTTCTGGAAGAGGATGCGTTTGCCGGCGTGGAGGCCGAGCACCGGAGCGTACCGGAATTGTATGACATAGATGGCGACGGGGACCTGGATCTGTTTGTGGGAACCCGCTCGGAAGGGATCCTCTTCTACCGCAATACCGGATCCGCCGGCCAGCCGGAATTCAGTCGGGAACCCCTTCCCTTTTCGATGAACGCCCCGGTCCTGGCCGCGCCCCGGTTTGCCGACCTGGACGGTGACGGGGAGGCGGAATTTCTTTCCGGCGGCGCGGGCGGGGGAATCATTTACTACGAACGGGCGGGAGGGGAGGAGTGAAGCGGAGTCCGAAGTCGTTCCCTAGCCTTTGAAAAAGGCCCGTGCGATGCGCACAAATCGGCCGGGCCGGTCCAGGAAGGCGTAATGCCCGGCCCCCTCAATGGTGACCAGGGCCGAATTTTCCAGGCCCTTCTCCATCCGTTCGGCCTGGTAGAGAGGAGTCATCCGGTCCTGCTCGCCCCACAGCAGAAGGACTTCGTGGGGAATGTCCGGGAGACAGCCTTCCAGGTGCTCGGTTACGGTCTTGACGAAGATTTCACGCATGATTCCGCTGCTCCGGCCGTAGTCGCCCGACCCCAGCGCCTTCCAGGCGGCGGTTCCGCGCAGCCGGTCCAGGCCCTTTTCGCGCAGGGAAGCGGGCAGGAGGAAAAAAGGAGCTTTCAGTAGTTTGGCGGTATATTTTCTCAAAAAATAGAGCGGGCTCCGCCGTGGTTTCATGCCGGCACCACCCGTGATGAGTACCTTGTCGAAAAGTTCCCTGCCCGAGGGACGCGAAAGCAGCTTCAGGGCGATGCGTCCGCCGAAGGAGTGGACCAGTAGATCCGCCGAATCCTTCTCCATGTCGGCCGTAAACCGCTCGACGAGGTCGGCGTAGTCGTCCACCGACCAGGCCTCTTCCGGAGCGGGCGACTCTCCGAAGCCGGGCAGGTCCACCAGGTAGCAGGTGCGCAGATCCGCCAGCTGGCTGGCCAGCGGTTTCATAACTCCGCTGCTGCTGCCCCATCCGTGCAGGATGATCAGCGGCCTCCCCTCTCCAATCCGGTGGCAGGCCAGCTCCGTCTCCCCGTGGGTATATCTGAAGGTGTTCTCCATGCGGTCTGCCGGCTAACTTCATACAATTACCGGAATCAAACAAGGCCGTTCCCCTGTAAGGAATCGCAGGAGGAGAGGTCAACCGGTAAAGCAGGCATTACACACCGATTGTGCCATGTTCGGAAGACGACTTTTTTTCTGGTTCGAAAAACTGAAAATCACCCCCGCCGAGCGCTACGCGGTTTCGGTGCTGCTCGCGCTCTTCGTCCTGCTGTCTGCTGCCTCCGCCCTGCTTCCCCGTCCCGCACCGGTCTACGGGCTGGAGGATTACCGTGAATTGGACGATCGGTTCGAAGCGCTCTCGCCGGGTCCGGCAGAGCGTCCGGAGCCGGAAGCTTCGCCCGACACCCTGGAAAGCGACAGTCTTTCGGCGGAAAAAACCATCCCCGGAGTGGAGAGGCGCATTAACGTCAACACGGCCGACTCGGTCCTCCTGCAGCGGCTTTCGGGCATCGGCCCGGTCTATGCCTCGCGCATTATCGCCTACCGGGAAACCTTCGGAGACTTTGAAACCTTGGATGAGCTGCTCAATATAAAGGGGATCGGCAAAAAGCGGTTGGAAAAGATCAAACCATTTATCAAACTTAGGGAGTAAGAAAGAGACAGAACCGCATCTCATGGCCAATCGCATACTCTGGGCTGACGACGAGATCGACCAGCTCAAACCGCATATACTTTTTCTGGAGAACAAAGGTTTCGAGATTACACCCGTGACCAACGGCAGCGATGCCGTCAGCCTCATCAAGGAGCAGATCTTTGACATCGTCTTCCTGGACGAACAGATGCCGGGCATGGACGGGCTTACCACCCTGAATGAGATCAAATCGGCGCAGGCCTCCCTTCCCGTGGTGATGATTACCAAAAGCGAGGAGGAGTCGATCATGGAAGATGCCATCGGCGCCAAAATTTCCGATTACCTTATCAAGCCGGTCAATCCCAATCAGATTCTGCTGACCGTGAAGCGGATCCTGGAGCGTCGCCGCATTGAGCATGAAAAATTCGCCCAGTCCTACCTGAAGAATTTCAACGAACTGTCCGAGAACATACGGGAGGATACCGGCTGGAGGGAATGGATCGATATCTACCGGCAGCTTACGGGTTGGGATATCGACCTGGAGGGGGGAGATGAATCTCTCAGGCAGGTGTTGAGCGACCAGTACGAGGAGGCGAACAGGATGTTCGGCCGGTTTATCGGGCGACGCTACAGGGAGTGGCTGGAAGAGGAACAGGAGAGCGCCCCCACGCTCTCGCCCGATGTATTCAGCAGGTACGTCAAGCCGCATCTGGAAGAGGGGCGGACCACCCTGTTTTTCATCATCGACTGCATGCGCTACGATCAGTGGCTGGTCTTTTCGAGCCTGCTCAACGACTACTACAGTATCGATACCGATTTCTACTACTCCATTCTTCCCACGGCGACGCCCTACTCCAGGAACGCCATTTTTGCCGGCCTCTTCCCCCTGGAGATCGAGCGCCGCTACCCCGATCTCTGGCACCAGGGCGAGGACGAACAGTCGCTGAACCGGTTCGAGCCCGAATTGCTGGACCGGCAGCTCGAGCGGAACGGGATGGAACTGTCGTTCCGGTATGAGAAGGTGCTTAACGCCGAAGAGGGACAGACGGTGGCCGACCGGATCCAGAACTACCTGCAGTCGCCGCTGAGTACCTTCGTCTACAACTTCGTGGATACGCTGGTCCACTCCCGTTCCGATTCGGAAGTTCTGCGGGAGATCGCGCCCGACGTACCGGCCTTCCGCTCGCTTACGCAGACCTGGTTTCAGCACTCCTCCCTGCTGGAAATTTTCAAGTTCCTCGCAGAAGAGGATGTCGTTATCGTCGTGACCAGCGATCACGGGGCGGTACGCGCACTGCGCGACACCAAAGTGTACGGCGACCGGGAGACCTCTACCAACCTTCGATACAAGTACGGGAGGAATCTTTCGGTGGAGACCGATACCACCATGCTGATCCAGGACCCCGCCTCCTACAAGCTGCCGGCTCCCGGCACCGCCAACAACTACATCATAGCGAGGGAGAACTACTACTTTGTCTACCCCACCAATTACCATCACTATCAGAATCGCTACCGTGATACCTTTCTACACGGCGGTGCGAGCATGGAGGAGATGATCCTGCCCGTAGCCACCATGCGTCCCCGTTCGGTACTCCGTTAAGAGGGCGAAGGAGATGGCATCCCGCGGCTCCTGCCCTTATCTTTGGATTCATTTGAACTGCGAGCCGGACTATGAAAGAAGAGGTAACTCATTCCGAAAAAGAGACGATGGCCCTGGGGCGGAAATTTGCGCGGGGACTGAAAACCGGGGATGTGGTCTGCCTGGTGGGCGAACTGGGAGCGGGGAAAACCCGGTTCGTGAAAGGGATGGGGTCCGCTTTCGGAATTCCCGAAGAGGAGATCCGCTCCCCCACCTTTACCCTGATCAGCGAACACTCAGGTGAGGTCGATCTCTATCACTTCGACTGTTACCGGCTGGAGTCGGTGAGGGAAGCCGAGGAGATCGGGGCGGAAGAATATTTCCATGGAGGGGGCGTTTCGGTAATCGAATGGCCGGAGAAAATCCGGGAGATTATTCCTCCCGGTGCCATCTGGATCCGGATCGAAAGGCAGGGTCCGTCAACCAGAAAATTTGTCATTGGCGAGGAAAGCACCTAATCCTGTATATTTGAGCTCATGTCCACAAAAAAGCGCCTCTCATATCGCCTGGACAGACTGCCGGTGATCCTGCCTTTTCACCGGCGCGCCCAGAACAATATCCAGCCGGGAGACCTGGTCTATTACGGCCCCTGTCCCGAGTACTACGGCATCGGCGAGGTGGTGCGGCTGCTGGACGGTTTCTGCATCGTGGACTTCCGAGGCACCGGCGTGCTCGACATCCAGAAGGACGCCATGGCGATCAAGTACCTCATCCCCATTCACAAGCTTAACCTGGGTCATCTCCTGAAAAGCACCTGACGAACAGCCGGAATGATCTCGCGGGTCAGGAGGGAATGGCCGTTCACTCTTCCACCTCTTCAAAGAGGTCGTCACGCAGCTCCAGATCCCCCTCTTTTTTCCGTCCCGCCAGCCAGAGCAGCACGCTGGTCAGCAGTCCGGGATAGAAGGGCTCCATCCCCAGGTAGGTGTAGTCGTAGGCCTCGCCTCCGCTGAGCGTGCCCAGCACCAGCCAGGCCAGGGAGATGAAGATGCTTCCCACCATCAGGGGAAGCACCCATGCGCGGCGCAGGGTAAAGAAGGGGAGATAGACGCCCAGGACGGGGATCAGCAGGCCGGGGATCATGACCGACCCGATCACGTACCAGAGATCGATCACACTGGGATAGACGATGATCAGGGCGATACCCAGAAGCGCGGCGGCCAGGGTGCCGAGACGCGTAAGGCGGTTGTTGGGCGTTTCGGGGAACACCTTGACCAGCAGGTCGCGTCCCAGGGTCTGTCCGCTCAGAAAAAGGTAGCTGTCCAGCGTGGACATGATGGTGGCCAGCAGGGCCACGAAAAAGAGTCCGAGGAGTCCGGCGGGCAGGAGTTCGCTCGCCAGGTAGGGATAGACCATGACCGGTTCCTGGAGATCGGGGCCGAGGATGGCCCAGCCGTACATTCCGGCGGTGAGCGTCAGCAGGTCGAATACCGACCAGAAGAGGATGGAGATGAAGATGCCTTTACGGGCCGTCGAGGGAGACTCCGCCGCCGCGGCCCGCTGGTGGAAGCTGGGATCCACGAAGGTCCACAGCGCGATAAAAAACCAGACCAGGATATACTGCAGATCCTGTCCCCCGGTAATGTCCCTGAAGTGTTCCGGCACGGCTCCCCAGAGCCGCGGAAGCGCCCCGAAATCTTCCCAGGCGTACCAGATAATCATGAGAAATCCCCCGAACATCAGCGCGATCTGCAGCATGTCGGTGCGAACCACCGCGCTGAATCCGCCGAAGGTGACATAGGCCACGGAAAAGAGGGCAACGGCGGAGGCGTACCAGAGAAAATTCCCCGCTCCCCCGGTCAGGTACTGAAAGATCAGTCCCAGCATCAGGATATAGGGGGCGGGACTGACCAGCACGAAGATAGGGATGGCGGAGACCTGCCCGGCGCGGTCCCCGTAGATGTTCCCCACCGCTTCCGGAATGGAAAGTGCCTTGTTCATCCGAATCTTTCCGGCCAGCAGCCAGGCGAAAAGGGCGGAAAAGACGTAAAAGGGAAAGCCGAATATCAGCCACTGGGAGATGCCGAACTGGTAGCTGTATTCGCCCACGCCCAGGATACCTCCGTACCAGGTGGAGACCAGCGTGGCCACGAAAGCCGAAAGACTCATTTTGCGTCCTGAGAGCAGAAAAGACTCCTCGTCCTCTTTCTCCCACTTCCTTCGCCAGGTCAGAAATACCAGGAGGGCGAAGTAGAGGGCGACGATTCCCCAGTCGAGGAGAGTAAAGTTGAGAGGGCTCACAGTCGGGAGAGGGTATATTCGCTTGCGATGAACGCGATCAGGTCGCCGCTCTCGTACGTAATGGTGACCTCTTCGCCGGCGGCGCGGTTGGAAGAGCCGTCGCGCACCCCGTTTTCAAGCGCTTCGTCCTCCAGTCCGTAACGCAAGCCCTCCGTGGTGATGCCGGTTACCCTGCCGGAGAGGGGAAAGAGCGAGACCAGGGTGCCCTCGGGAAGCCGGAGCCTGGTCCTCCTGGGAAGCAGGAAGGTGTCCCCGTGGTCGTCCCTGATAAGCAGCCGGCGGAAATGGGAATCGAATCGTTTGAGTACGGAGAGGTTTTTCAGGGTCTGATCCACCCGCTTCCCCGTCGCCGCCATAATTACGCTCTCCGCGGCTCCCCGGTCCAGCCCCAGGGCGAGCGCCTTCTCCAGGTCGTTCGTCTCCTGATCGCGATTCTCCACGACCTCAAAGGATTCCTCACCCTTCGGCCGGTAGCTGTCCAGGTCCCCGGTCACCACGTCCGGCGTGTGCCCGTAGCGAAGTGCGATATGCGCGCCCCCATCGGCCGCGATAAGGAGGTCCGTCTCTTCCAGGTTGCGCTGGAAGAGTTCCCGGGAGGGAGGCGTTCCGTTGCAGATAACCAGGGTTTTCATGGGATGTAAACCGCTTTTAAAGATTCCGCATTCCGATGTGGGCTGGCGTCCGGCGACCTCCTCCCTGCAGGGGAATCAAGAACAGATCGGCACCGTATGCGGGGCCGCAGAAAATTATTGCTTTCTTCATGGCTAACTACCATTTTATTAAGCTTATTTTCCAGCTTCAGCCTTGAATATAACATGTTTGAAGAACTCATCTCGGAACTCAAACAGTACAGTACCGTAGGGGTGTATTCGCATATCCGCCCCGACGGAGACTGCATCGGGGCCCAGGTGGCCGTCTGCCTCTGGCTGGAAAAGAACGGCATAAACGCCTACGCTTTCAACGACGATTCCGTTCCGCTCAATATGCAGTGGCTGACCGACTATTTCGAAATCCGCCGCCCGAAGGAGTCAAAGCTGAAGCGGTGCGATGCCTTCGTGCTGGTGGACGGCAACTCTCCCGCCCGGTTCGGCAGCTATGCCGATTACATGCAGGACGATCCCAAGCCCACCTATATGATCGACCACCATCCGGATCCCCACGACGGATTCGAGATGAGCATTTCCGTGGAGGAGGCCTCCTCCACCTGCGAACTGGTTTTCCATTTATACCTGCAGAACGACATCAACCAGCTGGACGAAGCCGCCGCCAAGGCTATCTATACGGGAATCCTCACCGATACCGGTTCGCTGCAGTACGACAGCGTCACCCCCGAAACCATGAGCATCATCTCCGAGCTGCTCCGGCTCGGGGAGTTCCGTCCCAACGAGGTGGCCGAGAAGGTCTTCTCCAACAAGACCCTGAACCAGCTCCATCTGCTCAGCAGGGCGATGAGTACGATCGAGCTGTATGAGGACAATCAAATCGCGATCATGTGCGTTACAAGCGAGATGCTTGAGGAGACCGATACCACCAACGACGACTGCGAAGGCTTTGTGGCCTATCCCCTGAGCGTGACCGGCATCAAGGCCGCCATTCTCTTTAAGGACTTGGGGGAGGGCATCAAGATGAGCCTGAGATCCAAGAGCAACGACGTGGACGTCAACGTCTGGGCCCGGGAGATAGGGGGAGGGGGACATAAAAAGGCCTCCGGGGCCTGGCATCCCGGTCCCCTTCAGGACGCCATCGACGAGGTGGTGGCCATCGGCGCCAAGCAGCTGATGAAGACCGATAAGTCCTGAAACCACAGGCGTAAAATCACAGGCGTACGCACCTATGTACCGGAGCAGCCTTGCCATACCGCTGACACTGATTCTTGTCGCCATACTGACCGTCTCCTGCGAAAACCCGGGAGAGGAGTCCGTCCCGGGAGAGCGTGCGGCGGAAATATCTCCCGATACCCAACAGGTGCGGACGGCAGCGGACACTTCGGCCGATTCCATGGCGACATGGGACCGGAAATGGAGGCAGGAATACCGCAGTTTCGGAGTGGATTCCGCTATCTATGCCGATCGAAGCAACGCCATTACCAACGCGGTCCGGCAAGCCAGTCCGGCCGTCGTCAGCATTACCGTGACGGAGGTGGTGCAGAGCCGGCGCGGAGTGCCGGACGACTTCTTTAATCCTTTCTTTTTCCGGCCGATGGAGCGGGAGTTCAGCAGCATCGGTTCCGGTTTTATCATCAGCGAAGAGGGCATGGTGGTGACCAACGAACACGTGGCCAACTCCTCCGCCCGCAAGATCATGATCTCCCTGCCCGACGGGTCCCAGTACGAAGCCCGGGTGATCGGATCCGACGAGCTGTTCGACCTCACCCTTCTGCAGATAGAGACCGATCGTTCGTTTCCGTATATCGAATTCGGGGATTCCGACCGGCTGCGGGTGGGCGAGTGGGCCATCGCCATGGGCAATCCCTTCGGACTCTTCAAGACGGCCCAGCCTTCGGTAACGGTGGGCGTGGTGAGTGCCCTGCACCGTGATTTCCGTCCGGATCCCAACGATCCGAGGGTCTACATGGACATGATTCAGACCGATGCCGCCATCAACCGCGGAAACAGCGGGGGACCGCTTGTGAACAGCGAGGGCAAGGTGATCGGGGTGAACACCTTTATTTTCACCGGCGGTACCAGCGCCGGTTCCGTGGGCCTCGGTTTCGCCATTCCCAGCAACCGGGTCATCGGCATCATCGACCAGCTGCTCAACCAGGGTGAGGTGGAGGTCGCGTTCGATCCGGGTTTTGAAACCACGGAGATGACCATGCAGAAGGCCGTGGAGAACAATCTGCCGGCCGTACCGGGACTGCTGGTGACGAGTGTCAACAGGGATGGTCCCGCTTTTGAAAGCGGTATTTTGCCGGGAGATATCATTATGAAAATCGGGGGTGAACAGGTTTACCGCGAGATGCACGCCCGCGCCCTCTACCGGGAGTACTCCGAGGGAGATACCATGCGGATAGAGCTACTGCGCGACGGCCGCAGGTACGAAGCCCGGATGGTATTGCGCAAGAAGGTGATGAGCGGGGAAGGCGATTAATCCCTCCCGGCGCGTCACTCCTCCTTTCTCCGCTCCAGGAATTTGCGTACCCGTTCGTGATGTTTTTCGTGTTCCCAGAACCGGCCAAAAGCCTCCAGCTCCTCCAGCAAACGCTCCCGCCGGCCCGGAACGGCGTTTCTCCCTCCTTTTTTCAGGGTATTGATGTAATCCCGGTCGTTGCGGGAGAGCTCGCCGCTCCACGCCCAGCCGGCCTGCCTGAGCTCTTCCCGGGGAACCGCCCGCTCGATGAGCCCGTTTTCCAGGGCTTCCGGGACCTCCACGACAGCGCACTCCGCCAGCCAGCGCATTGCCGCGGGGCGACCCACCTGCTCCACGAGGCGCGTGAGGCCTCCCCAGCCGGGAGGCAGGTAGAATTTGCCCTGTGTGAAGCCGAATGTGGCCTGTCGGGAGGCGAGGCGGAAATCGAAGGCCAGCATGATTTCACACCCCCCGCCGTAGGCGGCCCCGTTGACAGAGGCGATCGTCCAGCACGGAAGACGCTCAAGCCGCAGCAGAAGCCGGTGCATCCGCTCGGCCATGGGACGGGCCTCCTCGGCTGTTTTAAGGGTGTGGAACTCGCGAAGGTCTCCTCCCGAGATAAAAATATCGCCGCTTCCTTCCAGGATAAAGGACCTCAGGGATTCATCCCCTTCCAGGCGTTCGAGCAGGTTTTCCAGCTCCTCCATAACCTGGAAATTCACGGCATTCCTCTTCTCCGGGCGGTTGAGGGTGGCGCGAAGCGTCCGGCGGTGAATTTCGGTTTCGATGAGCGCCAAAACGGGTTAATCCTCGATCTCGTAGTCGATGGATTGCGTGCGCGCTTCGTTGAGAAGCCACTGCTGGTACTCCTCGTTCCCCTCCTGCTCGGTGAGCTGCAGGGAGAGGATGCAGGGGCAGTCGTAGCTGTGGAGCTCCTTCACGCGTTTCGTGAGCTTCTTTACATTGTGGTAGGGCGTCTTGGCAATGAGAACGCACTCCTTCTCCTCCTGGATCTCTCCCTCCCACCAATAGACCGACTCCATACCGCCGATGATGTTGACGCAGGCTGCCAGGCGCTCCCTTACCAGGGTTTTGCCGATCGAACGGGCCTCCTCTTTGTCGCCCGCCGTTATGTATACAAGACGAAGATTGTAAAACATGGAATGAGTCGTTGAATACGCATTACTGGGTACGTCGGCAGGGCAGGGCCCTTCCGCAGTCCCAAAATAGTAAATTAGAGAACGTTTACCAGACAGAGAATGAATTACATCCCCCTTATTTCTGTTGATAACAGAGCAAAAAAGCCGTAATTTTGGTGGCTTTGAATCGCCGATGGTAGGTGTGAAAATGCGAGAGTGGCGGAATTGGTAGACGCGTCAGGTTTAGGACCTGGTGCCTTTATGGCGTGGGGGTTCGAGTCCCCCCTCTCGTACAGGCCAATCCATTCTGCATTCTGGCAGGCACCCCGAGGAACGAATACGTCGATTTTTAATTAAACCCTTATTCGGAGTACGTTAGTGGACATATCTGTAGAAGACATAAGCGCGGTTGACAAGGAAGTGGTGATTACCGCCGGCCGGGACGATCTGGAACCCAAGTTCAAGGAAGCCTACAAAAAATACAAGGACCAGATTAATATGCCCGGCTTCCGCCCGGGAAAGGTTCCCGTTAAACTGGTGCGGAAACGCTTCGGCGATGAGATCGAGCAGGAGGAGGTCGGCAAGTACGTTCAGGAGGTCTACGAAAAAGAGGTCGTACCGGAGCTCGATCCCGTCGGGGAAACCCAGATGACGGAGATGAGCTGGGAAAACGACAAGCTGGAGGCCCGTTTCAAAATTGGTTCGCGGCCCGAATTCGAGCTCGTGGATCTGTCGGAAATTACCGTGGAGCGGATGGTTCACGACGTGACCGACGAAGAGGTTGACCGGGAGGTGGAACACGCCCTTGAGCAGCAGGGTAACTGGGAGATTGTGGAGGAGGCCGCTGACGAGGAGAGCAAGGTAACGGTCGACGCCATTCACCTGGATGAGGAGGGAGAACCGATCGAGGATGAAACAGATGAAGGTCAGGTCATTGACCTTCGCAAGGATGAGTTCAAGCAATTCCGGGAGGACCTGGCGGGCAGCGAGCCCGGCGACGAGGTAACCGTGGAAGTGGGGGAAGAGGAGAAAGACGCCTTCCGGCTGGTCCTCCGCAAGGTGGAGAAACTGCACAAGGCGGATCTGACAGACCAGTTTGCGAAAGAGCAGACCGACGGGGAAGCCAGGAATGTGGACGAGTACAGAAGCCTCTTAAAAAGCCGGATCCAGGAGTATTACGACCAGACCGCCAGGGATCTTTTCAAGAACGATGTAATCGATGAAATGGTTGAGGCCCATGATATTGAGGTTCCGGAAGTATTCCTGGAGCAGGTGCTGAACCAGTACGTGCAGCGTGTCGCCCAGCAGTCCGGTGGCGAGCTTCCGGAGGATTTTGACGAGGAGGCCTATCGGGAGGAGGTCCGGGACCGTGCTCTGAGAGATGCCAGGTGGTTTTTTATCAATGAGAAGCTTCAGGAAAAATTTGACGATATCGAGATAAAACCCGAAGATATAGATGAACATCTGGAAGCCGAGGCCGCACGTTACGGAGTGACGGTGGACCAGATGCGGAATATGTTTGCCCAGAATCCCCAGCAGCTGGAGGGATTACGCAACAGTATCCGTGAAAACAAGGTATTTGACAAGTTGATGGACGAAGTTCAAACCGAGGAAGTTGACAAGGATACGTACCAGGAACGCAACGAGGAAAAAATTAAATCCCGCGGCTAGCGGGTCAAAAACAGAGACCAGGGTCGACTGACATGCAGAAGCAACCACTTTTTGAAATGCCCTCCATGGAGGAGTTAAACCGCACCCAGAATCAGCTGGTACCCATGGTGGTGGAGACCACCAACCGGGGCGAGCGGGCCTACGACATCTATTCGAGGCTGCTGAAAGACCGGATCGTTATCCTCGGCACCCCCGTAACGGATGCCGTGGCAAGTTCTGTGGTGGCCCAGATGCTCTTTCTGGAGTCGGAAGATCCCGAAAAGGATATTAACCTCTACATCAACAGCCCCGGCGGGGTCGTTTCTTCCGGTTTGGCTATTTACGACACCATGCAGTATGTTAAGTGCGATGTGGCGACCACGTGCGTGGGCATGGCGGCCTCCATGGGAGCTGTCGTGCTGGCGGCGGGGACGAAGGGCAAGCGGAACCTTCTGCCCCATGCCCGGGTCATGATCCACCAGCCGCTTGGAGGCGTGCAGGGCCAGGCCAGCGATATTGAGATCGAGGCCCAGGAGATTTTGAGAATAAAGAAGGTATTGAGCGGCATATTGGCCGACCACAGCGAACAGACCCAGGAGAAGGTGATGGAAGATTCCGACCGCAACAAATGGATGAGTGCTGACGAGGCGAAAGATTACGGTCTGGTGGACAACATCATGACCCGCAACGGCGAAAAAGAGGAGTGACAACCGATTCTGAATGAGCGACAAGGAGACAAATAGCGGTAGCGGGGGCGGCGACAGTACCATCCACTGTTCGTTCTGCGGGAGGTCCAGCCATGAGGTCAACAGCATGGTAGCCGGGCCGAACGACGTCTACATCTGCGACCGTTGCGTATCCGACGCTTCCGGCATCGTAAAGAGCGACCTGGCCTCCATGGCCAAGAAAAGGGAGAAGAGGTACCGTCCCCTGCTCAAGCCCGCCGAAATCAAGGCGCGCCTGGATGAATATGTAATCGGGCAGGAGGAGGCCAAGAAAACCCTCTCAGTAGCCGTCTATAACCACTACAAACGCATCGGCAGCGAGCTTCAGGATGAGTTTGACGATACGGAGATAGAGAAGAGCAACATCATGCTCCTGGGGCCCACCGGCTGCGGAAAGACGCTGCTGGCCCGAACCCTGGCCGATATCATCGATGTGCCCTTTACGATTGCCGACGCCACCGTTCTTACCGAAGCGGGATATGTGGGAGAGGATGTAGAGAGCATTCTCTCCAGCCTGCTTCAGTCTGCCGATTACGATGTAGAGCAGGCCAGGCGGGGTATTGTCTACATAGACGAAGTGGATAAAGTGGCCCGCAAGAGCGACAATCCCTCCATCACCCGGGATGTTTCCGGGGAGGGGGTGCAGCAGGCGCTTCTGAAAATCCTGGAGGGCACGGTGGCAAACATCCCTCCGAAGGGCGGCCGGAAGCATCCCGAGCAGAGTTTTATCCAGGTGGATACCTCCAATATCCTGTTTATCTGCGGAGGTGCTTTCAGCGGGCTTGAGGAGATTATCGCCCGGAGGCTGTCGGTCAGTTCCATGGGATTCCACTCGCAGGAGCAGGTGAAATACGACAAGGACAATCCCGACATTTTCACCTATGTTGAGCCCGAAGATCTCCAGAAGTACGGGCTGATACCCGAACTTATCGGCCGTCTTCCGGTTATTGCGGGACTTCACCAGCTGTCCAAGAGTGCCATGGTGGATATACTGGTTCAGCCCAAGAACGCACTCACCAAGCAGTACAAGAAGCTCTTCCAGATGGAGGGAGTGGAGCTCATTTTCGAAGATGAGGCACTCGATATAATCGTCGAGAAAGCGCTCAAGCGGAAAACCGGCGCACGGGGACTCCGGTCGATTATGGAGAGTTCCATGCTTGATATCATGTTCACGCTCCCCTCCATGAAGAATATCGAGCGCTGTGTGATCACCCGCGAGACCATAGAAGAGAACGCCCCGCCTGTCTATGAAAAACGGAAGGCCTCCGCCTAGCGTCGCCTGATCCGTTCCTCTTCCCGCAAAAGGACCAATGTCGCACTTCTCAGCGGGACGGTCTATCGCTCAACGGCAGAAGGCTCTCCCGTTACCCGATGCATAAGTTCGGAATTTTATACATTATGCATGGAATTAACCGCATAGCGCCGTCCTGATGAAATATTATCTGACTTCCAGCCGACTCAACATGGTCCTTATCGGGCTGCTGGTGCTGATCGGGATCGGATCGTTCGCCTATAATCAATACCTGATCAATCAGATCCTCGAACAGGAGCGCTCCAGCGTGGAGCTCTGGGCCCGTGCCCTTGAGTATACCGGCAATCCCTCCATGGATGAAGTGAGCCGGAACCTGCTGGGAGCCGCCAACTGGCTCCGCAGCAACGATGCAGCGCCGGACAGTCTCATCGATATGATCGAAGAGGCCGAAAGCGATCGAACCACCCAGAATTTTGTGGTCAGGGAGATCATACTCAGTCCCGACCGTTTCCAGGTTCCGGCCGTCATCACCAATGCCCAGGGCGAGATCAACGCCTCGCGTAATGTGGACGGCGAGCCGGACCAGGAGCTGATCGAGGAATTTGCGGAGACGAATCCGCCCATCGAAATATCCTTTGGAAACGAACAGTATTCCGTTACCCAGTACGTCTACTACGGGGAGAGCGCCACCGTACGCTATCTGCGCTGGTTCCCCTACATCCAGCTCAGTCTCCTGGCCCTGCTGCTAGGCACGGCCTTCATCAGCTATCGTACGATGACCCGGTCCGAACAGTCGAATCTCTGGGTGGGAATGACCAAGGAGGCCGCCCACCAGCTGGGGACTCCCTTGTCGAGCCTCTACGGATGGGTGGAGTTGTTGAGGGAGGAGAAGTCCGATGACGAATTCACCCGCAATATCTGCGATGAGCTGGAGAACGATATCACGCGTCTCCGGGATGTGGCCGACCGGTTCAACAAGATCGGTTCGGAACCGGAGCTGGAAACCCGGCCGATAGAGCCGTTGATAGGGGAGCTGGTCTCCTATATGGAACGCCGCCTTCCCCAGCGCAGCAGCAATATAGCGGTTAGAAAAAGTATTGAGGCGAATGCCAGCGTTCGCGTGAATCCCGAACTTCTAAAATGGGCCGTGGAGAATCTGATCAAGAACGCCATGGATGCCATCGGATCCTCCCAGGAGGAGGCCTTCGTCTCGGTTCGGGTCCACCGCATAGAGAGCGAGCTTGCCATCGATGTGGAGGATTCGGGATCGGGCATTGAAAAAAAGTATCACAGTGAAGTATTTAAGCCCGGCTATTCAACCAAGAAACGGGGGTGGGGACTCGGGTTGAGCCTGACCAGGCGTATTATCGAGGAATATCACGACGGAAGTATATTCATCCTGCGCTCCGAACCCGGAAAAGGTACGGTGGTGCGGATTGTGCTGAGCATAGCTCAACCACGTGCCTGAAGAGGGGGGGTTAATCGGGCTGGTACCCGCGTTTTTCGGCGTACTCCATAAGCTGGGCCTTCAGCAGGTTTCGTCCCCGGTGCAGGCGGGAGCGGATGGTCCCGATCGGCACGTCCAGCATGTTGGCAATCTCTTCGTAGGTAAATCCCTCCACGTCACACAGCAGCACGACCGTCCGAAAATCTTCCGGCAGCTCCTCCAGGGCATTGGAAATGTCGTCGTCAATGAGCTCCCGAAACATCCGGTCCTCCAGGTCGGAGGTGTCTGTCCGCTCGGCCCGGATGGTCTCGTAAAAGGTGGAGACCTCGTCGTAGTCCACCTGGTTGGGCTGCTTGGATTTTTTCCGGTAGTTGTTGATGTAAGAGTTCTTCAGGATGCGGAAGAGCCACGCCTTCGCGTTGGTCCCCTTCTCGTAACTGCTGAAGAAGCGGTAAGCCTTTACGATGGTATCCTGGACCAGGTCCTCCGCGTCGTTGGGGTCGGAGGTGAGCCGTAGGGCGAAATTGTACATGGCATCCAGGTGAGGAATAATTTCCTCTTCAAAATCACTCTGTTTCTGGACTTCCTCTTTGGTTAATTCTGTCATCCCGATCTATGGGCAAATGATTTCAAAATAGTGTGAAAATAATATACAGCCGATTACCGCCGGCCTGCCGTCTCAATACTGCCACGTGTTCAGGCATCCGCCGCCAGCGGAACTAACAGTATATTAAAACTAAGCTTAAATAATAAATAGATTATGTTGATACGGTTCTTTGTCAATCACGATGAGGGGACATTCATCCCCCCTCATTGCCGATCCGCAGTCGCTTATCATAGGATTTTTATATGAACAGACGATAAAGACATTCCCGTTACCATACGCTCAGGCGATTACCAGGACCATAAGGTCGTATATGGCGTGGGTCCAGGCCGCCATGCCGAATCCGCGCCAGAGATAGACGGCATTCAGGGCGAGCCCGAAGAGGAAGCGGAACAGAAAGGAGGCAAGGGTGAATGAGTCGCCCATTTCACCGATATAATGAGCCCCGCTGAAGAGAATGGCCGCCGCCAGGACCGACAGGGAGAAAGCCAGCCATTTCCTCTCGAGGAGTCTCTGCAGGATAAAATAGAGTCCCCCGACAAGGAGAACCCTGAAAAAGAGCTCTTCGTAGAGTCCGGCCCCGAGGGAGAGTGCCAGCTGCTGCACCGTGGTGAGTCCCCCGCCCCCTTCCGCCTGGATCATCCCGAGCGCACCCACCAGCGCGGAGAGCACGCCGGCCAGCAGGAGGGCGTAGAGCGTGGCTTCGAGCAGCATGCCGGCAAAGTAGCCCGGGCGCAGGTACCGCAGTTTCTTCCGCTCCCGGTAGAGGATAACCATCCCCAGCAGGGCAGCGACCACCAGCGTTACGGAGATCACGTTGGTCCCGGCGAGAGAGAAGAGCGTTTTAATCCAGACGTCTACCGAAATTCGAACCGCCTGTTCCGGGTCGGGCTGGGAGATATATATGAGAACTTCGTAGAGGAGCAGGAGGGGAAGGGAAATAAGATAGCTGTAGAGCAGGCCGCGGGTATCCCTGAAGTAGGAACGGACGGGAGACGGAGTAGGATTCATTGCTGCTGAAAAAGGTTGACGGTGGGATTGCCCGCCTGAAAGCGCAGTGCCCGCCATGCCGAACCAGACAGCTTGAGTCCGCCGCCCTCCGTGCGGTCGTTTATCCGGACGAATACGCCACGGCTGTTTTGCGGATTCCGGACGAATACCACCGTACCCAGGGCGATGTTGGAATGGGCCGCGGTGAGTTCACCGGGTGTGTAAAGCTCTCCGCTGGTGGTGGTGTTGCCGGTCTCCGATTCGCTGTAACGGCTGACCTGTGCCGAGCCCAGGGTACTCAGGCCCGCGTCAATCCGATATGGATTGGCGTAGCTCCTGCTGGGAGGAGCGAGCATGGTCACCTGCTGTCCGCTGCGGAGCGGTTCTCCGGCAAGATCGGGATTGAGCAGGTTGAATTCCTCCTCGTCCATCTCGTACCGCTCCAGCAGTTCCGGCAGCGAGGGATTGTTTTCGAGTCGAATGCGGACGAAGGCTCCCTGCGGAGAGGAAGAGTTCCCGCTCTCCTCTACCGACGGGGGAGCGGACGGCTGGCGCACCGTTAGCCTCTGTCCCACCCTTATGGTATTGGAGGTGAGATCGTTGAGCGCCTTGAGCTCCTCCAGGTTCATGTTGTGCTCGCGTGCTATGCTGGTCAGGTTGTCCCCGCTCTTCACGGTATAGTAGGTATTCTGCCGGGAAGGTTCGTTCTCCGACATGGGGATCCGGGCATTCGCCGCGGTGGTGTCGCCGGGAAAGACGGTGAGTTCCTGGCCTATTTTCAGGGCATTGTTCTCCAGGTTGTTCCAGCGTTTCAGGGCGGCGATACTCACCCCGTATCTCTTGGATATCGAAAAGAGGGTCTCCTGCGGCTCGACCGTGTGGACGATCGCCTCCTCCGCGGGGGGGCGTACGAGCAGGGCCTGTCCCACCTTCAGTTCGTCTTCCTGCAGGTCGTTCCATGCTCGAAGATCGGCCACGGTGATATCATACTGGCGGGCAATCTGGAAGAGGGTCTCTCCCTCCTGCACGGTATGCTGCCGGTTTTGTCCCTCTCCCGTCGCGGCTATCATGAGCGAAAGGGCCGCGGTGATAAGTGCCGTCCGAAGGTAATTCATGGTGCCTCTCCCTGATCCTGGTCGATGTTCAATTCCTGTAGCGCCTCCTCCAGTTCCGAAACCGTTCGGCTTCGGTTTTGTTCCCGTGCGACTCCGATGCCGTTTTGGTAACATCCGCGGGCATCGGCCGGCCGGTCCAGCCGTTCGTAAACCGCTCCCAGGTGGTAATAGACGCCCACATAGTCCGGGTCACGGTTGCGAATATCTTCAAAAAGGACGCGCGCCTTGTCGAGGCGGCCTTTTTTCCTGCATTCCAGGGCCAGTGCGAATTTGGCAAAGGAGTCGTCCGGATTTTCCCTGACCTGGCGTGCCAGGGTCTTGAGCCGTGTTTGATCTCCGTTCATGGTCTTCGCTATAACGTGTAACCGGAAAAACTATTTCGGGTTTCGTGTCCCCGTCTTATTTGCCGCCCCGGGGATAACGTTCTTCGATCTCCTCGATGGAGTCACCGCCGTATTTCTCCAGGAAGGCATTCGCGATGGCCGGGGCGATCACGCTTTCGACTACCACGACTGCACGCGGCAGGGCACAGACGTCGGATCGCTCGTAGCGGGTATCCGTCTCTTCCCTGCTCTCTATGTCTACGGTTTTGATGGGGGTAAGCATGGTGGGAATGGGTTTCATGACTCCCCGGATAATCAGCGGCATGCCGGTGGTGACGCCCCCCTCGAATCCGCCGAGACGGTTGGTTCTTCTTCCGAAGGAGTCGCCCTCCTTCGTAATTTCGTCGTGCACCACCTGGCCATGCCGGCGGCCGGCTTCGAAGCCGAGACCGATTTCCACCCCTTTCATGGCCTGGGTTCCCATAATGGCCCCGGCGATCTTTCCCTCCAGTTTCCGGTCCCAGTGCATAAAACTTCCCAGTCCCCCGGGCAGACCCGTGACCACGATCTCATAGTGCCCGCCCAGGGAGCTGCCCTCCTTCCGGCGCTGGATAATCTCCTGACGCATTTCTCCGGTCAGCTCCTCATCCAGGCAGCGCACGGGGGATTCGTCCGCCGCCCGGAAGAGGTTTTCCGCCCCCTCCTCCACCAGCGGGTCCACCCGTCTTCTGACGTCATCCCAGGGATCGTCGTACCCGATGCTCCCGATCCGAATGACGTGTCCCCCTATCTCAATGCCAAAATGTTTCAGCAACAGCCGTGCCGTGCTGCAGCAGGCCACCCTCATGGCGGTTTCGCGCGCGCTGGAGCGTTCAATGGCCGGCCTGATGTCGTCGTAGCGGTATTTCAGGACGCCCGTCAAATCGGCGTGTCCGGGTCGGGGTACGGTGACCGGTTCCACGTCATCCCCGGACCCCTTCTTGCTGAGTACGGTGGGCCAGTCGGCGTCGTCCTTTTCGTAGGCGCGGTTGGGCATGCTCATGGCGACGGGCGCGCCGGTGGTTTTGCCGAATCGCACACCGGACGATATTTCCGCCCGGTCTTTTTCAAAAGCCATGCGTCCCCCCCGCCCGTACCCTTTCTGCCGGCGGGCCAGGTGCAGGGCGATTTCCTCTTCGCTGATGGGAAGACCCGCGGGCAACCCCTCCACGATTCCCGTAATGGATGGTCCGTGCGATTCGCCTGCTGTTAGGTATCTGATCATGACTGAGCCGGTTCTGTTTGGATGCGTTGGCGGTTACGGGGGGTTCGGTCTCCGCCGTTTCGCCTGAGCGGCGGGCGGGGTACCCCGTTTACATCGTCCGCCCCCCGAAACGTGGTGCAGTGGACCACAGGAACAATATAGGCGAAATAATTACCTCTTGAAATGACATCCATCCCGAAATTTGATAGTTTCCAATGGTAAAATAATACAGATATTTCCATGGATGCACTCCAACAGGTTGGCCGATACGGCCTTCTTCTTTACAAAGCTGTCCGATCGCTGCTCGAGTTTAAATCGTACCGGAGCAACCTTGTCAGCGAACTGACGAAGATAGGATACGAATCCATTCCCATCGTACTGCTGACCGGCATCTTTACCGGGGCCGTGATGACATTGCAAACCGCCTATCAGCTGGAGCTGGCATTTATCCCGCGTTCCATTATCGGGGCCATTACTTCCGAGTCCATCCTCATCGAGCTGGCGGCGGTGATTACCAGCTTGGTGCTGGCCGGGAAGGTGGGTGCGCGCATAGCGACCGAACTGGGGACCATGCGGGTAAGCGAGCAGATCGACGCCCTGGAGTCGATGGGATTCAATTCGGTCTCGTTTCTCGTTTTGCCCCGTGTGATCGCGGGCCTGGTCATGTTCCCCATACTCTATATTATCGCTTCGGTTTTCGGCATACTGGGCGGTCTGTTGGCGGGAGTGATTTCAGGAACGCTTCCCGCGGCCGAATTCATGCAGGGAGCCCGGGAATTCTTCTACCCGTGGGACTTCTCGTTCGGGCTGTTGAAAGCTTTTGTTTTCGGTTTCGTTATTACCTCCATATCCTGTTTCAAAGGCTATTACGCCAGCGGAGGGGCCGAGGGAGTGGGAAAGGGGACCACCCAGGCCACGGTGCTGAGCTGCATTTATGTGCTGCTGGCTGATTTCGCGCTGGCGGCCATCGTACTCTAACACGCCTGATATATGATAGAAATTCGCAACCTTACCAAGAGTTTCGGTGACAACCTCGTGTGGGAGGACGTATCCTTTCAAATTGAGGACGGGGAGACGGTCGCCATTATCGGGCGTTCGGGTTGCGGCAAATCGGTGCTGGTTAAGCATTTCAATGCGCTTCTCTATCCCGATGAGGGAGAGGTCAGAATAGACGGCAAAAACATATTTGAGCTGGATTACATCCCCCTGCGCAAGATGCGCCAGCGATTCGGGGTGCTTTTCCAGGGGTCTGCGCTATTTGATTCCGTCAATACCTTCGAGAATGTTGCCTTCCCCCTCCGGTATTTTACCGAGCTTGGCGAGGAGGAGATCGCCTCCCGGGTAACCCGGGCGCTGGAGATGGTAAATCTGGGTGAAACCGGCCCCAAGTCCCTCACGGAGTTGTCGGGAGGCATGAAGAGGAGGGTGGCGCTGGCACGGGCCACCATTATGGAGCCCGAATTCCTCATTTACGACGAGCCCACTTCGGGGCTGGATCCCCAGACTTCGGAGGAGATCAACCAGCTCATTATTTCCATGGCGCAGGACCTTAATATCACCTCCATCGTGGTTACCCATGACATACACAGCGTACTGGAGGTGGCCGACCGGGTGGCGTTCCTGAACAATCAGCGCCTGGCCTGGTACGGGACGCTGGAAGAGATGAAGATAAGCGATGACCGGGAATTGATGGAGTTCATCACCGCCAGCGAATATCAAATCAGAACCTAACCGGACCCTATTTTGAAACTGAATATTACCGAAGAACTGAAAGTCACCCTGACCATTCTGCTCTCCCTGCTGATTGCTTTCTTGGGATTTCGCATGATGAGTGATCTGCCCGTCTTCCGGCAGTCCACTGTGCTCTATTCTCATTTTCAGCAAGTGGACGGTCTCTCAAGCGGAAACTACGTCTACATCAACGGGGTGAAGGTGGGATCGGTCAGGAATATCGAACTGATCGAGCAGGACAGCGTGAGGGTGACCATGAATTTTGACCTGGGGGTCCACATTCCCCGCGGATCGGTGGCCTACCTGGAGTCTTCCGGACTGCTGGATGAGAAGGTGATTGTGATCCAGCGGAGCGACTCCTCAGACTACATTCCGTTCGGGGGACGGATCCGCGGGGTGTACCGGGGAGGTATGATGGAGACACTGGCCAACGAGGGGGCCGAGCTGAGTGACGACGTATCGGAATCGTTCAACCGTCTCAACCAGTTGCTGGAAAGGATGAACGAGGCCATGAATACCGAGAACAGGGAGAGGCTGAGTGAGAGTCTGGGCCACGTCGAGCGTACCATGAGGGAGATATCGGGCATGATAGAGAACAAACGAAGTACCCTTGAAGATGGGATAGATCACGCAAACCGTGTGATGGCCAACCTGGATACCCTTACGACCGGCAACCGGGAGCAGGTCGACAGTCTCCTGGCGAAGATGAACCGTTCGGTCGGAGAGCTGGAAACCCTCAGCAAGGATCTGGAAGACACCAACCGGGAGCTTGAGGAGATACTGGCCAAGATCAACCGGGGAGAGGGAAGCCTGGGGAAAATGGTGAACGATCCCTCTCTCTACAACAACCTGGACAGTCTCTCCGTGGAGATGAAAACCCTGTTCCGCAACATCAATTCGGATCCGGGCCGGTATCTTAAGCATATGCGCCTTATCGAGGTGTTCTGATGAATACGCCCCGTTTCCCGTACCCCGCCACCCCCTTTCGCCAATTGCTCTTAGCTGTGGCTTCTTGTATATTTACAGGCTTAATAAAGAGCGGATAAGATCGTTACTTCCTGCTCTTAATCACTAAAGTGCGTTGCGAGGATTTTTATGTTTTTGGGAGTTATGGCAAAAATGAGGGAAAGCACGGGGGTTATACTCTGGGTGCTTATCTTCTCATTTGGCATTTTGTGGGTACTGGCCGACACGCAGTTTTTCGACGCCATACAGGCGGGTCCCCAGTCCCTGGGTTCCGTAAACGGTGAGTCGATCGGGTACCAGGAGTACAACGACCGCATCAGTTACTACCAGCAGCAGTACTCCGAACAGACAGGGGGGTCGATGAATGCGGAGACCCGTAGCCAGTACGAGCAGCAGGCCTGGGAGGACCTGGTCAACACCAAGCTCATACAGCAGAAGATGGACGATCTGGGTATTTCGGTGACCGACCAGGAGGTGGTCGATATGATTACCGGTCCCAATCCCGCACCGTTTATCCGTCAGCAATTTGGAAATGAAGACGGCACCATCAACCGGGAAGCCCTTCGGAACGCGATAAATTCGCCCGAAAACTCTCAGGTCTGGATGCAAATTGAACAGCAGCTTCGCCAGCAGCGCCGACAGCAGAAGATGACCAACTACCTGCAGTCGGGACTGGAGGTAAGTTCCTGGGAAGTGGAGCGGCATTACGTGCGTCAGAATACCACGGCCGACATATCTTACCTGCGGTTTCCCTACGCGGACATCACCGAAGATGAGATTGATCTGTCGGAGGAGGAATTGAGAGCGTATTACGACGAGAACCGGGAAGATTTTCACCGTAACGAATCGTACCGTTTCAGCTACGTCAGTTTTGACAAGACCCCCACCCCGGAAGATACTGCACGGACGGTCAGGGAACTGAGGGATCTGCGGGAGGACTTCGCCGCCGCGGAAGACGATTCGCTGTTTCTCAACCGGTATCAGTCCACTACCCCTTACAACAATGAATACGTGGCCAAGGAGGATGTACGGGAGATCTTTCAGCCGGTGACCGAACTGGAGAACGGGGAGGTAAGCGAAGTTATCCGCGACGACGGAAGGGTGCATCTTCTGAAGAAACTGGATGAGACGCCCGAGGAGGTGCAGTTTGTGGTCCTTACTTTTGATATACGGGCCGATCCGATAGCTACCATTGACCAGCGGGCCGAGGAGGCCGACGATTTCAGCTTCTTTGCCGAAGAGGAAGGTTTTGAGGCCGAGGCGGAGCGCAGGGAACTGCAGATCAGCGAAGGATCCGCCACGAATGGCAACGATTTCGTGGCCGGACTCGGTCAGAGCCGACAGATTCTCAGTTTTCTGGAGAACGCCTCTGAGGGAGAAGTTTCCGAGCCGCTGGAGCTGAACGACCGTTTTGTGGTGCTGCAGGTGGAGGAGATTATCCCGGAGGGCCCCCGGCCCTTTGAGGAGGTGCGCGGACAGATTCGCAATACGGTACTCAATCAGAAACGAAGAGAGCTGATGGCCCAGCGCGTGGAAGAACTGGCGTCGGGAGAGGAATCTCTGGAAGCGATTGCCGAGTCCTCCGGCAGGGAAATCAGCACGGCGGAATCCCTTTCGCTGACTTCGGCAGAAATTCCCGGAGCGGGACGCGAACCGAAGGTGGTGGGGGCCGCGTTCGGACTGCAGGAGGGAGCCCTCTCAGAACCGGTGGATGGAAACAACGCGGTATTTCTCGTACGCCTTGAGAATCTTGACCAGGCTGATCCGGCCACCCTTACCGAGACCATGCGCCGCCAGATGCGCCAGCAGCTTCGCCAGCAGAAGAGCGCTTCCTTCATGAACGTCTGGCTGGAGCAGCTCCGGGAGAGTGCCGACATTGAGGACAACCGCTCGAGAGTGCTGCAAGAAGGCTGATCGGAAGGCCACAGCGCGGCAGGCAAGGGCGGGAACGTTTGTTTTCTTGCCCTTTTCTTTTTTTGTCCCGGTCTGGTCAAAGGTGAATAGCTAACCATACGTACCGAAGGTGAATTCCCAGGATTTTTCAGAGGAAGACCGCAAGTGGATGTCGCTCGCCTTGGAAATCGCGGAGAGGGGCGGGGGATATGTCTCTCCGAATCCGATGGTGGGATGCGTCATCGTTTCGAAAGAGGGGCGCAAGGTCGGCCAGGGATATCATGAGCGTTACGGGGAGGCGCACGCCGAGATCAACGCTTTGAACGATGTGCCGGACCGCGAGCTGCTGGAGGACGCCACCCTCTATGTGAACCTGGAGCCCTGCGCGCACCACGGACAGACGCCCCCCTGCAGTGAGCACCTGGCCGGCTTGCCTATCGCGAGAGTGGTGGTGGCCATGGAAGATCCCACACCGGAAGTACAGGGAGAGGGGATAGAGCGTCTCCGCGAGGCGGGTATCCGGGTGGAGGTGGGACTGATGCGGGAGCAGGCGGAACGCCTGAATGAATTTTTTCTCCATTACCACACCAATCACCGCCCGTTCGTAACGCTGAAAATCGCCCAGACGGCCGACGGGTACATAGCGGCATCCGACGGAGACTCGGAATGGATTACAGGGGAGGAGGCCCGCCGGCGGGTGCACCGCTGGAGAAGCCGCTACGATGCCGTGATGGTGGGCCGCAATACCGCTCGGCTGGACAATCCCCGGCTGACCGTGCGCCACGTCGAGGGCCGTCAGCCGCACCGCGTGGTACTGGACGGCCCGCTGGAGCTTCCCGGAGAACTGAACCTGTTCAGCGATCAGTATGAGGAGAAAACCATCGTAGTGACCCACAACCGGGAGAAATTTAAAAGCGATTCTGATCCCATGCTGAACATGCTGACCTCAGACTATTTCCGGGGGAAGATGCTGCTGGTGCCCGAGAAAGAAGGGCATTCGGATCTCGACGAAGTACTGCGGGCGCTGGGGCGCGAGGAGATCATCTCCGTTTTGGTGGAGGCGGGCAGCGACCTTGCTTCGGCTCTCTTGCGGGAGCGGCTCGTGGATAAGCTGGAATGTTTTATCGCTCCCAAGCTGCTGGGCGGGGGAACCCGGTCGGTGCTGGGACTGGGGATCAGGCGGATGTCGGAGATCCGGGAGTTCCGCCGGCACAGTTGGGAGAAGGTGGGAAAAGATATGCTGTTAACCGGATATTTTTAATAAATACTTGAACATGTTTACGGGCATCATAAAAGAGGTGGGGACGGTCGAGAAGTCGGAGCGAGCGGGCGAGGCCAGACGTCTTGCTGTCCGCTGTTCGCTGTCCGACTCGCTCACGGCCGACCAGAGCATCTGCCTGAACGGCGTCTGCCATACCGTCGTAGAGAGCGGAAACGGGCTGTTTGCGGTGGAGTCGGTCCCGGAAACCCTGCGGAAAACGAACATCGGGGAGCTGGAGCCCGGCGACCGGGTCAACCTGGAACCTGCCATGAGCCCGGATCGGCTGCTGGACGGCCATATTGTACAGGGCCATGTGGACGCTACCGGGACGCTGGCGGAACTGGAGAAGGAGGGAGAAGAGCGGCTGTTCACCATCGCCTATTCCCCCGAATACCGGGGACTTATCGTTGGACGGGGCAGTATCTGCGTGGATGGCATCAGCCTGACCGTTGCCCGTGAGGAGGAGGACCGTTTTACGGTGGCGGTTATTCCCTACACCTACCGCCATACGAATCTCTCCTTTCGGGAAACCGGCGACAGGATGAACCTGGAATTCGATATACTGGGAAAGTATGTGGCGAGGCAGCTCTCCCTGCGGGAGTAGGCGTCGAATCCGGGATGAACGCAAAGGGAAAGAGATCAGGTCAGAATCCGGTAGGAGTGCTTCCGGAGGGACTTGAACTGCGTTCCAGGTTGTTCAGCAGGGGCAGTTTCTGAATGATGCCCTGGATCTGGCTGCTGTCAATGCTGAGTTTGAAGAAATAGTACTGGAAATCCCCGAAGGGATTCATGGTGAAGGAAAGATTCCAGCAGTGCAGGGTACGGTTCAGGGAGAATTCCGAGGGAGTAAATTCCTGCTGAATAAAGTCGTATCCTGCCCTCGTGCTGAAACTCCACTTCGGCGTAAGCTGGAACTGGATGTTCTGGGCGTTGATGCTGGCCGACTGGCGCGGATCGCCCCCTGGATTCAGAGACCAGTTATAGCGAAAGTTAATGGAGACCGACCATGGGGAGCGGATGGGCTGTATGGGCCTTTGGTTGAATCGCGAGTCGATCCCGTTGAACATCCGCTGGTTCAGCGGGTCGTAGCTCGCGGGATAGTAGGGCGTGCCCTGTGCCCGGACTCCCCCGCCCCTCCCCCCGCTGAAGGAGGTACTGGCATTGAAATTGAAATTGACCAGTTCCGCCAGCCTTCCTGAATCCTCAAGAAGGAACCGGTCCACTCTCTGTCCGTTGCCGCCCCGTTCGTAAAAATTGAACTGGGCGCCTGCCCTCAGGTTCAATCCATTGATGATACGCGAGCCGAAATTGACATTCAGGTCGCTGAGCCGGAGGCTGTCGGCCGCAAAATTGTAACTGGTATTGAAATTGAGCTGATCGATGATACGGAGGGTACGCTCGCTTTTTTCGCCCGTGGAGTCTCTCTTGACCTGGCGGGCCTCGAAGGTGTTGTCAATGCTGATTCCGATGGACTGCTGCTCTCCGAGCTGGGGCCCCCTGAACACCTGGTTTTCGTAGATGGAGTACCGCTGGACCGACCCGCTGGTGTCGGTCTGTACGGTGCGGTAGTACCCCCAGATATCCCGGCTGAAATCGGGACGGTAACCGAAGGAAATAGTGGGACGCAGGGTGTGCCGAAATTGCTCAAGGCTGCCGATGTTCTGGTTCCAGAATCCGTAGATGGTGGTGGAGAGATCCATGTTGGTGCTGAAATCCCTTGCCGTGCTGAAACCGCGAACCTGCTCTTCAATGACGCGGTTGGAGTCGGGATCGAACGATTTTCGAATAGAGGATGGATACCAGTATTCGTTGTAGCTGGCGCTGGCGCTCAGGTTGACAAAGCGTCCCGGCAGCAGCTTCCCGAACCTCAGGTCGCCGCTCTGGCGGAAGGCATATTGATAATGTTCAAAATCGCCGGTCGCCTCCCGGTATTTGCCGGGGTCCATGAGCGCCTCGAACCAGCTCACCCGGGCGCTGTCGCCCCGCAGCGGATTGAAGTTGAAATTGGAAGAGAAGGAGTTCTGGTATTGCAGGGTGATGTGTTCGTACCAGGGGGAGTCGGTGCTGCCGGCCTGTTCGTCCGCGAAGGGAGAGAACCGTTTCATGCTGAAGCGCGCCGTCGGCCCTGACAGACGGGTGATGTTGGTATTGAAGTTCCTGTTGTGCTGGACCGAGATGCTGAAATTGTAAAGATTGCCGGGGTCCCTGTAACGGTAGTTGATCCCGGAGTTGGTACTGGTTTCCACCCGGTCGTCGATATTGTAGGAGTTGCGCCGATGGTAGTCCGCAGTTCTCAGTTCGATGTTGGCGGACATGCCGGCGTAGGGGGAAAAATCCTGGCTGTGCTGGATATGCAGCCTTTTTTGCGTGTTGACGGCAAAGTCGGGGTCGGTGGGCTCCAGTCCCCGCTCCCTGGAATAGCCAAGCTCTACCGACCCGCTATAATTTCCCCTTTTGCTGTATTGAGCGCGGGTGTTCAGGAAAAAAGTGCCGGAAGTGAAGATGTCCACCGACATCTGCGCGGTAAGATAGTCGTTGATGTATTGAAACCAGCCCAGGTTTTGCAGGCCGATTCCCCTGCTTCTTTTTGCCTGGTAGGAGTAGGTGGGTTCCAGCAGGCCCGACTGGCGCTGGTCGATTTGGGCGGGGAGGTAGCCGAAGGGGAACACCAGGGGATAGGGGATATCCAGGAGGTAAAGCCGCGCATTGGTAAAGAAAATCTCCTCCTGGTCGACCACTTTCATGCGGTCGGCTTTGATGTAATAGTGGGGATGATCGAGCTCGCAGGTGGAGTAGATCGCCTCCTCCAGAAATACCACGTGGGGACTGGTGTTCTTTACGGTAGTCCCGGTGATATTGCCCTGCTCGATATTTACCCGGGCCACCTCGAAGCGCCCCTTTTCGGTAGCGTAGTTGAACTCGATTCGCTGACTGCGAATCCGCTCCGATTCCCGTTGCAGCACCGGCTGGGAGAGGGTGTCCCCGGGCGTCTGGGTGGTGGCGCTGACCAGGTTGTGGTCCAGGTTGAGGGTGACCCTGCCGGCGGTCAGCTCTCCGGAGGTGTGACTCACCTTGCCGTTTCCATAAAGCGTTCCTATACGGTCCCCACGAAAATCGAATATGAGGGAGTCGCTCGACTGGAAAGTCACTTCCGCTTGTTCGGGCACGCCCTGCCGGCCGGTTCCCGCGAGCGTATCGGCCGCGTTATCAGGGAGTACCTGGAGGCTGTCGCTGTCGGCCTGGGCGCGGGCCGAGGAGAAAGCACCCAGAAGGATCAGCAATCCCCCGAGTACGCACCGGAAGCCGGAAACGGGACGGTATGTGTAAGCTGGTTCCATCGGTTGTGGGGAGGTTCCGCTTTCGCCGCGGGCATAGGACGGCTTCGACTCGTGCCGTGTACGACACAAATAAACTATAATTACGGGTAAATTTCAGTGAAAAGAGGAAAGGGAAAACTATTGGTCCTGAATCTTGTAAACGGTCTCTCCTTCTTTCTTCATACCATACTCTTCCCGAGCGATGCGCTCCAGCAGGGCGGGGTCGTTTTTCAGGGATTCGATTTTTTCCCGCAGTTCCGCCGTATCTTTCTCCAGTTCACGGGTGCGGGAGATCAGATCCTCTTTCTGCTGGTGAAGCTGGTAACGGGTCCAGAGGCTGTAGGTGTCAAAGAAGGTGAACCAAATGAGGATAATGCCCCCCAAGACCACCCCCAGAAAGGATTTTCGCCAGCGAAGGGGATTGAGGAATTGAAGATTCATCGTCGGTTACGTCCGCCCTATGGGGTTTATGATAATGCAAAATAGCGCAAATTTCCCGTGAAATACAATCGTTATCGCCCCGGCTTGCTGGCCGGCGATATGCTGCCCGGGGCTTCGCGGCAGAGTGGATAATGTCGATGGGAACCTATCGGTCCAGCGTAAAGGCGTCCTCAAAATGTCGAATGTCCGGCGCTTCCGAACCGGGTTGTACGATCGATATAACATCGAACCGAACAGGAGTGCCCGTCATCTTCCGCTCGTAGAGCCATGCTTCCGCCGCCTTATAGATATTTTGGATCTTCTCCCTTGATATCGACTCTTCCGGCCGGCCGAATTCGGTACCGCTTCGGAATTTTACCTCTACGAAAACCACTCCCGTCCGGCCCCGTGCCACGATGTCCACTTCGGCCCGCTGGAAATAGTAGTTCCGATCAAGCACGGTATATCCCTTCGATTCCAGGTAGGCTGCTGCCAGCTCCTCCCCACGGTCTCCCTTGCTTCGGGTGGAGTTACTCATGGCCAGTCTCCTCCCCACTCTCCCTCTCTCCTGCCCCGGGACCGCCGGGAGAGCCCGAAACGGAGTGCTTCATCTCGGCCAGTTTTACCAGCTGTTTCAGGAATTTCAGGTTTTTGCGGTTGATGTAGGGAAGCAGGGCGGAGGTGAACCGTTCGAACATCTCCAGAAATTCAATAAAATTCTCAATGCGTTCCTGGAAGGCCAGTTCCTCCTCGGTGGCATTCCCCTCTGCCTCAAAAACTGCGAGACACTCCTCCAGGTTCTGCCGGATGGGGGCCACCTCCCGCTGCTGCCGCTCGCGCGCAATGGTGGCGATAATGGAAAGCACATCCTTTTCGGCCGTGTAGTAATCCTTTCGCCTTCCCTTGAAGTGCACCTTGTAGACCAGCTGCCACTGCAGGAGGTTGCGGAGGTTCATGTTGGCGTTCCCCCTGCTGATATCCAGTATTTCCATGATGGCGTCCGTATCCAGCGGCTCGGACTCGGCGTAGAGCAGGGCATGAATCTGGGCCATGGTACGGTTGATACCCCATGCCGAAGCCATCTCTCCCCAGAGGAGGATGAACTGGTCGAGGGCTTCTTTATGGGATCGGGACTTGTCGGGCACGGGGAATCTCCGTACGGTATGTGTGGTTATGGGTGAAGGTCGTCTTCCGCTTAATCGCCCGGCTCCGTACTCTTGTCGGCCGCCTCCTCTTCTTTCTTCTCATTTCCCTCTTTTCTCTCTTTTCGCTTCCCGTTATCCTTGTTTTTATAGTCGGTTACGTACCAGCCGTCGCCCTTGTAAACCACGCCCCCGCCGCCGGATATGATGCGCGTGACCTTCTGGCCGGTCTCCGGGCAGGTTTCCAAGGGCTCGTCGTTGATGCTTTGCTGAATTTCAAATACGCTTCCGTCTTCTCGCTTGTATTCGTATGTTGGCATGACTTTATAAAAATAACAGGTTTGGATTTCAGGACGATTTCAGCCGGGAAAGCCCCTCTCTGAATCGCTTCGCGCCTTCCCGGAGTTCCTCCATAGATGCCGCGTAACTCAGGCGCATACCGTTCGGCTCGCCGAAAGCGTCGCCGGGCACCGCGGCAAGCCCGTGTTGGTCCAGGAGGTACATGCAGAGGTCGGTACTTGTGGCAATTTCCGTGCCATCTGGCCCCTGCCGGCCGAGGAACGCCGAAATGTCAGGAAAGAGGTAGAACGCCCCTTTCGGCACAAAACATTTGAGTCCCCCGATGCTGCTCAGCTCCCCTACCAGGTAATCCCGGCGCTCTTTGAAACGGTCTCGCATGGTGTGCACCGAGGCGAGGTTGCCGCGGTAGGCGGCCTCTCCCGCTTTTTGCGAGATGGAGGAGGGAGCCGAGGTCTCCTGACTCTGAATGCGGGCTACGGCATCCGCCACCTCCCGGGGCGCGGCCAGGTATCCCAGCCTCCATCCGGTCATGGCGAAACCCTTTGAGAAACCGTTGATAAGCACGGTGCGGTCCCGAAGCTTGGGAGCCGCCTGCAGGATACCGACATGTTCTCTTTCGAAGACGATATACTCATAGATTTCGTCGGACAGCACGGAGACGTCGGGGTACCGTTCCAAGACCTCTGCCAGGGCTTTCAGCTCCGTTTCGCTGTAACAAGTGCCGGTGGGATTGGAGGGAGAGCAGAGCATGAGGACTCTGGTACGTCCGGTGAGCGCCTCCTCAAGCTGTCCGGGAGTTAGTTTGTAGTCGGATTCGAAGCTGGTGCGGACCGTCACGGGTTCCGCTCCGGCGATCCGGGCCATTTCCGGGTAGGAGACCCAATAGGGAGCGGGAATGACTACTTCGTCACCTGCGTCCGCCAGGGCTAGGAGGCTGAATCCAAGCGCCTGCTTGGCCCCGTTGGTAGCGACGATCTGGGAGGGATCGAATTCCAGCCCGTTGTCTCTTTTCAGTTTCTCCGCAATCGCCTCCCGAAGTTCGGGAGTGCCGGTGTTCATGGTGTAGCCGTGAAATCCGGTTTCGATGGCTTCGACGGCCGCCTTGCAGATGTGATCCGGCGTTCGGAAGTCCGGTTCGCCCGCACTCAGGGAAATTACCGAATGTCCCTCCCGCTGGAGCTCCTTGGCTTTGGCAGATATCTTCAGGGTCTCTGAAGGCGCTACGGACTGAGCTCGCTTGGAAATCATTTCGATACGGTTGCGGTGCGGATTTACGCGTAGCTGAAAATAGAAAATAACACCTTCTTAATCTATGGCCGGTCTCCTGCAGGACCGGCCTCCCGCTCACTCTTCGTGGAATTTTGCATGCAGGGCCTCGGCCACATGGGCCGGGACGAAAGAGCTGAGGTCCCCGTCCCAATAGGCGATTTCGCGGACGAGTGAGGCGGAGATGAAGGTTAGCTGTTCGTTGGGCATGAGGAAGACGGTGTCAACTTCGGGCGCCAGCCGCCGGTTGGTAAGGGCCATGCGGAACTCGTATTCAAAATCGGAGAGCTGGCGCACTCCCCTGACCAGGGTTGTGGCATTGCGGGACTTGGCGAAATCAACCAGCAGTCCGGTGAACTGCTGAACCTCCACCTGGTCGGCCCACGCTTTTCCGTCCAGGCACTCCCGGATCAGCTCTTCCCGCTCATCTCCCGAAAAGACCGCTTCCTTGCGGGTGTTGACCGCAATGGTGACCACCACCCGGTCAAAGAGATTGGTGGCCCGCTCCAGGATGTCCAGGTGACCGTAGGTTATGGGATCGAACGATCCGGGATACAATGCGAGTGTCTCCATGGATTCAGGTCGTTTGGCGGAAATCCGCTTCCGCGGCTGCGGATATGCGGCGGCGGATTTCCGGCTGGTCAGGTATTGGATTCAAAAAAACAGACATAGGTTCGTCCGTACTCTTTTTGCTGAAGTAAATTCGGGTGATCCCGGAAATCGTCATGCTTGCCATGCTCCAGTATAAGCCAACCGCCGGGGGGAAGCCAATCCTTTTCCAGAATGCTTCCCACCAGCTCCTCCGTATCGGGATATTGGTAGGGGGGATCGCAGAAAACGAAGTCGCATGGAAACGGGGGACCCTCCAGGAATTCATTCACCCGGGCGGCCGCGGTCCGGCACCGCTCCTCTACCTCGAAATCACGGGCGGTCCGTTCAATGTGCGCGATGCTGCGTCGGTCCTCGTCCACAAACATTACGTTTTCGGCCCCGCGGGAGATCGCCTCGAAACCCAGGTTGCCCGATCCGGCGAAAAGATCCATTACCCTGCTTCCCGCGATGAATTTCCGGGAATCGATGACCGAGAACATCCCCTCCTTTACCCGGTCGGTGGTCGGCCTGACGTCCAGGTTGCCCGGGATGCGAATCTGTCTTCCTTTCAGGATGCCGGTGATAATGCGCATGGAAACCAGGTTAATGTTGGAACGCGGAATGGAATATAATCAGAGCTCGCCATAATTGTCAGCGACCGTTTTCAGGCCGGCAGGGAGAGCAGGATGGCCGGGAACGCCATCTCCAGGTCGAAACTGTAGGTGGTCTCATCGGCTGACATCCGGATGGATTCCAGGGAGTTCATTTTTTCGACGGTTCCGGCTTCATCCCAGAAAGGCTGCAGGATGTCGATGAACCGGTGGGTACGGTACCCGTAGACATAGATGGTGTCGTGCAGGCCCTCCATCCAGTTCAGTTCACGGGCGTATTGCAGCCAGAGATAGGGAAGATCGGCCAGATCATCAAATTCGATGAAGGTGGCGCCACGCAGTTTCCCGAGTATAAAGGAGCACACCGAAATGCATTTTTCAAAACAGCAGACGGTCATGAAAGAGCCGCCCGGATCTGCATGGCTGATCCAGCGCTGCCCGATTTCAAACTCGCTGACCAGCTCTACCGTGGAGGCCCCGGCCACAATTTTCCTGAGCCCCCCCAGTTTGCCGGTGTTGCGAAGCAGAAGAAGCTTGAAATCAGGATTGCTCAGGCTGTACCAGGTCGGCTGAATCTTGCTGCGGTCCACTCCCCTCATCAGGATGTTGACATGCGCCTCCCGCTCGTCGGCCTTGTCGTATACCACTTTGGGGAATATCGACCAGCACTCACGGATGGGAAAGGAGAGGATCCGGATATCCCGGATGTCGTACGACTCTTTCAGCTGGTCGATCGCCCGGCGGATACCGGGAAAATGCTTTTGATCGCCCGACAGAAGTGCCTCCGGAACGTCAAAGTTGAAATCCACACACCCGATGTGGGCGAGGCGGTGGTCGTTCCCGGGTGAGTTGACGGCATACAGCAGTTGATTGTCGAAAAAGCAGATGCCCAGCCCGGGATGATTTTGTCCCATGCTACTTGTTCCTCAGTTCCAGCTGGCGGCGTTAAGGTCGGTGGTGTTGGTAAGGTCGCCGATGTGATCATCGGAGTCAGGATCTTCCAACAGGTAGATCTGGGGCCGCAGCGTGTCGTTCAGCGTGTACTCAAAACGATTGTGAGGCGGACGCGGAGAGAGTATAAGGGAGTCCGGATTGTAGGTGGAAGGAGGCATGAAGCTGAAAAGAGAGTCTCCTTGGGCGACCATAACCGAATCGGTTTGCAGAAAAGTCACCAGGCTGTCCAGTCCGCCTTCGGTGGGAGGAAAGTGATCGTAGCGGGTGTCGTATTCCCTGAGCACATCCCTGACCAGTTCCATGCGATGGCGAACGCGCTCGGTCATCTGTTCCTCTTCCAATACCTGCTGGTAGGGATCATGAATAGAGCGATACAAAAGGTATCCCAGGCCGACAATAATTACGGCAAGGACAAAACTTATGATCTGATTTCTTTTTTCAACATTCATGCTTGAAAGTTTTACTATTGATATAATGTTCGGCGAAAATCTGACTTTGAAAATACATGCCGACCTGTTGACATGCAACTTCACCGAGGAAATGGGGTTCGGCCTTCGAAAAGTTTAACATTTACCCGCCAGAGCAGGAATTAACGGCCTCCTCTGCGCCGATTTCCCTCCTGTTGACCGGGAGGCCAATTCTCACTTTATTAGGCCTGAATCAAAGGAGTTCTCCACCGGGTGTATCGGCTGGCCGGCACGCCCGAACGGCCCGCATTCTCAGACCAAACCCTTCTACCCGTGAACCGCAACGTACTGCGCCTGGCGGTACCCAATATCATAAGCAACCTCTCCGTTCCCCTTTTGGGGGCCGTGGATACGGCACTGGTGGGACACCTGGAGGAGGTCTGGTACCTGGGGGCGATTGCGGTAGGCGGTATGATTTTCAATTTTATCTTCTGGGGATTCGGGTTCCTGCGGATGGGGACCACCGGCATCACCGCCCAGTCGTTCGGGGAAGAGGACAGGACCGGCAGCGCCATGACGCTCGCAAGGGCCCTCTCCGTAGCTGCCTTGTTCAGCCTGCTCATCCTTCTCTTCCAGGGCTGGATACTGGAATTGGGATTCTGGTTTATAGAAACCTCTCCGGAGGTTGAGCACTACACCCGGGTCTATTTCAATATCCGAATCTATACCGCTCCCGCCACGCTGGGTCTGTATGTGATCAACGGCTGGTTCCTGGGCATGCAGAATGCGCACTATCCCATGATCATAACCGTTGCCCTGAACCTGCTGAATATTCTGCTGGACATCCTCTTTGTTCATTACCTGGGTATGCACGTGGACGGGGTGGCGTGGGGCACGCTCATGGCCCGGTATTTCGGCCTGCTGCTGGGCGCGGCCCTGCTGATCTGGAAGTACCGCGACTGGATCACCTCCTATGTCCACCGCAGGCTGCGGGAGGTTGGTGCTATCCGCAAATTCTTCTCCGTCAACCGGGACATCTTTGTTCGCACTCTCTGCCTTATCTTTACGTTCTCCTTCTTCACCGTCAAGTCGGCCGAGCTCGGTGATACCATCCTGGCGGCCAATACCATTCTCCTCCAACTCTGGATGATGGTCTCCTACGGCATCGACGGTTTCGCGTTCGCGGCGGAGAGCCTGGTGGGTCGCTATACGGGATCCCGGGAGAACAGCAGGGTGACGGAGGCGGTGAAGTATTGTTTCTTCTGGGGAATCGGCATCGGGGCGGGGGTATCGGTGGTCTACGGGGTGTTCGAGCGTCCCATTCTCTGGTTGTTTACCGACCAGGATCCGGTGATTTCGGCCGCGGCGGCCGTTTTCGGATGGACCATAGCCGGTCCGGCGGTCAGCAGTTTCTGTTACATATGGGACGGAATTTTTATCGGGGCCACCGCCACGGCACCGATGCGGGATTCCATGCTGATAGCCACGCTCCTTGTTTTCCTGCCGGTCTATTACCTGTCCGTTTCCTGGCTGGGGAATCACGCCATCTGGCTGGCCATGGTTCTGTTCATGACCAGTCGAGGAGTTACGCTCACCTGGTTCGCCCGCCGGCATATTCCGGGTGTCGCGCTGCCATAGGACGACGGGAGACGGAAGCTTCACCGGGATTCGGAATACACGGCTGTCACCGTTCGAAAAATGGGATAAAGTGATTATATTAAGCCGGAAGGCTCGGTAATACACCGCTTCCGGACGGATCCGGCAGCAGTTAAATTTCCTAACAGCTTACCAACGGTTACATGATCTACAAGCAAAAGTTTTTCTACCTGTGTAAAATCCCTCTCAGTGCGGAAGGCCCGGAAGATGTGGAGATCATCACGCGGGCGGAAGACAACGAGGATTTTCCGCGCGTCTTCAAGGAGTACGAAGAGAAACGCTCGCACGCCTTCAACGATGACAAGCTCTACAGTATCGTTCGGGCCGACGATATTTACGATCTTATACGGATCGGAACCAGGGAGGAGGCACAGGAGGAGGCATTTGAGAATGCCCGCCAGGAGATTGTTACCAATTTGCAACACCGGGTGATGCAGCAGGATGACCCCGATGCTGAAGCCATTCTGAAAGAGGTACACGGAGTAGAATCCTGAATTACGCCCGCAAATCCCAGGATCCCCGTGGGTAAGAATCGCGATTTTTATATCGTCCACCAGGACCGCGATATCTTTGTGGTGGATAAGCCTGCCGGGCTGCTTTCGGTTCCCATACCCGACAGCAACGCGAAGAACCTGTTCGACCTGGTAGCCCGTCATCTGGGCAGGCACGGGGTGCGCGTGGGATCGGTTCACCGGATCGATCGCTATACCAGCGGACTCATGGTGTTTGCCAAAAACAAAAGGGCCTACGAACATCTCTTCGAGCAGTTTAAGAACCACACGCCTGGGCGGCATTATCTGGCCCTGGTGCGCGGCGAGGTCGAACCGGAAGAGGGGGAGCTGTTCCATCATCTCAAATTGATTAAAGAGGGGTTCCGCAATATCGTGGTGGATCCCGGGGAGGAGGGAGCCACGCCCGCAAGGCTGCGGTACCGCGTCAGGGAGCGCCTGTATCATACCACCCTCGTGGAGGTGGAGCTGGATACCGGTCTCAAGAATCAGATTCGGGTGCAATTCAACGAGGCGGGCCATCAGCTCGTCGGAGATCAGCACTACGCCCCCGAGGAAGAGGACGAACCCCTTATTAACCGGCAGGCTCTGCACGCCTGGCGCCTCTCGTTCGTACATCCCCGGAGCGGGGAGGAGGTGGAGTTCGAGGCCAGGATACCCCCGGATATGATGCGCCTGATCGATCATTTCCGCTGGAAGAGAGAGCGGCAGGAGAGAGCGTAGTGCGGCTTCGGTCCATTCCGCCCTTCTCTGGATCTATACTCTCAATAGGTACATTCTATGGATTTCAGGGAATGATCGGGGCTCCATAAGTGTATAGAATATTGTACTTGGACCTATTAAATGTACGGAGGTGAATTCCATATGGCTACCGCATCCAAAGACGCAGTTATGGATATGGAAATCAACATCGGCATCAGTGAAAAGCACAGGAAGAACATAGCCGGGGGCCTCTCGAGGCTGCTGGCGGATTCCTATATGCTTTACCTGAAGACCCACAATTATCACTGGAACGTCACCGGGGAGCTGTTTCATCCCCTGCACGAGCAGTTTGAGCACCAGTATACCGAACTCGCGGAGGCCGTTGACGAGATTGCCGAACGCATTCGGGCGCTGGGTCACAAGTCTCCGGGATCCTTTATGGAATTCAAGGAGCTGACCTCCATCAAGGAGGATACCGAGAAACCGCCGGCCCTGGAGATGGTGCGGCGGCTCGCCATCGCGAACGAGCAGGTGATCCGGACAGCCCGGGAAGCGCTGAAACCGGCCTACGAAACCGACGACGAGGCCACAATCGACCTTATTACGCGGCGCCTGAACGTTCACTCGAAGGCGGCCTGGATGCTGCGCAGTCATCTCGAGTAGCAGGGGCGGCCGTTTCCGCGAAAACCAACTCAAAAACAACCGGTACCATGGCATCGCGAGAAGAGTACATTGACAAACTGGAAACGCAGCTTCGCACCTGGAACGAGCAGATCGACCGTCTGCAGGAGAAAGCCGAGAAAGAATCCACCGAAATCAGGGATCAGCTTTCTGAACGCATCGGGAAGCTCAGAAAGAAACGTTCCCGTCTTCGGGATAAACTGAAGAGGATCAGGGAAGCTGGAGACGACTCCTTCGAGGCCATACGCGAAGATGCCGAGGAACTCTGGGATGACGTAAAAGCCGGGATCTCGGAGGTGCGTTCCATCCTGAAGAAATAGAAACAAAGCCGGTACAGGTGATCCGTTTGCATTGCTCCTGCCCGGATTAATCCATATTTCCATACTATTGACATGGAAGAAATAACCGCGTTCGTTTCGGATAACCTGGTCTATTACGGCATGCAGGTGGTCGCCGCCGTGGCCATCCTGGTGGTGGGCTGGATCGCATCCCGCTGGCTGGGGGGACGGGTTCAGAAGATGATGAATCGCTCGGAGAAGATTGACGATACCGTGGCCCCCCTGCTGGCGAAGATCACACGGGTGACGGTGCTGCTGGTTACCCTGCTGGTGGTGCTCGGCCAGTTCGGTGTGGAGACGGCCAGCCTGATCGCCATGCTGAGCGTGGCGGGACTCGCTATCGGACTGGCCCTGCAGGGGACGCTCAGCAATATCGCTTCCGGCCTCATGCTTTTGACGCTGCGGCCGTTTAATGCGGGAGATGCCGTCGATATCGCCGGGACATCCGGTGTGATTGAGGAGATCGGGTTGTTCGTGACCCGCATGCACACGTTTGACAACCGGGTGGTTACGCTGCCCAACTCCAGCGTCTGGGGCAACAAGATTGAGAATTTTACCGCCCTGGATACCCGGAGGGTGGAGCTGGAGATCGGAATTTCCTACGACGACGATATGGATCGTGCGATGGGAATTATCCGGGAGATACTGTCGGACGATGACCGGGTGCTGCCCGAACCGGAACCGCTGATCGCCGTGAGCGGTCTGGGTGACAACGCGGTGAGTATCCGTGTACGGCCGTGGACCGAGACGCCCAACCTCTGGCCTCTCCGCTACGACCTGATCAAAAAGATCAAGGAGCGTTTTGACGAGGAGGATATCTCCTTCCCCTATCCTCAACGGGATGTCCATCTCTTTGACACCCGAAACTGACTCCCCCCGGGTTGTATTAAGTTGCTTAGAAATATTATCTTGGCTAAACTGAAAGCCTGCGCAAGGCAACCTGCCTTCAACAGCCAAGAGCAGCTAAAGAGATACCTCCCACATTATTATGGACGAAAGCAAGCCTAAAACAGATCAGGACGAGAAGAACGGCCTGGAGTACTACAGGGAGCTGGCGGATAAGGCGGAATCGCTCTCCAAACAGACCGACTGGCCGTACGTGAGTATGGAGCTGGAGAACATTACCCGCCAGTGGGAAGAGGGACCCGAGGTTGACAAAGAGCTGAGGGGCGAGCTCTACGAACGGGTGGTAAAAGCCACCGAACGTTTTGAGCAGCGGAGGGAGGAGCACTACGAAAAGCAGAAGAAAGAGCGGCAAAAGAACCTGGATAAAAAGAGGAAGCTTCTGGGCGAGCTGGAGGAGATCGTGGAAAACCAGGAGTGGTCCGCTACCGACAGGGTCAAGAAAATTAGGGGGAAGTGGGGAGCAGTGGGACAGCTACCCAAGGATGTGGATGAGGATCTGGATACGCGGTTTTCCCGCCTGATGGACGAATTCAACGACCACAAGGTCGACCGCCTGGTACAGCAGCGTCAGAAGAGGGAGGACAACCTGATGCTGAAGCTCAGTATTTTGGATAAGATGGAGAAAGTGGCCTCTTCCATTAGCGGAGATACCCGGGAGTGGGAGAAGATTGACAGCAGGTTTGAGGATCTGACCAGGCAGTGGAAAAAAATCGGGCGTGTGCCTGGTGAGAAGGCGGACGAAGTGTGGGGGAGGTACAAGTCGGCACAGGATACCTACTATGACCGCAAGTACAAATATGATGAGGAACACCGCAGTAAGGTTGACAAATTTTACGGCAAGAAAGAGCAGGTAATAAAGGAAGCCGAGGCCCTTCTGGAGGCGGACGACCTCTCCAAGGCGGCCAGCAAGATCAACAAACTGCACCAGCGATGGAAAAAGATCGGGAATCTGCCCCAGCGAAAAGAGGATGAGCTCTGGGCCCGTTTCAAGGCGGCCAGCGATGCGTTCAACGACAGGAAGTCGGAAAACATCGATAAGCTTCGCCGGCAGGAAGAGAAGCACTACCAAAAGAAACTGGAGCTGATTGAGGAGGCAGAAGAGCTCAAGGAGACCACCGACTGGGAGAAAGGCCACCGCGGAATGCAGAAACTTATGGACCGCTGGAAGAAGATCGGTCCCGTACCCCGCAAGAAGTCCGACAAGATCTGGAAGCGGTTCAAGGGCGCCATGGACGTATTCTACGATCGGCGCAGGGAGCATTTCAAGGAGGTCAAGGAGGAGCGAAAGGACAACCTGGAAGAGAAAAAGCAGATCCTGGAGAAACTGCGGGAGCTGGGGAAGCACGACGATCCCATCGAGGCGGTCAATCAGGCCAAGCCGCTGCAGGAGAAATTCAAGGAGGCCGGTTATGTTCCGATCAAAAAGAAAAACGAGATCTGGAAGCAGTACCGGCAGGCCTGTGATGTGATATACGACCGTTTCCGGGCCGCCAAGTCGGGCGACAAATTCGACCGGGAGTTGGCAAAAGCTGATCTGGACCCGGACCAGCGTTCCCGGATCCAGGATCTGCGTAAGGATTACAAGAAACTAAAGAAGGAAGTCCGGACGCTTGAGAAGGAGGTCCTGCAGATCAAGGAGAAGGAGACCTATTTCACCTCCACCGACGACGACAATCCGCTGCTTAAAGAGATTCAGCAGAAAGTGAAGCGTGCGGAAAGCGAACTGGAGGAAAAAAGAGAGGAGATGGATTCCCTCGCAGCCGAAATGGAGGAAATCCGGGAGGATTGACCCCGGTGCGGATTCCGCGCTCAATACAGGAAGTGCTTACGAACGGATTTGCAGCTCATAAAAAAGCCCTTCCGGGTTTGGCCGGAAGGGCTTTCCCATTTGATGGGCGCCGGAGGGTTATTTGAATCTGACGAAGACCGGTTCACCCTCTTCGGCCGATTTTTGCGCCGCTTCGTTAAAGGTATCGGCTGCCTGGTCTTCGGTGGAATTTTCCGGTATCTCCAGATCAGGCCCCGTAGCGGACATGCCGGAACCGGCCGCACAGGTCACCGTTATATGCATGGGGGTATAGAGGCTGAAGGTGAGGGCGGAAACCAGGCCGTTCAGGAAACTCATTTTCGTCTCCACCCTGGAAACCCCGTTGGGACACTGCGATGCTGTTTCAACCACCGGCGGAGGGACCAGGCCGTAAATGAACGAGGATGCCCACGGCTGGTCGATTACGGTGGATGACGGATTTTTATCCGTCGTTATTTGTGCGTGGTAACAGGAGGTGAGAAGCAGGGCCACAAGCACCAAAGAAGCATATTTGAAAAGTTTCATGGTATCCTCTCTTTTGATTCAGATTATTTAACATGAATGTATACATGAGAATGTACCATTCTAGATACCAACACCAGATCAAAGATGCAATCAAAGATTATTTCCTGAAATGAGATCCTGCAAAGGATGGCAACTTACAGGTAGTACCGTATGCCCACCGCCCCGCTCATTTCAAAATCCGAGGCCGGCAGCAGATCCACGACCGGCACAATCTCAAGGAACACACCCAGGGGAGCCTCCCCGAAAAGGTAGTTGAGTCCCAGGGGCACTCGGCCGCCCAGAACCGCCTCCCCCTCCAGCAGTACCAGGCGTCCCCCTGCCCCGACATATCCCAGCAGTGCTCCCCTGTCGATCTCTCCGAACAGGCGGGCATCGTGCCAGAGATAATCCGCGTGGATATGCAGGGCATCATATCTTCCTACCGACCATGCCAGTCCGGCGTCTATCGCGGTGCCGTTCGGGTTCCAGCTCTTGAAGCTCAGACCGGTGGGATCTCCGATCATCACCCCGATCCCGATCCCCCGTTCCTGGGCGTGGGCGGAAATAGCTGCTGTCAGAATGATCAAGACCGTTATCAGGAGTGAGAGATGTTTTCGCATGATACTTACAGAGGATTCGATTGCGGTTTTTCGCCTCGCGGTAAGAGTTTACCCGTTTGCATCGTCTCAGTTATATCAGGAAGCACCCGCGATGTTTCGTTTCCGGGACCGATGAATCCGTGTTTGAGGGAAAACCATCCTCTCCCCTTATATTGATATCTTTCAGAATAAATAATCGCAGTTAAACATAAGGCAATCATGTCGGACAGTTACTACAAGGCAGAGGACCTGAAGAAGTTCGGGGATGTGAGCGAGTTCCAGGAAGAGCTGGGAGAGAAATTTTTCAACTACTACGATTCGGTTTTTGAGGAAGGAGCCCTGACCGAAAGAGAGAAGGCGCTGATCGCCCTGGCGGTTTCCCATACTGTTCAGTGTCCCTACTGTATCGACGCATACACCGACGCGAGCCTGGAGAAGGGTGCTACCGAGCAGGAGATGATGGAGGCGGTGCACGTTGCCACGGCCATACGCGGGGGCGCCTCCCTGGTACACGGCGTGCAGATGATGAACAAGACCAAAAATATGCGTATGTAGCCATGATTCGTTCCCTGAAAGTCTCAAACCACAAACTCTCCGATCCCGCTTACCAGCTGGAACTGCTGAACGGGTATTCCGATCGCCTGAAAGAGATGACGGATTTCGAGGAGAAGCTGCGGGGGATGGGAGAGTATCCGCTTCGGCCCACCGGCATTGAGATTTTCCAGGTGAATCTCGGATACATGTGCAATATGACCTGCAAGCACTGCCATGTGGATGCGGGACCGGACCGGGAGGAGATTATGGAGCGCGAAACGATGGAAGCGTGCCTGGAGGCCGTCGGGAATTCGAGCATTGGGACGGCTGATCTGACCGGGGGGGCGCCGGAGATGCACCCGCACTTCCGGTGGTTTGTCGAGGAGCTATCGGCCATGGACCGCCACGTGATCGTTCGTTCCAATCTTACCATCCTTACCACCGCTCCCAAGTACCAGGAGCTACCGGAGTTTTTCGCAGAGCACGGCGTGGAGGTCACCTGTTCCCTGCCGTTCTATAACAGGGAAAGGACCGACCGCCAGCGGGGTGAGGGTACCTACGACCGTTCGGTGGAAGCGCTCAAACACCTGAACCGGGTGGGATACGGCAAAGACGACGGAGAGCTGGAACTCAACCTGGTCTACAATCCGGCGGGCGCGTTTCTTCCGGGTTCGCAAGAAAGCCTGGAGCGCCGTTTCCGCGAAAAGCTGTGGGAGAAACACGCCATCGTTTTTGACAACCTGTTCACCATTACCAACCTGCCTATCAGCCGTTTTCTGAATTTTCTTCTGAAGAGCGGAAACCTGGAGGAGTATATGGAAAAGCTGGTGGAGGCTTTCAATCCGGCCGCTGCCCGGGGCGTTATGTGCCGCGACACCATATCGGTTTCGTGGGATGGTTACCTGTACGACTGCGACTTCAACCAGATGCTCGAAATGAAAGTGGACGAATCCGCTCCCCGGCATATCAGCGAATGGGACGAAGAGGCGCTGAACAGCCGTCCGATCCAGACCAATCAGCACTGTTTCGGCTGCACGGCGGGGGCCGGCAGCAGTTGCGGGGGGGAGACGGTGTGAGCGGGGAGCGGCTGCTGATGATATTCGCCAAGAATCCGCGGCCCGGGGAGGTCAAAACCCGGCTGGCCGAGTCTGTCGGGGACCGGCGCGCCCGGAGCATCTACCTCCGTCTGCTCCGCCGCACCCGGCGCGTCGCGTCCCGTACGGAAGCCGACCGCCAGATCTGGTTCAGCCGTCCGCCGACCGAGAGCGAGCGGTGGCCCCGATCCCGTTTCGTCGAGCGTCTCCAGGAGGGAGATAACCTGGGGTCTCGCATGCGGAATGCGTTCCGGGAGGCTTTTGAGGAGGGATACGGGCGTGTGGTGATCATCGGGAGCGACTGCCCCGGATTGAACACCGATCATCTTGAGGAAGCCTTTGAAAAACTGGGAGCGCACCAGGCGGTATTGGGTCCGTCGGCCGACGGCGGGTACTACCTGCTGGGAATGAACCGGTTTTATCCCGGCCTGTTCGACGGTATACCCTGGAGCACCGGCAGGGTGCTGGAAAAAACCCTTGGAAAGACGGAGTCGCTCGGCCTGGAGATTCACCGGCTGCCGCAGCTCAACGATGTGGATACCGAGGCAGACTGGCAGGAAGCCCGGCGGACGTTCCCCTTTCTGCGATGAAGCTGAGTATTGTCATACCGACCCTCAACGAGGAGGAGGTCATCGGGCGGACCCTGTCAGAGCTTAGGAGTCGATCGAGCGGCCGGCACGAGATCATTGTCGTGGACGGGGGAAGTCGTGACGATACCGTATCCGTCGTCCGACAAAACGGGGCCGACCGGGTGGTGCGGGAGGGACGGGGACGCGCCCGCCAGATGAACGCCGGGGCCCGCGCGGCCGGGAGCGATGTGCTCTACTTTCTTCATGCGGACACGATCCCACCGGAACATTTTGACCGGCGGATACTCACTGCGGTGGAGAGGGGAGTGCCCGCCGGCTGTTTTCGTCTCTCCTTTCAACCATCCCATCCCCTGCTCTCCCTGTATGCCTGGTTCACCCGATTTGACATTGACGCCTTCCGGTTTGGGGACCAGAGCCTTTTCGTAACCCGCAGGCTGTTCCTGGAAAGCGGCGGCATGCGTGAAGACCACCTGCTGATGGAAGACCAGGAATTTGTCCGCCGCCTGAAGAGCAGGGCCCGGTTTGAAATCCTGGCGCCCCCGGTGACCACCTCTTCCCGGAAGTACCGGCGAAACGGGATCGTTCGCCTGCAGCTCATATACTTCTGGATCTGGCTGCGATACTGCATGGGGGCCTCCCAGGAGGAGCTGGCCGGGTGGTACCGCCGATGGGTGCGATGAACAGCTGACAGGCGCCGGTTCGGTCCGTGATTTAACACAAACTTAACGGACTTCCCTTATATTAAATGTATTCATTTTATTATCTTGGCGTGAATCAAGTTGGCGATGTCCCGTTAACCGTAATCCCAAAGATCAGACCTCACAGACCATGAAACGTTATCTCATCCTGCTGGCTGCCCTTCTGCTGCCGGCGCTGGCGTTCTCCCAGGGAACCACATCCGGCACCATTGAAGGACTCATCACCGATGCCGACGGCGAACCGCTGCCCGGCGCGAACGTGGTGGCCGTTCACGAACCGACCGGCTCCCGTTTCGGGGCCTCCAGCCGCGAGAACGGCCGGTATACCATCAAGAATGTCCGGGTGGGCGGTCCCTACGAAGTACGGGTCACGTTTGTCGGATACAATCCGCAGCGGAAAGAAATTGCCCATATCGAGCTAAACGAAACCGTCGAGCTGAATTTCCAGCTTGAAGAGGGAACGCTTTCGCTGGACCAGATATCGGTCACCGCGGAGGTCGATCCGATATTCAATGCCGACCGCACCGGGGCGAGTACCAATATCTCCCGTGCTGAGATTGAATCGACCCCGACCATCTCCCGCTCCCTGCAGAATTTTGTCAGGCTCAATCCCCAGGTTTCCAGCGGTTTGAGTTTCGGGGGCGCGAACGATCGTTACAACAATATTCTGGTTGACGGCGCCACCCTGAACGATGTTTTCGGACTGGGCGAGGGTGTTCCCGGCAGTCAGGCCGGCGTTTCCTCACCTATCAGCATTGACGCCATCCAGGAATTCAACGTGGACATTGCTCCCTACGACGTGACCAACAACGGGTTTACCGGGGGACAGGTGAACGCGATTACCAAAAGCGGCACCAACACCTACACCGGTTCGGCCTATTACCAGCTCCGCAACGAATCCTTTGTAGGCAACTACGATTTTGAGCGGGACGGAGAGACCCTGACTTCCTCGGATTTCCCCTCCTTTGACGAGACGTACCTGGGGCTAAGCGTGGGCGGTCCTATTATAGAGGACGAGCTCTTCTTCTTTGTGAACGGGGAGTTCCGCCGCCAGTCGAGCCCCATCACCACAGGGATAGCCGGAAGCGGGGCCACCAACGAATTTGCACTCGGGGCCGGACCCTTTAACGAGATCCGCGAGATCGCCATGAATCAATACGGCTACGACCCGGGCGGATACGGTTCACCGCTCACCCAGTCGCAGGACAACGACAAGCTGCTGGCGAAACTGGACTGGAACATCAACGATCAGAACAAGTTTTCATTCCGGTTCAACTACGTCGACGCGATTGACAACGAGGGCATCTTCCGGGGATCCGACGAGTACAGCTTCAGCAACCGGCAGTACAACTTCAACAGCCAGCAGACTTCCTACGTGGCTAAGCTGGAGAGCACCCTCGGCGCCAATACGTTCAACGAGGCGCGCGTGGTTTACACCCGGATTCGCGATTCCCGCGACGTGGTGGCCCAGCCTTTTCCCGAGGTGGAGATCAGCCTGCCGGACGGACAGGGGGATTTCGCCAGCATATTCATGGGTATTGATCGGTTCTCCCAGGCAAACGGGCTGGACCAGGACCTGATCGAGATTACCGACAATTTCACCTATATCCTGGGCAACCACGAATTAACGCTGGGAACCAGCAACCAGATTTTCACCTTCGACAATCTGTTCGTGCAGGATGATTTCGGAACCTACGAGTTCCGCAGCATCGAAGATTTCAGGAACGGGGATCCCTTCGGCTACCAGTACAGCTACCTGCTGCCGGGCGGCAACCGAACCGCCAACTTCACGGGCATCCAGCTGGGCTTCTACGCACAGGACGAATGGACGGTCAGCGACCGGCTGAACCTCTCGTTCGGGCTCCGGGCGGATATCCCCATACTCCCGGACGAGCCGACCGACAATCCCCAGGTGGAACAGTCGTTCCCCGGCTATTCCACCTCGCGGGTGGCCAGCGGCAACGTACTCTGGTCGCCGCGGTTCGGATTCAACCTGGATGCCAGCGGCGGCGAACGCACGACCCAGCTTCGGGGCGGTGTCGGAATCTTTTCGGGCAATCCACCCTTCGTCTGGATCTCCAACCAGTACAGCAACACGGGCGCCGACTACGGTCGCCTGGCACTGTTCGGAGGAGACCTGCCACAGGACTTCCGGTTTGTCCCCGATCCCGACAACCAGCCCAGTCCGCTGGATCCCGGCTCCTCCCTGGAGGGAATCAACACGACGGAGGTCAATCTGATCGAGGAGGATTTCAAATACCCGCAGTCGCTCAAGGTCAACCTGGCGGTCGACCACGAATTCGCGGACGGGCTGACCGGAACCCTCGAGGGAATCTATACCAAGATGCTCAACGAGGTGACCTTCCGGAACATCAACCTGAAGCCGGTGGACATATCGGCTTACGGCCGCCCCATTTACGGGGACATCGTTTTCAACTCTTTCTTCGGGAACACTTCCGGATTTCCGGAGCGATGGGACGAGGAAAACTTCACGAACGCCATCGTGCTTGACAATACCGACCAGGGGTACCAGTTCAGCGTCACGGGCGAGCTGCAGAAGCAGTGGGATAACGGCCTGAGGGCCCGCCTCGCCTATACCTACAACAGGGCCGAGACCATAAACAACGGTACTTCGAGCCGGGCCATCTCCAACTGGCAGTTCAATGAGAACGTAGAGGTCAACGATCCCCAGCAGGGGACGGCTGATTTCGAGCGCCGCCACCGGATTCTCAGCCAGCTCTCCTACCGTTTCGACTGGGGCGACCGGTTCGCCACCACCTTCTCGGTGATTTACGACGGCCGTGCCGGAACTCCCTTCAGCTGGATTTATTCAGGCGATGCGAACGGGGACGGACGGTTCGACAACGATCTGGTCTACGTGCCCGCCACGGAAGACGATATCGTCCTGACGAGCGACAACTGGAATGCGTTCGATTCCTTCATCTCCGACCATCCCTCCCTGGACGACTACCGGGGAGACCAGGTGGAGCGTGGAACGGCCCGGGAGCCGTGGTCGAGCTTCCTGGATCTGCGGGTCAACCAGGAAATTCAGACGTTCGGGGGACAGCGAGTGGAGATTACCGCCAGCCTGTTCAACGCGCTTAATTTCCTGAACAGCGACTGGGGAACGGTTGAATCTATCAACGGATTCAACAATTACCAGCTGCTTGCCTTCCAGGGATACGTCGACCAGGATTATATCGCCGCCAATCCCCAGTACAACCTGGATTCCGGCGATATCGGCAAGCCGATCATGAATTTCGATCCGGCAAACGTCACCGACGATCAGCTCTACAGCATCAACGATCTCGCTTCCCGCTGGCAGTTGCAGGTGGGAATCCGTTACTCGTTCTAGACAACGGCAGACGGACGATTTTCGGGCGATTCAACCCGGCCGCCGCAGCGGCGGCGGGGGAATCGCCCTTTTTTTATGGTTGCCCTCCATCCCGGCATTGATAAAACATCGGCCGATTGATTACATTCAAAATTCCGGTCAAACGAAGAAATCTCTGTCATGATCAGACACTCCCTGACGCTCCTTGTCCTGCTTCTGCTGGTGGGATCCTGTACGGATTCCTCCCCGGAGTCCGATCCCCCCAAGTTGCTGCTGGTCTCCTTCGACGGATTCCGGCACGACTTCGCGGAGCGGGTGCCCACACCTCATTTTGATTCCCTTGCCGCCGCCGGCGTTCGTGCGGAGGGGCTGATACCGGTTTTTCCCACCAAGACGTTTCCCAGCCACTACGCCATCGTTACGGGACTCTACCCGGAGCAGTCCGGCATCGTGGGCAATACGATGTACGATCCTGAATTCGATGAGTGGTACGGCCCGTCCGACCGACAGGCCGTGGAGGACGGCAAATGGTACGGCGGGGAGCCCATCTGGAATACGGTGATCCGACAGGGAGGCAGGGCGGGCACCATGTTCTGGGTGGGATCCGAGGCGGATATCCAGCAGATGCACCCCACCTACTGGAAAAGATATGACTCCTCGATGGAGTACCGGGCGCGCATAGACACCGTGGTGAAATGGCTCTCCCGGCCGGAGGATCGGGCGGTGAACCTGGCCACCCTCTATTTTGAGCACGTGGATGCCGCGGCCCACCGATACGGTATCGAGTCCGATACGCTCGACGGCGCCATTCGGTCGGCCGACCGTCTCCTGGGATACCTCTCGGACCGCCTGGAAGAGGAGGGGCTCTCCGAGAGCCTCAACCTTATGGTGGTATCGGACCACGGGATGCTCGGGCAGTCGGCCGACCGGCTGATCGACCTGGATGCGATGATAGAAATGGATCGGGTGGAGCGGATCGTCCTGGATCCGGTAACGCTGATTCAACCGGTGGAGGGTGCTGCCGGGGACCTCTACGACCGGCTGAAGGAGCAGGAGGAGAACTTTCGGGTGTATCGTAAAAGCGAGTTCCCGGAGCGCTACCGGTTCGGCGACCACCGCAGGGTGTTTGACCTGGTGCTGGTAGCCGACCCCGGATACACGGTAGTGGACAGCGGCTCCAGGGAGCGCTTCCTGGAGTCCCTTCCCTCGGCCACGCACGGTTACGACAACGGTCTAAAGTCGATGCAGGGAATATTCCTGGCTGCCGGTCCCTCCTTCAAGACGGATACCCTGGTTGCCCCCTTCCGGAGCATTCACCTGTACGAACTAATGAACGCCCTGCTGGGAACCCGTCCCGCACCGAACGCCGGCAGGATCGACAGTGTTCGCTTCATGTTGCGGGACGGCCGATAGGAGGGAGAAATTATTGCATATAAGGTGTGAAGCCGAGATATTTAGTGCGACTTTCCAACGCCAAGCAGACTGAATACTAATGGCCTATATTGTTACCGAACCGTGCATTAATTGCAAGTATACCAACTGCGCGGCCGTGTGCCCGGTGGATGCCTTCCGTGAGGGACCCAACTTTCTTACCATTGATCCCCTGGAGTGTATCGACTGCGATGCCTGTGTGGCGGAGTGTCCGGTGGAGGCGATTTATCCCGACGATGAGGTGCCCATGGAATGGGAGCACTATATAGAATTGAACGAACGGCTCGCTGAGAAGTGGGCGGACCGGGTTATTAATGAGACCCAGGAAGACCGCCCCGATGCCGATGAGTGGGCGGAGGTTACCGATAAACGGGAATACCTGCAGGAGGATTGGGAATAGACTGCCTTGACTGATGACGCCCAAACGGCCCCGGTATCCCTCTCTGTCCGAGACAGGGCAGTGGACCTGACCTCGCCGGTGGTGATGGGCATTCTGAACGTTACGCCCGACTCTTTTTCCGACGGGGGGAACTTCAATACCCTGCCGGACGCGCTGTCCCGTATCGGGGAGATGGCGGCGGAGGGAGCAGATATTGTGGACGTGGGCGGCGAATCCACCCGGCCGGGCGCGAAACCGGTTACGGTGGAGCAGGAGATAGATCGCGTCATGCCCGTCCTGGTCGAAGCCGTCTCCCGTTTTCCGGAACTTCTCTTTTCCGTTGACACTACCAAATACCGGGTGGCGTCCGAAGCACTGGCGGCGGGCGTCCATATTGTAAACGACGTAAGCGGACTGCGGCGCGAACCGCGACTGGCGGATTTGTGCGTCGAGTACGGGGCTGCCCTCGTTATCATGCACTCGCAGGGAGATCCCGAAACCATGCAGGAGAACCCGCGCTACGAGGATGTTACGGGAGATATCCGGGATTTCTTCAGGCGACAGGTGAAGATAGCCTCGGAGAGAGGGTTGGAAAACATCATACTGGATCCCGGCATCGGATTTGGAAAAACCCTCCGCCATAACCTCGAAATTCTGGCTAAACTTGACAATTTCACGGATTTAGGCTATCCATTAATGGTGGGGGCCTCGCGGAAATCGATGTTTGACCGTTTGCTGGAGGGAAGGGAAACCGACCAGCGGCTGGCCGGGACGCTGGCTGCTCACTACCACGCGATGACAAGGGGAGCGAAAATTCTACGCGTGCACGATGTGCGGCAGGCAAAGGACACGGTCGAGGTATTCAATGCACTGCGCGGTTTTTAACTTCCGCCGGAGGGATGCCCGTGTTGGACCGTTCCCCGGCCCTGGCCTGGCAATCATCCATTCAATCATGAACCCTTAGATATGACCCGCTCTTGATTCCCATAGGATTCCTGGAGTTTGGCATTAAAGACTTCGTGGAAGTCTTTATTATCGCACTGGTACTCTATTACCTGTACCGGTGGATCCGGGGAACTTTCGCGATTCAGGCGGCGGTCGGACTGGTGTTCATCATTATCATCAACGCGCTGGTAAGCGCGCTCGGCCTCTCTACCATTAACTTTATCCTGAGGCGCATACTGGACGTCGGTGTGCTGGCGGTCTTTATCATCTTCCAGCCTGAAATCCGGAAGCTGCTCTACAGCCTGGGTCAGAACACCAACCTGGACCGGTTTTTTGTTCGTACCAATTCAGAGACGGTGATCGACGAGGTGATTGACGCCGCCCGCGCCATGTCCCATACTAAGACCGGCGCGCTTATCGTATTTGCCCGAACTTCCACCCTGCAGGACCTGGTGGATGTGGGTGTCAAGCTGGACGCGACGGTTAACAGCGAACTTCTGCAGACCATATTCAATAAAAATACGCCCCTTCACGACGGCGCGGTGGTCATCCGGAACAGTCGGATCGTCGCGGCCAGCTGTTACCTGCCTATTTCCCAGAATCCCAATATTTCGTCGGTGTTCGGTACCCGTCACCGGGCAGCGGTGGGGATTACGGAGACGAACAACGTTTTTGTAGTCGTCATTTCCGAAGAGACCGGCCGCATATCCATCGCGCGAAACGGCGCACTGACCAGCGGACTCACCATTCAGAAACTCCGGTCGGAAATGAACGAGGCGCTCGGCGAGGGTAAAATGGATGACGAGGAGGTGGCTTTCACTCCCTCCCAGTCCGAGCTCAACCTGGGATAGTCCCCTGACCCTTCGGCCGGTCACGCCCGGGTGGACGTGGGGAAATGCGGGCGACCTAGCGGCCGGAATAGTATTCCAGCAGCAGGGCCGCGGCCCGAAAGGAACTCATCTCACCGTTCAGGACCGCTTTTTCAATCTCCTCGTACTTTTCCCTCACGTCTGGGTTTTCATAAAAATCATCCAAGAGGCGCGCGCGTATGGTTTCGGTCATCCAGTAGCGGGACTGCCGGTTTCGATTCCTTTCAAACCAGCCGTTCCCCCGGGTAAGTTCCAGGTACTCCTCCACCGATTCCCATATCTCATCGATGCCGGTCTGTTCGAGTGCGGAGCAGGTGGTGACCTTTGGCGACCATCCCGATTCGGGTTCGGGGTAGAGATGCAGGGCGTTCCTGTACTCCCGGACGCTGCGGTTCACGCTCTTGCCAGGGGCACTGTCGATTTTGTTGATCGCCAGGAGATCCGCCATCTCCATGATCCCCCTTTTGATCCCCTGCAGCTCGTCGCCGGCTCCCGCCAGCATGAGCAGCAAAAAGAAATCCACCATGGAGTGCACGGCCGTTTCCGACTGGCCCACCCCTACCGTTTCGATAAACACCGTGTCAAACCCCGCGGCCTCGCAGAGGAAGATCGTCTCCCGCGTTTTTCTCGCCACGCCCCCCAGGGAACCTCCGGTCGGCGAGGGGCGGACGTAGGCGGAGGCGTTTTTGGCAAGGGATTCCATGCGGGTTTTGTCGCCCAGGATACTCCCCCGCGACCGGGTACTACTGGGATCGATTGCCAGGACCGCCAGTGATCTGCCTTTGTCGATGATGTGATTGCCCAGGGCTTCGATAAAGGTGCTTTTCCCGACGCCCGGGACGCCGGTTATGCCCACCCGCACGGAGTTTCCCGCGTGCGGCAGGCACGCTTCGATAATCTCCTGGCCGGCCTCACGGTCTTCCGGGCGGGTGCTCTCCACCAGGGTAATGGCGCGGCTCAGCAGGGCGCGGTCTCCCTCGATAATACCCTCCACGTACTTTTCCGGCGGGAGAGGTTCCCCCTTTTTCCCCATCTTTTCCCGGTAATCGGGATTGATGGAGGAGCCGGCCTGGCCCTTTTCGGATGGAGACGGTTCATCCATCGCTCTCCCTTTCGATCAGAATGTCCAGAATTTCACGGGCGGCTTTCGGTATCGCGGTTCCCGGTCCGAAAATTCCCGCGACTCCCTTCTCGTAGAGAAAATCGTAATCCTGCCGGGGGATAACACCGCCCACGATGACCAGGATCTCCTCCCGCCCCTGCTTTTTCAGTTCTTCCATCACGTCCGGCACCAGCGTTTTGTGTCCCCCGGCCAGACTGGAGACCCCCAGGATATGAACGTCGTTCTCGACCGCCTGGCGGGCCGCCTCCTCCGGGGTCTGGAAAAGGGGGCCGATGTCCACGTCAAATCCAAGGTCTGCGAAGCCCGTGGATATCACCTTGGCACCGCGGTCGTGGCCGTCCTGTCCCATTTTGGCCACCATGATCCGGGGGCGCCGCCCGTCCAGTTCCGCGAAGCGGTCGGCCGCCTCCCGCGCTTTTTCAAAATGTTCGTTTTCGCTCATTTCCGAGGAATATACGCCGGTTATGGAGTGGATGGAGGCCTTGTAACGTCCGAATACGTCCGCCATGGCGTCCGATATTTCGCCGAGCGTGGCCCGCCTGCGGGCGGCGTCCACCGCCGCCTCGAGCAGGTTGCCCTCCCCGGTTTCGGCCACCTGGCGCAGCGCGTCGAGCGACTCTTTCACTTCCCGGTCGTGCCGTTCCTCTTTCAGCTCCTCCAGGCGCCGGACCTGGTCCCGGCGAACCCTGCTGTTGTCGACTTCAAGAATGTCAATCGGGTCTTCTTTGTCAAGCGTGTATTTGTTGACTCCGACGATGGTCTCTTTTCCGCTGTCGATGCGTGCCTGCTTGCGGGCGGCGGCTTCCTCGATGCGCATTTTGGGCAGGCCCTCCTTGATGGCCTGTGCCATGCCGCCCAGCTCCTCCACCTCCTCGATGTGACTCCAGGCTCTTCGGGCGATGCGGTCGGTCAGGTACTCCACGTAGTAGGACCCGGCCCACGGATCCACCGCCTCGGTAATGCCGGTCTCCTCCTGCATGTAGATCTGGGTGTTGCGTGCTACGCGCGCGGAAAATTCCGAGGGAAGCGCGATCGCCTCGTCAAGCGCGTTGGTGTGAAGCGACTGGGTGTGTCCCAGTGCCGCCGCCATCGCCTCGATGGTGGTGCGGGCCACGTTGTTGAAGGGATCCTGCTCGGTCAGACTCCAGCCTGAGGTCTGGCAGTGGGTGCGCAGGGACATCGATTTGGGATTCTGCGGATCAAAGCGCTTGACCAGTTTTGCCCAGAGCATCCGGGCGGCCCGCATCTTTGCGATCTCCATGAAGTGGTTCATGCCGATAGCCCAGAAGAAGGAGATTCTCGGGGCGAATTCGTCGATGTCCAGTCCCGCCTCGATGCCGGTCCGCAAGTACTCCAGTCCGTCCGCCAAGGTGTAGGCCAGCTCCAGGTCGCATGTCGCGCCGGCCTCCTGCATGTGGTAGCCGCTGATGCTGATGGAGTTGAATTTGGGCATGTGGCGGGAGGTGTACTCGAAAATATCCCCGATGATGCGCATGGAGGGATCGGGGGGATAGATGTAGGTGTTCCGGACCATGAACTCCTTGAGGATGTCGTTCTGG
>CAZGSL010000008.1:7078-72952 GCA_964528445.1 uncultured Balneolaceae bacterium | reverse complement strand
ATTCCTCGGTAGCTCAGGGGCAGAGCAAGCGGCTGTTAACCGCTGGGTCGTAGGTTCGAATCCTACCCGGGGAGCAACGAAAGGACTAGCTGGCAAGATGGGCCGGTTAGTCCTTTTTTATTTGGCAGAGCAAGCGTGCTGTTATCCGCCGGCTGGCGGACGTAGGTTCGAATCCTACCGGGGAGCCAGGATACCCCTTTCGCTTCTTTCCACCGGTAAATTTCCTATCTTCCCGCTGGCTATGAAATTACCGTATCACTGGAAACAAAAGTGGTTCAGGATACTGCGCAGATGGCGTGATTTTAAGAAGGATGCCAATCTTTTATGGCACTATCTGCAGGATGACCTGTATGAGATTGACAAGGCAGCCCATCCCTACCTTCGGGGTTTGTCGGCCCTGCTGAGTCTCCTGGCAGTGGCAAGTATTCTCATACCGGTTGGTTTTGAGCTCTCGCCCGAGCTAGTCAGGCTGAACCGCCAAATCGAAGTCTGGATTCTCTTCGGGTTTACAGCTAATTTTTTAATACGGCTGCTGCTGACCAGCGTACGCATGACGTATCTCCGGAAACGCTGGTTTGAAGGAGTGTTGTCGGTTTTCTCCCTGCTTCTGTTGGTTGATCTGGGCATCTCCTCGATAGGCATCATCGATCTGCTGGTCGGCGACAATCCCAATCCGGAGATTTTTTTCCTGAATTTTCTGAAGGGCTATCTGCTGTTGGTTGTCGCCGTAAAATTCCTGCAGTATTTGCCTGATCTCCTTAGGAATCAGCAGAATACCGCCCGCTTCTTCGTTTACAGTTTCCTGTCGCTTATCACGGTCGGAACCCTTCTGCTCATGCTGCCCGAGACTACACAGGACGGAGAGGGTTTGGTGTTCATCGACGCGCTCTTTACCTCCACAAGCGCGGTCTGCGTGACCGGTCTCATCGTGGTGGATACCGCCACGCACTTTACGCTTTTTGGGGAGTTGATCATCCTTGCGCTCATCCAGCTGGGCGGTATAGGGATTATCACATTCGCCACCTTTATCTTTCTGTTTATCAGCGGGGGACTAGGCGTGGGCCAGATGAATACACTCAAGAGAGTTGTCGGCGAATCAAACACCAGCCTCGTAGGGTCCACCTTGAAAAGGATTGTAGGTTTAACGCTGCTGGTTGAGGCTGTCGGGGCGATCTGTTACTACCTGAGCTGGGAGGTAACGTTCCCCACACACGGGCAAAAGGTCCTTTTTTCCGTCTTTCATGCCGTGTCCGCATTTTGCAACGCGGGATTTTCACTGTTTACCAACAGCCTGGCGGACGGACTAAACGCAACGAATCTTGGGATCAATTTGACCACCATGACTCTTATTGTGCTGGGAGGGCTGGGGTTCACCGTCGTCTGGGAGACGATCCGGACAAGAAGGGCCCGGCCCCGCTGGAAGCGCCGGCTCTCCGTGCACACAAGGACGGTACTTGTCACCACCGCCGTACTCCTGGCGCTGGGCACCCTCCTGATTCTTGTAATGGAGTGGAATCAAACACTGGCCGGCTTTCATTGGGGAAATAAGGTGCTGGTCTCCCTCTTTCAGAGCGTTACCACACGGACCGCCGGCTTCAATACCATCGATACCGGAGCGATTGGTATTTCCGCGACCCTAGTCATCTTGATTCTCATGTTCATCGGCGGCTCGCCGGCCTCTACCGCGGGAGGTATCAAAACCACCACCTTCGCGGTGATCATGCGATCCATAACCATGACGATCAAAGGATATGACCGGATGGAACTGTTTCGTCGCACGATACCTAATTCCGTGATTTTCAGGGCCATTACGGTGGTATTGCTGGCTCTTATCTGCATCGGCGGGAGTACCATCCTGCTGTCGCTTGTGGAAGACCATGCCTTCATGGATCTTCTTTTTGAAGAGGTGTCCGCTTTTGCGACCGTCGGACTTTCCCGCGGTATAACCGGGGATCTGACCTCCTGGGGCAAATCCATCATCGTGGTCTCCATGTTCCTAGGTAGAGTAGGCATTCTCACCTTCATGGGAGCTTTTGCCCGCCATGTGGATACCCGAAATTATAAATATCCCGAAGAGAACATCATGGTTTCCTAATCTTAATATCTGACTGTCGAACATTATGAAACAGCGACACGAACTTAATTTTGCGGTTATTGGAATCGGAGCTTTTGGCAGTGCCTTGGCAAAAACGCTTTCCGAGGAGGGAGCTTATGTCATTGCCATCGACAATGACATGGACCATATCGACCAGGTAAAGGAGTATGTCTCCGATGCGATATGTTTTGACGCCACGGATCCCGAACTTCTGGAACACCACGGAATTACCAATGTAGATGTGGCCGTTATCTCGATTGGTGAAGCATTCGAACCGGTGGCCCTTATTGCGATGTACCTTATCAACTCGGGGGTTCAGGAGGTTTACGGGCGCGCTGGTACCCATATCCAGGAACAGATCCTGAAACATATCGGGATCACGGATGTCATTCACCCTGAGCGACAGGTGGCTGAGCGGATGGGCGTATCCCTGGTACGCCGGGGGATGTCTGAGATGTTTGACATCGGGGAGGGCATCGCGGTGTTTGAGGTGGATGCCCCGGATACCATGACCGGCTATACGCTGGAGGAGCTCGATCTCCGAAAACGCTACCAGCTGAACCTGATAACTATTAAGCGTTTCGCTGGAGAGCAGAACGACGAGGAGGACTCCGACGAATACAGGCCCATCGGCATCTTATCGGGGAAAACGAAAGTCATGGAGGGGGATCGTTTTCTGCTGGTGGGACACAAGGACAACGTAGACAAATTGATGGAAACCAATTGAGGGAGGTTACCTCGAGAGCCTTTCTATAATACCTTCTGTAACCGTCCGGGGTTTGTATTGGCGACCCCGCGTGATGACGAGGGTGCCCCTGGAATGTTCGCCGATCTCCTCCGGTATGGAGCCGAAAAGGGCCTGGCGGATGGCGGTGCTTCGGGTGGCTCCAATGCAGATCGTGTCGTAATCATCCACCGCTTCCAGCAGAGTCTCCCGCACGTGGTCGGAGACCAGTACTTTCGATTGGTAGGAGCCGGGCTCGAGGCCTGTCTGATGAGCCACGGATTTCAGCAATCCTTCTCCTTTCCTTTCCAGATCCGAATGTTTATCCGGGCCGGGAGATTGAACGGTCAAGAGGGTGAGAGAGGCATTCGGGGAATTGGACAGCAGGTCATATCCCCGCCTCACGGCCAGCAGGGAATTGGGTCCGGTACCCACAAGCACCACAATATTGTTGACCGGCTGGTCTCCGGCTTTGACGAGGGATATCTCACATGAGGCTTCGGAGACAATGTGATCGATGTTGGAGCCGAGGATGTGCCGGTACCTTTTGCGTTTGCCGCTCCACCCCAGCACCAGGTGCTGTGCCCGTTCCTCCCGGATAACGCTCAGAACCGCGGAGCTGACGCTGTGCCCCACAATAGCGCGGGTACGAAGGCCTATGCCGGCCTCTTCGGCAGTGTTCCGGGCATTGTCTAGCAGTTCCTGTTGCCGGCGAATGCGCTCGTCCTCGTATTTTAGGCCCTGTTCCAGGGAGGTCTGCTGCGGTACTTCAAGGACGCTGACCGCCACGATTTCGGCTTCCCCGTAATTGGATCCGATGGCGCCGGCAAGGCGGATCAGGTGCTGTTCGGTCTGGGGATTGGCAATGGGAACCACGATCCGGTACCGCTCGTTCGGAGCGGGTGTTTGTTTTCGGGCGGCGATGGCATCCCCCACAAGACTCGGCTTTACGGCGCGGCTGGCTGCGTATCCGAAGTACCACAGTACTCCAATCACGACGATTCCTCCCCCGATGAGGAGAATCAAGGGCCGCATCTGCGCTACGATGACCAGGCAGGAGACGGCCCCCAGCAAGGGGATGGCCGGATAGGCCCAGTCCGACAGGCAGAAATCAGGCTTGTAATCGTCCGGATCCGCCCGCCGCATGACGATGACGGCCACGTGGACCAGGGCATAGGTGACCAGGTAGAGGAAACTTGCCACATCCGCCAGGGTTTCCAGCCCTACCCCAAGTCCGATGAGGACCAGGATAACCATACCGGTGATCAGAATGGCCCGGAAGGGCGTGCGGAATCGGCTGTGCACTTTGTTGAGCCAGCCGGTGAGGATCTTGTCGCGCCCCATCGCAAAGTTGACCCGTGCCGCCGACAGGATGGAGGCGTTGGCACTGGAGACGGTGGCCAGCACGGCTCCGATCACCATCATTAGCGCTCCCGCCGTACCAAGGTACTCTCCCGCCACCTCCGCCACCGGAATGTAGGAAGCGGCCAGTTCATCCACCGGCAGGACCCCGGTAGTGACCAGCATGACCAGCACGTAGAAGAGCATGGGAGTGAGTACCGAAGCGATCATCGAGAGCGGCAGATTCCTCCCCGGATCCTTGATCTCTTCGGCACTTGTGGCAATGACTTCAAAGCCGATAAAAGAGACGTATACCGTTGCGGCAGTTGAGGCCACCGCTCCCCACCCGTTGGGGTTGAAAGGTCGGAAAACACTCCAGTCGATGTTAAAAACCCCGAACGACAAGAAGACCAGGATACATCCGATCAGGAGAATGACGATCAGGTTTTGCAGCGCCCCGGTCTCTTTCACGCCTCGGCAGTTGACCGCGATAAGGAGGGCGGCCATTGCCAGGGCGGAGCCGGCGACGGGGATGTTCCCATAAAAGAACGTCAGGTACTGTCCGAATCCCAGCATGTAGAAAGCCGTGGCGAACATCAGCCCCGCCCACATGCTCCAGCCCACAATGGAGCCGAAGAAACTGCCCATCGCGCGATTAACATAATAGTAGCTACCGCCGGCTTTCGGCATGCCGGTCGCCAGTTCGGAGAGGGAGAGCGCTGTCAGCAGGGAGACCACGCCGCCAATGGCGAACGAAATCATGCCCGCCGGACCCGCATTGTCGGCCACAATTCCGGGCAGCACAAAAATCCCGGCCCCGATCATGGTCCCCACTCCAATGGTGTAGGCCTCCAGGAAACCAAGATCGCGTGCCAGCTCCTGTTCGCCAGCGGAATCAGCCATATAAGATTTTCTCACCGATTAACGTGCCAATGATGAGCGTCAAAGTACAAATTTCGCTCGGGAATGCAACGCGGCGTGAGACGGCCGGCATGCTACTGCTTGGCAATGACAGGTAAAGTGCGCATATTCCCGCTGCACGAAACAGCAGCCAAAACCGGATACCGATATGAAATACCTGGCCATTATTGTTCTGACGTTTGTATTCATGTTCTCCCGTCAGGGAACCGCGCAAACCACTCCCACCCCCTACGACCTGAGCACGATTGACGGGACCCTGGAGGCACTCTACAGCTCCATTTCAGGGGAGAAGGGTGAGGAGCGGGACTGGGAGACCTTCCGGCAGCTTTTTACGGATGACGCCCGGCTCATTCCCACCGGCACGAACCAGCAGGGAGAGGTCAGCGCACGTTTTATCACTCCTGAGGAGTATATCGAGCAGTCCGGACCCTACCTGGTGGAAAACGGGTTCATCGAAGAGGAGATCCACCGGGAGACGGACCGCTTTGATCCCATGGCTCATGTGTTCAGCACCTACATTTCCCGGAACACCGAGGGGGGTGAGATCATCGCACGGGGCATCAACTCCATACAACTGCTGAACGACGGCAGCCGTTGGTGGGTGGTCAATATCTACTGGGCCTCCGAAGGGGAAGACAATCCCATCCCGGACCGCTACGACAACCGCTAGCAAGGGTTCCCTGGCCGGTCGTTAGACGGCGGCCCGGTTATTCGATCAGGGCGGATCCCGTTCCCCTGACGTCCCGCTTTCTGAAGTTCAGCGTAAAGCGGGTTTCCCCTTCCAAGGACTTGTAATCATAGTCGCCTTCCAGCTGGCCGGAGAGGTTATCAATCAGCTGCAGGCCCAAGCTGTCGCTCTCGTCCGATATGCCGAAATCCGGGGGCAGGCCTTTCCCGTCGTCCCGGATACTAACCTTGACATGGTTGCGCTCTTCCCTGACCTCGATGCTCAGTCTGCCCTCGTCCCTCTCCTCATACGCATGTTTAAAAGCGTTTGTAACCACTTCGTTGACAATGAGCGAGAGGGGGATCGCCTGGTTGATGTTCAGGTCAAGGGGCTGAAGCTTGAACCGGAGATCAAGATCAAAATCTTTCCGGTGTGAACCGGCGATCTCTGTGATAAGTGTTTTAATGTTTTCGTCTGCCCGCAGCCTGGAAAAACTTTCCGAACGGTAGAGCAATTCGTGGATGATTCCCATGGTTTTAATGCGCCCCACGCTGTCGTTCAATTTTTGACGCAATCGTCTGTTCTGTTCTCCCAGGGCCTGCAGCTGCATCATGCCTGAAACGATGGCCAGATTGTTTTTCACCCGGTGGTGTATTTCCATGAGGAGTGTCTCTTTCTCCGAGAGGGATGCCTGCAGGTTTCGCTCGGCTTTGAACTGTTCGTCGAACGAAGTCTGAAGTCCCTCGAACAGTTTGGGAAACAGGAAAGCCAGCGTACCGCTGAGAAAAACCAGGTTGGAGGATACACCGATCCAGGTGTCCAGCCGGTACTGATCCAGCACCGCGTTGCTGGCAAACCCGTAATGAATGGCCAGTCCGAAATAGATGCAGATCAGGGTATTCAGTCCGAAGGCGAGGTATCCGAAGAACCGGTCGAGGCTGAGCAGCACAAAAATCGTCACAGTCAGAAGGTAGAGCAGGCCGGGACCGTTTGCACCCAGGTAGAAAAGAAGGACGAACGAAACAAGGTAGAGGGAGGCGGTAAAAAGTATTTTGCGGTGAAACACGGATATGCCGGGCAGAAGGGCAACGCCCAAAATGGTGCTTACCGTGATAAAATCCGCTGCCAGCATTCCGTAAAGCCCGGAATTCCAGGCCACGTAGATGCCCGGGATGAGGGCCACGAGGCTCAAAGGAATTATACAAGCCACCGTGACAGCGAAAAGCTGGTTCTTCCAGTAGATGACAGAGTTTCGCCGGATCCCCTTCTCGGTGCAGTTCGCTAAAATGGTCGATTGATATCTCTTCCAGATGGTGTTCAAAACCCAGAACCCTGATGGCAGTGAATCTCTCTGATACGATGGGATTATCCCAATTTTAACCAGTATCGCCTTTACCCGGGTAAAAGTAAAATCCAGGTCCTGAGGAATATTCCGGTGCCGCGTCAGTCTGCCACGGTGCCGTTTCTTCGGAGTGCTTCCCTAGAACTCCATAAACAGGGTCAGGCGTGGAATGAGATCGGACTCGGGGTTTTCGCCCGAGGGGGCCTCCCCGTATACGATCGCCTCGATGTTGGGAATGAGGTGAATGTTTTCGTGGAGCGGGAAATCTATTCCGCCTGCCATGAAGGTGGCTTCCGCGCGGTCACTGAAGGGAATGTAGGCATTGGTCTCTCCTCCCGGATTGGGTGTGAAGTGGTGGTCCACCCGGAAAAAACCCTCGGCCGAATCAGACAGGCGTCCGCGGAAGAAGAGAGACGCAAGGTTGAATGTACGATCCGGCACTCCCTCCTGCGCGTTACGGTACTGGTGGGTATAGAGGACACCCAGATTAAAACGCTCGCTCCGGTAGCCCGCGAACCCCTGGAGGGTGAGGCGGTACCGGCTGCCGGGACGGTCGTTCCAGTCACCGTACACCTCCACCACCCAGCGGTCGTTCAGGTGGCGCGCCAGGGCGAGCATCAGTTTTTTTCCCTTGTCTATTTCCGTTCCGTTGCCGGTTCCGTTGCCCAGCATCACGTGATAGTCCCACATCCCGTCTCCGAAACTTCCCTTGGCCGCCAGCCCAAAGTCGCGGGAGCCGCCCAGCCCGTACAGATCCTGCGGGGATTTTTCGACCGATCGGTACCCCCAGACGTCCTCCGTCAGTCCAAAGGTGGGGGTGGGAGAGATCCCGGCAATGACGGCGTGGTTCCCGTTCGACCATCGCAGCCAGGCGTCCTTTACCACGGGAGTCATCTTGCTGTTGGTGATAAAATCTCCCGGGTTGCTCATCTCCAGCCGCAGCCGCGTGTCGAATGCTCCACCCAGCTCCCTGTCGTAAGTCAGGTAGATGCGCCGGAACCAGAATCCGTTTCGCCCCTCCAGTCCATCGTTGTGGTTGGCGGCCATCCAGTAATAGTCCATGTATACGGTGCCGCTGAAGGTGCCCGGTCCGCCCGTTTCCACCTGGCCCCGTAAGGCGCCGGATGCCGCGAAGAGAAAAAAGCATAGCAATACCGCCGTCCTGTTCATAACTCTGTGCTGATTTTACTTTGCGTTTAAAAGGTGCCGATCCGTTTACCTATCGCTCCGGCGGGAATTTCAGGAGTCGCTGCCGGAGTCGCCGTTTCGGTATTTTTTCTTTTTGTGTTTAAGTACTTTGGCCTCGATGTAAAAAATGAGTTCTTCCGCCACGTTCTTGGCCAGGTCTCCCACCCGTTCCAGCTTGCGAATGATGGAAAAGAGATAGAGGTAGAGCTGGAGATGGGCGTCATCGTCCGACGCGCGTATCAGTTCCGCCGTGACTTTTGAGACATTTCGGTTGATGGCGTTGAGCGTCTGATCCTGCACGAACACTTTTCGAGCCAGCCGGGTGTTTTCGTCGCTGTAGGCCTCCATGACGTTTTCCAGCATCCGAATGGCCGTGGTGTACATCTCCTCGATACGCATCTCTTCGAGGTACTTCCGTTCGATCGGCTCCCCCATGTCGGTAATGTAACCGGCTATGCTGTACGCGTGGTCGCCCAGCCGCTCCAGGTCGGAGTTGATCTTCAGGCAGGCAATGACAAAACGGAGGTCAATAGCCACCGGGTTGAAAAGGGCGAGTATGTTTTCGCAGTCCCGGTCGATTTTCAGTTCCAGGGCGTTCACGCGGCGTTCGTTGGCGCGGATCTCCAAGGCGAGATCCTCGTCAAAATCCAGCAGGGCGTCCCGTCCCTTTTCCAGCTGGCTCTTGACCATGAGCATCAGCTCCTGTATGTCCTGATTCAGCAGTTTGAGTTCGGTATCCAGGTGTGACATGAGAATACAGCTTTCCTTGGCAGATGCGCGGACCTCAGCCGAAGCGGCCCGTTATGTAGTTCTGTGTTCGGTCTTCTTCCGGCTGGGTAAAAATCTTCTTGGTCCTGTCGTATTCAATGAGTTTGCCCATGTAGAGAAAAGCGGTATAATCGCTGATTCTGCCCGCTTGTTGCATATTATGGGTAACCACGGCGATAGTATAGTGTTTTTTAAGTTCGTAAATGAGATCCTCGATCTTGTCGGTTGAGAGGGGATCCAGGGCGGAGGTAGGTTCGTCCATCAGCACAACGGAGGGTTTTACCGCCAAGGCACGCGCGATGCAGAGCCGCTGCTGCTGCCCCCCGCTGAGGTTGAGGGCCTGCTTGTCCAGCTTGTCTTTTACCTCTTCGAAGAGTGTGGCCTGCTTGAGAGATTGGATCACCCTCTCCTCGATGTAATCCTTGTCCTTGATACCCTGTATTCGAAGGCCGAAAGCGACGTTTTCGTAGATCGACTTTGGGAACGGGTTCGGCTTCTGAAACACCATCCCCACGGTTTTACGCAATTCCTCCACCTTAACGTCCGGGTCGTAGATGTTGCGGCCGTCAAGCAGGATCCTGCCGTTCATCCGAAACCCTTCTATATTGTCGTTCATGCGGTTGAAAAGCCGGAGAAAGGTGGATTTACCGCAGCCGGACGGACCGATGAAGGCGGTCACGGAGTTGGCTTTGATGTCCAGGCTGATATCTTTGATCGCCTGGAAATCGTCATAGAACACATCGACGTTTTTTGCACGCAGCTTGTAGCCGGAGCGTACATCGCTTTCGCCTGGGGCGTTCTGGCGATCCGCGTTTATATTTGTTTTTACGTGAATCATGATTTAAAAGGGGATCTTGGGAAAGATTACCAGTTCAGCTTTTTCTGCCAGCGGTAGCGGAGATAGACGGCGATGCCGTTCATGACAAAGGTAATGGCCAGCAGGACGATAATGGCCGCAGCCGCGTTGATGACAAATTCGTGCTGCGGGCGGGAGACCCAGTTGAAAATCTGTATGGGCAGCACGGTGAACTCATCCATCGGCCCGCTCGGGGCGAAGGGTACGTACGCCAGCGCGCCTACCACGATCAGGGGCGCAGTTTCACCCACGGCCCGCGATATGGCCAGTATCACCCCTGTCAGGATGCCCCCGAAAGAGGCCGGCAGGATTTGCCCGCTGATCGTCTGCCATTTGGAGGCTCCCAGAGCCTGGGATGCCTCCCGGATCGACCGGGGTACCGCCCGGATGGCCTCCCGGGTGGAGACGATGATGATGGGCAGGATGAGCAGGGAGAGCGTGAGCGCCCCCGCCAGGATGCTGTTGCCCATACGCATTACCCTGACGAACACCTCCAGGCCGAGCAGGCCGTAAATGACGGAGGGCACCCCGGCCAGGTTGGCGATGTTGATCTCGAGAAATTTGTTCATCCTGCTTTTTTTGCCGTATTCCTCCAGGTAGATGCCCGCCCCCACCCCCACGGGAAAAGAGATCAGCGTGGTCAGTACCAGGATCCAGATGGACCCGATCCAGGCGGTGTAGATACCGGAATCGGCCGCAAAGCGGGAGGGAAGACTGGTGAGAAATTCCCAGCTCAGACGGTCCGCTCCCTGATAGACGATAAAAGCCAGAAAGATGGCCAGCACACCCAGGCAGGAGAGGGTAGCGAATATTCCCATACCCTGGAAGAGCTTGTCCTTTATCCTGCTTTTCCTCCCGTTATTCATACTGTTCCTGGAACCTGGATTTTACCCAATAGCTGATATTGTTGAGGATGAACGTGAAGACAAAAAGCGTAATGCCCGCCGCGAAGATGGTTTTGTAGGCAAGCGTCCCATAGGGTACGTCGCCCATGCTGACCTGAACGATGTAGGCGGTGATGGTCTCAATGGGAACGGTGGGATCGAGCGTAAGCCGCGGCTGCTGACCTGCGGCGATCGCCACAATCATGGTCTCGCCGATGGCGCGTGAGACGGCCAGGATCGCCGAGACGATAATGCCCGAGGAGGCGGCCGGCACCATGACGCGGAACGCGGTCTGGAAACGGGTGGATCCCATGCCGAAGGAGGCCTGCCGCAGGGTGTCGGGAACCGAACTCAGTGCGTCTTCGCTCAGGGAGGAGACAAACGGGATAATCATGATACCCATCACGATGCCCGGGGAGAGGGCGTTGAAACCGGCGAGTTCCGGGATGAAGTTCTTCAAAAACGGGGTAACAATCATCAGCGCGAAAAATCCGTAGACCACGGTCGGCACCACGGCCAGAACCTCCAGGAGCGGCTTGACGGTTTTCCGGAAGCGGGACGGTGCGTACTCGTTCAGGTAGATGGCGATAGTAAGCCCTACCGGCAGGGCTACCAGGATCGCTATGGAAGCGGTCAGGAAGGTCCCTGAGAGGAGGGGAAGGATGCCGTAGCTCTTTTGGGCGAAAAGCGGGGTCCATTGCGTGTCGGTCAGGAAATCGACGATGGAAACCTCGCTGAAAAAACCGACCGCCTCCACCAGCAGTACACCGACGATGCCGACCGTGGTCAGGATGGTCAGCAGCGCGCAGGCGGCCAGTATTTTTTCAATAATCTTTTCCTTGAGTCTCATCTTTTTTTGAAGAAAACCTGCGGTTGCAGGAAATGTCGGTAATTACTGGTCCGTGCCGGCATTCACGCTGTCCGCGAAGGCATTGAATTTTTCCAGCTGGGCCTGGTAGGCCGAATCGGGCATCGGCACGTAACCGATCTGGCGGGAGAGCTCCGGAGCCTGTTCCAGGTAAAAACGCACAAACCGTCGCACGTTTCCTTTCCGGACCGCCGACTCGGAGACATAGATGAAGAGCGGGCGGGAGAGCGGGTTGTAGGTGCCATTGGAGACCGTTTCGACGGAGGGCTCCACGGGACCCTGCCCGTTGTCCACCCCGACCAGCCTCAGCCGGTCCTGGTTCTCCTCGAAGTAGGCCAGACCGAAAAAGCCGAGGGCGTAGCGGTCCGTTGCGATTCCCTGGACAAGCACATTGTCGTCCTCGCTGGCGGTAAAGTCGCCCCGGCTGGAACCCGCTTCGCCGACGACCGCCTCCGTAAAGTAGTCGTACGTACCGGAGGCCACCCCCGGCCCGTAGAGATGGAGTTCCTCCTCGGGCCATTCGGGACGAATATCGCTCCACTGCGTTACTTCACCCTGTGCGGAGGGTTCCCATATGGTTCGCAGTTCCTGTACGGTAAAGTAATCCGCCCAGTCGTTTTCCGGATTTACCACTACCGCCAATCCGTCGAAAGCTACCGAAAGCTGCAGGTAATCGATGCCGTTTTCCCCGGCCAGCTCCCTTTCGCTGGGCTGTATGGCCCGGGAGGCATTGTTGATATCGGTCTCCCCCCGCAGGAATTTCTGGAATCCCCCGCCCGTCCCGGAGACCCCGATGGTGACCCGGGTGTCCGGGGACTCCGACCGATACTCCTCGGCTATGGCCTCGGTCATGGGAAATACCGTACTGGATCCGTCAATTCTTATTTCTCCGTCCGACTGCGTACCGGATTCCCCCCCGGATCCGCAGGAGGAGAGAAGTAGTCCTAATGAAATTAGAAGGAGCTGGCAATGTCTGGTCATGGTCTCCAAAGTATGTTTAGCTTTTGTGCTGATGATTTTCGTCTAAAGGTATCCCCTCTGGCTTATTTCATTGTTAACTCACTGTTAAAAAATTATAAAGGCTCTGTTATCCGCTCCCCGATTGAGGGGTACAGGAGCCGAATCGATGCAGTCTCCTGGTTTCAGGGTGTGCGTTTCGGCTGGGGACAAATCCTGCAGGGGCGATGAGAGCATGCCGGAAGAGAGGAGGGAAAAAGGAGATAAGAAAGGCAAAAAAAAACCTCCTCCCGAGGATTGTCGGAAGGAGGAGAACGAATGAGTTTAAACCGGGATCAGACTCTTCCGGTGTTTTTCCATTCCTGGATTTCCATTCGAATTTCCTGCGCTTTTTTCTTCATCGCCTGAAGAGTTTTGCGGGCGCGGGTTCCGGCTGCCTTGTTCCCCTTGTTATAGAACTTGTTGATATCGGGTTCGAGCTGTTCCAACAGGTCTTGCATTTCATCGTATCGGCTCATTATGTGACTCCGTTTAATTAGCGTTGACATGAATGAATCCCTCGATGCTCGACTCATATGAATAACATCGAATAATCGAATCTAGTTATATGCAGGTGTTCTGTCAAGTTAAAAGGGCCAATTTTAATCAATAAGGCCGTTTTTTCGCATGATAAGGGGGTTTTATGCGGCCAAACGGGGGAGGCGGAGAGGATAACGTCTACAATATTTGCCTCGTTTGGCCCAGATCAGGGATGTTTTGGAACGCACCGGCGGTGGTCAGGCGTACCGGAAGGCCGAAATCTCGGAACTCCGCGGGAATCATCTCTTCCCGGAATTCCGGGTCCATTTCCTCCCATCTGACCGGGTCGGTGGGAAAGGATTCGGTGAAAATTTCGCTCTCCTCCGATTTCGCGAAAAGGAACACCTCCTTGGGGTCCAGTCTGCTCTTAAGGAAGCGGGTCATCCGCGGCAGGGAGACCGCCACCGGATCCTCCCTGCCCGGTGTCTTCACGAGGGTGGAGATCAGGGTGAGGGGACCGCCGGGCAGCTTCTCCAGGTAGTCGCGGTCCAGCTGCAGGGTCTCCTCCTCCAGCCTGATCACGGAGCGCTGATAACCGTGGATCCCCACCGCCGGTACGCCTTCGTCGGCCAGCAGGGCGACAAGCCGCTTGTTCAGGTCCTTTATTCCGCGAATGGTGGCCTCATCCCGCATCACCCCGGTTTGTATAATTCGTTCGGTATAGACGCTCTCCCCGTGCAGGAGCATAATATCGGAAAGGTCGACCGAGGTGAGGGACCGAGCCAGGGAGCTGAGGAATACGCCGTCGTCCATGTGGTCGTAATCGAGTACGGCCAGGTATTTCACTCTTTTTCCTTTTTTAATGAAGAAGCGTGGAAACCGTACGGGAGCAGGTCCCGGACGTAAAAATCGGAGCGGCTTTTGTCGGAGTGGTACAGGCAGACGCGTCCCCCGTACATCTGTTCGGCCAGCACCTGGCGGCAGGCTCCGCAGGGACTGCTGAACTCCCCGTCCCTGGCGTATATGTGAAGGCTGTGGAGATGCTTTGCTCCCGATGCCAGGGCTTTCGCGACCGCCACGCGCTCCCCGCAGAGTCCCCTGCTCCAGTCGCCGCACTCCAGGTTGACGCCGCCGAACCAACCTCGATCGCTTTGGAGCAGGACCGAGACCGGGAAAGCGGAGTGGGGAACTACGGCCCTTTCGTGGAGGTCCGCAAGCAGATCAACAACGGAAGCGACCTCCGGGATGATCGAATTATGGCAGGAGACAGGTGGGTCTTCCGGCCGCTCCGGGTTGTCATGGGAGGATGGCAGGTCGTCCAGCGAAAGGAGCTGCAGGCCGAACTCCTTATGCCAGGTCTCCGCCTGCTCCGTGCGGTCCTCTTCTACGTAGATTTTTCGAGGATTGTGTCCCTCGCTCAGGCAGTGGAAAAGGGCGCCCCGGGCGGCGGAGATGGTCAGAGGAAAGGATATGCTCTCCACACGGACGCCGGGAAACAGGTCACCCGACTCGCTTTCGGTCAGTGCGCATGAGGCACGGCCGGAGTAGGGGACGTGGGATCGGGCTCGCAGTTCGGAGAGTGTCATAAACCGGTGATTGAGGAGACCACCGCGTCGGCCACGGCGGCGCGGATCCGGCTGATCCGCTCACCGTAGGAGCGGTTCGGCCAGGTCCGGTTCGTCAGGATGATGATTGCCAGGTCTCGTCGGGGGTCAATCCAGAAGCTGGTGCCCGTGAACCCGAGGTGCCCGTAGGTGCGTCGGCTGGTGAGGGAGCCCGCCGAACTGAACCCGTCACTCTTCCGGTCGAAACCCAGTCCCCGGTTGTTCAGGGGGGACTGGTTGGTGGTAAACCTTCGTACGGTCGATTCGTTCAGGTATCGTACTCCCCCGTAACGTCCCTCGTTCAGCAGCATCTGGGCGAACGCGGCCAGATCCGGTCCGCTGGAGAAGAGTCCGGCGTGTCCCGCCACCCCGTCAAGATACCAGGCGCGTTCGTCGTGCACCTCCGCATGTACGGTCTTCTGGCGGTAGACCGTATCGATTTCGGTGGGGGGAATGCGTCGGGTGAACCAGGAACCCAACCGGGAGGGATTGAAATAGGTGGCGTTCATATCCAAGGGATGGTAGAACTCCCGCCGCGTGTAGCGGTCGAGCGACTCCCCGCTTACCTGCTCCACGATTTCCCCAAGCAGGATGTAGCCGAGATCACTGTAGACGTATTTTTCACCCGGTTCGGAGGTGAGCGGCTCGTTCCTGACCGCCTCCAGGATCTCTTCGCGTTCGCTGAGGGAGTCCACATAGACACGGAAGGGGGGGAGCCCCGAAGTGTGAAGCAGGAGATGGCGCAGGGTAATCTTCTGTTTTGAGCCGTTTTTGAATTCGGGGATGTACGTACCGACCGAGTCGCTGAGACTGATTTCGCGTTCGTCCACCAGTTTCATAACCGCCGCCGTGGTGGCGACCACCTTGGTAAGGGAGGCCAGGTCGTAGATGTCCGAACCGCTGACGGCCTCCGTTTTATCGTAGGTGTGGTAGCCAAATCCCTCCTGGTAGGCCACCACACCGTCTTTTACCACGGTGACCGTCCCGCCGGGAAACGTCGAATCAAATACAGCCTCCCTCATGATGCCCTCCACCCGCCGGAGGGAATCGCTCGAGAGTCCTACGCTCTCCGGGAGCCCGGGACGGAGGGTGGTCTGGGGAAGGGTCAGCCCATAGCCGGATTCGTACATGCCGGGAATCTCCATCGGGAGGCGTCCGTCGATGCGGGAGCCGCCGAAAAGGGCGGGCACCACGCTCTCAACCTGATCGCCGCTGGCCGACCAGGCCATCATCTGGACGTCGGTCTCAGGCAGGTCCCTCACCACATAGGGGTTGCCGAAAGCGATCAGCGCCGAGGGACGGGAGGAGGTGACCTGCCGGAGAAAATCCAGCTGGTCGTCGTCGAGCTGTACCGGCTGTCCCGAACGCACGTAGATGAACGAACCGATCACCACAAGGTCGGCTTCCCTGGCGTCCTGCAGAATCTCGCGTTTCTCCTCGCTCCCGCTTCTCTGGTCCAGCACGTGAAAATCCACGTTGGGATGGTACTGGCCGAAAAGACGTCCCAGTCCGCTGCCGGTTCGCCCCGATTCATCGTCCGCCACCGAGATAACCGTCACCCGCGGGTACTCCGCGGCGCGGATGGGGAGGATATCTCCTTCATTCTTGACAAGGGTGAGCGACCTCCGGCTGATCTCCCCGGCCACCAGCCGGTGTTCCAGGGTATGGATGCGCCTGCTCAGCTCGTCGAGATCCACCTCTCCCCGCCCGAACAGGCCGCGCCGGTTTTTCAGCTCCAGCAGCTTGCGGACAGAGTGGTCAATCCGCTGTTCGGAGAGTTCACCCCGCTCGACGGCGCGTTTCACCTCGTTTACGGCCGTAATCATGTCCGGGCTGAGAAGCATGACATCGGCGCCGGCCTTCAGCGACCGCACTACCGCCTCTCCGGGGGAGTAGTGGGAAGCGATGCCGCTCATCTCCAGTCCGTCGGTGACCACCAGTCCGTCAAAGCCGAGGGAGTCCCGCAGGATGCCGGAGAGGATCCTCCCGTCCATGGTGGCCGGGAGCTGGGGGTTCTCTCCCAGTTCCGGGAATGCGATATGCGCACTCATGATGCTGCCCAGCCCGTTTTGTATGGCTGAGCGGAAGGGGACCAGCTCCAGGCTGTCGAGCCGTTCGTACCCGAACGGAATGACGGGCAGGGATATATGGGAATCCACGTCGGTGTCGCCGTGGCCCGGAAAATGCTTGCCCGTCGCGAGCATGTTCTCGGACTGCACCCCCTCTATGAAGCGGTTGCCGAAACGGGCCACCTCCTCGGGATCTCCGCCAAACGAGCGGACGTTGATCACCGGGTTGTCCGGGTTGTTATTCACGTCCAGTACCGGGGCGTAAACCTGGTGTACCCCCAGCGCCTTGGCCTCCCGCGCCGTTATTTTCCCCGCCCAGAAGGCGTAGTCGGGGTTACCGGTCGCCGCAACGCCCATGGCGGGAACAATCCGGGTGGTTCCGCTCACGCGCATGGCGGCCCCGTACTCCATGTCCTGGGTGATCCATAGGGGTATCTCGCTGACGGATTGCAGCCGGTTGGTCAGAATGGCCTGCCCGTATATGTCGCCGCGGAAGAAGATAACTCCGCCCACCCCGTACTCCCTGATCCGCGAGAGAAGATCACGGTACCGGGCGTCGTCCTCGCTGTAAAACTCTCCTTCGGCCGAGATGAAAAACAGCTGTCCGATCTTCTCTTCCAGGCTCATGTTCTCCAGGAGCCGGGTTATATCTGTTTTGTCGGCCGCCGGGCGTTCTCCCGCCTCCTCCTCCACGGAATCCGCCGGCGCCCTGTCGTCGGGTTCGGGGGCGGCACGGGTGGAGTCCACCTGCTCGAGGACGCTCTCCTGTTCCATCTCGGGGTCCTCCCGCTCCCCGGCCGTCTCACGTCCGGGCGTACAGGCCATAGCCAGCAACAGCAGGGCCAGGCATGCCAGGGGCAGCGGTCCGGGAAGGGCAAGGGGATGGAACGTGCGGGTGTTCATCTGCGGGTGATGCTGAAATCCTTTGACGCGTTCCGCCTGCGGCGGATATCACAGGCAAAATATAGAATAAAAGCCTGACAAATCAGAACCGGAACGGCTTCAGCGCCCCTCCTCCGGAAGCAGCCTCATGGTGCGCACGCGGGTCTGACGGAAGAGGGTGCTGTCCCTGTACAGATCCTTGTACTCCCCGTCCAGCCAGCGTTCGGTCTGGTCGCCGTAGAAGGTCGAGAGGGGATTCCCGGACTGTCCGGTGGGAAGAATAGAGAGGGTACGCCCCGGTTCCGCGAAATCGACAATGCGGCGGATAGAGGGTCCCAGGACCATTTCAAAGGGGTCGTTCCACCGGTACTCCCCGTTGTTCAGGCTCATGGCGTGTCCCCCGGCCGGGTAGGGTCCCTTGCTCAGCAGATTGTTGACGATCAGGCGAAGAGAGGCCGGTGCGGCGGAATCCCGGGCCGCCTCCCCGAAGAGCGGGGGACGCAGCGTCAGGGTGTGAAGCTGTTCCCAGCGCCACTCCACCGGTTCCGGCCCGTAGTTCGCGCGCAGCCGGTCCAGGGCCTCCCGCATGCTGCGCAGGATCATGTCGCGCTCCGTCTCCTGTTCAGGTGTGTTGACGTCGTCAAAAAATACGCTGCCCTGCCTGCGGAAACGCTGAAGGGCCCGGGCCGGCTGTCCCGAGAACCGCACGAAGGAGGCGTAGAGGCTCTCCCCCATCTCGTCTTCCAGGACGTTCCGCCCGAAATGCACCAGGAAGGTTTCCATGATGGAGGCGGCTGTTTCCGAGGGCAAATAGGTGAAGTCCCAGTTTTCCAGGTAGGAGACGGCGGTATCGAGCTCCTGTCCGCCGGCGGAACGCAGGACGGGGAGGATGTACGCCACCATATCGGCCGCGTAAGGCGAGTAGGTGTCGTTCTGCATGGCCTGGAAGAGGGCGGGAGAGGCCGTTTCGTTCTCCTCCAGGGTTTCCCGGATGCGATTGTATCGGCTGTTTACGTGCCAGTATTCGGAGAGATAGTGGGAATATTCCGCATCGGCGAACGCGTTGTTGGCGTTGGCGACCCATCCCCTCGCCGGATTTTCCGTGCGGGGCAGCTCCCCGAAGGGGACGTACCCGTTCCAGTCGGCCGTGGGGTCCCAGCCCGGGCGGAACGCCACCGGGTTGCCGTCCCGCCGGGGAACTCCCGCGAGGGTGTAGCGTCCGATGTTCCCCTCCCTGTCCGCGTAGATGGCGTGCTGGGCGGGGACCCGAAAGAGGCGGGCAGCCTCCAGGAACTCCCCGCGGCTGCGGGCCCATCCCATCCCCAGCAGCGCCTGCAGCTCGGAGCCGCTTTCAAGGCCGGTCCACTTCATGGCCACCACCCGGTCCTCTATTTCAGCGGAATCCGGGTGGACGTCGCTGATGACCGGCCCGTGCCGGCTCACCCGGCGGGTAAACAGGGTGTCGTCCGCTCCGCGGACGCGAATCACCTCCTGCTGTTCCTCGAACTGCTCGTAGACCGCCTCGCCCTCCAGGCTGTCGGCCACGTAGCGTCCGGGGTCGTCGGGATGGAGGCGTTCCACGAAAAAGTCGGTGTCGTCGAGCATGACGTTGGTAAACGACCAAGCCAGGTGGTCGTTCCGGCCCAGTATCACGGCCGGGGTCCCGGCCAGGGTGGCCCCCGAGAGATTCCGTCCGTCCAGGCTGAGGTGGGCCTCGTACCATTTGCCGGGGATGTCGAGCGCCAGGTGGGGATCGCCGGCGAGCAGGGGGTAGCCGGTGGCGGTTCTGCCGGAATCCACCGCCCACGCATTGCTCCCCATCCGGGTTCCCCCGTATCCCAGGATACGGCGGAGGTCCTCGTTGAGCTCCGCCGCTCCCAGTACGGATTCCGCCCCTTCCGTCAACCCGGCCTCGCGTCCGGGGAAAAGCTCACGATAGTGCGCAGGCGAGAGCCTCTCCGCCAGGAGCGCGTTGGCAATCTCGGCTTTCCACGAGAGGTTCAGCTCCCACGCCATCAGGCGCGCGAGGGCCAGCGAGTGTGCGGGCGTCCACTCCAGGGGCTCCATGCCCGCCAGGGAGAATTCGACGGGAAGGGACTTTTCGTTTCGCTCCGTATAGCCGTTCACCCCGTCGGCGTAGGCGCGGAGAACAGCAAGCGTACTGTCGGGAAGCCCCTCCAGGGTACGCCGGGCCACCCGCCGGAACCCGATCGTCCGCATCAGTCGGTCGTAGGGGAGCATCTCCTCCCCCAGGAATTCGGCGAAACGCCCCTCCGCCGCCAGCTGGCTCAGGGTCATCTGCCAGAGGCGGTCCTGCGCGTGAACGTATCCCAGGGCAAAATAGAGGTCGTGTTTGTTGCGGGCGTAGATGTGTGGAACCCCGTTCGTATCCCAGTGCAGCTCCACGGGCTCCCGCAGTTCCTGAAAACCGAGGGTAGACTCGTAGTCGGGCAGGGGACGGTAGAGGGTCCAGTAGAGGGCCAGCCCCGTCAGTCCGGCGACAAGGATCAGCAGGAACAGCAGCCAGCGCGTTAGGGTTTTCATCGGAGAAGCTGAATCTTGGTTGCCCGATTCGTGTTCGGATGAAAGTACAAAACTCCGTGAGAAAGAGATAGCGGCGTGCGGTATTGATTAAACCGGCAGAATTCTCTACTCTCACCACATAAAATTGGAAAAGCATCAAAACGGTTAAAGAAAGGATAGTATGGAGATAAAAAGAGCAGCGGTCATAGGCGGGGGCACCATGGGGAACGGCATCGCGCATGTATTTGCCATGAACGACATCCCGGTCCGCCTTGTGGAAACCAGCGAGGAGCTGGCCGAGAAGGCGCTACAGACCATCGACAAGAACCTGGAACGGATGGTCAAGAAGGAGAAGATCGACGCATCTGCCAAGGTGCAGGCCCTCAACAACATCGAAACCTTTACGAACACCATCGAGGCGGCAGGAGACGCCGACCTGGTGGTGGAGGCGGTGCCTGAGCATTTCGAGCTTAAGAAGAAGGTGTTCGGAGAAGTGGACAAGGCAGCGCCCGAGAGCGCCATCCTGGCGACCAATACCTCCTCCATCTCCATCACCCGCCTGGCGGCCGCCACTTCACGCCCGGAGCGGTTCATCGGCATGCACTTTTTTAATCCCGTCCCCGTGATGAAGCTGGTGGAGATCGTGCGCGGACTGGAAACATCCGACGAGACCTACCAGGCGGTGGAGGAGACCGCGCGCCTGCTGGACAAGACGCCGGTGCCAGTCAGCGATTACCCGGGATTCGTCTCCAACAGGGTGCTGATGCCGATGATCAATGAGGCGATCTACTGCGTCTATGAGGGCGTCGCCACCCCGGAAAACGTGGATTCGGTGATGAAGCTGGGCATGGCCCATCCGATGGGCCCCCTGAGGCTGGCCGATTTCATCGGGCTGGACGTCTGCCTGGATATCCTGAACGTACTCTACGAGGGCTTCAAGGACCCCAAATACCGGCCGTGCCCCCTTCTCGTCAAGATGGTGGACGCCGGCAAGCTGGGTGACAAAACCGGGGAAGGATTCTACGAACATGACTGAACCGAACGTTCCCACGCTGGAGGAGATAAGGAAGGCCCGGGAAAAGTTGATGTACCGGGTGAGGGAGACCCCCGTCTGGAACTGGCAGGGAGAGATTCCCGGCGAGATTTTCGGGGAGGAGACCGATATCTGGCTCAAGCTGGAGCTTTTCCAGTACGGCGGCAGTTTCAAGCCGCGCGGAGCCCTGATGAACATGCTGGACCTGGACGAGGAGCAACGTGAGCGGGGAGTGACCGCCGTCAGTGCGGGCAATCACGCCATCGCGGTGGCTTTTGCCGCCCGTTCGCTGGGCATTTCGGCCAAGGTGGTTATGCCCGAGTCGGCCAACCGGGCGCGCGTGGAGCGGTGCGAAAAGTTCGGGGCCGAGGTGATCCTGGTGGAGGACGTGCACCGGGCGTTCGACAAGGTGGAGCAGATCGAGCGGGAGGAGGGGCGTGCCTTCGTACACCCTTTCGAGGGACGCCTGACGGCGCTGGGTACCGCTACCGTGGGACTGGAACTGATGGAGCAGGTGGAGGGGCTCGAGGCCGTGATCGTGCCCATCGGCGGCGGCGGACTCTGCGCAGGGATCTCCACGGCGGTGAAGGCGATCAACCCGGACTGCCGGGTCTACGGCGTGGAGCCGGAGGGGGCCGACTCGATGAAGCGGAGCTTCGCGGCGGGAAAGCCCGAATCGATTGACGAGGTGAGGACCATCGCCGACAGCCTGGGCGCCCCCCACGCCGAACCCTACAGTTTTGGCCTCTGCCGCCGCTCGGTGGATGAGCTGGTGACCGTAAGCGATGCTGAAATGGCACGGGCCATGCGGACGATGTTCGAGGAGATGAAACTGGCGCTGGAACCGGCCGGGGCCTCGGCCACGGCCGCCGCGGCGGGCCCCCTCAGGGATCGTCTGGAGGGGAGGAGGATCGGGATTATCGTCTGCGGATCCAATATTGATCTGGAGACCTTTCACCGCAACATATCTGACCACGCCCCCTCATGAGTGTTGATCTGCGAAGCGACACCGTTACGCGACCCACGCCCGAAATGCTTCGGGCCATGACGGCGGCCGAGACCGGGGACGACGTCTTCGGGGAGGATCCCACTGTCAACGCTTTCCAGGAGCGGATGGCCGATCTCTTCGGCTTCGAGGCCGGACTGTTCGTACCCAGCGGCGTCATGGGCAACCAGGTCTGCCTGAAGCTGCTGACCCGCCCGGGAGAGGAGGTGATCATCGACCGTACGGGACACGTTTTCAACTACGAGAACAGTTCGGCGGCCCTCATCTCCTCGGTGCAGCTCCACCCCGTGGAGGGGAGCCGCGGCAAGATCGACGGATCCCTCATACAGGACGCCCTGCGGACCGGGCGGGAGTGGGAGCCGGTAACCTCGGCCGTGGTGATCGAGAACACCACCAACAAGGGGGGAGGGGCGTGTTACAGCCGCTCGGAACTCCAGGACGTCTGGGATACCTCCTCCGAACTGGGTCTGAAGGTCCACCTGGACGGGGCGCGGATCTGGAACGCCATAACGGCCAACGAGCTGCCTCCCTCTTTTTACGGGCAGATATGCGACACGATGACGATCAGTTTCAGCAAGGGGCTGGGCGCGCCCGCCGGCTCGATGATACTCGGAAGCGGGGATGCGATGAAGACCGCGCGCCGCTACCGGAAGATGCTGGGAGGCGGCATGCGGCAGATCGGGATACTGGCCGCGGCCGCAGATTACGCCGTCCGCAATCACCTTCCCCTGCTGGAGGAGGACCACCGCCGGGCACGCGAGCTGGCGGAGACCGTCGCCTCCTGTGGAAAGCTGGGAATTGATCCCGGGTCGGTGGAGACCAACATCCTGCTGTTCGACGTGGAGGAGGGGAGCGCGGAGGAGGCCGTGGAGCGCCTCGAGGAGAAAGGGGTGCGTATGGTCCCCTTCGGTCCGCGGACGCTTCGGGCGACGTTCCACTTCCAGGTGGACGACGCCGGACTGGATCAGGCACAGAAGGCGCTGCGGGAGCTCTACGCGTAGCCAACGGCTCGGCTCACATGACCAATGACCAACGCATTCGACTATGGACGCCCGGGAACAGACCGACCGCTACCACCTCGACGTATACAACCGGTACCCGATCACGATCCGGCGCGGGGAGGGCGTGTGGGTATGGGACAGCGAGGGAAACCGTTACCTGGACGCCCTCGCGGGTATCGCCGTCAACAGCCTGGGACACTGTCACCCGCGCGTGGTGGAGGCCGTACGGGAGCAGGCGGGCCGCCTGATGCACATCTCCAATTTCTACTACAGCGAGCCGCAGGGCAAACTCTGCGAGCGCCTGGCACGGATGACCGGGCTCGAACGCGTATTTCTCTGCAACAGCGGTGCCGAAGCGATCGAAGCCGCTCTGAAGACGGCCCGCAAGTATGGGAAAGCCCGCGGCAAGAGGGGGCCGCTTCTCACGCTGGAAAACGCTTTCCACGGGCGTACCCTGGCGACCGTCTCCATGGGCATGGACAGGTACGCGGAGGGGTACGAGCCGCTGCTGGAGGGGTTCCGGGAGATTCCGCTCAACGACACGGACGCCCTGGAGGAGGCATTCGACGGGGATACGCTCGGGATCATTTTTGAGCCCGTCCAGGGCAGCGGGGGACTCCGTCGGGTGTCGGGGGAGTTCGTTGCGCGGGCGGAGGAGCTCTGCCGGAGGCACGGCGCCCTGCTGGTGGTCGATGAGGTGCAGACCGGGATGGGGCGGACCGGCGAGCTGTTCGGATTCGGGCATTACGGGGTGCGGCCGGACCTCGTGGCGCTGGGCAAGGCGATGGGAGGCGGTTTTCCCGTCGCCGCGATGGCGGCCCGCGGGGAGGCGGCCGGGGCTATGGGACACGGGGACCACGGGAGTACCTACGGCGGGAATCCGCTGGCCTGCGCGGCGGCCAACGCGGCCCTGGAGGTTATTGAGACGGAGAACCTGGCGGAGGGAGCCCGCGTAAAAGGGGAATACCTCCGGGAGCGTCTCGCGGGGGCGTTCTCCGGGGATGAGCCCGTACGCGAAATCAGGGGAAGGGGACTGATGCTCGGGGTCGTGCTCTCTTTTCCCGGAAGGGGAGTGGTGGACCGGATGCTGGAGCGCGGGGTGCTCTCCAACTGCACGCAGGGGAACGTCATCCGGCTGGTGCCGCCGCTTATCATACGCGAGGAGGAACTGGACAGGCTGGCCGGGGCGCTGATTGAATCCATCCGGGAGGAGCAGCCATGAGCGACGGGAATCACGGGTACGAGCTGGAAAGCCTCCATGAGACGGCCGTGGAGGTCGCCCGCGCCGGGGGGGAGCGGACCCTGGACTATTTTGGAAAGGCGCTGGAGGTAGAACAGAAAGCAGACCGGTCGCCGGTCACGGAGGCCGACCGCCGGGCCGAGGCGGATATGAGGGAGCTTATCACCCGCCGCTGGCCGGAGCACGGAATCGTGGGAGAGGAAGAGGGAAGTGTTCGCCCGGACTCTCCCGTGCAGTGGATCCTGGATCCCGTAGACGGTACCCGGTCGTTTATCCACGGGGTGCCCCTCTACACTACGCTGGTGGCGGTCATGGTGGAGGGAGACCCCCTTTCGGGCGTGATCTACGCACCGGCCACCGGCGAGCTCTGCGATGCGGCCCGGGGAAGAGGGGCCCGCCTCAACGGTGACCTCTGCCGGGTGCGATCCTGCGGACAGCTGGAGGATGCGCTCTTTCTTACTACCGATGCCACTACGCCGACGGAGGAGGGATACGGGGAGCCGTTCCGCCAGCTTCTGCGGCGTTGCCGCATGCACCGGACCTGGGGGGATGCCTACGGGCACATGATGGTAGCTGCCGGTCGGGCCGACCTGATGTTCGATCCCCTCCTCAACCTCTGGGATGCCGCGCCGCTGCTTCCCATCCTGGAGGAGGCCGGCGGCGCCTTCCGCGATGTGCGGGGGGAGGCGACCGTGCGGGGCGGAAACGGGCTCTCCTGCGGAAGAGAACTGATGCCGGAGGTGCTGGAGCTTCTGCAGGACCGTTAAGGAGCCGGCGAACAGTCCTGTTCATCTTTTTCTTCGTTGGAGCGGCTACAATTCTTATTTTTCACTCGGACGGCCGGGGTCGGTTTTTGTCGGAACTCCGCCGATCCATGGCCATACACATTCAAAAGCCCTCTACATCCAACGTCAAATCGCCAGGACTTAAAGCGACCATGCACTCAGCCCCCCGCCTGCTTCTTTCCCTGATTGTATTCTGCTGGCTGTTCGGAACCGGTTCGGTTCTGGGCCAGCAGGCCGATTACCGCACGCACCCTACCCTCGACTTCCGTTTCCTGCACCTGGGGCTCGCCATGGAGGCGAACCCGGAAGAGGGGAGCCTCACCGGCGAGGCGGTCTACGATATCCGGGCCAACGTGGACGGCGGCGACACCCTGGCCCTGGATGCCGCCCATATGGAGATCGAGTCGGTTTTGGTCGACGGGGGCGAAGCGGAATTCCAGCTGCATAACGACTCCCTGCTGGTGTCGGTCAGCGACTCCACGGTTCGCGGCGATGAGCACCGCGTGGAGATCATCTACCGCGCGGCCCCCCGTTTCGGTCTGCTGAAGAACGACCGGGGCACGGTCTGGACCAGCGGTCTCCCGCTCAGCAACCGGCACTGGGTGCCCCTGCCCGATCATCCCCGGGTGGCCTTCAGCGTGGAATGGTCGGTGAGCCTGCCCTCGGGTTACCGCCTGGTGGCCAGCGGAGCCCAGACCGGGGAGGAGGTGGAGTCGGTAGACCGCATTACCTACAGGTTCACAAGCGAAACGCCGGTGCCCGCCCCGGCCCTGGCGTGGGCGGCCGGCCGGTTCGGCTATACCGTGAGCGAGTCCGGGGAGACCGAGGTGGCGTTTTACCACGAGGAGGGGGCGGCGGAAGACTCCCTGCGGGAGCGACTGGCAGGCGAGGCGGCCGAGGCCCTGGAGCGGATGGAGGAGAGCACCCAGCAGCCCTACCCCCATTCCCGGCTTAACGTGGTGCTGCTGGACGATCACCACTGGGAGACCAGGACATGGGGAGCAGCTACGGTCTTTCTCTACCGCAACGCAGGATCCCTCCGAACGCAGCTCCTTCGGGGCGTGGCGGCCCAGTGGTTCGGCGTCCGCCATCGCGGGGAGCGGTGGGGAGACGCCGAAGCGATGAATCTCTACCAGACGCTGCTACTCCCGGAAGGGGAGGAGCATCTGCTGGAAGCCGAAGCGGGTTTCGGGGACTCTGACGGGGAGGGGGGACTGGTCAGGGCGACGGAGGCGACCCCCTACGCGGTGTACGCCCCCGGGAGATGGAACATCTGGCAGCGGACATTCCCCCAGTGGGAGCGGCCCTTTATGAAACGCCTGATGCGCGAGACGCTCCCCGAGGCGGCCTCAGCCGCTCCCGGAGTGTACGGATGGGAGGATTACGCCGAACGCTGGTACCGGTCTGCCGGACAGCCCCTGTTCGCCCCCCCTGATTTTGTCGCCCGCCCGGGAGACCGCACCTCCCCAGACGATTCCGCCGCCGTGCGGGATTCGGTGGCCTACCGGGTGGATTACCGGTTTGACGAACAGCAGGGATCGCTCACGCTCACGTTTCGCGCGCTGAACGGGATGTATGAGGAGCTGACGGCAATCCAGGGCATTGAAGTGGAGGCGGGGGGGAGCCGCGATACGAGCAGGGTGACGTTCACGGGCCGGGAGGATTCGGTCGTAGTCTCGGTCTCTCCCCTCCTGAACACCTTCCGGCTGGAGGCCCCGGGCCGGCCGGAACTGCACCTGGAACAGCACAAGCCGGCACCCTTCCTCATCTACGAGCTACGCAACGCGGGGCAGGTATCCGACCGGGTGGAGGCGGCCCGCGGGCTGGGCGAGCATACCGACAATCCCGACCTTCAGCTCGCGATCCAGGATTTCCTGGGCAGCGACATCTCTCCGGACGTAAGGGCGGCCCTGCTCTCCTCCCTCTCCCGGATCACCGGGGGCGCGTCGGGCACAGAACAGCGTTTCCTGGAAGCCCTGGAGAGTCCCCATCCCGCCGTTCGAACGAGCTCGCTCATGGCCCTGCAGAGCTTTACCGGCAACGAGCAGGTTCTCTCCCGGGTGGAGCGGTTCGCGATGGAAACCGGGGATCGGGAGATGTTCCGGAACGCGGCCCGGGTGCTGAGCAGCATCGCCGGCACCGAACGGCTCTCCTCGTTTACCGACCAGGTGGTCGCGAGCGATACCAGCGGCCGCCGCGCGATCTTCGCCGTCAGCCTGCTGGCCAGCGCGGGAGGAAACGAACGGGCGGTCGCCTACGCCGACCAGTACATATCGGAGGTGTTTGACTACGAAGTCAGGGCACGGGCGGTCCGGCTGCTGGACCAGTTTGACCGGTCGCTGGAGGATTGGAGAGAGCGGGCGGAGAGCCTGCTGGCGGATGCCGATCCCCGCATACGCTACCTGGCGGCCGAGGCGATAGCCGGCTTTGAGGATCCCGGGGCGGATGAACTGCTCAAGGAGTACCTGCCGGACGAGTACGATGCCCGAGTAAGAGAGGCACTGGGGGACAGTTAGAGAAATTCCGGGACAGGTAACTTTTCAGGCTTTGGATCGACCGGCTACGACCTGATCCATTTCATCATCTCGCCGAAAGTGGCTCTCTTTCCGGTTTTGAGGATGCCCACCCGGTAGATTTTGGCGCCCAGCGACAGCACGCCGGCGATGGTTCCCAGCATGAGGCCAATGCAGAGCAGCAGCTCCCAGAGGGGAACGTCGGTTATGGGGATGCGGGCGATCATCAGTACGGGACTGAGGAAAGGAATAAGCGAGCCGATCACGGCGAGGGTGGAATCGGGCGCGGAGGCTACCTGCGGCAGGAGCAGGATGGCGACGATGATGGGAATCATGAGGGGCATCATGAGCTGCTGGGTGTCGGTCTCCGATTCCACGGCCGAGCCCACCGCCGCGAATAGGGCGCTGTAGATGAAATATCCCAGCAGGAAGAAGAGGACGAAGTAGAACCAGATCATGGGTTCGACGGTCGGTATTTCCGGTATGGAAACTCCGCTCCCCTCCATGGCCGCGGTGGACGACTCTCCGGAGCCGCCGTTCATCATCGAGAGCGCCAGGGGGGCGCCGAACGTCAGCATCCCGGCTCCCGCCGCCACCCAGACCAGGAACTGGGTGAATCCGAGCGCTCCCACTCCCAGGATCTTGCCCAGCAGTAGCTCAAACGGCTTGACGGAGGAGGCGATGATCTCCACGATGCGGCTGGTCTTCTCCTCGATCACGCTCCGCATCACCAGTCCCCCGTAGCCGAACATGGCGAAGTACATGACGAAAGCCATACCGAAACCGAGGAAATAGAGGAACATGGTGTTGGATTCCTCCTCCTCGCCCTCCTCGGTGAGGGTGCGCGTGGAGAGGTCCGGCTGCCGGTCCAGCAGTCCCCTGATATCTTCGGGTACCTCCGCCCGGTCCAGCTGCACCTCCCGGATGGCGCTGCGGAGCTGCGACCGGAGGCTGCTGACCAGCTCGAGTCCCCCGCTGCCGCCGTGGATCATCTCCAGTTCGCGGTTCCCCGTGAGGTGTTCCTCGTGGATACGGATGTATCCGTCGAGATCGCCGTTCATCACCAGCTCCCGAAGTTCGGGTATTTCCGAATCGCTGCGGTCGCGGTAGCGCGTGGAATCGATCGCGGCCAGCTCCCGGTAGACCACCCCGGTTTCATCGATCACCGCGAATTCGTAGCGGGTATCGCTCTCCATAAACTGGATGATAATGGGAATCGCGAAGATGAGCAGTCCCCCGATCGGCAGCAGGAGGGTGGTGAGGATGAACGCCTTGCTGCGCAGGCGGGTGAGGTATTCGCGCCTGATGATAATGCCTATTTTTCGAAGGTCGATCACGGTCAGCCCAGCTCCTTTGGATTGATGTTGTCTTCTCCCACCGTGGAAATGAAAATCTCGGTCAGCGAGGGTTCGATCCGTTCGAAGAGGTGGATTTCCGCGTGGCTCATGGCCGTTTTGAGGATCTCCTGCATACTGTTGTCTCCCAACACGCGGATTTCGGCGAAGTTGGCGGAGCGGTTGTTGATGCGCACGTCCTCCAGCCGGTCCAGGAAAGAGGCGTCTCCGTCGAATTCGATGTTTACCGTATTTTTCCCGTACGACTGCTTGATCTCACGCAGGTTGCCCTGCAGCACCGCGCGCCCGTTGTTGAAGAGGCAGATTTCGTCGCACATCTGCTCCACCTGCTCCATCCGGTGGGTGGAGAAAAGGATGGTTTTGCCCCGGTCCTTCAGTTCGAGGACGATCTCCCGGAGCATTTCGCTGTTAATGGGATCGAGTCCGCTGAACGGCTCGTCAAAGATGTAGATATCCGGGTCGTGGGCGATGGTGGCGATAAACTGGATCTTCTGGGACATCCCCTTGGAGAGCTCTTCCACCTTTTTATCGAGCCAGTCGGCTGCCTGGAAGCGGTCCAGCCAGTACCGGATCGCCTCTCGGGCTTCGTTAATTTCCATGCCTTTAAGCCGCGCCAGGTAGAGGAGCTGCTCACCCACCTTCATCTTTTTATAGAGCCCCCGCTCCTCGGGCATGTAGCCGATCATCCGCTGGGTCTCCGGGCCGGCCTGGAGGCCGTTGATGGTGACGCTGCCGGAGTCGGGCACCAGGATATAGTTGATAATGCGAAGCGCGGTGGTTTTACCCGCCCCGTTGGGCCCCAAGAGTCCGAATATTTTCCCCTCGGAGACCTGGAAGCTGACCTGGTCGACCGCCCTGGTCTCCCCGAAGGTCTTGCTGATATTACGGACGTCAATTACGGCCATCGTGTCGATTTTCAAATTTTGCCCTCGAACTTAAAAGGAATCCCCGGCAAAACAAAGCGTTGACAGGCGCTGCCGGATTGTTTTACTTGCCTTCTGCGTGCGCCGGTCCGTTTGGACGCACCACCCCGTTTGAATAGTTCAAAAGGAGAGGGCATACGCAAAACTTTTTTCAGAGTTTCGCCGGCATACGCCGGCCGGAAACAGCTCCCGATCATGGATATCCTGCATCTCGCCGCCGAATGCTACCCCGCCGCCAAGGTGGGGGGACTGGCCGACGTGGCCGGCTCGCTGCCGCGCTACCAGCGGAAAGAGGGGGTTGCCGCCTCCGTGCTCATCCCGGGTTACGGCACCTCCTGGCTGCGGGAGCGCGGGCGCGAGGTGGTATGGTCGGGCACCGTCGCCAACCTCTACCACTGCCGCATCGAAAAAATCACCGGGGCGGACCTGGGATTCGATCTCTATACCGCCGAGCTTCCCGGGCTGTTCGGGGGAGGCGGGATCTACGGGGGCACCCCCTCCCGCGGGGGGGAGAAGGCGGGAGAGGCCGAGCGGTTTATCGCGTTTCAGCGGGCGGCCCTGCGCTGGATGATCGGTGGAGAGATCTCCTTCGACCTTGTCCACTGTCACGACCATCATGCCGGACTGGTGCCCTTTATGATGACACGCTGCCCGCTCTTCGGGGAGCTGGCTTCGGTTCCCACCGTCCTCACCGTTCACAACGCGGAGTACCAGGGCAGGTACGACTGGGAGAAGGTGGCGCTTCTGCCCGCGTTTCCCCCGGGGGAGAGCGGCCTGCTGGAGTGGGGAGATTCCCTCAACAGCCTGGCCGCCGGACTCAAGTGCTGCTGGAGGTTCACCACGGTATCGCCCACCTACCTGAGAGAGCTTCGCCGCCGCGGCAGTGGACTGGAGCGGCTGTTTGAGCACGAGAAAGGGAAATCGACCGGTATTTTGAACGGCATCGACACCGGGGAGTGGGATCCTTCCCGGGATCCCAGCATTCACCGGAACTACGGGTCCGCCGACGCGGCGGAAGGCAAGAGGGCCAACAGGGAGTACCTGTGCCGCCAGAGCCTGGAGGGAAAGCTGGACCCGAGGGAGGAGGCGGGGCCGCTCCTTTCGTTTATCGGCCGCCTCGTGCCCGGGAAGGGTGCCGACCTGCTCCCCGACCTCATCGCCGATTTTATGAACCGAAATGCGAACGCCCGTTTCCTGGTCCTGGGCACCGGGAACGAGGAGCTGGAGGAGCGGTTCCGCAGCATGCGGGAGTGGTACGGAGGGGGGGCGTCCCGCCGCTTTGCCGCGGTCCTGGCGTACGACGAGCGCCTGGCGCACCAGATCTACGCCGCCAGCGATTTCCTGGTCATGCCCTCCCGGGTGGAACCGTGCGGACTGAATCAGTTATATTCCATGCGTTACGGCACCATCCCCGTGGTGCGCGACACCGGGGGACTGAGCGACACCGTCCGGGACCTGGAGGAGCCGGGGGGATACGGCATTACCTTCGGGGAATTCGCCCTTGCGCCGGCGGTGAAAGCCGTGGAGCGGGCGCTTGCGCTCCACCGGCAGGCCGAGCGGATAGAGCAACTCCGCCGCGAGGTCATGGGCAAGGATTTTTCGTGGAACGCTTCCGCGAGATCCTACATTAACCTCTATAACCAGCTGCTGAAACCATGAGAGAATTCACGGATCCGTCGGTCATTGCCGTCATCCTGGGAGGGGGAAGGGGCACCCGCCTGTTTCCCCTGACCAAACTGCGCTCCAAGCCGGCCGTTCCCATCGCGGGCAAATACCGGCTGGTCGACATTCCCATATCGAACTGCCTCAACTCGGGCATCCGGCGGATCTACGTGCTCACCCAGTTCAACTCGGCCTCCCTGAACCGCCATATCAAGAACACCTACAACTTCGACGTCTTCAGCAGGGGATTTGTGGATATCCTGGCCGCCGAACAGACCCCCAAAAGCCAGAACTGGTACCAGGGCACGGCCGATGCGGTGCGCCAGTCGCTGCACCATATGGAGAACCACCGCCACGACCACGTGCTCATCCTCTCGGGCGACCAGCTCTACCAGATGGATTACCACAAGCTGATGAACCAGCACCAGCGGAGTGGATCCGACCTGACCATTGCCACCATCCCCGTGAAGGCGGAGGACGCGACGGGATTCGGCATCATGAAAACCGACGAGAGCGGCCGCATCGCCGATTTTGTGGAGAAACCGGAACAGGAGGAGCTGGACCGGTGGAAGTCCCGGACTCCCGAGCGTTTTCGGCGGGAGGGGAGGGAGTACCTGGCCTCCATGGGCATCTACGTATTCCGGAAAGAGGTGCTTCACGAGCTCTTCCGGGACCACCCTGACGCCACCGACTTCGGCAACGAAATCATCCCTGGCGCCATCTCGGGGAACTACGAAGTGGACAGCTACGAATTCGACGGATACTGGACCGACATCGGGACCATCAAGTCCTTTTACGAGGCCAACCTGGCGCTGACCGACGAGCTTCCCCGATTCAACCTGTACGACAACGAAGCGACGATCTACACCCGGGCGCGCCTGCTGCCCGCGTCCAAACTCTCCGGGACTACCTTCCGCCGTTCGGTACTGGCGGAGGGCTGTATCGTGGAGGCGAGCCGCATCGAGCGCTCGGTCATAGGGATCCGATCACGAATCGGGAAGGGGACTGTCATAGAGAACGCCATTATCATGGGAAACGACTTTTTCCCGGCGGGAGAGCACGAGCAGAAGAGCGAGCCGGAAGAAGGACCGGAGCTGGGAATCGGGGAGGATTGTGTCATCGGGCGGGCCATCATCGACAAAAACTGTCGGATAGGAGACGGGGCGCGGATCGAGGGCGGGGACCATCTCGAGGATGGAGAGTACGGGGAGTACCACGTGGTGAACGGCATTGTGATCGTGCCGAAGAACTCGGTCATTCCCGCCGGCACGGAAATTTAAGGGACGTCCGCCGGTAGGGCAGCAGCGGCGGGTTGGCCCCGCCGGGACTCCGGCCGTTTATTGGTCCTGAATTTCGGAGAGTTTGCCGAGCGCCCGCTCCTTCAGGTTGTCGAAAAGCTCCCGGTCGATGGCGCCGGTGGTGAATCGCATGTGAAGCCAGACGATGTAGGTGGCCATGACGTCCTCGTAGCAGTAATGTTCGATCTTCTCCAGCTCTCCCTCCCGGAACATGGCCAGCACATCCTCTCCTGCCCCCGTCTGCTTGAAAGGGATATCGATCAGCATGCCCAGGTGCTTCAGCTTGGGCCAGGAACTGGCGCCGTAGTTGCTGAATTCGTCCATCAAATCCACGTTGTCGTTGCTGTAGCGGTACCGGATGTCGTAGTGGCTGAGGCGCACCGGCATCTGGAGCCCGTGCTTCATGGATCGGTAGAGCAGCACCGGCAGGTCGAAGGAGCGCCCGTTGTGGTGAATGAGACCGAAATCCTTGTAGGTGCCCAGCGCCTCGAAGAGCTCCTCCAGCCCCTCCTTCTCCTCCTCCCCGCTCCAGCCCACCTTCTGCCTGGGCATGCCGTTGTTCTCGATCCAGAGCCCCACCCACGAGATCATGCGGTGGTACATGGGGGGCATGAATCCGGAGCTTCCGCGGGCGAGCTCTTCGCCGGCCTGCAGCATCATCGCCTCGTTGTCGTCGTCCGGATCCTCCAGCACGCTGCGGATAAAGTCGAAGTCGGGAACGGTTTCGATATCGAATACAAAAAACATGGTCAGTCGGTTTCCGTGATTTCGCCGGCCAGGCTGCGGACGAACCGCCTGCGTACCTCGTCCGGACCGGAGCAGTGTGCCAAAAGGTACATCATTTTGGTGAGTGTTGCCTCCGTGGTCATATCCCCCGCGCTCAGGGCGCCCAGTTCCCGGACCGCCCTTCCGCTCCGGTACTTGGTGAGATCCACCGCGTCGTAGGCCGCCTGCGAGGTAATCACCAGCTGTACGCCCCGGCGGACGCACCGCCGGAAGAACGGCTCCAGTCCGTAGGGCTCCCGGAGCGGGAAGTTGCCGCTGCCGAACGCCTCCACTACGACCGCACGTATCTCCTCCAGGTTCAGCTGTTCCAGCCACGCCGGCGAGAGCCCCGGAAAGATTTTAAGGAGAAAGACCCCCTCGTCGAACCCCGGATCCGTCCGGAAGTCGCCCTCGGGCTGAACCCCTCCCGGCGAGGCATTGCGTTCGATCTCCAGGCCGATCTCCGCGAGCGGCGGGAAGTTCGGAGAGTCGAACGCGTCGAAATCCCCGATGCTCATTTTGGTAGTGCGGTTGCCGCGGTACACAAAGTCGTTGAAACAGATGCCCACCTCGTTGAACGGCAGAGTGGCCATTTCGATGGCGTTGACCAGGTTGCGGCGGGCGTCGCTGCGGATGTTGCTCATGGGCACCTGGCTGCCTGTGAAGATCACCGGCTTCCGCAGATTTTGCAGGCCGAACGAGAGGGCGGAGGCGCTGTAGGCCATGGTGTCGGTGCCGTGGAGGATAACAAAACCGTCGAACTCCCCGTAGTGCTCCCCGATATGCCGTATGAGGCGGTCCCAGTGACGGGGGCTGACGTCGGAGCTGTCTTCCAGAAAGAGTTTTTCGGGATGGATGGAGGCGATCTGCGAGAGTTCCGGTATCTCCCCGTAGATCAGTTCCTCCCAGCGGCCGGGGTCCAGCTCCGGGGTCTCCCCGCCTCCCATGTCCATGGCGATAGTACCGCCGGTCTGAATAAGAAGGATCTCTTTCATGGGACGCACGCCGTTTGAAGTTCGGGCTTTCGCGAGGCGTTTATGTTAGCAAATTCTGGATAAATTATTTTGGCTTGAGTTCATTTTTCTATTATTTAGCGATACGACGAACATCCGCTAAACGGACGGGTCGCCTGGAGGGAAAAGCCGGGAGCATCTCCGTTTCCGCCCGCCGCTTTCGAGACGCCAGGGGCCGATCCGGCCAAGCAGAAGGAGGCTCCCCATGAATCTCTATCCGCCTGAGAGAATTCGCAACGTGGCACTGCTGGGCCACGCCGGTTCGGGAAAGACCACGCTGGCAGAAACCATGCTGTTCGAGTCGGGCGCGATCGACCGGCGGGGTTCGGTGGAAGAGGGCTCCACGCGCTCCGACTACCGCGAAATCGAGAAGGAGAAGGGCAAATCGGTTTACTCCTCCTTCCTTAACCTTGACTGGCGGGGCAGCAAGATCAACCTGATTGACACGCCCGGCACGGCGGACTACGTGGGGGAGGTGGCGGGAGCCCTGCGGGTGGCCGATACCGCCATTTTCACCCTCAACTCTGAATACGGCGTGGAGGTGGGAACGGAGTCGACGTGGCGATACGCCCGGGAGTACGCCATCCCCTCGCTTTTTATCGTGAACAAGCCCGACACTCCCCAGTCGGATTTTCAGCGGACCGTGGATATGGCCAAAGAGCGGTTCGGACGGGGAGTGGTGGTTGTCCAGTACCCTTTCAGCGAAGGGGAAGATTTTCACGCCATTGTGGACGTGCTCAAGATGACCATGTACGAATTCCCGGAGGAGGGGGGCAAACCCGACAAACTGCCCATTCCCGATTCCCAGAAATCCCAGGCCGACCTTCTTCACAACGAGCTGGTGGAGGCCGTGGCGGAAAACGACGAGACCCTGCTGGACCTCTATCTCGAGCAGGGCGAACTGACGGAGTCCCAGATGCGGGAAGGGCTTCAGAAATCGCTGCTGGCGGGCGAAATTTATCCCCTCTTCTGCTGCTGTGCCGAGCGTAACATGGGTACCGGGAGGGTCATGGGATTCCTGGGAAACGTCGCCCCCAACCCGCTGGAGGCCAATCCGCCGCAGACCGGCGGGGGGGAGGCGTTTGAAGCGGACCCGGACGGCCCGCCGGTCCTCTTCGTGTTCAAAAACAGCGCGGAATCCCATGTGGGCGACCTGCTCTATTTCAGGGTATACGGGGGACGCGCAGCGCCGGGGACCGACCTGGTCAACCGGAGGACCGGCGACGGCGTCCGCCTCTCCACGCTCTACCTTGTCAACGGGGAGAAGCGTCGGGAGGCGAACGAGCTCTCGACGGGCGATATCGGCGCGGCGGTAAAACTGAAGGAGACCGGAGTGAACGACACCCTCCACCGGAAAGGGAGTCCGGCGGAGATCGCCCCCATTCCGTTTCCCGAGCCCAACATTCGAACCGCCGTCTCGCTCAACAGCGAGGGGGAAGAGGACAAGCTGGGACAGGCCCTGCACCAGCTTCGACGCGAGGACCCCTCCCTGCAGGTGGAACACAGCCAGGAGCTGAACCAGGTCATTCTGCACGGGCAGGGCGAGGAACACCTGGACGTGATTCGAAGTGTATTGCGGAATCGCTTCGGGCTGGATATCTCGTTCGTGCAGCCGCGCATTCCCTACCGCGAGTCCATTACCCGGCCTGTGCGCGCTCACTACCGGCACAAGAAACAGACCGGCGGAGCGGGGCAGTACGCCGAAGTCTACATGCTGATGGAGCCCCTGGCCGACAACATGCCCGAACACGACGACCTGAAGGTGCGGGAGGCGCAGGAGATCGAACTGGAGTGGGGCGGGAAGCTGGTGTTCCGCAACTGCATCGTGGGCGGGGTGATCGACAACCGCTTCATGCCCGCTATTCTGAAAGGCATCATGGAGAAGATGGAACACGGTCCGATGAGCAACTGCAGGGTGCGGGACCTGCGCATTTCGGTGTACGACGGATCCATGCACTCGGTGGACTCCAACGAGGCGGCGTTTAAAACCGCGGCGATCATGGCGTTCAGGGAGGGGTTTATGGAGGCCGGGCCCCGCCTCCTGGAGCCGATCTACGAACTGGAAATCACCGTTCCCGCCGATCATATGGGGGACGTGATGAGTGATTTGAGTACGCGACGGGGTCAGATCATGGGCATGGACGCCGAGGGGTCCATCCAGAAGATCAAGGCGCAGGTTCCCCTGGAGGAGCTGGACCACTACGCCACCCGGCTCAAGTCGATGACGCAGGGGAGCGCCAGCTATTCCCGGGCCTTCTCCCATTACGCCGAAGTGCCCCGCGATCTCCAGGAGCGGGTTGTCCGCGAAACGGCGGAACGGGCCGAAACGAACTGAGGATCCCCGCCGGCGGAGCTATTCGGGGGATTCCTGCTGCTTGAGGAAGCGCTCGTACCGCGCCGGCAGTTCGAACGGAAGCTCCTCCGGTATGGGCTCAAATCTCGGCCGCATGGCGCCATCCGGGCGCGTCGGGCGCAGGGCTGGATCCCATCGAAAGCCGTCCAGACGCCGCTTGGCTGTCTGCTCGCTCTCCTCGAGGAAAAGTCCCTGGTTCGCCCCCAGGTTTTTCAGCTCCACCAGCTCTCCCTCCTCAAAGAGAATCCGGATATCGGGAGAGGAGATCTCAATGGCGCCGTCCGGCTCCCCCGCTTCGTTTTTCAGGTACCGCAGCAGTTTCGCGTTCTCCCAAACGCGGATGCGCGAGAGGTTGCCCGAGGCGAAGTCGGCCGTCAGCGTATCCCCGGTGATCTGGTTCAGCCGCCCGGTGAGGGTATCCTCCTGGACCGCGAATGGACGCGGCCAGGATTCCAGCCGGTCCACCGCCCCCTCCTCCAGCCCCACCCGGATGTAGGGTCCGCTGAGCTGGGTCTGCCCGTACCACGCCAGCGGATCTTTCCGAAGCTCAAACAGTTCCCTTCCTTCGTTGTATCTCGCGCTGTCGGCCAGCGCGGAAAAGCGGGGCGACCATATGCGCACGCTGTCGGTGGCGGTTACGGTGGAGGCCTCGCCGGACTCCCCGGAGTGTTCCCGCATCAGGATCTCCCGGGCCCGGATATGGGTTGTGTCGCGCTGGACCCCATTGTCAGGGTCCTCTGCCAGGGAGTCGCTCGAAACGCTGTCCGACCGCACCCTGCGCAGCCACGCCCTTCCCCTGAGCAGGCGCCGCCCGGTGGAGTCGGCCTCCAGGTAGTCCCCCGTGAGCGTGCTCCGGTTCTCTTCGTCGCGCGCGTAGATGTCGCCGTGCAGCTGGTAAAATTCGGTGCTGCGGTTGCTGAAGAGGCTGTCCCCCTCCAGGTACTGGGTGGAGTCGGCGAGCTGCACCTCGCCCCGGAACACCGCGCTGTCGGCCTCCCGGTAGTAGAAGCCGGTCCGGGCGCGCAGTACGCCCTGGGGATCCTCCAGGCGGACCCCGTCCAGGAAGTGGCCCACCCGCGTGGAGAAGCGGTAGTCCACCTTCTCCCCGTAGAGGGTGGTGGAGTCGGAGAGGATAACGACCCGGCCCCTCAGCTCGCTGAAATCGATGTCGGTGAAGTAGGCCAGGGTGTCCGCCCAGATGCGCTCCTCATCGGTGATGATTTCGATGTTGCCGAACGCCCGCACCTCGTCCCGGTTCAGGTATCGGTAGGCGCTGTCGCAGTACATCTCCATGTTGCCCATACCGAGGTGGACCCCGCCGAGTATTTTCTGCACCTTCTCCCCGTCTACCTCCACCTCTTCCAGCGACTCTGCCTGAAGGATGTTGACCCGTTCCTGCGCGCGGAGCCCCGGGACAGCCAGCAGGAGCATCAGCGACAGCACCAGGAGCGAGCGGCCCGCGGCGGGAAGGGTCCGTTTGCCCCGGCGATTGCGGTGATAATAGGGGGAGAATATGGAGGTCGGGTTTTCCCTCATCTAGTTGATGGTCACGCTGCCCCGCGGCTCGCGGATGGTGATGCTCTGCAGGTCGGCCGTGCCGTTGAGCCCGGTGCCCGCCAGGGTGTCGGAAGGGGTGGTGATGATCACGAAATTCGGCGTGGAAATGGTGTTTTCCGCCTGGTTCCATCGAAGGTACTCCGAGCGGAGGCTCCGGTCGTCGGCGGAGTTTACGCGGACGTCCCCGAAGAACTCGAACCGCAGGGTCGCAGACCGGTAGATGGCGCTGTCGGCCCGCAGTTCCGTTTCCGCCGTGCCGGTGGAGTCGTACACGTCGATTCGGACCGGACCGCTGATACGGGTCTCCGCGCTGTCACCCTCGGAGTAGGTGGCCGCGTACGAACCCCGCAGTCGCACCTTGTTGGCCTCCTGTTCCATGAGCCGTATTTCCACGTCCCATGCCTCGGTCGTGGAGGTGAGCGAGTCGTTCAGCGCCTCGTTCACCTGGCGCACCTCCTCGGTGGTGAGATCGGTGCAGGAAGAGAAGAGGAGTCCGCAGAGAAGTATAAGCAGTCCGGCAGCCAGCGATCCCCGAGACCGGCGGTGGTTAAATGGTATCAAAATACCGGTCACCCGCATCGCCCAGTCCCGGTACGATAAATGCGTCATCATCCAGTTTTTCATCAATGGCGGCGGTAAAGAGGGGGACGTCCGGGTGTTCGTCCCGGATTTTTTTGATCCCCTCCGGCGCTGATATTAACGAAACGAAACGGAGGTGTTGTGCTCCCCTTTTTTTAAGGTGGGTAAGGGCGCCATGGGCGCTTCCGCCGGTGGCCAGCATGGGGTCGACCACCACGACCAGGGCGGACTGCACGCCGGGGGGGATGTTCGAGTAGTAGTCCACCGGCTGGTGGGTGGTTTCGTCGCGGTACATCCCCAGGTGCCCGACCCGAATCTCGGGCAGGAGCTGCTGGAAAGCGCCGGTCATGCCCAGACCCGCCCTTAGAATAGGCACCACGATTACCTCCCCGGAGAGGCGCCTTCCCTCAGTACGCCGGATGGGCGTTTCCACCTCATGCGGCTCGGTCTCCATCTCCCCCAGGCTCTCCAGTGCGAGGGCCAGGGAGACGCGGTGCATGGCACGACGGAAGGCCGCCGTTTTCGTCTCCCGGTCCCGCAGCAGGGTCACGTCCCGCGCCACCAGGGGATGGTCGACGAGCGTTACGTTATCGAACTCTTCCATATCCTGGGTGTTTCCCGGCACGCTTATACGTCCGGATTCTCGAAGTACTTCTTGGCAATCTTGTAGGCCACGCCCGAGAGGGCGAAGAGGGCGATGATGTTGAAGAAGGCCATGAGTCCCAGCATCACGTCCCCGAAAGCCCAGATAACGGTGACGGTGACCACCGCGCCGAAAAAGTGCATGCCCACGAAGGCCAGCCGGTACCAGAAGATGGAGCCGAAGCCGAAGAGGTACTGGGCCGCCCGATCTCCGTAGTAGCTCCAGCTGATGGAGGTGGAGATGGCGAAGAGCAGCACGGCGAAGGTGACTATGTAGCCGCCGCCGGGCATCACCGGGGCGAGTCCCCTTTCAAAAGCCGCGGAGGTGAGCGGAGCGCCGAGCTGGATTACTCCCCCGTGGAGGGTGGTGATCCGGCTGTCGTCTTCGGTATAAACCCCCTGGGGAGTGAAGCTTCCGTCCTCGTTCCGCTGAAGCTCGATGCGTCCGTTGAAGGGGGTGGCATAGTCGCTGTCCACGAACATGGTGTCGACGGGGAATTCGTTGTAGTTCATGCTCCCGTTGACCGGCATGCCCTCTTCAAAATAGAGCGCGGTTTCCCCGCCGGGAATCTCCCCGCCTGCCGGCGCCTGCCAGCTGTAGGTGGTCACGTCGCCCATTGGATCGACCGAAGATTTGTGATGGCTGTCCCACGAACCGGTCGAGACGATCACCAGACCGGTCATGGTGCAGATGATCAGCGTGTCGATGAACGGCTCCAGAAGGGCCACTACGCCCTCCCGCACCGGCTGGTCGGTCCGGGCGGCCGAGTGGGCGATGGGGGCCGAGCCCTGGCCCGCCTCGTTGGAGAAAATGCCTCGCTGCACCCCGTAGCTCAGGGTGAAAATGAGCGCGCCCGATCCCACCCCGAGCGCACCGGCCGTGGGGTTGAAGGCGTTGCTTACGATCTGCCAGAGGGAGGGGAATACGGCGTCATAGTTGATCCCCAGGATGACGAGTGCGCCCAGCACGTAAAGGACGCCCATGACGGGAACCAGCCGGGAGGTTACCCGGCCGATCCGCTTGATGCCGCCGAGCACCACGGCGGCGACCAGGCTGGCGGTCACCAGTCCGCTGATGGCGACCGGGATCTGGAAATCGGTTTTCATCATGTCGGCCACCGTGTTGGCCTGAACGGCGTTCCCGGTCAGGAAAGCGCAGATGGCCGCGGAGATGGCGAAGGCGACGGCCAGCCATTTCCAGTTGGATCCCAGCCCCCTCTCGATATAGTACATGGGTCCGCCCGAAACAGTCCCGTCCGGGTTTTTCCCGCGATACTCCTGGGCCAGGGTCACTTCGGTGAATTTAATGGCCATCCCGAAGACCGCCGTCACCCACATCCAGAACAGCGCTCCCGGTCCGCCGTAATGGATGGCGAGGGCTACGCCGGCAATGTTTCCGATGCCGACCGTGGCCGAGAGCGCGGTGGTGAGCGCCTGGAAGTGATTGATGTCCCCGTCGTCGTCAGGGTCGTCATAATAGCCCGAGACCACTTTCAGGCCGTGGCTGAATCTTGTGATCTGCACAAATCCAAGCCGGAACGTGATGTAAATGCCGAATGCCAGCAGGATGACCACCATGGCCGGCATGGCTTCCGGGGTGTTCCAGATTAAATCGACCAGAAATTCAATGACCTGTTCGAATGTCTCCATGAGTGCCGTTATGCTGAATTGGGTTGAGAGATAAAGCTGAAAGTATAAAAGATTTTTGAATTTTTCGGATTGAATTGTAGTTACAACATTGAAGTGGCATTAAAAAACGTTAAAATTGAGGAAATTAAAAGGGTGCGCGTTATGACGAAAGCGGATATCGTTGATGTAATTTCCTCCTCGACAGGACTTACCAAGGTGGAGACGGAGGCGGTGGTGAACGGGTTCATGGAGACGGTGATCGACGCCATGAAGCGGGGAGAGCGTATCGAACTGCGGGGGTTCGGAAGTTTCAAGGTGGTAAAGCGCGCTCCCAGGAAGGCACGCAATCCCAAGACCAACGAGGAGCTGATCGTGCCCGAACAGTACGTGCCCGTGCTGAAAATGTCGGATGATTTCAAGGATGCGGTAAACGAAGCGATGATGGACCGCGAAGAGGGAGAAGAGGAAAAGTAATTAGCCTAAAAGGAAATTCGCCCGCCGTCCGCTGGTACATTCTGAAAATTGTCGTATCTTGTCGCCCCTTCCGTTCCCCGGCGGACCGGCTCCGCGGCGATTTGTCTCGCGGCTCCGGGCAGGGATGAGTCAAACGAAAATCAATAAATTAAGAGGATAGCCATGCCAAGCGGAAAGAAAAGAAAACGTTCCAAAATCGCCAAGCACAAGCGCAAGAAACGCCTTCGCAAGAACCGCCACAAGAAGAAATAGTTCCTTCCCCGGGGCCGTCAGGCGGCGACCGCCTCGAGGGTGTTGTCCACGATCTGGATGACCTTGCGCGATTTGGCCAGCAGCGACCGCATCCTGCGGCTGACAAATTGGTGAACATCATTGAGGCTCTCCATGTCGGAGAGGGTGTACTGGTAGTAGGAAAGGAGGTTGATGGCAGAGAGGTATTTGTCTTTTCCGTCGCCCATGACCTCCACGTGCCAGCGTGTAATGATGTTATCTTCGTCCATCAGCCGGTTGACGTCGCGGCTGATCTCCTCCATCCACTCGCCGGCCGACTCCAGCCTGCGGGACTCGCTCTGTGAGGCGACGCGCGGCTGGGACTTTTCCTCGTTGAACATCCAGGTGATCTCGATATCTATGACGGGGGCGATGGAGGTACTTACCACGTTGTCCTCCTGCAGGAAAGGGTGCTCCTCCATCCCCTCAAGCTGCCGGGCGAGCACGGTTTCCCGGAAGCGGTCCCAGTCGAAATTGATGGAGAGGGTTTCAAGGTAGTGCGACTGGCCGGACAGGTCCAGCAGAATTTCCAACCCTGTCGCATTTATTCTATCTTCGTTCCAGGTCTTGAATGTTTTTATCTTTACTTCTCTCTCGCTCAGCTCTTGTTCAATGCAGTTGACAACGGAATTGAAGATCGGGTAGGTCATCCGGCCTGTCTGAAAATTAAGTTAGCGGTTCCAAGGGTCCTCCGTCACCCTCATGAATAATTACTTTGTGCTAATATATCTAAACTCCGAGATAAAAGAAAAGGTTCTCGGGGGGGAATTCCTCTTTTCCATCAGTCCCCACAAGGATGTGCTGGAGTGTTATCTTGACGGGGCAGATCGGCGGTACCGCCTGGTCTTCAGCGCCAATCCGTCCGAAACTGCGCTCTTCCTGGACGGATATCGTCCCCCGAAAAAGAGCAATGTGATGTACTTTTTTGAAGAGCTGGAGGGGAGAGAGATTACCGGCACCGAACTGGCCGAAGGAGACCGGCTCTGGGAGATACGTTTCGAGGGAGGTTACCGGCTGCTCTTCAAGCTCTACGGCGGAAGCCCCAATGCCTTCCTCACCGACGGCGATCGGGTATTGGACGCCTTCAAGAATCCCGATGAGGTAAAGGGAAGTGCGACCCCCGAAGCGCAGCCGCCGCAATCGGACGAGGAGCCCCGGATGAGGGCCCATCCCAAGAACCGGCTCACGGGACTTCATCCCAAGCTCCCCAGGAACCTGCTTCCACGCTTGGTGGAGCAGCACGGCGTGGCGGAGATGGACGCCGGGGAGACGAAGGCATTTGCCGACCGGATCAAGAGGGCGATGCTGGAGGATCCCCATCCGAGGGTGCTGGAGAGCGGGGATCTCACCCTGTGGGACCGGGAAATCCTGGACGTTCCCACCGACGAGGCTTTCGACTCGGTCAACGACGCGGTGCGCCACGCCTACCGCAACGCGGTGCACCTGCGCCGCCTGCACAGCCGCAAGGAGCGGGTTGTTCGTTTCCTGGAGCGGATGGAGTCCAAGAAGAGCAGCCGCCTCGATCAGCTCCGGCAGGCCGACAAAAGCCTGGAGCGCGCCGAGGAGTATGAGAAGCGGGCTCACCTGCTCATGGCCCACGCCCACGAGGAGATCGAGCCGGGGAGGGAGCAAGTGACGGTGAACAACTTTTACGAGGGGGACGAACCGGTGGAGATCGAGGTGGATCCCGGCAGGGGCTTCAGCGGAAATGCCGAGCGCTTCTACGAGAAGGCGCGGTCGGCCCGCAGAAGCTACGAGGAGTCCCGGCGCCGCCTTCCTGAAGTGCGACGGGAACTGAAGCGTATACGAGAGCTGCGCGGGGAGGTCGATTCGGTAAAAAGCCTCGGGGAGATGGAAGACTGGATGAAAGAGCATGCCGAAGATCTGGAATCTCTCGGTTTCGGCAGCGACGAGAGCGGGCAGACCTCCTCGCCCTATCGAAAGCTGAAGGTGGGCAAGTACGAGGTGTGGGTGGGCAAAAGCGCCCGTGCCAACGATCAGCTCCTCAGCCTCGCGCACAAGGAAGATGTCTGGCTGCACGCCCGGGGGGTGAGCGGGTCGCATGCCGTGGTCCGGATGGGGAACACCCGGGATTATCCGCCCAAGGAGGTGATCTTGCAGGCGGCAGGATTCTCCGCCTGGTACTCCAAGGCCCGCGGAATGAAAAGCGTGCCCGTAATGTATACCAAGCTGAAATACGTCCGAAAACCGAAAGGCGCCGCTCCCGGGGCCGTGGCCGTGGAGCGGGAGGAGGTGGTGATGGTCCCCCCGGTGGAACCCCGAAAACAGCACCATGAATAGCGGAAGCGACATTCGTAACCGCGACGGACTCCCGGAGCGCATCTGGCTCTGCGGTTTTATGGGAGCCGGCAAAACCTCCGCGGGCAGGGAGCTCGCGGCGAGACTGGAGAGGGAGTTCACGGACCTGGACCGGGTGATTGCAGGGGAGGCCGGCATGGAGATACCGGAGATCTTCCGGCGCGAGGGGGAGAAGGGATTCCGGCGGAGGGAGCGCGCCTCCCTGGACCGCCTGGCGGAGTCGGGTTCCGGGGTGATCGCCCTCGGCGGCGGCGCGCTGCAGGACCGCCGGGTCGCCGACCGCCTGAAACGCAGGGGACTGCTTGTATTTATTGATACCCCATTTTCCGTTATCTTCCACCGAATTGCGGGCGACCGCGAACGTCCCCTGGCCGCGCCCGAAAACGCGGAGATGGGGAAGCCGGCTGATGACGAGGACAAAAAAGAGGAGCTGAAAGCCTTGTACGAAGAAAGGAGGCCCCGCTACGAGCAGGCCGAACTGACCGTCTCTCCGCTGGAGGGGGAAACGCCCGCCGAACTGGCCGACCGACTCGCGAGAAAGATCCGCACCCATGTCTCAGACCTTTAAGCTCAGCACGTCCCTCGACTTCTCCTACCCCTACGAGGCGGGAGAGGATTTGTGGGACTCCTTCCGCCGCTTCTGCGGGGAGCGCTACGCCCCGTCGCGCCTTCTTCTGGCCATCGATGAGAACGTGGACGACCTTCACGGGGAGACCCTCCGCCGGGAGTGCGGGAAACAGTTCGGCGAATGCGTGACGGCAGTGATTCCGGAGGGAGAGCGGAGCAAGTCGGTGGAGGAGTGGCGGCGGCTAACCGACGCCCTCATGGAATCCGCCCCCGAACGCAATACCCCACTGCTGGCCGTCGGCGGCGGCGTGACGGGAGATCTGGCGGGTTTCGCCGCCTCCACGCTTCTAAGGGGGATCCCCCTGATTCACATGCCCACGACGCTCCTGGCGATGGTGGACAGCTCCGTGGGGGGGAAGACCGGCGTCAACCACGCCGCCGGCAAGAACCTGGTCGGATCCTTTTACCAGCCGGATGCGGTCTTCGCCCAGCTCCGGTTTCTGCAGACTCTCCCGGAGGAGGAGTGGGTCAACGGCCTGGCGGAGATGCTCAAATACGCCGCCATCCGGCGACCGGAACTCTTCGAAGAGCTTCGGCTTGCGGTCAGCGAGGGCTTCGGTCCGTCGGACCTATGGAGCGACCTGGTTTTCCGCAGCGCCCGCATCAAGGCTGAAATCGTGGAAGAGGATATGCTGGAGTCGGGAAGCCGGGCCTTTCTGAATTTCGGGCATACCTATGCCCACGCACTGGAAAAGATAGCCGGATACGGAAATATCTCCCACGGGGAGGCCGTTTTCCTGGGGATGATCGCGGCGACGCGCGCCTCGGAAGAGCTGGGCGCCCCGGTGGACCCGGCCCGGTTCGGGCCGTTTCTCTCCCTGTACCGGGCGCCGTACGACCGGTATTCGGAACGCACGGAAGAGCTTATGGAGGCGATGAAAAGAGACAAGAAGGTGAAAGAGAAAGAGCTGCATCTGGTGCTGCTGGACCGCTGGGGGGAGCCCCGCCTGCAACGGGCGCCCGCCGCCCGTCTGGTGGAGGAGTCCTGGAACTACGCCTTCCGCATGGTAACCCAAACCGCTGAGTGACCGACATTGCTGCTGCGCTGGATACATAAAGCATGGAAATTCTTCTGGGCCGCCGCCTGGATCCTCCTTATCGTGGTGCTGGCGGCGGGCGGCATTGCTTTCGGCGTGCTGCAGACCGAATTCAGCCGTCAGTTTGTCGTTGACCGCCTGGAGCGCGATTTCCGAAACAATTACCCGTCCGAACTGGATATCGGCAGCCTGGAGGGCGTGCTGCCGTTCAGCGCCCGCCTGGACAGTGTGACCCTGCGGCATGCGTCCGCCGAAAACAGACCGACCGATACGCTGGTGACGATCGAGCAGGTGGAGCTCCGCATTGATACCTGGAACCTGCTGCGCAAGACGCTCAGCGTAACCGGTTTCACCGTGAAGAATCCCCGGGTCCGCCTGGCGGGCCGGGAGGGGAGAAGCAGTCTCGCTGAGGCATTGACGCCCCGGCAGGCGGGGGAAACGGACTGGCTTTCCTGGATTCGGGAGATTGAGATCCTGGCCCCGGATGTGCGGATCAGCGGCGGAAGCCTGCTGGTTGAAAACCACGGCTGCTGTGGTACGCCGGCCGTGAACCTGCCCGATCCGCTGCGCGTGGACAGTATCAACGCCGGTTTTTTCCTGGAGTTGAACGCACAGCAGCGCTTCTGGGACATCCAGTCGCTCGAGCTGCAGGTCGAGGGGCTTCGCGCGGGATATATTGAGGCGAGCGGACAGATTTACAACGACCGGCGCTACCTGGAATTCAACGGCTTCGGCATCCGGGCGGGGGGGTCGGAATTGAGGATCTCCGGGGAGATTGACGGAGTGGACCTCTACGCAGGTGAGGTGAGCCGCCAGCTTGCCGGGGCCCGGTACGATCTCAGCCTGCAGTCTTCCCGGCTGCTGCCCGGCGATCTGGGCAGCCTGTTTCCCGACCTCTCCGGCGTCGAAGAGCCGTTCGATTTCCGATTTCACGCCGAGGGAGGACTGGACTCCCTGTATGTGGACGAAGTGAGGATGGGCTTCGGCGAGAGCACCCTGTCGGGCGGCGGATTCGTGGCGAACCCGGGCCGGTCCGAACGTTTTCGCTATCGCGCAAGCCTGCTGAACCTGGTGCTGCACCGGTCGGATATGGAACGCCTCACGGGCCCCCTTCCTACAACCGTGCCCGCAGCGCTGCAGGAGCTCAGGGCCGGCGGGACGATTAGTGGATCGGCCGATTCGACGGAGGTAGAGCTCCAGCTCCGCAGTCCGCTGCACGGCGAGCTCCGGCTCTCCGGGGGGACAAGGATCGCACCGCCCTACCGCTACGACCTGTCGCTGAAGGGGAGCGAGGTGGACCTGGCGCCGCTGGCCGGTTACGAAAGGGACAGTACCCGACTCTATTTTGAAGGCAGTTTTGCCGGAAACGGTCTGGATCCGGGGGAGGCCGCGGCCGATTTCTCCGCCGAATTTACCGAGAGCAGTGCCTTCGGGATGCCCGTGGACCGGCTCACGCTGTCGGGCTCGCTTTCGGGCGGATCCCTGGAGCATCGCTATGCCTTTCGCTCGGGACGGCAGGAGCTGGACGGCACCGGATCGGTGGATTTCAGCGGGGAACAGCCCGTTTTCAATCTAAAGGGCAGCGCCGGAAGCCTCGATATCGGCCGGCTGTTCCCCCGCCTTCCCGTCTCCCCCACCGACCTTTCCATGGAGTACAGCGCCGAATTTCAGGGACGCTCGATGGATATTCTCCAGGGCCGGGCGAACCTGGACATCACCAGGGCTGTGGTGGAGGGAGATACGCTGCGCCCCCACCAGTTCTATGTGGACATCGACGAGCCGGACCAGGAGAGCCGTACCCTGCGGCTGACCAGCTCATTTTTCGATCTAACCCTGGACGGCACCATCGTGCCTTCAGAGATCTACCGGCAGGGGGGGTACTGGGCCGATTACGCCCTCCGCCAGTTCCGCCAGGAAATGCTGCTGGAAGAGCCCGACACCCTACGGGCCGCCGTTGCTCCCGAACGGCCGCTCAGCCTGGAGGGATCGCTCCGTTTCAGGAACCTGGACCTGCTGCGGCACTACCTGCCGGGCCTGCCGGAGATCCGCACCGATGCCACCCTCAGCTTTAACGCCAATACCAGCGGGGAGAGGCTCCTGCTGAATACCTCGCTCAATGCCGACACCCTGCGGTACGGCTCATCGGAACTGCGGGAGAGCGAACTTCAGCTGACGGCCAGCCTCCGCAGCGACCGCCTGCTGAAGGAGTATGCCAGCCTGGATTTCCAGTCGCGGTTCGGACAGATCGACGCGGGCGTGCTGCAGCTCGACAGCGCGGCCACGGGCCTTACGGTCAGTCGGGACTCCATCCGGTTCCGCCAGCAGATCGGTTCCATCGGCGGGGAAGCCGATCTCGACGTGGAGATGGAGGCGGTCTACAGCGACTCCCTGCTCAGCACCCGGATCACCCGTTTTCTGGCCGGAAACGAGACGTATGCCTGGAGCGCCCAGGATGTCCCCCGGCTGCTGTTCAACCGGTCGGGCGAGGTGACGTTCGAGGATTTTGTATTCCGAAGCAGGGATGAGTTTCTCCGGGTGGACGGCACCATGAGCCCTCTCCCGGAAAAATCACTCGAATATACCATCCGGAACGTGAGCCTCGGGCGCATCTCTTCCTTGATCCGCGGGGAACACGAGTTCGCGGGTGAGCTGAACGGCAACCTGCTCACCCGCTCGCTCACGCGCCAGCCGTCGGTCCAGGGCGAGCTGACGGTGGACCGTTTCACATTGAACGGCCGTCCCGTGGGAGACGTGCGGTTCAACAGCCGGCTGAACGAACAGCGCGACCGGTTCGATACCCGCATTGATATCCTGACCGACTCCACGCGCTACGGGGAGTACCTGGCGGAGAACGACCAGGTGGGGCAGAACATTCGGCTGGACGGATGGTTCGTACCGCCCGACCTGGACCAGCCTCAGGATACCGTCTACCACTTCAACGCCGATTTCAGGGAGATCGATCTCTGGGTGCTTACCCCCCTGCTCAATCCCCTGCAGCAGGTCGAGGGAGAGGGCAGCGGAGAGGGGTGGCTGACCGGTAACCTGCGGGAATACGATTTCAATGCCGGGTTCCAGGTCAGCGACGTCTACCTGAGGCCGAAATTCCTGGATACCGACTACTATGTGAGCGGCCCCGTTGCGTTTGACCGTCATGAAGGGGTCCGCCTGGATTCCCTGGACGTCCGTGACGAGCAGGGCGGTACGGGCACCCTGTGGGGGACGGTGGATCTGAATGATTTTCGCCCCATTACCTATCTGGACCTCGTCCTTGACATGAATGAGCTGCGTTTCCTGAACAACAGCTACGATCCCGACGTGCCTTTCTACGGCAGCGTGGCCGGTACGGGACGCGCGCGGCTCTCCGGCTCCAATACCGATCTGGTACTGAGGACCGAGCAGGAGGTCGAAGTTACGTCCGACTCAAGGGTCTCCATTCCCCTTATGGAGGAGACCGAACTGAGCGAGGGCAGTTCGTTTATCCGGTTCGTGGACACTTTCGACCTAACGGACGACAGCCTCGGGGCGGGAGGCGGGGAACTCACCGGACCCGAACCGAGCGGTGAAATGGGGGACGAGGCCCTGGAAGCCGTCCTTGCAAACCTTACGTTCAACGAGCGGTTCGACCTGGATCTGCAGTTCCACGCTTCCGAAAACGTCAATGTGGAGCTGATCTTCGACCGGGTGGTAGGGGAAGTGCTCTCCTCCCGGGGCAGCGGACAGATGCGGCTGACCATGCAGGACGAGCAGGTCCAGATGTTCGGGCAGTACGAAATTACCGGCGGATCCTACCAGTTTGTGACCGGCGAGATTATCAGCCGCCAGCTTGACCTGGAGCCGGGAGGAACCATAACGTGGCAGGGGAATCCCGACAACGCCCAGCTGGACATCAGTGCGGTCTACCGCGCGCGGCCCGACGTCTCCATGCTCAACTACCGCGGGTCCGGCACCCCGGAGGATGCTCTGGAGGAGGGAGGCCGCCGGGTGCCGGTGGAGCTGGTCGTGGATATTACCGGTACGGTGGGCAGCGTAAGCAACAGCTACTATTTCCGGCTCCCCAACTCCCTGGAACTCTCTTCCAACTCCACCCTCTCCTACACCATCAGCCAGATCAACAGGGACGAACAGCAGAAGCTGCTGCAGGCCACCAGCATCCTTTTGTCCGACCGGTTTATCCCCGTTCAGGGCACCGACCAGGCGACCTCCAACCTCAGCCAAAGCCTCACGCGCGGGTCCGCCGTGATCAATCCTCTTATATCCAACCAGGTAATCAGCCCGTTGCTATCCAATCAAATAAACTCGTTATTAAACAATGACGTGAGCCGCTTCGATATTGACTTCAATTTGAACACCTACAACGAAATTGATCTGGGTATCGCCCTGCGGCTTTACAACGATCGCCTTATCTTGCGCAGGGAGGGGCAGATAACCGGGGAGACGACCATCGGGGAGCGCATCGGGGACCTGAACGCCACATACCGGCTCGGGAGGGGACTTTCCCTGACCGCCTTTCACCGGCAGGACCAGGTTTTCGGCAGTGTCGCCACCAACTCCCGGACCGGGGAAGTGACTCCCTCGGTCGACGGTCTCGGCCTGGAGGCAGAGATGCAGTTCAATACCTGGGAGGGGCTCATGCGGCGCATCGGGAATTTTTTCCGGGGCCTTTTCGGGGGAGGACGGGAGGAGGGAACGGGGGATTAAATGATCGAAATAAAAATTGTGTTTACAGAAAGCACGCAAATCACCGAAAGAAAAAAGATAGATGTCAGATCAGAAAAAGACTTTTGAAAAAATTATCCTTGAAGTTCTGGGAAACAATCCGGATTCGAGCTTTCCCTTCGACGTACTGCAAAATATTCTGAAGGTAGACGGCAAAAAGGACAACCAGCACCTCAAGAGCGTCATCAACAGCCTGTACGACCGGAACCTCATCCGGAAACGGAAGGGGGGCGCCATTCAGCTGGCACAGGATAACCGGAAGAAACGGGGCGGAAACCGGCAGAAAGGCAACGTCCTCACCGGCAAGATGGATATCAGCCGTCACGGAACGGGCTATCTCATCGTAGAGGGGAGGGAGGAGGATATCCGTATCTCCTCCAAGAACCTGGGGACCGCCCTTCCGGAAGACACCGTGCGGGTGGAGGTCTTCAGCGGCAAGGGCAGGGGAGGACGGACCGAAGGGAAGGTCCTGGAGGTGCTCGAGCGGGGCAACTCCATTTTCGTGGGCACCCTCCGACGCCAGGGCAAGAAGAATTTCCTGATCGAGCCCGACCAGAACTCCGCGCACACCGATTTCTTCATCCTGCCGGAGAACGTGGACGGGGCGCAGGACGGCGATAAGGTGATCTTCGATCTGGTGGACTGGGTCCATCCGCGCTCGCTGCCCGAAGCCCGGATCGTCCAGGTGCTGGGCAAGGCGGGCACGAACGACACCAATATGCTCTCCATACTGGCGGAGAACCAGCTCAAAGCGCCCTTTCCCGAGGAAGTGGTGGACTACGCGGAAAACATCCGCACCGGAATTCCGCCTGAGGAGATCGAACGCCGCCGGGACCTTCGGGATGAGGTGGTGTTTACCATCGATCCGGACGATGCGAAAGATTTCGACGACGCCATCAGCATCAAGGTGCTCCAGAACGGCAACTATCTGCTCGGCGTGCATATTGCCGATGTGACCCACTACATGCCCCGCAACTCGATACTGGACAAGGAGGCGTTCAAGCGGGGCACGAGCGTCTACCTGGTGGACCGCGTCATCCCGATGCTCCCCGAGAAACTGAGCAACGTCGTCTGCAGCCTGCGCCCGAACGAGGACAAGCTGACCTACAGCTGCATGATGGAAATTGCCCCGGACGGGGATCTGGTGGACTACTCGATCGAGGAGACGGTCATCCATTCCGACCGGCGCTTTACCTACGAGGAGGCGCAGGAGGTGATTGACGGCCAGCGGGAGAGCGACTATTCCCCGCAGATGGAGACGGCCGCGAAGCTGGCCCACGTGCTGCTCGACAAGCGTTTCCGGGAGGGGAGCATCAACTTCGAGACTCCCGAGCCAAAATTCATACTGGACGAGAACGGCAAGCCGATCGACATCGAGCTCAAGGAGCGCCTCTTTGTGCACCGTCTCATCGAGGAGTGCATGCTCATGGCCAACCAGACGGTTGCCCGGCATGTGGAAAACCTGCGCGAGAAGGCGGGAAAGAGCAAGAAGGACCGCGACAACCACCCCTTTCTCTACCGTGTGCACGATATGCCGGACCTGGAGAAACTGCGCAACATCGAGGAGAACGTGAAACCGATCGGCATCGATTTCAGGGTAGACAGCCATACGGTGAGCTCCAAGGCGATCAATACCCTCCTGAACGACGTGGAGGACACCTCCCTGGAGCTGACGGTGAACGATCTGATGCTGCGCGCGATGGCCAAAGCCGAGTACAGTCCCGACAACATCGGCCACTTCGGGCTGGGTTTTGACTACTACGCCCATTTCACCAGTCCCATCCGGCGCTATCCCGACGTTATCGTGCACCGTCTTTTGAAGGATTACGCGGCCGGCAAGCCGGGATACCGCTACGGCGATCTGAAATCCCACGGCGAGCACTGCAGCGAGCGGGAGCGGGCGGCCGTCAACGCCGAGCGCGACTCGGTCAAGCTGAAACAGGTGGAGTACCTCAGCGAACACCTGGGTGAGGATTTTGACGGGGTGATCAGCGGCGTGATCGAGGCCGGCATCTTTGTGGATCTCAAGGATATTCACTGCGAGGGGATGGTGCGCGTCAGCGATCTGAAAGACGATTATTACGAGTACGACGAGAAGCGTCACTGCCTTGTGGGACGCAATAAGGGAAAAGAATTCCAGCTTGGGAAAGAAATTCGCGTCAAGGTCGTTAAAACAGATGTGGACCAGCGCCAGATCGACCTGAAGCTGGTCGACGACGGTCACTAACCCAACATGAACAGGTTCCCCCATGCGCAATATCCACCGCTCTTTTTTGGGATCGGCAGCAATCGCAACCCTCTGCCTGCTTCTTTTTGCGGGAGTTTCCGAGACGCGGGCCCAGTATTTCCAGTTCGGGCAGAACCGGGTTCAGTACGAAGATTTCGACTGGCGGTATATCCAGTCGGAGCATTTTGACATCTTCTACTACGAATCCAAAAACTACGACCTCGCCAACTTCTCGGCCTACGCCCTGGAGTCGTCCCTCCAGCAGATCCAGGAGGATTTCAACCACCGGATCGCCGACCGGATCCAGGTGATCATATACGACTCGCACAACGACTTCTCCCAGACCAACGTGGTTCCGCTGCCCGCCAACACCGAGGGCATAGGCGGTGTCACCGATCTCTACAAGAACCGGATCACCATGCCCTTTAACGGTGATTACGACCAGTTCCGGAGTGTCCTGCAGCACGAGCTGGTCCACGCCGTTATCAACGATATGTTCTACGGGGGAAGCGCGCAGTCGCTGGTCAGCGGCAACGTGCAGATCCAGATTCCAACCTGGTTTAACGAGGGGCTGGCCGAGTACATGGCGGTGGGATGGGACACCAACACCGACATGTTCATGCGCGACGGGCTGCTGAACGACTACATGCCCCCCATTCCGCAGCTCTCGGGATACCTGGCCTACCGCGGGGGACAGTCGATCTGGAACTATATCGTGGAGGAGTACGGTCGACAGAAGATCGGAGAGATTCTTAACTCCGCCCGGGCGCAGCGAAGCGTCGGCGCCGCCTTCAGGACCTCCCTCGGCATGGGCATGGAAGAGCTGAACGAGACATGGCGGGACTACTACCGCAAGATATACTTTCCCGAAGTGGCTGCCCGGGAGGATCTGGACAACTTCGCGGACCTGCTGACCGAACGGGGAAAGCTGGGAACCTACAACACCAGTCCCGCGATCTCCCCGCAGGGCGACAAGATCGCCATGATTACCAACGAGCGGGGGTATTTTGACGTGGTGGTGCTCAGCGCGGTCGACGGAGAGGTTCTCAAGACGGTCATCAAAGGCCAGGACAACGTCCAGTTCGAGGAGCTCAACATTCTGAATCCCAACCTCACCTGGTCGCCCGACGGATCTAGGCTGGCGCTGTCGGCCAAATCGAAGGGTGAGGACCAGCTGGCCATCGTGGAGTACGAAACCGGGGAGAAACAGTTCATCGATTTTCCCGAACTGGACGCCATCGGCTCGGTGGCCTGGTCGCCGGACGGCACCAAGATCGCCTTCGACGGCAATGTGGGGCCCCGCCAGGATATTTTTGTCTACAACATAGAGACCCGGAACTTTATCAACGTGACCGACGACGCCGCCTCTGACGTGGGTCCCGCCTGGGGAGCCGACTCGGAAACCATCTATTTTACCTCCGCCCGCGGCGATAACGTGGAGCTGGGCACGCTCCTGAACAACGCCGATCTTCTGAAAGAGGACTATATGTACACGACCGATATCTACTCGGTGGAGCTCGGCAGCGGGCAGGTGCAGCGGCTGACCAAAACGCCCGAGTGGAACGAGAAACAGCCGGTGACCACCCGCGAGGGACGCCTGCTCTATATTTCGGACAGGAACGGCACCCAGAACGTGTATGAGATGAACCTGGAGGACCGCATCTCCACGCCCCTTACCAACCTGCTGACCGGCGTGCTTCAGATTTCGGTCAGTTCCGACGGCAGCCGGCTCGCGGTCTCCAGCATCAACGAGGGTTACACCGACATCTTTCTGATCAGGCAGCCGCTTAACCGGGCCAAGAGTGAGGAGCCGGGGGCCAATCTCTGGGCCCAGCGCCGGGCGAACGAATCGATCGGTCAGCGGGTGCCCGCCGTCCGTTACGTCAAACAGATGTTCGACCGGGAGATGGTTACAGGATCCGGTGACGCGGCCGTGGACGAGCAGACGGAGATGGCGCAGGCCGCGGCGGCGGATACCACGCGCGAGGATACCACCGGGAGGGACGAAGAGGGGAACGTGGATTTCCGGAACTACGTCTTTGCCAGCGATGTGCGGGAGGACTCCGCCTTTGTGGCCGAGTACCTGGACGCCGGCACGTTCAATCCCGAGAATAACCGGACCGAGGACGGGCGCTACACTCCGAGGGACTACCGCTTGCGGTTCACCACCGACCTGGTCTATGGCAGCGGCGGCTTCTCAACCTACAGCGGCTCCTACGGGCTGACCCAGTTCGTCTTTTCCGATATGCTGGGTGATCACCAGGTGGTTTTCGGGACCAATCTCCAGCTGGACCTCCGTAACAGCACCTACTACCTGAACTACGGCAACTACAAGAACCGTTGGAACTGGATCTTCAATTTCTTTCACTCGGCCAGCAGTTTCCAGGGATTTAGCGGACAGGTGTACCGGTTTCGCAATTTCGGGGGAGGCGTGACCGCGCAGTACCCGATCGACCGGTTCCGGCGGGTCGAATTCAGCCTGACGGGCATCGGGCTTACCCAGGACTTCACCGTTCTCGGTTCCAGCAACGTGACCAACAACAGCTCCCAGTTTCTCTATCCCCAGGTGATCTATACCAGCGACAACACCCTGTCGGGCCCCATCACGCCGATCGCGGGATCGCGCTACTCCGTCAGCCTAACGGGGAGTCCCCCGGTGGGCGGCAGCAGCCTGGAGTTTGCCTCGCTGCTGGGCGACTACCGTAAATATTTCAACCTGGGATCCGGTTACTCGTTCGCCCTGAGGGGCGCCGGCGCTGCCTCCTTCGGACAGGATTCACAGACTTTCTTCATGGGCGGCATGCAGGGATGGATCAACCAGCGTTTCAATTCCGACACCCCCCTTCCGCTGGACAAACTGGGCGAGACGTTCATCACCCTGCCGGCCCTGCCGCTGAGGGGACATGCGTTCAACGCGATACACGGGGACCGCTTCACGCTGATGAATGCGGAGTTCCGCTTCCCGCTCTTCGCGGCCATCCTGCCGGGGCCGATCCCGATCCTGCCGCTCTATAACATTACCGGCACGGCTTTTGTGGATGCCGGCGCGGCCTGGGGACAGACGATCCGCTACCAGGCGCCGCTCACGAGCGGAAGGCAGCTGACCTACTACCCGGAGAGGGATTCGGAAGGGAATCTCATCTCCCAGGAGAAACTGGACTTCCGGGTGCAGAAAGAACGTGTCCGCTATTTTGACAACCAGCAGGGCCAACTGCTTCCGGTGGGACAGGAACCTGCTGATCCCGACTCCGACCGCTACGCTGCGCTCCCCTACCGGGAGGGCGATGTGCTGATCGGCGCCGGCTTCGGGCTCCGGACGATTGTATTCGGGCTGCCCCTTCGCTACGACGTGGGATGGCCCTACTACCGCGACGGGTTCGACGGCAGCCCCATCCACTACATCTCCATCGGTATTGACTTCTAATATGCCGTCCTCAGCAGCCGGTCGTAGCGGAGCACCGGGTCCCGGTAGTAGACCAGTCCCATGATCTCCCGGGGCGGCGAGGGGGTGCCCGGGGGACCAACCATTCGGATACTCCCGTCCGTCCGGCGCTCCAGGTAGGCGTAGATGTGCGCCCCCTCCTTGAGCAGGGCGTTGCCCTTCCAGAGTCTCTCCTCCGCGTCGTACCGAAGCCGGTTGGCCTCCCGTATCCGCCAGCGGCTGAAGCTTCCCGCCACGTAGAGGCTTCCCATACCTTCGCTGTCGGGGGGAGACAGGCCCTCCAGGCGGAACCCGACCTCCAGGTAGCGGCCTTCGCGGCCCGAGGCGGGATGCCCCCTCCCGGCCAGCAGGGGATCGCCGGGGAGGGGTGGCGTTTCGGAAAAGTTTCGAACGTCCCTTTGCAGCCTGACGCGGGTGGTACCGGCGGGCGCCGCGGGCATCACCTCCTCCACCTTCCCGCTGCCCTCCCGGTACCCGCGAAGGTCCAGGTACCGAAAGTGATGGTCGCCCGCGAAGGCGTGCCGGCGCTCCTGCCCGAACCGGACCGCCCCCGGCGGGGAGACGTCCAGGAAATCATGCGAACGCCGCCGTCCCCATAGGCGGTCCGGCACCCATGTCATGTGCAGTTCGAAGCGGGGCAGCTCCACGAATCCCGGGTACCGGTAGTCGCTTTCCACCCGGGTGCGAAGCTCCGATCCCGGGCCGCTTTCGCGGTTGACGCTCACCTCGAAGCGACGGGTCTGCAGCGCCCCGGCCTGCTCGGTGACCAGGAAGGGAAGGGCGAGCAGCAGCGAATCGCTCCGGTTTCCCCTGATCTCCAGCAGGTAGTTCCCGCTGGCGGTGATCTCGCCCAAACCCCCGGAAGAGGGGAAGGTGAGCCGGTAGTGCCGGTAGGAGGGTCCCCCGCCCAGCTCCGGGCGTCCCCCGCCGAAGGAGGTCTCCTCGAAACCGTCCACGTACTGCCGGGGGGAGAGCGAGCTGGGACGCCAGTCGCGTCCGCAGTGTACCAGCCGCGCCTCGAAGCGCTCCGACGGCCTGTTCAGGGCGTCAAATTCAAGGACCAGCCGGTCCCCGGAATCCTTTTCCAGGATAGGCGGACGTTGCCGCTCGCCCGGTTCCCCAGAGCGGTAGAAGCGAACACCCCGAAGCCAGTCGGGCGACTCCGTCCCGATCGCCAGGGAGGGCTCCCCGTAGGCTGGGTCCGCCGTACCCTCTTCTGCTGTCCCCTCCCCACTTTCCTGCAGTAGGGCGGCACAGGAAGCCAGCAGGAGGGCGGCGGCAAAGAGGGCCGCGGCCGCCCCCGGCCATACGAACCGGCGGCTACAACGCATATTCGCCCCTGAATACCGCGCGCGCGGGACCGGCCAGCTCGATATCCCGGTAAAGGTTTTCCTCCGAATCGTGCCGGAACCCGACCTCCAGCTCACCCCCCCGCGCCTGGATCCTGATGCGGCACTGCGACTCGGTCGACTGCTGCAGGAAGTGCCAGACCAGGGCGGAGGCGATGGCCCCGGTCCCGCAGGCCAGGGTGAGATCCTCCACGCCCCGCTCGTAGGTCTCCATCCGCAGCCGGTGGTCGTCCAGCGAGGAGATGAAGTTGACGTTGGTGCCGGGCGGCTGGAAAAGGTCGTGATTACGGAGCTCGGCCCCTGTCGACAGCAGCCACTCCTCGTCGTCCAGCCTCCGCTTGGAGATGGGAATGACGATGTGTTCGGTACCGGTATGGGTCTGGTACACCTTCCAGTCCTGCGTAAGTTTTACCGGGCGGACCGTGGATTCGGTCGGGAAAGAGACCCGGATGCGGTCGGGATCGTCCACTTCCGCCCCGTAGCGACGATCGTGCACGTTGAACGCGAAGGATTCGCCCATCCCCTCCATATGGGCCAGCAGGGCCAGGCAGCGGGCCCCGTTTCCGCACATTCCGGCGTCGCTTCCGTCGGCGTTCCGGTAGAACATGGTGTAGTCCAGTTCCGCGGATTCGGGCGCTTCCATGGAAATCAGCCCGTCTCCGCCGATGCCGAACCGGCGGTTGCAGAGCCGCGGGGCCCAACCGATCAGCTCCTCCCGGCTGAATCCTCTCTTCCGGTTATCGATGACCACGAAGTCGTTTCCGGCCCCCTGCATCTTGATAAACGGTATGTTGTCAAATCCGCTCACGGGTTATCGCTATAGGCCGGCAGGTGTCGCCAGGGCTCCTCCTCGTCGATTGCGGGCTCGTCTCCCCGCATCAACCGGGCAAAGCGCAGTGCCAGCACGGTAAAAATGAGCTTGGGCTGCACGTAACGGTAGACCATAGGCTTGAGCCGGCCGATCTCCCCGATCATATCCTCCAGGCGCGCGTCGGTCAGGGATTCGCTGAAATCTCGGATTACCTCCATCTGGTCGGCGTTGGTGACCAGGGAAGCCTTTCCGGTACTCCTGTAGACCATCAGGTCCCGCAGGAGCACCTCCATCACGTTCAGAATGGCCAGCACTCCCTCCACGTTGTTTTCCGACTGCCACTCCTGCGCGGTGCGGCTGACCGCGACGGCGTCCATGACGTAGGCCCGGCGCAGGTATTCGATCACCGCCTCCCGGGTCTCCCGCAGCGATGCCACGTCGAAGAACCGGGTCATGGCATAGTTGCCCCCGGATACCCGTGCCAGGTAGCGGGCCTCCTCCCGCGGCACGCCCTCGCGCTCGATCAGCGCCTGTTCGATCTCACCGGTTTTCAGCGGCCGGAACTGAAGATGGTGGCAGCGCGAGAGGATGGTGGGCAGCAGGGATTCGCTGTTGGCGGTGGTAAGCAGGAAAATAAGATCCTCGGAGGGCTCCTCCAGGAGCTTCAGAAAGGCGTTGGCCGACTCCACCCGCATCTGTTCCACCTCCGTGAGCACGACTACGGTTTTCTGTCCCTCGTTCGGCTTCAGGTACGCCTTGGGACGAATCTCCTCGCGGAAGTATTTGATGGGATAGAAGGCCTGTCGGTTTTTGGCAGCCTCCTCGTCCGCCAGCGAGGGCCGCAGGCTGAAATCCACAATTTCGTACGGGTCCTCCCTCAGCAGCTGCAGTCGGGAGCGCAGCTCCTCCACGCTGTGGGTGGAAGGCACGGGGAGAAAGACGTGTATGTCGGGATGGGTGAACCAGCTCGACTTTTTGGAGAAGGCCTTCCCTCCCAGGTCGGTGAGGTGGTCCACCCCGTTGATCCATTCGGCGAAGGCGAGAGCGAAGGCGGTTTTCCCGACCCCCCGGGGTCCCGAGAACAAGTAGGCGTGGTGTATGCGGCCGGAGCGGACGATCCGCTCGATCTGCTCCCTCGCCCGGTCCTGCCCCACCAGTCGGCGGTCTCCGAACGTAATTTCTGCGTCTGAGGATTCGGTCATGTTGAGAGTCCGGTAAACATCGTTATTCGAAAATATAGTCAAAAAGCAGCATCCCGGCCGTTACTGTCGCCCCTGCATACCCGAACAGCGCCCAGAAATCGTTCACGTAGCCGGGTCCGACGCCCTCCAGCAGCGCCGCCCGGGTGGTGCGGACCAGGATCAGGATCAGCGGAAACAACAGGGGAATGCTCAGCACCGAAAAGATCGCCCCCTTGCGGTCGGCCTGCGAGACGATGGCTGCCAGGAGGGTGGCCACGCCCGAAAGTCCCGCCGTGCCCAGCAGCAGAACCAGGCCCAGGGCCGTCCCGTTCGCTACCGGCGTGCCCAGCAGGAAGATGTAGAGAAGGAACGTAAGCACATTCACCCCGAGAGCAAAGCAGAAATTGTAGAGCAGCTTGCCGGCGAACACCTCCGAGGCCCGCCCGTGAAGCCGAAGCAGATCGAACGTCTGGCGGTCGGTCTCGGCAACGAAGGCCCTCGAGAGCCCCGAGAGGGCCGCGAACAGAATGACAATCCAAATCAGCCCGCTCTTGGGGGTCGGCGGCAGCCGGTCCGCCCGCAGGGCATAGAGAATAAGCAGGAGAGCGGCTCCCACAAAGGCCAGGACGGTGTTGACGGCATAGCGGGAGCGGAGTTCCGTGTTGAGGTCCTTAAGAAAAACCGCCGTTATTCCCCGCAGCATGTTCATGACTTTTAGTTTACAAAATTTGCGGCAGTACCGACAGTCCCGCCCGCTGCGGGGAGAAGCGATTTTATTGTATCTAGACTCTGACGATTCCTATATTTGGCCTGGCCGCGAGAAAGAATCTTCACCCTCTATCCAACCCATGAATATTGTTGAGCTGTTACAGAAGGAGTCGGTACTCCCCGATATGCGGGCCGGGGACAAGAAGGAGGCCCTCGAGGAGCTAATTTTCACCCTCCGCGGCAGGGTCGGGCAGGGTGAACTGGAAAAAATCCGCGAGGCCGTCTTCGAGCGCGAACGGATCATGTCGACCGGCGTGGGTAAAGGCCTGGCCATTCCCCACGGCAAGGCGGCCGGCATCGGGGACAATTACGCGGCGTTTGGCATCCTGGCGGAGCCGGTGGAGTACGACGCCATCGACGGGGAGCCGGTCTCCATGATTTTCCTGCTGGTGGGTCCGCAGGGAAGCAACAGCCTGCACATCAAGACCCTGAGCCGGATCTCCCGGCTGATGAACAACTCCGATTTCCGTGAGAAGCTGAATGGGTGTGATACGGCGGAGCAGATCCTGAGCGTTTTCAGGGAAGAGGAAGAGGTAAGATCCGGCCCGTGAGGCCACCTTCAACGTTAACTTTATTCCCATGATTGGAAAAGTCTTAAAGCTGGTGTTTCCGGTTCTTCTGGTGCTGCTCCTGGCGAGCTCCGGCAGGGGACAGGCCCTGCCGCAGGGGGGGGAAGGGACGGGCCTTTCGGCGGACGTCAGGCAGATCATCGATTCCAGCGACGCCTCCAACGCCTGGTGGTCGGTGATGGTCAGCGATACCACGGGACGGGTGCTGGAATCTTACCATCCCGGCAAGCTGGTTCGCCCCGCTTCCAATCTCAAACTGCTCAGTACCGCGGCGATACTGGATCGGCTGGGACCGGATTACCGGTACGCCACGCGGGTCTGGGGCAGGGGGCGCCAGGAGGGGGAGACCTGGCAGGGCGACATCATCGTGGAGGGGAGCGGCGATCCCGCCATCAGCGGCATTTTTTACGACGACCACCGTTTTCACGTCTTCGAAAAATTCTACGCGGCCCTCGACTCTCTCGGCATCCGCCGCGTCCGGGGAGATCTCATCGGCAACGACGCACGTTTCGAACAGCAGGTTTACCCGAAAGGATGGAGCTGGGAGGATCTAACTTATTATTATGGGGTGGAGATAAGCGCCCTCTCTTTCAACGGAAATGCGGTGGACCTGCAGGTGTATGCCGACCGCCCGGTGGGAGATAAGCCGCGTATCCAGTGGTTCCCCTTCGATACCGACTACGTGCATTTTATCAACGAACAGGTCATTACCCCTCCCAATACCGAATTCGACGAGTTCTACCGGAGGGAGCTGGGCACCAACACCATCACCCTCGGCAGCAAGGTCCCCCAGAACTACGTGGAAGAGGAGTCGCTTGCGGTCCACAACGCCCCGCTCTTCTTTATGGATACCTTTACGGAGTACCTGCGGGACGGCGGCATCGAGGTAGGGGGACGTGCGGTGGTCGATCACGAACGCAGGGCGTTCGGGGACGGTACGTACACTCTGCTGGCAACCCACCGATCGCCGCCCCTCCGGGAGCTCTTGCAGCAGGCTAACAAGGAGAGCGATAATTTTTACGTGGAGATGATGATGAAAACCATGGCCGCCGAGCGCTACGATGCCCCGGGCAATACGGAGCTGGGTCTGGGGCTGATCGAGGAGTTTGCCCATTCGGCCGGCATGGACACCACGCGACTGCACATGACCGACGCCTCGGGGATGTCCCCGCAAACCCTGCTGTCCGCGGAGGATCTCAATCGGTTGCTGGTGCGCATGCAGTTCCATCCCGACTTCCGGGTCTACCGCAGCAGTCTCCCGATCGCCGGGGTGGACGGTTCGATCAGCTACCGCTTCCGTAACACGCCGCTCTCCGGCAACCTGCGGGGGAAGACCGGCTACGTGTCCGGCGTGCGGGCGCTCAGCGGATATATGACCGCCTCCTCGGGTCGTCCGCTGGTGTTTTCGGTAATCACCAATCACTACACGTCGGAGACGACCTACGTGGATTACCTGCACGAGAGGATCCTGAGGCACTGGTACGAGGAGTATTGACCATCACGGCACCGAAACGGAATAAGCGACGATGTCATCCGCGGCGAACATACTGATTACGGACGACGAGGAGAGTATCCGGAACGCCCTCAGAGAGATTCTGGAATTCGAGAACTACGGCGTACTGGAGGCGGAAAACGCTGAACAAACTTTCGAAATCCTGGAGAGGGAGGAGGTCGACCTGCTTCTGCTCGATATCAAGATGAAGGGCATGGACGGCATGGAGGTGCTCCAGCAGCTTAACCGGGAGAGCGTGGAGGTGCCGGTGATCATGATTTCGGGGCACGGAACCATTGAAATCGCCGTGGAGGCCACCAAGGCGGGGGCATTCGACTTTATCGAGAAGCCGCCGGATCTCAACCGGCTTCTCGTGAGCGTGCGCAACGCCCTTGACAAGCATCAGCTTACCCGTGAGAACCGCGACATGCGCAGCCGCCTCCGGCAGGTGCCCGAAATCCTGGGCACGAGCGATGAGATGGAGAAGATCCGCCAGGTGATCGGAAAAGTGGCCCCCACCCGATCGCGCGTCATGATCGTCGGGGAGAACGGTACGGGAAAAGAGCTGGTGGCCCGCTGGATTCACGAGAAGAGCCGGCGGAGCGAGGGGCCGTTCGTGGCTGTCAACTGCGCCGCCATCCCGGAGGAGCTGCTCGAGAGCGAGCTCTTTGGCCACGAGGAGGGAGCCTTCACCGGGGCTACGGAGCGGCGCATCGGGAAATTCGAGCAGGCCGACGGCGGCACCCTCTTCCTGGATGAGGTGGGGGACATGAGCCCGGGGGCGCAGTCCAAGGTGCTGCGCGCGCTCCAGGAGAACGCCATCACCCGCGTGGGCGGGAACGAGACCCTGGAAGTGGACGTGCGGGTGCTTTCGGCCACCAACAAGGATCTGGAGGAGGAGATCGCCGGGGGGGCGTTCCGGGAGGACCTCTACCACCGGCTGAACGTCATCCCGGTCAGGGTCCCCCCGCTTCGCGAGCGGCCGGAGGACATCCCCGTGCTGGCGCGGGCCACCCTCGAGGATCTGGCAGACGAGGAGATCGTGTTCTCGGGCAAGGAGTTCTCCGACGAAGCCCTGGAGGTACTGAAAGAGCTCCCCTGGTCGGGCAACGTGAGAGAGCTTCAGAACGCCGTGGAGCGGCTGGGACTGCTGGCGGAGGGCGGCACCATCGGGCGCTCCGACGTGGAGTCGCTCCGTATCTCGAAACGAAGCGAGGAGGAGCGGCTGGAGGCGATGATGGACGACCACGAGACGTTTCAACAGTTCAAGGAGTCGGCCGAACGGGCGTTTCTGGTCCGGAAACTGGAGGAGAACGACTGGAACGTTAGCCGGACGGCGGAGGCGATCGACATCCAGCGCAGTCACATCTACAACAAGATGAAAAAGTACAATATCGAGCGGTAAGCCGGGGGGCAGGGGGGGCGTAGGCATATGGCGGCGGATTTGCCACACTTCCGCGGAACGTTTATCATCCACTATTCAAAATCTAACGCACGAAGGGGTCCGATGTCAGCCAAAATCATTGACGGAAAGAAAGTCGCGGAAATCACCCGCGAGGAGGTTCGCCAGGACGTGGAAGACTGGGTGGGAAGCGGCAACCGCGCCCCCTTTCTCCAGGTGGTCCTGACCGGCACCGATCCGGCGTCGGACGTCTATGTGGGGGCGAAAACCCGGGCCTGCAAGGAGGTGGGGATTGAGACCGACACCCTTCGCCTGCCCGACACCGTTTCCGCCAAGGAGCTGAAGGCCACCATCCGCGAATTCAACCGGGACGATTCGGTCGACGGTATCCTGGTGCAGCTTCCCCTTCCCGTACACCTCTCCACGCATGACGTGATCGAGGCGATCGACTACCGGAAAGACGTGGATGGATTCCACCCGATGAACGTCGGTCGCCTGACGGTGGGCGAGCCCTGCTTCCGTTCCTGTACTCCGGCCGGCATATTCGAGCTTCTGAAGTATTACAGCATCCCCACCAAAAGCCGCCACGCCGTGGTGGTGGGCGCCAGCAACATCGTGGGCCGCCCCGTATCCACCATGCTCTCCAAGGAGGAGGCGGGAGGCAAAGCCACGACCACCATCTGCCACAAGTACAGCAAGGACCTCACCCAGCACACCATCTCGGCCGACCTGCTGGTGGTGGCGGCCGGCCAGCCCAACCTGATCCGCGGCGAGATGGTCAAGGAGGGCGTGGTGGTGATTGACGTGGGCATCAACCGGGTGGCCGACGAAACCAGTGACAAGGGATACTCCCTGGTGGGCGACTGCCATTTCGAGAGCGTCAGCGAAAAGGCGAGCTGGATTACCCCCGTCCCCGGCGGAGTGGGGCCCATGACCGTGGCGATGCTGATGAAGAACACCCTCCTGGCTGCGAAAAAATCGATCTACCCGGAGTAGCCCCCCCCTATCTTACCTGGTTTTACCTGAGGGCCGATTGTTTCTTTAATTAAAATTACTTAACATATGTTAATAATTTTAAAATCGGGGAGTATGGGTTAAGGGTTAATACCTAGGTATTTTATCATTGCAGGCTTCTGCCATGACCAGACTGTATTCGTTGCTGCAGAAATATTCGGTTCCCATTTCGGGCACGCTGCTGCTAATCTTTATCGCGTGGTCGGCCTATATCGTCTGGCAGGTGGACCGCGGCCGGCAGGGGGTCAACGACCGCATTGAGCTGATCACCCGGCTCGGATGGGTCTCGGGCGAAATCAAGGAGCTAGGCCTCTACGTCGAGTCCGACTCCGCGCAGACCCAGGAGGAGATCGACCGTTTTTTCAAGGAGCAGCTCAACCGGATCGACAGCCAGCTTGTCATCCTGGAAGAACAGGAGCAGGTGGCGCTCGGAGCGCTCATCGAACGCGTAGACTCCACGCTGCACGCCATGGAGTGGGAGGGCAGAAGCCGGCAGGAACTCCGGGAGTCCGGGCTGGACGTAAGCATGCTGCGCATACTGGAGGACCTGGACGACGCGAGCACCAGGGTCGGCATCGCCATCGGGCAGTGGGGCAGCCGGGTGAACTCCTACT
>CAZGSL010000008.1:0-6978 GCA_964528445.1 uncultured Balneolaceae bacterium | reverse complement strand
ATCAACGACGTACTGGACTACTCCAAGCTCGAGTCAGGGAAGATCGAGCTGGAAAGGGAGGCTTTCGAGCTTCCCGTATTGATCGAGGAGGTGTTTGAGATGTTTACCCTGGAATTGTCGGAGAAAAATCTTCACACAGCCTGGCATGTCGACAGCGACGTGCCGCGGGAGATTATCAGCGACAAGGCCCGCTTGCGCCAGGTACTGCTCAACCTGGTGGGCAACGCTGTCAAGTTCACGTCCGAAGGAAGCGTGGAGCTGCACGTGAAAAACAACGGGACGAAAAACGGAAAACAGTCGCTCCGTTTTACCGTCCGGGATACCGGCATCGGCATTCCCGCGGAGAAACAGTCGGAGCTGTTTGAATCCTTTTCGCAGGTGGACAGCTCCACGACGCGTCCGCACGGCGGCACGGGACTGGGACTGGCCATTTGCAAGAACATCGTGGAGATGATGGAGGGAGAAATCGAGGTCGAGAGCCGTGAGGGCGAGGGATCCACCTTCCGGTTCACCATAATGGTCGAGGTGGCAGAACAGGGCGAGTGCGAAGAGTACCGCAAAATTCACTCTTCCGGGGAAAATCAGCCCGAATCCGGCGGGAGCGGCCGTGACGTACGGCTCCTGGTGGTGGAGGACAACCAGATCAACCAGCTGGTGACCCTGAAGGTGCTGGAGAAGATGGGGATCCGGGCCGATGTGGCGTCGGACGGCCGGGAAGCGCTGTCGTCTGCCCGCGAAAACCCATACGATATCATATTCATGGATCTTCAGATGCCGGAAATGGACGGGTTTGAAGCGACTTCCCGGATAAGGGAACAGGAGGAGGAAGATAGTAAGACCGTTATTATTGCCATGACGGCCGACGCCCAGTCCCAGATACGCGAAAAATGCCTGGAAGCCGGAATGGACGACTACCTGTCCAAACCGGTTCAGCTCCGGGATCTCAGGGAGGCGGTCAGCAAGTGGATAAACAGGAGGGCGGAGATGACTGCCCGGCAAATCTGAAAATACCCTTCGCAGTGCAGTCTCCACGGTACGGAATCTAGGAAGGAGAAATACGTGCAGGCCATTGGTTTTCTGCGGGGGATCCCGCATATTTCCCTCAAAACGACAACAAAAGGATTCCCCATGCAACAGCGCTCCCTTTTTTCCCTGTTTGCTCTCATCATGCTGACGGCTGCATCCGGCCTCTCCACCGCCTTCGCCCAGGGCGAGATGCACACGATGCTTCACAGCCAAGAGCCGGAGGCGATCTATGAGAACGCACTGGACGACTGGCACGACGGGAACTACCCGGACGCGCTGCATGCCTTCAAGCATCTGCTGGAGGGACCGGAGGCCGATCGCTGGTTCAGGCCAATCGCCCTGAAAACGGGCGAACTCTACCGGGTGACGCAGCTGAGCGGGGACGGATCCAATATCCGGTTTGGCCCCGAGGGACGATACGCGCTCTACGAACTTGAAGAGGAGGGGGGAACCCGGACCTACCTGCACGATACAGACGCCGGCAGCCTGGCGGCACGGATAGAGGGAGAGGACGTCATGGTGCTGGAGGACGGCTCCATCCTTTTCCGCAGGCTGGAGGAGACCGAGGCCGTCCGCCAGGCCCGGGCCGAACGGGACAGCATAGCCGAGGAGGCCCAGTCGGAGGGGAATTACGACCGCCTGAGGGAGGCCTACCGGGCCTATTCCGCCGTGGAGATCGCGAACACCCGCCTCATGATGAAATCCTCACCCGACGCCCCGGCCCGTGACATTACGCCGGAGAACCACATCGTGGGGGACGTCGTTCCGGCGCCGGGGGGCGCTCTCTACATGACGGCGATGCATCGGGATGAGGACTTTACCAACGTCTACTCCTACCTCCCGGAGAGCGGGGAGCTGGAACCGCTTACCGATACCCACGGTTTTCTGGGGGATCTCCATGCGATTGACGGCGGCAGCAAGCTGGTTTTCCACTACAATCAATTCAACAGCCTGAATCCCCCGGATACGGTCAACGCGGAGATGTACGGGTGGACGGGCATCCTGAACCTGGAGACCTCCCGCACGCACCTGGTGGAGGGACAGGTAGAGGATGTGGGTCGGATCGGGGGGACCGTGCTTCTCTCGAAGGAGATGCGTGACAGCGTGAGCCTGATCACCGTGGACGCGATGGATAATAACCGGGAGCATGAGATCATCACTACCGAAGCGGACCTGAGGGATCCGGTGCTCTCCCCGAACGGAACCAAGGTGGCGTATGCTCTGCAGGAGGGCGACGACTTTGAGATCTACGCGCATGACGCCGACGGCAACAACCGGCGCCGGGTCACCCGCGAACTTCAGCACGACCGCTTCCCGAGGTTCCTGGATGAGAACCGCCTGATCGCGGCCAAGGGGGAGAGCCGACACCGCCGCTCCTTCCTGTACGACCTGCAGGGCGGAGAACCGGTCAAGCTATTTCACAACAACACCCTGCGGACCGTCGCCATGGAGTACCAGTGGGCGGTGAGTCCCTCGGGCAACCGGATCCTGATCGTGGCCGACCGCGACGGGGATACCATCTCCCCGGAGCGCGGAGTCTACCTGCTTGACCTGAACCGGCAGATCAGCCCGGAGGAGCTGATGGCCCGCATCGAACGCAATATGGCGCGCGAGGAGGCGCTCCGCGAAAAGGGCGAGCGGCTCTTTGGCCCTATAGCCGATGAGGTTTCGCGCGTAACCGGCCAGGCGTCGATCCGCCGGATATACGAGTACCAGAAAGAGCTCTTCGAGTTCGACTCCAAGTACATCACCCAGCCCGGCAACGACCAGGCCGCCGAATACATCTACGAGACTTATGCCTCCTTCGGCTACGAGCCGGAGTACCAGTGGTTCAATCCCGGCCGGGGGACCTACGGCGGGAAAACCGCCAACGTTCTCGCACGACTGGAGGGGACCGTCAATCCCGAGCTGGTCTACGTGATCAGCAGCCACTACGACTCCGTGGAGCGGGGCCCGGGAGCGGACGACAACTCCAGCGGTACGGCAGCTCTGCTGGAGGCGGCGCGCGTGCTGGCGGACAACCCCATGCCGTTCACCATCGTCTTCGCGGCCTTTACGGGCGAGGAGGCGGGTCTGCTGGGCAGCCGCGAGTACGTGCGACGAGCGCAGGAGAACGGAACGAACATCGTGGGAGCTCTCAATAACGACATGATCGGCTTCGCCAACAACAGCCGGCTGGACAACACCATCCGCTACTCCAACGCCGGGATTCGTGACATCCAGCACGCCGCGGGATTCCTCTTTACCGAACTGGTGACCTACGACTCACACTACTACCAGTACACCGACGCCCACGCCTATTACGAGGCCTACGGGGATATCGTGGGCGGAATCGGCTCCTATCCCATCCTGGCGAGCCCCTACTACCACCAGCCGAACGACGACCTGGTGACCATCAACCACCGGCTCGTTACCGAGGTGGCCAAAAACACCATCGCCACGATCATGCTTCTGGCCTCCTCGCCCTCGCGGCTTACGGGGCTGTCGGCCGAACCGGCCGAAGGGGACGGCTACCGCCTGAGCTGGGACCCCGCGCCGGAGAGCGACGTGGACCGCTACCGCCTGGAATACCGGAACGCCGACGGTGAGACCGATTCTCTCACCGTCACCGAGCCCGAAGCGGTGGTGGAGAACTTGGCGCCGGGCACCGAGGTCCGCGTGAAGGCCCTCAACGAGCGGGACCTGGAAGGATGGGACTGGGCACGCGTGACGGTCGAGTGATCCCCGGTCTGTTCCTCTCTTATTGGAATCAGCAGGTTCCCGTATAGGGTATTATCTATGGCAACTTGGTGGAAAATAATCAGGCGGACCGCGGTGGAGCTGTTCGAGGAGGACCCCTGGACATGGAGCGCCTCCATCGCCTTCTACGTTATCTTCTCCCTCCCCGCCATCGTGCTGATCACCATGTCCGTGGCCGGCTCGCTCTACGAAGACCGGGTGGTTCGGGAAAACCTGCTTGACCAGGCCGCCGGGCTTTTCGGGCCGGAAAGCGCGGTGACTATCGGCGAGCTGCTCAACTTCACGGGGGCCACCAGCGCCGCACCCCTGGCCGAAATTGCCGGAATAGGGGTACTCATGTTCAGCGCCACCACGGTGCTGGTCACTCTCCAGAACAGCCTGAATACCCTCTGGGGAATACGGCCGCACCCGGAAAAAACCTTATGGACGTTTGTTACGCACCGCCTGCTTTCGCTGGCCGTGGTCATCGGGCTGGGATTCCTCCTGCTGGTTTCCCTGTTTGTGGACACCTTTATCGCCCTGTTTCAGCAGCAGGTGGCGGCGTGGTTCTACGGGGCCTCCTGGTACCTCGTCGCGGGAACGAACGCCCTGTTTTCCCTGGCGGTTATCACAGCTGTTTTCGCGATGATCTTCAGGGTGCTGCCCGATGCCAGAATTGCCTGGCGTGACGTCTGGGCCGGCGCCCTGGTCACTGCCCTGCTTTTCAGCCTGGGCAAATACCTCATCGGGTTCTACCTGGGCAACAGCTCCTTCGGGAACGTGTACGGGGCGGCCGGATCCATGGTGGTGATGCTGGTTTGGGTGTACTACTCCACCCTCATCGTGTTGGTGGGTGCGAAATTCACCTCGGTTTACGCCCGGGAAAACGGGAGGGAGATTCGCCCCGACAAGTACGCGGTATCGATCCGGGAAACCAATTGAAATCCCTCTCTACGGCCACTCCTACTCAGTGCGGATTGCCTCCACGGGATTGCGCCGGGCCACCTGCCAGGTCTGCCAGCCGATGGCCAGCAGGCCGAATAGTGCCATAATGGTGAATCCGCTTAAGAGGGTGTCGAGTCGGATGGGGACGTGATACGCGAATGTGTTGAGGTATTGCTGTCCGATCCAATAGCCTGCCGGTATCCCGATGCCTCCCGCCAGCAGGAGCAGCCAGACAAACTCTTTTGACAGGAGGGTAATGATACTTGAGACTCCGGCTCCCAGAACTTTGCGTATTCCCACTTCACGGGTACGAATCTCCACCCTGTAGGTCACCATACCCAGCAATCCAAGGAAGGAGATGACCAGGGCAATAAGCGCGTAATATCCGAACGAAGCAATATCCTGCTCATTGGACGCGAATTCCTGGATGGCTTGGTCCGAGAAACGATATTCGGCCGGTACCGTCGGCACTTGTTCCGCCCATATTTCTTCCAGTTGCGAGGTAACGGCCGACGTGTCGGCCCCCGATGCCAGTCGGATGTTCAAATGATTCAGGTAAGATGGACGATAGCGGAATATCATGGGGCGTATGGGAAGAATAAGGGTTTTATGGTGGAAATCTTCCACCACTCCCGCGATCTCCACCTGTGTGGAGTCGTCCAGCCATACGGTTTCTCCCACTGCCTCCGCCGGGGATTCCCATCCCAGGGGAGAGAGAAAGTTTTCGTTTACGACGATATGGCTCTCCGGCCGGGAAGCGGCCCCTTCCGGAAAGTTTCTTCCTCCCGCCATCGTGAGATCCAGATTGGGAATCAGGTCACGGTCCACACTGTATTGTTCGGCCTGCACGGGGGAGTCGGTGCGTTCCTTTCGAATGTCCACGGAGCCGCCCGGGAAAAAGCCCAGGGGATTGGAAATGGCCGACACCTGCCTGACTCCTGCCAGCCCGGATATCTTTTCCTTCATCAATCCGGCATCTACCCGCCCCTGGAGATCCATATTGATTACGTTCTGCTGTTGAAATCCGTAATCGGCTGTCCTGGTGTAACGGGTCTGCTGGTAGACTACGGCCGTGGCGATGAGGAGAATGGTAGAGAGGGCGAATTGCACCACCACCAGGGATTTCCGAAAAGATAGTCCGCCGATCGGATCGAGGTTTTTCAGCTGGCGCAGCATTGGAATCGGCTGCTGTCCCGTAATCAGCCACGCGGGGAGTATACCGGCGAGCAGGCCGGTAAAAAGAGAGAAGAGCGTGAACCATACTATCAGTTCCAGGTCCGGCACAATCGTCGCCAATTCACGCGTAAAGTTTTCCGGCAGGGGAATGAAGGGCAGAAGGGCGTAGGCCAGAAGCAGGGATAGCAGGGCGACCATCGTGGACTGAACCACGAATTGGAAAATAATCTGGCTTCGACGGGCCCCAAGTACTTTGTAAAGGCCCACTTCCCGGGAGCGTTTCAATGCCCGGGCCACCGACAAATTGGTGTAGTTGAAGCAGGCCATCAGGAGGATAACCAGGGCAATGGCGGATATCGCCCAGATCTCCGAGGCGGACCGGTTATTGTTGTACGGTATCCCGTTTTGCAGATCCTCGCCGGGGGTTATTTCAGGTAATCCCTGTATGTCAAACGCGTACGATTGGTAATCATCGCCCAATTCGTATTGACGGTTTACCCGTTCGGAAACCGTTGAAAGCGCCTCCCGCAGGGCCTCGGCCGGGGTACCTTCCTCCAGAAGGAGATAAGTGTACCCCCGGTCCAGGCTGCTCCAATCTTCCAGAATCCGTCCCCGGGAAGCATCATGCTCCGAGAGAACGAGGGTGGAAAGAGAGGCAAGGTAGTCAAACTGCAGATGGCTTTGGTCCAGCTCATCTTCTTTCAGAATTCCCGTCACGGTTAAATCGCCGAGTTCCTCAACGTAAAAATTTTCGCCCACTGGATTTCGCTCATCAAAGAACCGGTTGGCTGTTTCCTCCGTTAACATAACGGAATTGGGTTGGGAGAGGACGCTCCCGGGATCGCCCGATTCCAGTTCGAAGTGGAACAGTGTGAAAAAAGCCGGATCGGCCAGGGCTCCGTTTACGTCAAGGGTTTTGTTATTTGCCCTGGCGTGCGGGGAGGGGTACCGGTAAAAACGCACTCCTGTTTCCACGTGGGAGTAGTCCTGCCGGATCATATCCCCGAGCGGCAGGGGAGCAGTGGCGAAACGCTGGGTGTATCCGTTTTCATGGGTCGCTTCGGTAATCACCCGGTAGGTGCGGTCGGCTTCCGGATGGAATGTGTCAAAATC
>CAZGSL010000007.1:0-76638 GCA_964528445.1 uncultured Balneolaceae bacterium | reverse complement strand
ATGGCCTACCACCGCTACCACGGGATGGAGACGCGCATCGTGCGCATCTTCAACACCTACGGGGCACGGATGCGGCTCTACGACGGGCGCGCCCTGCCCACCTTCATGCGGCAGGCTCTCAGCGGCGATCCGCTGACGGTGTACGGGGACGGCTCCCAGACCCGTTCGTTCACCTACGTGGACGATCTGATTGAGGGCATCTGGCGGCTTTCGGTCTCCGACGAACCCGAACCGGTCAATATCGGCAATCCCCAGGAGGTCTCGATACTGGAGTTCGCCCGTGAGATCATCGAGCTGACCGGCAGCGACAGCGAGATCGTTTTTGAGGAACTGCCCAAGGACGATCCCCAGATCCGACAGCCCGACATTAGCAAGGCCCGCCGGGTGCTCGACTGGGAACCGAGGGTGGGTCGAAAGGAGGGACTGCGGAAAACCCTGGATTATTTTGAGGCCCGGGTACTCTGATCGCTCACAGCCTTGTTGCGTGTTTCACTCCGAGGATCCATTTATGAATAGCAGAAAGGTCAAACGCATTTTATCGCTGGCGGGGGGAATATTTTTGCTGATGATGGTTCTTCCCCGCCCGGGATTCCCGCAGCAGGGCGGCTACGAGCTTCAGCCGGCGCCCGATCTATGGTACAACGACGTGGACGGTATCCGGGTTGGACTCCGTCTCAGGGGGGCGGTTCCGGGAACATTTGAAGACGGTCCCCATCGCCTCGATATGGGGGTCTGGGTGGGAACCTGGTGGCCCGACTTGCCCGTTTCCTATCACCTCACTTTCACCGAGCCCATTCAGGCTCTTTCTGAGTTCCGAAGCGAGGCGAATGTCCGTTTTCTCAGCACCGTACGGACCGGCATACAGCGCCACGGTTTTTCGTTGAACAAACGATGGCAAAGCGGATTCGAGGAGCGCGAATACCGTGAGCTCTCCCTTTACGGCCGATCCGAGGAGCGGTTCGACAGGACATACCTTCCCTATCCCGGTTTATGGAGGGAGGGATGGTTGTGGATTACGGGGGCGGAGCTGGCGGCCAGGGGACTTTACAGCGGTGGGGAATGGACGGCAGAAGTGGAGGTTCTGGGAAGCGTGGCGGGCGAACACCCTTTTGTTCAGACCCGGCTGGATGTGCGCAACCAGATCGGCATAGGGGACAATTTCAGGATATATTCACGCTTCTTTACGGGCTTAACCTCATCGCGGACGCCGGAGCAATACCTGTTTTCCCGGAGCATGCCGTCACCGGCCGGCTGGATCGAAAGGGGACTCACGCGAGCCAAGGGCACCATACCGATGCCATGGCTGGAAGAGGGATTCATCCAGCCAACGGGCGGGCCGTCACTAAGGGGATATGTCGGTGCTGATATACGTGAAATGAACAGGGGCGAAGTTCCGCTCTTCGGCGGCATGGCCGGGATGAACCTGGAGCTGCAGGTTCCCAATCCCCTGGGGAGCGCCCTGAACCGGATTTCGGGGGTGGGAGAACTGCTGGAGTTCCGCAGTTATCTTTTTCTTGATGCCGGCACCTCACCGGGCCTCACCGGCCGGGAAGAGGGGAGGCTGCTGGGGAACGCCGGACCCGGGTTCATGCTCTCTCTGAACATACCGGACTACCTGGGAAAGCCCCGGGGATTCGCGATTCGGTACGACCTTCCGTTGTGGCTTTCCCATCCTGGAGGTGAGAATTCGTTCGCATTTCGCCATATTGTTGGATTGGGAGCGGTAATCTCTCTTTAAACGGTCATGCAATGAAGGTGCGATTTCTGATATATCTGCTGCTCGCCCTACTGACGGCGAATGCATGTACCAACGCCCGGTGGATAGTCAGCGATCTGGAAGCGGTGGATTCGGAGGAGTACGAAAGGGTGGAACGGCAATTCTTCCTGAAAGCTTCGCAGGCTCCGGATCCCGAATCACCAGTACTGAGGCTTGAGCTTCACTCCCGAAATCACTACGAATATCCCAAAAAGATAGAAATTGAACGTACGCTGCAGGAGTATCGGCCGAGTGCAGGGTACCTGCTTGGAGGGATGCTGGGCGCTGGACTGGGAGCGTACCTGGGATACGGGGAGCGATTTTCCAGAGAGCGTACATCCGCCCGGACCATTGCCTTTACTGCCGTGGGAAGCCTGGCCGCCCTCGTGGGAATCCTGAATATGAAACCGGTAGGCGAACCAAGGCCAACGGGGGAAAGCCAGCTCATTAACCGGACAGGAAGCGTGGTCAAAATCGATACCACCCGCCACCCTGGATCCAACGGAGATCGCTCGGCGGATTTGAATATTACCCGCGGGGCGGAACAAATATACAGCGAAGAGGGACGACTACTGACGGATGGGATCCTTGAAATTGGTTTGGATGATCTTCTGTCAAACCTGGATATCAGGGGCGCAGATCCGGGGGAGGTGGGTGTGGAGGTTCAATTCAACGACTCGCTGTATACCTATCGGTTTCCCGTTGAACGGGTTCTGCAGCCCTACGCGAGGGTTGTGGCTCCGGTAACGGAGTTGCGAAGCACGCCCGGCGACCGCTCTGACAACATACTGGCGGAACTGGTGGAAGGCAGCCGGCTGCTTCTAGCCTCGACGGATTCCGCTGATAGCTGGTACAGGGTGAGGTACGGGTTGTCGGAATCGTATATGGCTCAGTCGGATGCGGAAATTTTCTGGGATATTGCCCGCGAAGAGAATCGGCAGGGAACCGTTTCGGTACCCCGAATCCCGTTTGGAGAGGTGGACGTGGAGAGCAATATTCCCATCCTTGCACAGCGTGACAACCGCAATCGAGCGCTGGTCGTCACCAACGAGCGCTATTCCGCCCCCTACGCCACACGGGCCTATACCCACAGGGATGGACGCCTTATTCGAAGCTACCTGGAGAACGCCCTGGGTCACTATACCTACGCCACCTCCCATCTCCGGGATGTCACCGATCCCGGGGAACTCATGGATCAGATCGGCCAAATCCGGGAATCGGCCTCGGATTCCACCCGGTTGTTCTTTTATCTCGGGGGACGCGCCCGGGTGACCACCGGGGATTCCATTCGGATTTCCTATCTTCTGAGCCGCCCGGAGGAGGGGCAGGTCTCCTCTGTTTCTCTCCCTCTGGAGAAGATTTTCCGGGAAATTGCCCGCATCCCCGCTTCCCGCCGAATTGTGGTGATGGATCTCAGTTTTCACACGGAGGACGGTCAGCCAGTCCCGGAAGAGAGGCTGGATTTGGAGCAGCCCCTCCTGCGGGCAAGCCGTGATCTGCGCGATCGGGGAGGGGATACCGCCCTCTTTGTCTCCTCGGAACTTAACCAGGGTTCGAATCTGTACCTGGGCGATACGGAAGACAGGAAACATCATATTTTCACCTACTATTTCGCACGGGCTCTCCAGGAGAGGAATACCACCACCGGCGATATCCAGCAGTTTCTGGAGCGGAACATCTCCTATACGTCACGCAGACTTCACGACCGCCCCCAGGAACCGCGCCTGTTAGGAAATCCTGCGCTCAGCCTGACTGACGGGGAATGATGGCATACATCCACGTAGTTCTGAGCGCCGGCTGCTCCGTTCTTATTGCCCATCTCCTGAAATGGGGCGAGAGCGAAGAGCTGCGCACACTGAACATCCTGACCGTAAATTATCTTATAGCCTCGGCAGTTGCCCTGGCGATCGACTCCCCGACTTCAGGGGCGCTATCCGTGATGTTTTCTCCGCTGCCCCTGCTGTTCTGCCTCGGTACGGGAGCGTTTTTTATCGGCAATTTTCTCCTCTACAGCAAGTCGGTTCATATTAACGGGGTGGGCATAAGTATCGCGGCCATGCGAGTTTCGTTGCTGGTTCCCGTCTTGCTCTCCGTAGGGTTTTACCAGGAGGAGCTGACCCTTCTGAAGGTTGCGGGAGTAGGCATGACGATTGCAGCCCTGCTGTTGCTCCTCCCCGGGAGCGGCGGAAAAAGGTACGCCGGTTTCCGTTCGGGATGGCTGCTTCTTGCTATATTTATGCTCTCAGGTTTTGCCGATGCCGCGCTGAAAATATACCAGGAGGAGTTCGCAGGCCGATTCAGCGAAATGGAATTCATGGGCATGGTCTTCGGTACCGCTTTCCTGATCGGATTGACGATAACGGTACTTCGGAAGGGACCGCTCTTTACCACCCGGGAGTTCGGTGCTGGAATTCTGGTCGGCCTCCCCAATCTGGGGTCGGCGGTATTCCTGATTTATGCGCTCCCGGAAATGGACGGAGCGGTAGCATTCCCGCTGGTAAATACCCTTATTGTACTGGGAGGAACCCTGCTGGGCATCGCGGTTTGGAAAGACCGTTTGAGCATGCGGCAGGGAATCGGGATCGTTTTCGCAGTAATGGCAATCCTCATGCTGTTGTAGTATGGAAATAATTGAGAACCTCAGGGAGCGCACAGCACAACGAGATCCGGTCATTGTCCTGCCCGAAGCCGGTGATTCCAGGATAAATGAGGCCGCAAACTACCTGGCCGAAAAGGAGATCGCGAGAATTGTCCTACTCTCGGATAAGGGGCATGCAACGCCGGAGAAACGTGCGGGTGGCCGGCTGACCCTCGTGGAGGTGTCGAGGGAGGAAGAGCGTGAACCCTATGTACCCTATCTTCTGGAGAAGCGAAAGAAGGACAAACTAAACCGGCGGGATGCGCTGAATCGCTTGTCGGATCCCCTGTGCTTTGCGGCATGCATGGTAGGCAGCGGCTCGGCAGACGGCTGTGTGGCGGGCGCGGTCAGCACGACCGCCGAGGTCATAAGATCGGCCCTTCGCTACATTGGAATGCGTGAGGGGATTTCCCTGGTTTCCAGCATTTTTCTCATGAATATGCCGGACGGGCGGGTGTTTACCTACGGTGACTGCGGGGTTGTTCCCTATCCGGATCCCGATGAACTGGCGGGCATTGCCCTGGAATCCGCCCGCAGCCACAAGATCCTGACGGGGGAGGAGCCCAGGGTGGCGATGCTCTCTTTCTCCACCAAAGGCAGCGCCGAGCACGAACGCGTGAAACTTGTGCGGGAGGCGGTACGCCTGGCCCGCCGCCGGGATTCCGGTCTTATGATCGACGGCGAACTGCAGTTCGATGCGGCACTGCTTCCTGAGATTGCCCGCTCCAAGTCTCCCGGTTCGAAGGTGGCCGGACGTGCCAACGTATTCATTTTCCCCAACCTGGATGCCGGGAATATCGCCTACAAAATTACCGAACGGCTGGCGGGTGCCGGGGCCACCGGTCCGATCCTGCAGGGGCTTTCCAGGCCCATGATGGACCTATCCCGCGGCTGCGCGCCGGACGACATTGTCAACGCCGCCTGCGTGGCCTCCGTGCTGGGAGAGGGAGTGCCCCCCTCAGCATAGCCCTTGCCTATGGAAGGCATAATCCTTTTCGATTGGCCTGACAGCTCTCAAATGGCGATTTTAGGAATTCCATAAACCCTCTTGAAGGGAAGGCGTAGTACCCGGAAAGTCTTTAACTTGGAGTGTTATTTGCTTATATTTATAATTCTAGGCTCAATGGGATAGAACGGCATTTTCGGGGGGCTGAAGCGCTCGAAAATCCCGAACGGAATGTCGCTTCTCACTGTTCTCAATCTACAGTACGCGGATAATCGCAATAACGGATCCATATCTGATCTATGAGTGATACCAAGGCACTTGAATCCTACGTAGGCGGTGAATACAAATACGGCTTCACCACCGACGTGGAGTACGAGGATTTTCCGAAGGGAATCAATGAGGATGTCATACGGGAAATATCCCGCCGGAAGGACGAACCGGAGTGGATGACCGAATTCCGCCTTGAGGCATACCGCAAGTGGCAGGAGATGGAGGAGCCCGACTGGCCCAACGTGAGTTATGACAAACCGGATTTTGACAACATCCAGTACTACTCGGCGCCCAAGAACAAGAGCGGCAAAAACAGTCCGGAGAGTCTGGACGACGTTGATCCGGAGATCAGGGAGACCTATGAAAAGCTGGGCATACCCCTGGAGGAACAGAAGATGCTGCAGGGAGTCGCTGTTGACGCGGTATTTGACAGCGTTTCCATCTTTACCACTTTCAAGGAGAAACTTGCCGAGGCGGGAGTGATTTTCTGCTCCATCTCCGAGGCGGTCCAGGACCATCCCGAGCTGGTCAGGGAGTACCTGGGATCGGTGGTCCCAAAGGGCGATAATTTCTATGCGGCCCTCAACTCGGCCGTCTTCTCCGACGGATCCTTCTGTTACGTGCCGAAGGATACCGTCTGCCCCATGGAGCTCTCGACCTACTTCCGGATCAATAACATGCAGTCCGGTCAGTTTGAACGCACTCTGATCATCTGCGAGGAGAACAGCCACGTCAGTTACCTGGAAGGGTGCACCGCCCCGATGTTCCAGGAGAATCAGCTCCACGCCGCCGTGGTCGAGCTGGTGGCCCATGAAAGTTCCGAAATAAAGTACTCCACCATCCAGAACTGGTACTCCGGGGATGAGGAAGGCCAGGGGGGGATCTTCAACTTCGTAACCAAAAGAGGACATTGCCGGGGAGACAACTCCAAGATCTCGTGGACCCAGGTCGAAACCGGATCGGCCATCACCTGGAAGTACCCGAGCGTGATACTCCAGGGAGACAACTCCATCGGTGAGTTTTTCTCCGTGGCGCTGACCAACAAACGGCAGCAGGCCGATACGGGAACCAAGATGATACACATCGGAGAGAATACGAAGAGTACCATTATCTCCAAGGGAATTTCGGCCGGAGAGTCGAACAACAGCTACCGCGGACTCGTCAAGGTGAGCCCGCGGGCCGATAACGCCCGAAACTACTCCCAGTGTGATTCCATGCTGATCGGCCAGACCTGCGGCGCACATACATTCCCCTATATCGAATCGGGGAATCCGACGGCCAAGGTGGAGCACGAGGCTACCACCAGCCGGGTAGGAGAAGATCAGATTTTTTACCTGCAGCAGCGGGGAATGGATGAGGACGATGCCATATCCCTCATTGTCAACGGTTTCTGCAAAGAGGTGCTCAAAGAACTTCCGATGGAATTTGCCGTTGAGGCCAACAAGCTGCTGGGCATCAAACTAGAGGGCAGCGTAGGCTGAATTTTCGAGCGTCGCGTTAAAATTTCGTTTAAACATCAATTCAAAAGAACTATCCTAACGTGTTAGAAATAAAGAATTTACATGTAGAAGCCGAAGAAGACGGAACGGAGATTCTCAAAGGGGTCAACCTGACCGTCGGCAGGGGAGAGATCCATGCCATCATGGGACCCAACGGAAGCGGCAAAAGCACCCTGTCCAAAGCGGTGGCCGGCCACCCGGCCTATGAGATCACGAAGGGCGACATCCTTTTCGAGGATGAGAGCATCCTGGAGCTGGAGCCGGAGGAACGGGCCCATCTGGGCATATTCATGGCATTCCAGTATCCTGTCGAAGTACCGGGTGTGACCAACTCCACCCTTATGCGGCAGGCCTACAACACCATCGCGGAGAAACTTGGCCGCGATGAGCTGGATCCCATTCAGTTTGAAGATTACGCTGCGGAGCAGCTGGAGCTGATCGATATGAACGAACAATTCCTGGAGCGCAGTGTGAATGCAGGATTTAGCGGCGGCGAAAAGAAACGCAACGAGATTTTCCAGATGGCGGTGCTCCGTCCCCGACTCTCCTTCCTGGACGAGACCGACTCGGGCCTGGATATCGACGCCCTGAAAATCGTGGCTAACGGTGTCAACAAGCTTTCAACGGAAGAGAACGCCGTGGTGCTGATTACCCACTACCAGCGCATCCTGGACTACGTGATACCGGATCATGTCCATGTCATGCTGGATGGCAAAGTAGTCAAATCCGGCGATAAGGAGCTGGCTATGAAACTTGAAGAGGAGGGATACGACTGGCTGAGCGATCTCGCTTCCGTGTCCGTAAACGGAGAACCGAATTAAACATGAGCAACACATTGCAAGACAGGAACACGTTTCTTACGGAACATCTCAAGTATCAGGAGGCTCTGAACGGCAGCCCCGGCGGCCTGGCCAAACTGCGGGCCAAGGGAGCGGAAGACGTGCGGAGTACGCCTTTCCCGGGGAAAAAGGATGAGGCATGGAGGTTTATCAGCCTGCGAGATCTCTATCGGGATCCGCTTGCGCCCGCTCCCGAAAAAGACCCCGGTGATCTTTCCGAATACTACCTGCCGGAGTGCGAAGGAGCTCGCATGGTCTTCGTAAACGGCCGGTTTTCGGCGAGGCGCTCCTCGCTGGAGGATCTCCCCGATACCGTGACGGCAGGCAGCCTGGCCAAATACGCCGATCATCGGCTTGTGCAGGAGCACCTCAATTCCTACGCGGATTTCGAGAGGGATATTTTCAGCTCCTTTAACAACGCTTTCGTGGAAGACGGTGCTTTTATCCACGTCCCGGAAAATGTGAGGGTGGAAGTTCCTCTCCAGTTTCTTTTTGTGCAGACCGAAGCCCCGGAGCCCTATTTCGTAACCCCCCGCTGCCTGGTGATCGCGGAGGAGGATTCTGAGCTGACGATGGTGGAAGATCATATCGGACTGGGAGGAAACAAGTACCTCAACCTGCCGGTCGTCGAGGTGAATCTTGAGAAGCGGGCCTATGTGAAACACACCAAAATACAGCGAGACAGCCGGGAGGCGATCCACATGGCGCGGACGGCGGCCCATGTCCGTACCCACTCCAATTACGAATCCTACACCATTACAATAGGCGCCAGCCTTTCGCGGAACGAGCCCCGTATCACCCAGCTGGAGGAAGACGTGAAATTCACGGTCGACGGACTTGTTCTGATTGACGGGGACCAGGTATCCGATACCCATTCGGTTATGGACCACCGGAAACCCACGGCCGAAAGCCACCAGTTGCACAAGTGCGTAATCAACGGCAAGGCGCATTCGGTTTTCAACGGCAAGATATTTGTCCGCCCCGGGGCACAGAAGATCGACTCCTTTCAGGAAAACCGGAACCTGCTTCTATCAAGGAAAGGACTGGTGAACACCAAACCGCAGCTGGAAATCTTTGCCGACGACGTGGTATGCACCCACGGGGCGACTGTGGGACAGATGGAGGATGAGGAGGTCTTCTACCTCAAGAGCCGGGGATTGAGCGAAAAACAGGCACGCGAACTGCTGACCTACGCATTTGCCCTGGAAACCATCGAGAACATCACGGTGGATTCAGTACAGAAACTGCTGGTGGACGAAGTCCACGACTATACGAATCGACAACTTGACTCGGAACTGGTTGCCTGACTATGACGGAAACCTTGACAAGGCAGGAGGCGAAACCGGTGGATTTCGACCGTATACGGCGGGATTTCCCGGTGCTTGACCGGCAGGTCAGGGGAAGGCAGCTGGTGTACCTTGACAATGCCGCCTCCAGCCAGATGCCGCGACAGGTAGCCGATCGCATTCACCGTTACCACACCGCCGAGCACGCCAACGTGCACCGCGGCATCCACACACTCAGCCAGGAGGCGACCGATGCTTACGAAGCCACCCGGGAGAAGATACGGGACTTTATCGGTGCTCCCGACGATGGGGAGATCATTTACACCACCGGGACGACCGACGCTATCAATCTGGTGGCCAGCAGTTATGCCGAACCTTTTCTCGGTGAGGGTAATGAAATACTTCTTACCGAGATTGAGCACCACGCCAATATCGTGCCCTGGCAGATGGCAGCCGAAAAGAACGGTGCCGTTCTGACCGTTATACCGGTTAACGACCGGGGAGAAGTGGATATGGAGGCTTACCGGGAGCTGCTGGGCGAACAGACCGGCCTCGTGGCGATTGGTCATGTTTCCAATGCGCTGGGAACGGTGCACCCAGTCAGGAAAATGGTGGAGGAAGCACACAAACTGGGCGTGCCCGTTTTGATCGACGGAGCCCAGGCGGCCCCCCACACCCCGCTGAACATGGAGGAACTGGGCGCCGATTTTTATGCCTTTTCCTCTCACAAAATGTGCGGGCCGACGGGATTCGGCATTCTCTATGCCAGGAAGAAGTACCTTGAGAGGATGCCTCCATACCGCGGCGGGGGAGATATGATCGACAAGGTTTCGTTCGAGGAGACGACCTGGGATGAAATCCCACACAAATTTGAAGCGGGAACACCTCCCATTGCCGCCGGAATCGGACTGGGAGCAGCGGTAGAGTACCTGCAGGAGATCGGAATGGACAACATCGCACGCCGCGAGCGTGAACTGCTGGAATACGCCACAGATAAACTCCGGGAGATCGAAGGGCTGCGAATCATTGGAACGGCCGGGGAGAAAGCTTCGGTACTCTCCTTTGTAATGGAAGGTATCCACGCAACCGACGCTGGAACCATTCTGGATCAGCAGGGGGTGGCGATCCGTACGGGCCACCATTGTGCGCAGCCCGCCATGAGACGTTTTGACGTTTCGGCCACGGCCCGCGCCTCCATTTCATTTTACAACAACCGGGAGGATATTGACCGGTTGGCGGAGGGCCTCCGCAAGGTGAAGGAATTTTTCTGAACCTTCGGCTGAGGATAAAATAGATTATATTTATATTCGTTCTAAATAACGAACCCTGAAACAAAGAAGCTTCTGTCATGCCAAAGATCAAGGAAATTGAACGTACGCCCAATCCCGATGCCATGCGCTTCGTCCTGGGGGAAGCGCTGACCAACGGCGTGACCAAATCCTTCGAAAATGCCGGTGATGCGGAAAACGACGATCTGGCATCTGCACTTTTTGCCATCGATCATGTCATCAACGTCTACTACGTGGACAAGTACGTTACGGTGACACAGGACGGCGATGCCGTATGGTCCGAGCTTCTTCGCAAGCTGGCTCCGCCCATCCGGGAAGCGTCGCCCCAGAAAGACGCCGTGGAAGACGAAGAGGTTCACGCGACCAAGGAGGTTCAGGATTCCGACGACCCGCGTCTAGTGGAAATCAACCAGATGCTGGACGAACAGGTAAGACCCTACCTGCTGGCCGACGGCGGGGGACTGAAGATTCTCGGCCTGGACGGAAACCGCCTCAAGGTACACTACCAGGGAGCGTGCGGCACTTGTCCCACGGCCACCTCGGGTACGCTTTACGCCATCGAAAGCATGGTCAAGCGCATTGATCCCGAAATTCAGGTCGTTTCCGTATAAAAGAAATACGAGGTACCATGTCCATCTCCGTAACCGATCGAGCGGCCCGACGAATAAACGAGATACGCCGGGAACAGGATGTTCCCGACGATGCCAGACTGCGTGTAGGCGTGGTAAGCGGCGGGTGCAGCGGCCTTACATACGAACTTGAATTTGATTCGGCCGAAGCGGACGAGGAGGAGGATGAAAAACTGTTCGAGGACAAAGGCATTCGCTTAATCGTGGACATGAGAAGCTTTCTCTACCTTTCGGGTACCAGGCTGGACTATACCGAGGGGCTGGAAGGCGACGGTTTCCATTTCCATAATCCCAATGCCAGCCGCACCTGCTCCTGCGGCGAATCCTTTTCCATTTGATGATGAGCACCCAGACGGAAGGGACCATAGAGAACAAAATCAAACAGTCCGACAAGCTGGTCACTCTGGACCTGCAGAAGTACTGGGACGACACCCCGGTGGCCGAGCTGGACCTGAAACAGTTCCTGGTTGAGGGACTGGTGCTGAAGGAGGAGCAGTTCCGGGAACGACTGGACTCGCACGAGTGGGAACAGTATCAGGGTGCCTACCTTGCCGTCTACTGTTCCACCGACGCCATCATTTCCAAATGGGCCTGGATGCTCGTGGCGCGTCACGCCGTACCGGAGGCTGAGGAGGTCTTTGCCGGCCGTCCCGACGACATACGTTTTGAACTTTACCGCAGAAAGCTTGAACAGATCGACTGGGGCAGATACCAGGATAAGTTTGTGATTCTGAAAGGATGCAGCTCGAAAGAGAAGCCGGTGCCGGAGAGCGTATATATGTATGCCACCACGAAGCTGGTCCCCGTGGTCAAAAAGCTCATGTACGGGGAGGCCTGCTCGAACGTACCCGTCTACCGCAATTGAGAAGCGTGCCGGAGTACCCTCAATGCCCATCCCAATACCACGATCATGGATAATCGACATGTCATGGCGCTGGTTACCGGCGCATCCAGGGGAATCGGCGAATCGATAGGGAGAAAACTGCTTGATTCGGGCGCCCGCCTCATCGGCACCACCCGCCGCTCGGAATTCCCGAAGGAGTTCACGTCTGACGAGAAATTCGAGGGGATTGAAGTGGATCTCTCCGACCGCAGGCTCATGAAGGAGAGGCTGAAGCCGATTTTTGACAGGGATGAGAGACCTAATGTGGTGATAAACAACGCCGGCATCAACGAAGCCTGCGACCTGCGCGAGGACGATGCTCGTTGGCTGGAAAACTGGGACCGGACCCTGCAGGTTAATCTTCGCGCTCCCGCCCTGATCTCCAAATGGGCCCTGGAGAGCTGGTCGAACGACGAAGGAGGATTGATAATTAACATCGCCTCCCGGGCGGCGTACCGGGGAGATACGCAGGAATACGCCTCCTATGCGGCTTCGAAGGGGGGACTGGTGGCGTTTACAAAGAGTATCGCCCGGGATTACGGGGATAAGGGTGTTTCCGCATATACCGTCGCGCCCGGATTCATTGAAACAGATATGGCACGGGAGTCGGTGGAAGTCTACGGAGAGGAGTACCTGACGAGAGGGATGGCATTTGACGAGATTACCTCTCCGGAAGAGGTGGGAGAACTGGTGGCTTTTCTATCCTCAGGCAGGGTTCCCCACATGACAGGATCCACTTTTCATATCAACGGCGGATCCTATATGATATGATCAACAGAGAGGAGTATCCGTGAGTATAAAACAGCGAAAAAAGGACCATGTCGAGCTGACCGTCTCCGGGGAAGTGGACTACCGCCAGCCTGCCGGTTTTGACGAATACCGCCTGAGGCACAATGCCTTGCCCGAGCTGAATTTGGACGATATCTCCACGGAGGCGACGCTGCTGGACCGAACCTTTTCCTATCCTCTTTTTATCTCTTCCATGACGGGGGGATATACCGATGCGGGTGCTGTGAACGCGATCATCGCCAGGTTTTGTGAGAACAACAATCTGCCCATGGGAGTGGGCAGCCAGCGAATCATGCTGGAAAATCCGGAAGAGACTTCGTCGTTCGGGGTGGTACGGGAGGAGGCGCCGGGGGCATTCATTGCCGCCAACATTGGCGGGGCACAGCTGGCCGGGGGTCTTCCGGATGACCAGGCAAAACGGTTGGTCGAGAGCATTGAAGCTGACGCGGTGATCGTTCACCTCAATCCACTGCAGGAGCTGATGCAGCCGGAGGGGGATCGCAATTTTCGCGGGGTGGAAGAGGGTATTGCCCGGCTGGTGGAGCAGACCGAGTGTCCTGTGATCGTCAAGGAAACCGGGGCCGGAATTTCCGGGGAGGTGGGAAGGCGTCTGCTGGAGAGGGGCGTTTCGGTCATTGATACGGCCGGTGCCGGAGGGACCAGCTGGGCACGCATTGAAAATTTGCGCCACAGGAATTCCGAGGCCCGTCACTCTTTTGATAACTGGGGGATACCCACGGTCGAATCCATTCGCCAGCTGGTTTCGCTCAAAAAAACATACGAATTTGAGCTGATCGGGTCGGGAGGAGTGCGCAGTGCTTTCGACATTGCCAAGGCGCTCTGTCTCGGTGCCGACTTCACTGCATCCGCCCAGCCCGTCATCAAGTCGGTGGTGGAGGACGGTCAGGCGGGACTGGAACACCTGTTCGGAGAATGGAAAAGCGATCTGGAGACCATTCTTCTACTGACCGGATGTCAAAAACCGGCAGACATGCGAAGGGAACTGCTGATGCCTTCCAGGCGGTAACATCCTCGGCGAATTTCGTTATATTAATTTTTTGCAAAAAACAAGAGACCGTCAGCACGTGGATACCACAGAGTTTCAGAAACGGATTTCCGATCTTATTGACGAGGAACTCATGGCGCTGAAACTGCCCGAGCTACCATCAACCCTCTACGATCCGGTTAGGTATACCCTCTCACGCGGGGGGAAGAGAATCCGTCCCTATTTTACCCTTGCCGGGTGCGGACTTTGCGGGGGCACCTTGGAGAAGGCGATGCCCGCCGCATTGGCGATAGAGCTGCTACACAACTTTACGCTCCTGCACGACGACATCATGGACCGGGCCCACACACGCAGGGGACAGTTGAGCGTACACAAGAAATGGGACAACTCCACGGCCATACTTTCGGGCGACGCCATGTACGCCTGGGCCTTCAGGAAGCTTCAGTCCTATGCCCGCGACGTAGAGGTAACGAGGGAGCAATTTACGCGGATCACAGACCTCTTCCTGGAGAGCGTTGTCAATGTATGCGAAGGTCAGGCATACGACCTGGAATTTGAGCAGCGTGAACATGTCTCGCTGGAGGATTATATGGAGATGATTCGTGGAAAAACCGCCGCCCTAATCAAGGCTTCGCTCCAAATGGGCGGGACGGTGGCGGGGGGTGGGGAGAATGAGGTGGAAGTACTTGGTGAAATGGGCGAAGAGATCGGTCTGGCGTTCCAGATTCAGGACGATCTGCTGGATACCGTAGCTGATCCAGAAAAATTCGGAAAAAAACAGGGAGGAGATATTGCGGAATCCAAGAAAACATATCTTTCCATCCTGTCGTTACAGAGAAGCAACGGAGAGCAGAAGAGACAGTTGCACCGGGTCTTCGGAGATGATGACGCCGGCAGTGGCGACATAGAAATGGTTATTGACATCTACCGTCGCCTGGATGTGATTGAAGACGCCCGCCGGGAGGTGAAGAGTCGTTATGGGCGGGCTGTAGAGATCCTGGATTATTTTGAGGATTCCGAATATAAAGAGGATATTCAAAGACTGATTGTAAACTTAACGAACCGGGAATTTTGATCACGGAGAAAAGATGAAAGTACTACCAGTCAGAACATTTAATTTTCTTCTTCTGGGTCTGGCGGCGGGCTTGCTGTTCTCATCATGCAGCAGCAAGGAGATGATCAGGCAGGGAGATTCTCTCGAGGTCGCGTACGAGAAAGCCTATACGCTTTTCGAGCAGGAGCATTATGCCGATGCGGCAAATGCGTTTGAGCAGGTAGTCCAACTCGGTACGGGAACGGAATACGGTCGCGATGCCCAGTATTACCTGGCAGAGTCCTATTACCACGATCGCCGCTACCTGTTGGCAGCCTCGGAATACGAGCGTTTCATATCGCAGTTTCCCCAGTCGGAACGTCGCGAGGAGGTCCAGTTCAAAGAGGCTTATTGTTATTTTGAAATAAGTCCCCGTTACCGGCTTGACCAGAGTTATACCCGGCAGGCCATAGAAAAACTCCGCCTCTATAATTCCCGCTATCCCGACTCCGAGAGAACCCAGCAGGCATCGGAGTATATATCGGAATTGAGAAGCAAGCTGGCCCATAAACGGTATGCCTCCGCCGATCTTTATATGCGCATGCAGGAGTATGAGGCCGCGATTATCTACTACGATCTCGTCATTGAAAACTATCCGGACACGCAGTGGGCCGAACAGGCGCTTTCCGATGAAATAAACGCCTACAATATCTACGCTTCGCGCAGCGTGACAGAACGCCAGCGGGAGAGATATCAACAGGCGGTGGAGACCTACGAAACGTATGTTCAGCTCTTTCCCAACGGGCCCAATCGGAGCCAGGCTGAGAATTACGTGGACGAAGCACGTACCGCCCTTGAGCAGCTTCCCACTGACCAGACCGCATCTTCTGCTGCCACAGGAAGCGACAGTTCCGAAAACTGATTGTGCATTCTCCGGAAACAATAGGACTCCTTGGGGGCACCTTCGACCCGGTTCACCGGGGGCATCTTTCCATAGCCCGTTCCTTTCTTGAAAGCGGGCATATCGACGAGCTTTGGATTCTTCTCACTCCCCATCCCCCTCACAAGAGGGGGGAGGAACAGGCTCCCTACGAGTTGCGATATGAGATGCTTCGGGTTGCTTTCTCGGACTATGAACGCGTACGGATTTCAAGTGTGGAGAAAGAGCTTGAATCTCCCTCCTATACCTGGCAAACCCTATCTTTTTTGAGAAAGCGTTATCCTGACAAACGCTTCTGTCTATGTATCGGTGAAGATTCCTACCGTCAATTTACGTCATGGAAGAACTGGCGCCGTATTGCCGAAAACCATACTATCCTGGTAGCCCGGCGTCCCAATACGGACAATAACGATCTCCCGGAAATCCTCCGCGAATCCTGCCGGTTCGTTGAGCACCGGCCGGTGGATATCTCATCGACACGGATCCGGGAGTTGTTGGAAGAGGGGGAGGAGGTCTCCGACTGGCTTCCCGAAAGGGTAAGGACTATCATTCGAATGGAGGGACTGTACAACGTTGAAGATGCCGCTCATGAGCATTGACCGCAAACGGTTTCTGAAGAGCATAGGAGTCCTGGGAATGGGGGGACTGGGGAGGTGGACCCGGTTTAATGAGGGGACAGCTGGAAATTCCGATCCCCAAAAACCGGAACGTATCAGCCGTGGTGATACCATAGGCATGGTGAGTCCCGCCAGTACACTCTCCGACCGGTCGGCCTACGGGAAGATCGTTGCCAACCTCCGATCCATGGGATACCGTGTCCGGGAGGGTGAGCATGCGAGGAGACGCCATGGGAATTTTGCGGGAACGGACACCCAGCGGGCAAGTGATCTGATGGCCATGTTCCGGGATCCGGATATATCCGCGATCATGGCCTTTCGGGGAGGGTGGGGGGCCAATCGAATTCTAGAGCTGCTTGACTACGAAGTGATACGGTCCCATCCCAAGGCCCTTATCGGCTTCAGCGATGTTACGGCCCTGCTGCTTAGCATTTATGCCAGGTGTGGCCTGATAACGTTTCACGGCCCGGTGGGAAAATCGGAGTGGAACTCTTTTACCACGGAAAGTTTCCGAAAGGCCCTGCATGGCACCGATTCCTATGCCCTGAAGGGGAAGAAGCGCTCGCATCTTCCGATTCGGGAAGGCAGGGCAGAAGGGAGACTGCTCGGCGGCAATCTAAGTGTGCTCACCTCCTTGATCGGCTCGGAATTTTTGCCCGATTTCCGCAATGCCATACTGTTCCTGGAGGATGTCGGGGAGAGTTACTATCGGATAGACCGGATGATGACCCAACTGGCGCTAAGCGGTATTCTGGATGAAATAAACGGCTTTATTTTTGGCACATGCACAGAGTGCTCCCGGGATACCCCGCAGGCTCACGGGCTGGACCAGATACTCAATCACCACATAAGTTCCCGAAACATACCTTCTTTCTCGGGCTTTCCCTTCGGCCATGTCGATGAGACGCTGACCCTGCCGGTAGGCTTGCCTGCCCGGATGGATGCAGGACGGGGCAGCCTGGAGCTTCTTGAGTCGCCGGTACGCTGAAGGATCGGCAGCGTTGCAGGTCAGGGCAGGGAGAGGTATTTTCTGACTACCCATTCGGTCGTCAGAAGCAGTATCACCGCTATGAACCATCCCGCATGCCGGTAAGGGTAGAAGAGGCTCTCCCGAACCCGCTCATTACGCTGCAGTAGATTCCTGCTCTCCAGGCTGTCCCAGAACGCATCAAGCCGGTTATAGGTAAAGAACGCCCCGCCCGAACGCTCGGAGATCTGCTGGAGGAGCAGGTCTTTTCTGCGGGTGTCGACCAGTTCGCTGCTGCTCCCGCTTACCGTAAACTCTCCCTCCCGGATGTCTATGGTCCGATCTCCCCTGGTAGCTTCGGCTCGGTAGGAGTACATCCCTTCGGGAAGGGGGGGTATCTCGAGGGAATAGCGGCCGGGACCGTTGTTCCGCATGGAATAAAATCGTTCCTCTATCTCCTCCCCTTCCAGCGTGACCTGCAGGGAAGCCCCCGATTCGTATTCGCCGCTTTCGTTTCTCAAATAGGCGTTCAACAGGACCGGTTCGCCCCCCGGAAAGGATTGGTGTTCCGGTTCCACCACCAGCATCCGATTATCCGGCCGGGTCACCGTCCAGCTGACCAGGTTCATCATCAGTTCCCTCACAAACGCCCGGTTGCTCTCCGCCGGACTCTGCCCCAGGCGATACCATCCGTAGCCGCTTACAAGAGCGTTTCGGAGATTTCCGGTTTCCGATACCGTGATAAGGGGAATACCGGTAGCCTCTCCCATATACCGGCTTTCAAACAGCATGGTGGCGGACGGGACCGGTTGCAGTCCCCCAACCGGAGCCTGCAGTGCAGGCATCCGGTCGTATACCACGCTGGGAAGCTCCATCACCGGATGAGCTGTGGAATCGGCCGCCGGGAGTGGTGTGACTTCAACTGCCGCCCCGGTATTGGAAACGGAGACCGGGAGGGGAAGCTCGATCTCTCGTTGAAGGCTTGCAAAGTCGGCTCGGGGAGTTGACAATAGTAGCGATGGGACTTCGGACATCAGTTCGTTCATTACCTTCGTCACCTCTCCCGGAAGTCCGCTTCCCGGGTACCCGTGGACAATCAGCAGGTCCAGCGAATCTGCTTCGAAGCGGAACGGTCCCCCCACAAACCGGGATCCTCCCAGCCAGGTCCGGGTCGACAGACGGCTGTTCTGGTCGGCCGCCAGCAGGGAACGGAGATGCCGCACATCCGGATGTATCTCGAAAGCAATCGAAAGCATGCGCTGCTGATTGTCGAGTACATCGATGGAGAAGGTGCGACGATTGTTTTCCTCTGACCACTCACCGGAATGAGGAGGAATGACCACCTGGAACTGCCGAAGGCCGGTTTCGGAGAGTTGAATTTCGTAGTCTAGCGTGACGTTCCCATTCTCCTCGTCCGGCGTAACCGTCCGGGTTTCCAGCAGCTCCTCACCACGACGCAATTCCACCTGCACGGTTTCTCCGGCATATCCTTCGGTCCTGACGGTGGTCTTCACCGGGTGTGCGGTATCAAGGTAACCGGTGGAATTGGTCACAACGTTCTCCACGAGGAGATCTCGCTGACCGGCAGTGTCGCCCAGCGCTACGGTGAAAATGGGAAGGGGAGAGGAGCCTGCTTCGAAAACGGGATTGCGTCCACTCGTGAAGATACCGTCGGTGAGAAGAATGGCCGCGTCAGCCTCTCTCCGCCTGTTTTCCAGGATATCGTAGATGTTGTACAGATTGGTCTCGGAACCCTCCGCCCGAAGACTGTCGAGCGATGAAAGGGGAGCGATATCACCGGAGAATGTATAGGGCTCAAGACTGAGGTTCTCACGGTCTGACAGATTCAGCTCATCAAAGACTCCCCTGTAGGATTCCATCCCGAGGTAATCATTCTTCTGGATTCCCGTGCTGGCGGATGCGTCAAGTATTAAAAGAATCCCAGGGTCTTCGGTTACGGTTTCCTCCGCCCTGAAGAAAGGATTTAAAAGCAATATGACTAAGACGACAAATACGGCTGACCGTATGGCAATCAATAAGATACGGAATCCATTTGATACATCATTTAGATTCCTGTAGGACCACCAGGCCAGCAGGATTACCGCCGGAATAAGCAATCCGAACAGCCAGATAGGCAGGGACGATTGAAATCCTTGAAACACAAACTCCACAGTGTGGGACCTACATTTCTGTCAACAGGCGCTCGACTAGCTTGTCGGGGGTCAGGCCTTCGGCCTCCGCTGCGTAGTTGTTCACGATCCGGTGACGCAGTACAGGTTTTGCGAGCGCGACAATATCCTCCTCCGTAACATTATAGCGTCCCTGGCTGAGTGCCCGGGCCTTACCGCCCAGTATCAGGTACTGGGAAGCCCGGGGACCGGCGCCCCAGCTCATATACTTTTGAATGAATTCCGGTGCGATCGAAGAGTCCGGGCGTGTCTTTCCAACGAGGCTGACCGCGTAATTGAGCACACTTTCGGGTACCGGGACCTCCCGCACCAGATCCTGCATTTCCGTAATCTGGCCGGCATCCAGTATCGGGTTAATGGTCGCTTCCCCGGCGGAGGTGGTTTGACTTACAATTTCCATCTCCTCGTCGAGGGTGGGATAGTCGAGCCAGAGATTGAACATAAAACGGTCCAGCTGTGCTTCCGGAAGGGGATAAGTCCCTTCCTGCTCTATGGGATTCTGGGTTGCCAGTACGAAGAAGGGAAGATCGAGCGGATAGGTTTCGCCACCCGTAGTCACATGATATTCCTGCATGCCCTCCAGCAGGGCCGCCTGGGTTTTGGGAGGCGTACGATTGATCTCGTCTGCCAGGACGATGTTGGCAAAAATGGGCCCCTTCACAAATTTAAATGCTTTATGACCCGTTTCTCTGTCGTCCTCGATCACCTCGGTGCCTGTTATGTCACCCGGCATCAGGTCCGGGGTGAACTGGATCCGGCTGAAGCTGAGATTGAGGGTCTGGGCCACCGTACGGATCAGGAGTGTCTTGGCAAGGCCGGGTACGCCGATCAATACGCAGTGTCCTCTTGAAAACAGGCAGATGAGCAGCTGGTCGATGATATCGTGCTGCCCGACCACCACCTTGCCTATTTCGCTCTTGATTTGTCTGACCGACTCCTCGAAGTGCTCGACTGCCTCTTCGGCCTGTACTGGAATAGTATTCATCTGACTCGATTGGGGTTTACCGGTACGCTTCCGGAACCGGGATCTTATAGTTAATGTAGGTGTCCTCTTTCAGCTGACTGACCCACTGCTCCCGAAGCCGGAATCTTTTCTCCTCCCTTGCGAAGTTTCTGATCCTCTCGAAGTCATCCTCCAGGTTGGCCGTATGCTCGGGAATATGGCGGTCAAGCCGTACAATCCGGTAGGCACGCCGGCTGTTGTTACCCGTCCCGATGGTGAAGGGATGGGGCTCGGAGATATTCCCCTCATCAAGCTGTACCGCGATCCGGTAGAGGGCGGGCTCCATCTGGTTGACAGGAAAGAGCCGCTGGTTGTTTTGGGCATTGAACAGGAGCTGACCTCCGCGCGAAGCCGTATTTTCATCGTCAGAATGTTTTCGGGCCATTTCCCCAAAGGTAATCTCCTCCCGATTGAGGATGCTGTCTCGTATGGCATTGAGGGTATCTATCGCAACCTGATTGGCATAATTGGATTCGTCAATGGTAATCAATATTTGGTTGGTATCGATCTGGTCTCCTTCCTGGCTGTTAAGGCGTATGACGTGAAACCCGAACGAGGTTTCCACCACTTCGGATATCTGTCCCGGTTCCAGAGCCGAGGCGGCAGCGGAGTACTGCGATACAAGCTCGTCAATATTGATAAGCGGGATTCTACCCCCGTTTTCGGCATTGGGGCCGTCGCTGTATTTTCGGGCCATATCTTCGATCGATGCTCCGTGGTTCACCACCGAGTCGCGCAACTCCTCGGCCAGCTGACGGGCCCGCTCCCTGGCATCCGTTCGGGCCGGTGGAAGTTTCACAATATGGGACAGGGCCATCTGTTCCGGTATAGTGGGAAGCGAATCGGAGGGGATATCTTCAAAAAACCGGCGAACCTCGGGACGGGTGATTTCCACCTGGCCCAATTCACTGGATTCGTACTGCTGGACAACCGCCTGTATGCGATAGTCCTCCCGAAGCTCGGAGCGGAACTGAATAATACTCTGTCCGAGTTCCTGTTCCAGGGCCGCCTCGCTGCCAAGCTGATCCACGTAGCTTTGAATCTGCTGGTCGATCTGCTGATCCAGCCGTTCGTCCGGTACGGTTATGGAGTCCAGCCTCGCATGGTCGTAGATGACAAACCGTTCGACGATATTCTCCAGCATGCCGTACCAGAGGTCCTCTTGAAATTGAGGGGGCTGACCGGTTTGTTCCTGCTGGCGTATCATATAATTCTGCACCTGCTGGTCCACTTCCGATTTCAGGATGATATGATCGTTGACCACCGCCACAATCTGATCCATGGAGGCTGATGACTGTGCTGCGGTGAGGCGGGGAGAGAGAAAAATTAGCGCCAGGAAAAGTACCGAAAAAGTAATTCTATTCATTCGAAAAATTTTCTTCAAGGGTGTCTGCAGAGGATGAATTGGAGTTGGATTGCATTTCCAAAACGTTGAACGTTTCAATTTCATTATTCGATTCTGCCCTAAGATAAAGATTCTTAATGTAGGAACTGAAATACCTTCTCCGTTTTTCCATTTTGAGCCACTCTTTGATTCGGGAGATCAGCCAATCCAGCTCCGGCTGCTCTCCTTCCTCCCTGGTTTCCATGAGCTGCACAAAATGATAGGTGCTTCCCACTCTTCTGACGGGTGAGATTTCCTGCTGACCGATGACTTCCAGGTAACGGTGCATGACCTCATTTTCCGCGGCCGCCATCGATATGGGCCAGAACTGCTCGGATTCACTTAGTGCTCTCTCGGGATCCAGGGCGTACCGGCGAGCGACTTCGGGCCATTCCATCCCCTGCAGTAGTTCCTGCCGGGCGGAACGCGCCTGCTGAATCGTTCGGGCGACCATGTGGCGAAACCGTACGTATCGTTCCTGCAGGATAAACTGGTCCCGGTGCGTCTGAAAATAATTCCGGGCCTCCTCGTCGGACACCTCGGCATCCTCCCCGTACTGCTGGAAGATCTGGCTGCGGATTGCCTCCCTGAGTACCTCCCGTCGCGCCCTTTCCATCTTGCGGCGGACCTCTTCGTTCTGGTGAAGTCCCATTCGATTGGCTTCCCTGACCATCAGCCGGTCTCGAATCCATTGTTCCCTGTAGTTACGTAGCGCGCGGAGACTGTCCGCCTTCAGGAGGGAGGGGGAGAGGTCCGAGCGGGCTTCCTCTACTGTCAGATACTCCTCACCAACCCGGGCCAGGTACCGGTTGTCCGACTCGTTCTCTCCGGCTGTGCATGAGCAGAGCATGCAGGTGACAGCCAGCAGCATAACGATCCGGTATGAGTTTGTGATTTTTATCATGAAAATTCAGGACTCAGTATAACATGCCCGCTAGGGTGGCGGTCATGAGATTGGCCATGGTACCGGCAAAAACGGCCATGATGCCAAATCGGGCGAGATCGGATTTCCGGTTTGGTGCCAGTCCCCCGATACCGCCTATTTGGATCGCTATGGAGGAGAAGTTGGCAAATCCGCACAAGGCAAAGGTAGCCATGGTGGTGGTTTTGGCGGAGAGGGCGGCATTTCCGATTAGTTCGGACATTTGCATGTAGGCAACAAACTCATTCAGCACGATTTTCGTGCCCAGCAGGGAGCCCATCTGCACCGCGTCGGCCCAGGGCACCCCTATTAGAAACGTGATCGGGGCGAGAATCCATCCCAGTATGGTTTCAATCCGCAGCTGGTCGTCCGGTATGAGGCCGTTTAATCCGGTAAGACTCCCTATCTGCTCCAGGAAATAGTTACCCATAGCCAGGAGGGCGATAAAAGCGAGAAGCATGGCTCCGACATTGGCTGCCAGTTTCATTCCAGTGGCGGCTCCACTCGCGGCGGCGTCGATCCCGTTGGCGTCGGTTTTTTCAACACTTATCTCAACTTCCCCGGCCGTTTCCGGCTGCGTGGTTTCCGGATAGAGTATCTTGGCAATTACCAGTGCTGCCGGGGCCGCCATAAGACTGGCGCCCAGCAGCTGTTCGGCGAAGAGCAGCCTGCCGGCGTCCAGGGCCACCCCCTGGGCCTGGGCGTATGAATTTCCCAGCATTTGTACATAAGCGGCCATAACCCCGCCCGCGATCGTGGCCATCCCACCGGTCATGACCGCCAGCAGTTCAGACTGTGTCATTCGCTTGATGTAAGGCTCGACGACCAGAGGCGCTTCTGTCTGTCCTACAAAAACATTGGAGATCACCGACAGGGATTCCGCTCCTGAAGTTCCCATGACTTTTTGCATTCCGCGCGCCATGTACTTTACCACGCGCTGCATGATGCCATAATGGTAGAGAATGGCGGTAAGCGAGGCAAAGAAGATGATCGTGGGAAGCACCTGGAAAGCGAAAAAGCTGCCCATGGAGTTCTCTGTGCCAGGACTGTGTGCCAGGTCCCCGAATATAAATTCCGCCCCTTCGGTGGTAAAATCGAGTACAATGACAAAGAAGGAAGAGACCCAGCTGAAGAAGGCTTTAGGCCAGCCAAGGGGATCCCAGTATTGGGACATGGGATCTCCTTTGAGGATGAATACGGCCAGAACGAATTGAATAAGCAGTCCGACTCCCACCAGTCGCCAGTTGACCTCTTTACGGTTGTTGCTGAACAGGTAGGCCAGTCCGATAATACCGGCCATGCCGATCAGACCGCGGATAACGTCAATCATGCGGGGGCGGGTCTTCGGGGTTGGAGTTGCCTGCCGCGGGAAAGGAGCGTATTCTCTTTCCCCTGCGCCGGTCCACCGGCGGACGGAAGCAGTGTCGGGCCCGGGGTTCGTAGGCCTCGGATTCGCCGACCAGTACCCGTTCCCGGTTCTCAACCACTCTCTGGGAGTAGTGTGCCATCATTCCGCTTTCGGCACAGATGGCGTGTAATTTGGTTACGTATTCGGCAACGGCAAGCAAATGGGGCATCGGTTCGAAGGGGCGTCCTTCAAAGTCCATGTCGAGACCGGCGACGATAACCCGTTTACCATCGTCGGCAAGCGTGTTTGCCACCTGCACAATGCGATCATCAAAAAATTGCGCCTCGTCAACACAGACTACCTGGACATCACCGGTAAGAAGTACAATCTGATCGGCCGTGTCCACGACCACACCTTTCAGAATATTTTCGTTATGCGATACTACCTCGTTCTCACTGAAACGCTTGTCCACCGCCGGTTTGGCAACGACCACACGCTGGCCCGCGATGTGCGCGCGGCGGGCTCTCCGGATCAGTTCCTCGGTCTTCCCGCTGAACATGCCACCGCATATCACCTCGATCCATCCTGTATGCTTGGGTGTGAAAGCGGGCTCGTTAAACATGGATAGTATACCCCGCGCATTTTTTGATCTCTGTTAAAACACTGAATATATCCCAGTAAGCAGAAAAATAAAAAGGATATCGAGACCGGGCGTTCCGTGCACTTCTTCCCATTCCTTGGTATGTTGATTGAGGGAGGAAAGCCATGAGGAAATGCAGTAAATTTTAATCTGCAAACAAACGGATTGGACTATGAGAAACCCCATGCCTGCTCCATTTCGCGGGGCGTTGGTCGTGTTTCTGATTGGGGGCTCACTTCTGGTCATGACTCTGCCGCTGGCCGCCCAGGAAGAGGGAGAACCTGTCGATGAATTGTTCCAGAGGGCAAGGCAGGAGGCATTTGCGGAGGAGTACGAAGAGGCCCGCAGATTATGCCGCCTGGTCCTGGAAAGAACGCCCGATTACCACGACGTCCGGATCCTGCTGGCCAGGACCTGGGCATGGGAGGAGCACTACGAGAAGGCAAGGACGGAGTTGAAGAAGGTGCTGTCCGCCTCTCCGCGCTACAGGGACGCCCTGAGCGCACTGGGGGATGTGGAATTCTGGAGCGAAAATTACCGAACGGTTACCGCCCTGATGGAGGAAGCTCTTGGCTATTATCCGACGGAGGCCGATTTCCTGGTTCGAAAAATTCGGGCTCATCTCGCCTTGATGGAGTACCGTGAGGTTTCCGCACTTGTTTCGCGCCTGGAACAGCTGTACCCTTCTCATTCGCAACTCGCGGAACTGCGTGAGCGGGCGGATGACCGGCTTCGGAGGAACCGTGTGACCGCCTCCTACGGTTTTGAGCACTATCCGGAGACATTCGGTCATGTACACACCGCTTCGCTCTCACTGGAACGGAATTTCCCGTTGGGCTCGCTTGCCGGATCGCTAGAATATCTCGATCGTACCCGTGGGAGCGGGATTCAGATGCAAATCACGGCCTATCCGGTCATTTACAGCGGGTTTTACGCCTATTTGAACTACGGCTACAGCGGAAGCGGCGTGTTCCCGGAGCACCGAGCGGGCGGTGAGTTGTATCACCGACTTCCGCACGCGTTCGAAATATCGCTGGGCGTGCGCTATTTGAAGTTTCCCCCCTCGGGGGAATCCGTTGTCGTATATACCGGCTCGGTGTCCCGGTATTTTCAGTCGTACTACCTGAGGCTGAACGCTTATCTCACCCCCAGGTCTAACGGCTCCGCCCGTTCTCTCAGCCTGACGCTCCGCAGGTATTTGAGCAGCCCGGATCACTACCTTTACCTGAGGGGCAGCTGGGGTGTCACTCCCCGGGAGCGAACCTACCAGGCCGTGAGTGCCGAGGTATTTTTGCTTGAATCGAGGGGGCTCGCGGGGGGCGTCCGTACCGCGCTCTCGGAGTGGCTTACGCTCACTGTTGCGGCGGAATACGACTACCGGGAACTTTTGTTCCGTCCCGGAAGTTTCGCCGGCAATGTGAGGATTGAGTCCGGCCTGGAAGTTCGCTTCTGATGAATCTCAATCACGCTCCTCCATCAATCTTTTCTGCGTATACATGTCGGAGAGGAGCCAGAAAATGGGAAAGGGAGGGAAGAGTACGCAGAGGACCAGATGAAGGTTTTTGTAGCTTTGGTCCGGACGTTGCGCTATGCCGGAGATTCCCGCAATCCATAGAATGAACATGAGAAAGCCCCCGAATGCCAGGGCAATGGACCCGATAAAACCGAAATTATTGTAAAAGGTCTCCAGCATCGGAACAGCACTCTACATTGGGCGGTTAATTCGCTATTTTGGCGGTTTCACTTTTGTGAAATTGAACATAACAATAAATATACGAATATGCTTCCGGTAGTATCCATCGTGGGCCGGCCCAACACCGGAAAATCCACCCTGTTCAATCGGCTGGTGGGGAGCCGAAAGGCCATCGTGGACGACCTGTACGGTGTAACACGTGACCGTCATTACGGGAAGTCCTACTGGAACGGTCGCGATTTCAACCTGATCGATACGGGGGGGTATCTCCCGGAGGAGACCGGTGTCATTGAAAGGGGGGTGCGGGAGCAGGTTCATATCGCCATAGAGGAGTCCGATGTCATTTTGTTCGTGGTAGATGCCCAGGGTGGAATGACCAGCCTGGATCAGGCCGTGGCCGCGATACTCCGCCAGCAGTCCAAGCCGGTCATGCTGGTGGCAAACAAGGCCGACAACGAAAGGATCGCCATGGAAGCCGCGGAATTTTATTCCCTCGGATTTGAAAAACTGTACCCGCTCTCCTCCCTCAACGGGACCGGTACCGGCGAACTGCTGGACGATCTGGTGAAGCTCCTGCCGGAAGAACGGCAGGAGGCGGAAGAGGAACTGCCTTCGCTGGCAGTCATCGGCCGCCCGAATGTTGGTAAAAGCAGTTTTGTGAATGCCTTGCTGGAAGATGATCGATCCATCGTGACAGAAATGCCGGGCACTACGAGAGACTCGATTAACAGCCTGCTCCGCTATGAGGGGCGGGAGTATGTCCTCGTTGATACGGCGGGACTGAGAAAAAAGAAGAACGTAAGTGAGAATGTGGAGTTCTACAGCACGGTGCGTACGGAGCGGGCACTCCGTGAATGCGACGTGGCCCTGCTGATGGTGGATGCGATGCAGGGGTTTGAAGAACAGGACAAACGGATAGTGCGTGAGGCCGCTAGGCTAAACAAGGGTATCGTGTTGGTGCTGAACAAGTGGGACCAGGTGCCGGACAAGGAGACCAATTTGCACAGGGAGTTCGAGGAGTACGTCTATGATCGCATCCCGATGATGCGGTGGATCCCCATCGTTACCGCTTCCGCATTAACGCGCCAGCGCATCTACCGGGTAATCGATGTGGCCGGAGAGGTGCTCCGGGAACGCTCCAAGAAAATTCCCACTTCCGAATTCAATGAATTTTTTCAGGAAATAATGAAGGAGAATCCACTGCCTGTCCGCAGGGGACAAGCGCTCAAGATCAAGTACGCAACCCAGGTCAAGTCCGCTCCCCCCGTATTTAAGTTTTTCATGAATCTTCCGCAGGAGATGCCTCCCAATCACCGACGCTACATTGAGAAGAAAATCCGGGAGCGGTACGGATTCAAGGGGGTTCCCCTGACCCTCGTATTCCGGGAGAAATGAGATATATTTGCTTTGAAGAGAGCGTGAAGATGAGTTATTTTGTTGTAACGTCTGTTGATAACCAATTTTCCGAAAAGGGTCTTAAATGCCGAAAGTAACCAACCTGGAGCAGCCGCGCGCCAACGCGCTCAACAAGGATTACGACCGGGAGCGCTCCCTATCTCTCCTGGAGAAATTATACCTGCCGGAAATATTCAAGGCCCTCTGGTATTCTCTCAAGCAGATTTTTCAACCCACGGTAACACTCCAGTATCCCGAGGAAAAATGGGACCCTCCCGCCATTTTCAGGGGGCGCCCTGTGCTGGTGGAGGATGAGGGAGAGGAGCGTTGTGTGGCATGCGGCCTCTGTGCCCGGGCCTGTCCGCCGCTTGCCATCAGCATGCAGGCTTCGGAGAAATCCGATGATCCCAAGGAGCGTTATCCCGAACGTTTTGAAATCAACATGCTACGCTGCATTTATTGCGGATTCTGTGAAGAGGTTTGTCCCGAAGAAGCCATTGTGATGAGCAAGGATTACGACATCGTATTCGAGTCCAGGGAGGAGGCGGTTTACGATAAGGAACGCCTGCTCGTCCCGAAAGAGGATTTGAGTGAGCGGCTGGATTTCCTGAGGGAGTATCGGAATCGCCAGTTCGGTGAGGTCTGGGATTTCCAGGAAGAGAACAATATCCACTCTGTGCGCGACCGGGACCGTGATTTCAATACCGGCCTTTCCCTTGTCGACATGCTGGAACGCCAACAAGGCAGCGACCAGGCCGAAGCCGATTCCGAGTGGGTGCGCTGATTCAATGGGAAACAAGGAGATAGCCGGGGAGCAGGTGGAGAAGTTGCTGGAGGACATTGCCTACCTACGGGACGAAGCCGAAGCTCTTCGGGCGGTGATTGATTCGGTTCCTTCGAACCGTCGCCCTTCGGGAAAGCCCTCCATCGCCGATAAATTGGCTCTTATTGATCACGTCCAGCGTAGCTACTACGGTTCTTCCCTTCAAAAAGCCGTTAAAAAGGAATCCTCTCCTGAGGTGCGGGAACGGGAGGAAGTCGACGCATCATTCTCCCAGCAGGAGGAGCAGACGGACGATGTCCGGAACATCCTGGAAAGCCTGGTCAACTATCGGGTCGAACTGGTTGAGATGCTCCAAGCCCTTTCCTTACACGAATGGAGCAAAGTGCTGAGAAGGGGAGAGCAGGAAGTTTCGCTCCATCGCTTTATGCGTGAAATGGTACGTTTCGAGCGCGACGCCCTGAGAGAGATAAGCGAGCGAGTAATGATGTACAATCGGGAAAAACAGACACGCAGGGAACTGAGGCAGCGAAGGGAGAGGCAGGAACACCTCACGGATTCCCCGGAGCGTGCCGGCGAATCCGGCAGGGGGGAGCAGGAATGAGCTGGCCGTCGCTGCTTCTGTTCGTCACGGGTACCTACGCAACGGCGAAACTGTACCAGTTCAGCCGTCTCACCGGACGTTATAAATTTTGGGGCTTGCTGGGAGGAGCCTTCCTTTTTACCGTGGTGGAAGGTGCCTTGCTGATGGGACCGCTGATACCCGAAACGGTTCTCAACGGTATTCTTGAATGGGGCCAGGTTGCCATTCTGACCCTGATACTGTGCGCCCTTGCCCTCTTTGTACGAGAGTCGAAGCCCGTTTTTGCCCGATTTCCACTCGTTTACTCTATGCTTCCCCTGCTCGTTCTGCCATCCTACTACCTGGTGCGGGATACCTATGTCCTGAAAGAGTGGCTCCTGTCTATTTACCAGGGAGGAGCCCTTATGATGGCTGCCCTGATGTATTCGGTTTATGGATTTCGTCGTGAGGGATATGGGCCGGTGTTGGCCGCCGTGGTCCTGTTCGGCCTGACATTCGCCGGTTACTGGTTCGTACCCGGTGTAGCCGGGGATTACAGCTGGAGCTGGAAAATTGGGCTGGCTGCCTCCATCGTAACGCTCATCTGGGGATACGAGCAGCTTTCAAGCCGGGCTTCCCCCTGAAACTGCAGTAAGATCCGGTGGGTGAATTTATGTTCCGAGCCAAGGCTCGAATACCTCCCGCAAGTCGGAATTCACGTCCTCTACCAGAACCGGTTTAAAGGAATCCCCGGTAAGAGTTTCATACAGCTCCGAATACCTGCGATATATTTCCCAGCGCAGGTCATCGGGCAGATCGGGCAGCGTTTCATTCTCTCTTCCCCGGAATCCCTGCTCCATGAGCCATTCACGCAAAAATTCCTTGGAAAGCTGCCGCTGCGGCCTGTTCGACTTCAGGCGTTCTTCGTAGCCGTCGGCATAGAAATAGCGAGAGGAGTCGGGAGTATGGACCTCATCAATAAGTACCGTCTCCCCGTCGCAAATTCCGAATTCATACTTGGTATCAACCAGAATGAGTCCCCTGCGTGCGGCGATTTCCTGTCCACGCTCAAATATGCGAAACGCTTTTTCCCGAATATCACTCCATACATTCTCCGGTACGAGTCCCCGTTCCAGAATCTCCTGCTCCGAGATGTCCTCATCATGCCCCTCCTCCGCCTTGGTAGCGGGAGTAAGTATGGGGGTATCGAAGCGCTGATTTTCCCGCATACCATCCGGTAGCTTAACGCCGCACAACTTCCGTCTGCCCGAACGATAAACCCGCCAGGCATGTCCGGTGAGGCATGCGCGGATGACCACCTCCACCGGCAGGGGTTCGCAGCGCCGTGCAACGGTTACGTTGGGATGGGGTACGTCAATGAGGTGGGTAGAAACCAGGTCATCCACTTTCCGAAAAGAAAAGGCTGCCAAGCGGTTAAGTATCTGCCCCTTGAATGGGATTGCTTGTTTCATTATATGGTCGAACGCGGAAATGCGGTCCGACACCACGATGCCGAGTGTCTCCTCATCCAGGGTGTAGACATCCCTTACCTTGCCCCGGTAAGGTTCGGGAAGTCCGGCGACAGAAGTTTTGGCAATGCAATGACGCAGGGAACGGCGCCGGTCGGGAGGGTCAGAATGCAAAACGGCAGTGAATTTTATTCGGTTTCGGCAGGAAAATCCGAAAATTTACCAGAAAATAAAATTTGATCTCCATTTCCGAGGGGGAGGGCGGAACGTTTAGGCGGTTGCGTAACATTCTTTCGGGTAGGCAGACGCTGTTTCTTATGATCAGATTGCTGAAATTTCCGTATAAACTGCTAAAACCGCTGTACCGAAAAAGTTCGGTTCACCGGTCCGTTATTGATGAGGTGGAAAACAGGGATCTGAAAAGAGCCTATGCCTTCTGCCGGGAGGTGACCCGGCGCCATTCCAAAACCTTCTATCTCGCCACCCGATTCCTGCCCAACGAAAAGCAGAGAAGCATATTCGCACTCTACAGCCTCTGCAGGAAGCTGGATGATTTCGTTGATGAGGCGGAGAGCCGGAAGAATGAAAGATACAGCGCGTATTCTGTCCGTAAGACGCTGGAAAACTGGAAGCGCCGCCTGATGCGGATCGATCGGGTTTCAGCGGGGGACCATCACATTTTGCTTGCATTTTCGGATGTAATGCGACGCTTTAAAATTCCCCTTGAGCTGCCTCTTCAGCTGCTGAGGGGGGTAGGGACGGACCTCCAAAAAAACCGGTACGAGACCTTCGGGGAACTTTACGAATACTCCTACCGCGTAGCTTCGGTGGTGGGATTAATGTGTTGTGAAATCTTCGGCTACCGCACAACCGAAGCCAGGGAGTATGCCATTGACCTGGGCATCGCGATGCAGCTGACCAACATATTGCGGGATATCGGGGAAGATCTTCAGAGAAACCGTATTTACCTGCCTCGCGATGAGATGGGACGATTTGGAATAACCGAGGAGGACCTTTTCGCCCATCGCCTCAATGACCGATTCCGACATCTTATGAACTGGCAGATAAACAGGGCCCGTTTATATTACCGGCGTTCGGAGCTGGGTATTCCGATGCTCTCTTTCGACAGTCGTCTCCCGGTTTATCTGGCCAGGTATAACTATTGCCGAATACTCGACAAAATTGAGGAGATTGATTACAGAGTTTTCGAGCAGAGGGCCTATCTCACCTGCGCCGAAAAGCTCTCTATCCTGCCCGGTATACTCTGCCGCAAGCGTATATTGGCGGAATAGTTCCGGACCGGACGCGGACCGAATATTCCCTTACACTAAAGCGACCTATCTGTTATATTCCCCCATTGATTGACGACCGACACGGGTATTAACAGGAGTTGGAATGGAAACCAGAATCGAACAATGGAGGAGTCCCAGCCTGGGACGGGACATGAGCATTGCCGTCTACGGCACCTCGGGAACCCCGGTTATCGCCCTGCCAACCAGGGGAGCCGGGCCCAGGCAGTGGGAGTCGCACGGTATGGTTGAAGCCATATCAAAACAGCTGAACGAGGGTTACAATCAGCTGTTCTGCATTGAGAGCGTGGACAAGGAGAGCCTGCTCAACAAAGATCTCGCCCCTTCACGCCGTATTACCCGGCAGCAGCAGTTTGAATCGTATGTGGTGGAGGAAGTTGTTCCTTACGTCCGCGAGCAGAACCACTTCTCCTACCTGATTGTCGCGGGTACCGATCTGGGAGGATATCACGCGCTCAATATCGCCCTTAAACATCCGGATGAATTCGACAAGGTCATCGGCCTCAGCGGCGTATACGACATCAAGGAGTTTCTGGATGACTACTATGACGATGACGTCTATTACAACAATCCGGTGGATTATATTCCCAATCTGGCGGACCGCACGCTGCTGCAGCGGATAAAGGAGATAGATTTTCGGCTGGTAAGTTACACCAGCGATCCCAGAAACGCCCTGGCCAACCGGATGAGCCATGTACTGCGGATGAAATTTATTGAGCACGATCTGGATATCTGGGATCTCTCCAGCGATGAGGAGTGGTCCCTTTGGCAGCGAATGTTGCAAACCCATATTATTTGAACTCCACCCATGCCCGACATCCATAAAATTCTGGTCGCCAACCGGGGCGAAATAGCTCTGCGCATAATCAGAACCTGCAAGGAGATGGGCAAGGAGACCGTGGCGGTCTACTCCGAAACCGACAGGGAGGCTCCCCATGTCATGATGGCGGATGAATCTGTGGAAATAGGCCCGGCCGAGGCTGCAAAAAGCTATCTGAATTTTGACCGGATCATCGAGGCTGCGCATACGACGAATGCCGATGCCATCCATCCCGGATACGGATTTCTCAGTGAGAACGCGGATTTCGCGCAACGGTGTCGCGAGGAGGGTTTGATTTTTATCGGTCCCGAAGCGCAGTCGATTCGGTTGATGGGAGACAAAACCGAAGCGCGTACGCTCATGAGCGAGGCCGGCGTACCGTTTCCACCGGGTACCAGGAAGGATCTCGATTCCATTGAGGAGGCGGCTGAGGTGGCCAGGGATATAGGTTTCCCGGTGCTGGTCAAGGCGGCGGCCGGGGGAGGGGGGAAAGGCATGCGCATCATTCGCGAGGAGGAGGAGTTCGAATCCGGAATTCGCGGAGCCCGGTCTGAGGCACGAAGCGCCTTTGGTGATGACCGGGTTTATATTGAGAAGTACCTTGTCGAACCGCGTCACGTGGAGTTTCAGATCATGGCGGATGCCCACGGCAATTGCCTTCACATCTTCGATCGGGAATGTTCCATCCAGCGGCGCCATCAAAAAGTGATTGAAGAGGCCCCTTGTACGATTTTGACCCCCGAATTGCGAGAGGAAATGGCGGAGGCCGCCGTTTCCGCCGCCCGGGCTTGCGATTATGTGGGAGCAGGGACGGTTGAATTCCTGGTGGACAGGGACAAGAACTTTTATTTTCTGGAGATGAACACGCGCCTGCAGGTCGAGCATCCGGTTACCGAGCTGATTACCGGCCTGGATCTTGTGGAATTGCAGATTCTCGTTGCCGAAGGCAGGGAGCTTCCGATGGACCAGGAAGAGGTGGAAGTCAGGGGACACGCCATTGAGTGTCGCATCTATGCGGAAGATCCCCGGGATAATTTCCTTCCCAGCACCGGTACCCTCGACAAGCACCGCATTCCCTCCGGAAACGGTATTCGAGTGGACGCGGGGGTGGAAGAGGGACAGGCCGTTACGATTGACTACGATCCCATGATATCCAAACTCTGTGCTTACGGGAAAGACCGCCCTCAGGCCATCCGCCGAATGTTGCGTGCACTGGAGGAGTACGAAATTTCGGGGTGCCGTACCACCATTCCTTTTTGTCGATACGTGCTCTCCCACAAGGACTTTTTGGAAGGTGATTACGATACTCACTTTGTTCCGGACCATTTTGAACCGGAGTCCATAGATCGCAGCCGGGAGACCGAAACCGGGGTCCGAATGCTTGCCGCCGCTCTTCTCAAGGCTTCCGACGGACAATCCCGGGAAACTACACGGCTGGAGCCGAGCCGTTCCGCAAACGATTCTCCGTGGTGGAAGAACCGCTAATTCCGCTAACACCTCTCATCCGTGGAAGATAAACCGGATTCCCTTTTTAATTTCCTGAAGTCGCTGGATACGGAGCAGAGAAATCCACGTACGAGGAATATTGACGTGGCCGGTGCCGAGGAGATCGCGCACCTCATCAACGAGGAAGACCAGAAAGTCGCACCGGCCGTAGAGGAAAAGATTCCCGTCATAGCCCGTGCCATTGAAACGGTCCGGGAAAGTCTCAGCAGGGGGGGACGCCTGATCTATGCGGGAGCCGGTACCAGCGGACGGCTGGGGGTCCTGGATGCCGCCGAGTGTCCCCCCACGTTCGGTACCGATCCGGAAAGGGTACAGGGAGTGATAGCGGGGGGACGGGAGGCCATGTTCCGGGCACGGGAGGGAGTGGAGGATCATGAGGAGAACGGAAGGGAAGCGATGGAGACGTTCTCCCTGCGCCCCGAGGATGTTGTGTGCGGCCTGGCGGCCAGCGGGCGGACCCCCTTTGTGCACGGAGCGTTGAAGGAGGCCCGGAAGCAAGGCTGCAAAACGATGCTGGTAACCACGGTGCCCGGATCCCAGGTAAACCTGGAGGTGGATCTGCTGATCGATGTGGTGGTCGGGCCGGAAGTGATTATGGGAAGTACGCGGATGAAGAGTGCCACTGCCCAGAAGATGGTGTTGAACATGATCTCGACGGGAGCGATGATCAGGCTCGGGAAAGTCTACGAAAATGTGATGGTGGACCTTATGCTGAGCAACAACAAGCTTCGGGAGCGGGCACGGCGCATTATCATGGTATTTACCGGATTGGATTACGAAGAGGCTGCGGAGGCGCTGCAACGTTCGGGAGGCAACGTAAAAACCGCTTTGGTCATGGTTCTCGGTTCGGTGGAGAGAACCCGGGCGGAGGAACTGCTGGACGAGCATGAGGGTTTCGTGAGGAAGACCATCCGGAATCTGCAAGAGGGATAACTGTGAGTAAGACCCTTTTCAGCATTGTCCTGTGGATATGGTGGGGAATTTGCCTGTTACTCTTCTTCCTGATCGTCACCGCGGCATGGGCAGTCACCTTTCCGTTCGACCGCTACAGGGTCATCCCCAACTCACTTCTTAGGGGACTGGCAAGACTGATGATCGGCTGTGTACCCGGGTGGAGCGTGAGGGTCACGGGAGCCGATCCGCGCAAGATTGAACGTCCGACAATCGTGGTTGCAAACCACCAGAGTTTTCTTGACCTGCCCTTGGCCCATTACCTTCCCTGGCCCATGAAATGGGTTGCAAAGAGGAGCCTTTTCTACATTCCGGTCCTGGGCTGGATTATCAGGATGACCGGCCATATCCCCATCGAGCGAAACAGCAAGGAGGCGGCCTACCGGCTTACCCGCCTCGCCGACCCCTTGCAGCAGGGCATTCCCGCCATGATATTTCCCGAAGGGACCCGGACAGCCGACGGAAATCTGAAGAGGTTTAAAAACGGAGCTTTCAAACTGGCCGAAAAGTACAATTTGCAGCTGCTCCCCCTCGTTCTGGAGGGAGGATACGATACCATGCCCCCCGGTTCCTGGAAATTGAATCCGAGACAAGACTTTTGCGTTTCGGTATTGGAGCCGGTGATCCCTTCGGAATTTCCGGGGTCCGAGGCAATGAAAGGGGAGTGCAGAAGGCGAATCGAGGGAGAATTGCAAAGGATACGAAATTTGGATAAATAACGGCATGCCTAACGGTCGGAAGTGATATTTTGAAAAACAACCATACAAATAGCCTGAGAAGCGAGCACTCCTACAGGGTGCGCATTCTCAGCTGTATTGCGGCCGCCGAGCTTATAGCGCTCTCGTTTGTTCTCTTGTGGCCCCCTCCCGATCAGCAGGATCCCATTTTCCAGGATACGGAACGCTCGGAGAATTCCACTCCCATAGAGGAGGTTACACGTACTTCCCAGGAGAGCGAACCTCCTCCTCCGCCCATGCCTCAGGTACCTGTGGAAGTACCCGACGACAAAATTATCGAGGAGGAGCCCATTGAATTTGCCGAGTTCTCCTTTGAGGAATTTTCGGACTCTCTGACCTCTCCATCTCCGGCCAGCCAGGGGAACAGCGACCGGATTACCTCCAATCCACAGCTCCCCCCCAGCGTCGTACGTATTGTCGAACCCACTCTTCCCGAGAACCTGGACAGGGATATGGGGCAGGTTGTCATCACCATACGGTTTTTGGTCAATCAGGACGGCACGGTGGATGAGGCGACCATCAGGGAGATTCGAAAATATGATGGCAACGGCAACTATACCGTGGTGGAAGATCTCGATACCGACATTCTTTCCGCAACGCTCAAGGCCGCCCACCAGTGGAGATTCCGGCCTGCCCAAAACGAGGGAGCGGAGGTCCGGACGTTTACCACGGCCGACTTTACCCTTGATATCTGATCTTCCTTACCGGCGGCTCGCCTCCGCAGGAAGCAGTCACCCGTTGAGGATCCGGCGAAAACAGCCGTTGATATAGCGGGGTATTAACTCTATCTTAGCGCTCCTTTTGGAGAGGTGCCAGAGCGGTCGAATGGGCTCGCCTGGAAAGCGAGTGTGCCCCTTTCGGGGTACCGGGGGTTCGAATCCCTCCCTCTCCGCAATACCGGGGAATGCCGCTTTTCTGTCCGACAGCATGAAACCGGCAACTTGCTGCAAGTCGCCGGTTGCCCCCCCTTTATTTGAGAAATCGATGGAGGGCAACCGTTTCCGGGAGTTCCCGGTCTCTCTCCAGCCAGCCGGCCATCCGTTCGCCCAGGTAGTGGCTGTAGAGCAACCCCTTGGAACCCAGTCCCGTGAAACAGTAGATGCCTTTCTTCCGGGGATGTTCGCCTATGACCGGTTTTCGGTCGGGCGTAGTAACCCGTACTCCCGCCCACCGGTCGATTACCCCAGAACTGGATTCCAGTTCCGGAAGTGTTCTCCGCAAACGTTTGCGCAAGTATCGTTCTCCCTCCATATCCGGCTCCGCGGAGGTAAAGTCGTGCTCGTACGTACTGCCCATTACAAATCTTCTGGGATGATTCAGGCGGGCGATATATCCCAGGCTTGAAACGGAATGGTCAAACGTCAGGTCACGCTCCGATTCAAACAGGGCAACCTGGCCTTTTACCGGGTGCAGATTCAGAAAAGTCCACCATGGGTGTTTTACCATCGCCTCTCCTATCGCGAAAATGACCCGATTGCACGTATGTATTTCGTTCTCCGTTCTCAACTGCCAGCGGCCGTTTTTCTCCAGGCATTCGTATCTGCAATGCTCCAGGATAAGCGCCCCCGAAGAGCGCAGATCTTTCCTGCATCCCTGCAGGTAGGCTTCGGCATTTACCGACATGCCAGCCGGCAGCCACAAGCCGCCTTCGACGCACTGGATATCGGGATGCCGTTCTAAAATTTCTCCGCGATTCAGCCAGCGGCAGTAGGCGGGATTCCAATCGGTTTTCTCATACTGTTCCCTCATTTTGCCCGCCATCTTCTCGGTCAGGGCGGGGCGAAGTACCCCGTGGGGGAAATAGAATCGCTCCTCGGCTGCGGAGGATACCCGCCTAAAAGTTCGGCAAAGAGACTTGTAACATTCGGCGGCTTTCCAGACCCGTGTGCCGCGTCGGCCGGTGGCCAGATTTACCAGGGCACCGGGAGTGCCCGATGCCCCCGATCCCAGGCTTCCGGTATCAATAAGTGCGACGGACCGGTTTCTTGCCAGCAGGGCCCCTGCCAGGGCACATCCCGCCAGTCCGCCCCCAAGAATGCCATAATCTATCTCACCGGACATCAGCGGTTGCCTCAGAGGTCATCGGATGCGATTTTACTGGCCCCGGCATCCAGCATTTCAGACCAGGCCTGCTGCACGGATCCTTCAATATCTATTCCCTTGACAGCGTCCTCCACCACATGGACTTCAAAGCCTTCCCTGAGGCCGTCCACCACCGACCATTTCACGCAAAAGTCCGTGGCCAGTCCCACCGCATAGAGGGTGCGTATGCCGCGGTCCTGCAGGTAACCTGTTAGGCCGGTCTGGGTCTCGTTGTCGTTTTCGTAGAAAGCCGAATAGGAATCAATGTCGCGGCGGAACCCTTTGCGTACGACCAGCTGGCTGCAGCGGGTTTCCAAATCCGGATGGAATGCGGCCCCCTCGCTTCCCTGGACGCAGTGATCCGGCCAGAGTACCTGGTTGCCGTAGGGCATCTGTATGGTTTCAAAGGGCTCCTTGCCTTGGTGGGACGAAGCGAAAGAGGAGTGGCCCGACGGGTGCCAGTCCTGTGTCTGGACGACCACGTCAAATGATTCCGAAAGACGGTTGATGACCGGTATAATCTCATCGCCCCCGGGGACTTCCAGCGCTCCTCCCGGACAAAAATCGTTCTGGACGTCAACTATTAGCAGTGCCTTGTCACTCATCTTACTGTAGATTTTGTTTCCTTTTCGGGATCTGTGGTTTCAAAACACGCGCGGGTTTATTTTAATTTCAGTACCGGCCGGCGGGATATCCGTCTGTCTCAGAAGGCAAGGCAGCCCGGAAAGCCTCGAACATCCGGTTTGCCAAAATTGCCGCGGAAACGCCCGAAAAACCTGAAAAAGGGCTGTTTCGGACTTGTTTTAAAAAAATGCGTAAGGATTTACTCCCATATATGTCTTACCTTTAACACTCGATAAATAACCAAAAGAGGAACGATTATGAGTTCACTGAACAAGGCGATGATTATCGGACGGCTGGGTCAGGATCCGGAGGTACGGTACACCCAGTCCAATACTGCCGTAGCTAACCTCTCCATTGCCACTTCAGAACGCTACAAGGACAGCACCGGAGAGTGGAAAGAGAACACGGAATGGCACAGGGTGGTCGCGTGGGGCCGCCTTGCTGAAATTTGCCAGGAGTATCTCAAGAAGGGGTCCCAGGTTTACGTGGAAGGACCCATCCAGACCCGGAAGTGGGAAGACCGTGAAGGTCAGACCCGTTATACCACCGAAATCAAGGCACTTACCCTCACCATGCTCGACAGCAAGAGCAGCAGGGAAGAGCCTCCTGCCCCTCCCTCCAAGTCCGATGATTCCCAGCCGGTTTCCAGTAACGTAAATCTGGATGAGGATCTGGACGAAATTGATGACGATCTTCCTTTCTGAATCCTCTTTCGGGTGATCCAGGACCGGATCGACAGGGGGCTGGGCTTCCGTCCGCCTGTCGATAACATCTTGCACGCAAGGTGTCCAATGCATAGCTTATGAAACCATTCAACCTAGCATTGACTCATTGGACCATACGGGCCTTCTACAATTGATCGGAGACCTGTTCCTGTTTTTCCAGGATCCCATCCTGGTCGGTGATGAGCTTTCGGGCGGTTTCCTGCTGTGGCAGTTCCTGTTCATCGTCCTAGGCCTGGGCTTTTCCGCACTCTTCTCGGGATCGGAAGTGGCCCTTTTCTCCATTTCAACCAGGCAGGATCTGCTTCGCGAGAGCGGCTCGGAGGATAGCCGCGATCAGATCATTCTCCGAATGCTGGAAAAGCCGAGAAGACTGCTGGCCACCATCCTGATAGGGAATACGGTAGCCAATATCGTCACATCCGTACTTGCCGCCGTCGTCACGGGAACCGTCGTCTCCTATTACGGACTCTCGGAAGTGATCGTTTATGCTGTCGAGATTGTCGTTCTTACCTTCACCATCCTGATACTCAGTGAAATCACTCCAAAGCTTATTGCTATTAACAACGCCCTGGAGGCATCTCGGCGGGTCAGCCGATTCATCTATTTTTTCTTTGTCCTGATGAAACCCCTTTCAAAATTGATTGCCAACAGCACGCTCAGCCTGGAGGAGCGCCTGCCCAAACCCGACAGTCGCATGACCTCGGAAGATATCATGACCATGGCCGAAGTCAGTGAGAAGGAGGGGTCCATCCGAAGCGATGAGCGGGAGATTATTGAAAATGTCATCGAATTCGGCACGACCTCGGTACGGGAAATTATGACTTCCCGCCTGAATATAGTGGCCGTTTCCACTGAAAACACGCTGCATGAGGTGCTGAACCTTATTCGGGAGAAGGGACTCTCCAGGATGCCGCTGTTCGAAAACGACCTGGATAATATTTTGGGCATCATCTATGCGAAGGATGTGCTTCCCTATATCAACTCCGATATTGAGCGCACAACTATCAACTGGCGAACGATCGCGCGGAAGGCCCTTTTTATCCCGGCAACCAAGAAACTTGACGATCTCCTCCGGGAATTTCAGCAGGAGAAAACACACATTGCCATCGTCGTGGACGAATACGGGGGAACGGAAGGGCTGATAACCCTCGATGATATCCTGGAGGAAATCGTGGGAGATATCGCCGACGAGTACGATGAATACGAGGAGCGCCTGTACACCCGCTTCAAGAACGGTATCTATGTGTTCGATGCCGGAATTGATCTGGACGACATGGAGGAGATACTGGATACGAAACTGACCAGTGATGAGGATAATTTCGAAACACTCGGTGGCCTGGTGTATCACCTTACCGAGCGGATACCCAAAGTGGGGGAGCGTGTTTACTACCGGAATCTGGAGCTGACGGTACAGTCAGTTACCAACAACAGGGTCCGAAAACTGCGCGTCAAGGTGTTTTCCGACCAGGCGGATCCTGCCCAAAACGGACGGAGCGACCCGTAGTGAATCCAGGAAATATGTCTACTGCTACCTCTTCCGATTTTTTCCACTACAACGTGGACCTGGGTCCCTACAACACCCTGAACGTAACCGCGAATGCGAAGGCCTTCGCAAATATAGACTCCCTGCCGCAGCTTAAAGAAGTTCTGGATCACTCCCTGGCGCGGGAGCTTCCCCTCCATGTCCTGGGCGGGGGAAGCAATGTATTGTTTGCAGGCGATGTTGAAGGATTGGTGCTTCGTGTGAACATACAGGGGCGGGAAGTAGTCGGGGAGTCATCGGATTATCTCTGGGTGAAGGCAGGCGGGGGAGAGAACTGGCACGAGCTGGTGCGGTTCTGCGTGGAAAGGGGATGGGGAGGTTTGGAAAATCTCGCCTTGATACCGGGAACGGTCGGAGCCGCCCCCATACAGAATATAGGCGCCTACGGAAAGGAGCTGTCCGAAGTCTTTCACCGCCTCCGGGCAGTAGACCTTGAGAGCGGGGAGATATGTGAATTTGACCGCGAGGCCTGCCGGTTCGGCTATCGCGACAGTATCTTCAAAGGAGCGTACAAGGGTCGCTATTTTGTATCGGATGTGACGCTTCGGCTGCGCAAGGAACCTCACATAGAGACTTCATACGCCTCCCTGAGGGATCGCCTCAGGGAGAAGGGAGTCGACACTCCAGGCATAGAGGAGGTGTTTGAGACGGTGGTGGAGATTCGTCGGTCCAAACTCCCGGATCCGGCCGACCTTGCCAATGCAGGCAGCTTTTTTAAAAATCCCAAAATATCTAAGCGACGCTTCCGCTCGTTGAAGGAGCGGTATCCCGACATGCCCAGCTTTCCGGCTGGCGGTGACCGCGTTAAAGTTCCCGCTGGATGGCTGATAGAGAAGATCGGGTGGAAAGGGCGGAGAGTGGGTGCCGTGGGCACGTACCGCCAGCAGGCCCTCGTGATCGTTAACCACGGGGGAGCAACAGGACAAGAGGTGCTGGAATTGGCCAGGCGAATCAAAAGTGACGTTGAGAGCGAATTTGGCATCGCCCTGGTACCCGAAGTCAATATCATCGGAGAGTAAACTGAATATGATATGAATACTTATAAACATATAAGCCGCAGTAGAATACGAATGTCCAGATGGCAGTCACGGATAGGTCTGATCTGTGCTGTCCTCTTACTTTTTGGCTGCTCCGTTCAACGAAGTCCCATTACGGGGCAAAAACGGGCATATGCCTACAGCTGGGAAGAGGAGATCCGGATCGGCAGGGAAGCGGATCAGCAGATCCAGGGCCAGTACGGGATATACGACCATCCCCGTCTTGAAGAATACGTAAATGAAGTCGGACGAAAGGTACTCGAAGTAAGCCACATGCGCCGGGAGGAAGCAGATCCGAAGTATCGGGAAACCGATTTCCATTTCCGTATACTTGATTCCCCGGTCGTGAACGCCTTTGCCCTGCCGGGAGGATATGTCTATGTGACCCGGGGACTGATGGCCCACCTGCAGAACGAAGCCCAGCTGGCGGTGGTACTGGGTCATGAAATAGGCCATGTGGCTGCACGTCATGCTTCTCAGCGTGCGCTGGAACAGCAACTGGGACAAATTGCCCTGCTGGGCGGTGCGATCGCCGGCCAGGAACTTCTCGGAGTGCCGGGGGGCAATATACTGGACCTGGGAAGTCAGGCGGCACGGTTCCTTTTTCTAAAATACGGTCGCGAGGACGAGCGGGAATCCGATGGTCTGGGAGTGGAATACGCGGCTCGAGCGGGATACAGGGCCTCGGAAGGGGCGGAATTCTTTGTATCCCTGAAGCGTATATCGGAGCAGTCAGGCGAGGCTCTTCCCAATTTTCTGTCCACCCATCCCGATCCGGCTTCCCGGGCGGAATCCATTCCGGAATTGGCCGGGGAGTGGGCAGAGAAAGGATACGAGCAGACAACGACCAATCACCGTTCCTACATGGAGGGACTGGAAAATATGGTTTACGGGTCCAATCCACGTGAAGGATTCACCCGGAACGGAACCTACTATCATCCCGAGCTGGCATTTCGGTTCGATTTCCCCGGCGAGTGGAGCCTGGTTAATCAGCGCAGCAGGGTCGTACTGGTAAGTCCGCCCGAAGACGCGTTGAGCATTCTGCAGATAGATTCCGAAAATGCAACACCAGAAGCGTCCGCCGCCGCCTTCCTGGAACAGGAGGGGATCAAGGTTATCACCCGGGAATCGGGAAGTCAGCACGGGTTGGAGACATACCATGCGGAGGCTTCGGCCACGGAAAACGGTACCGTATACCGATTTTCCCTGACGGCTCTGGCATATGGCGAGGAAATATACCGCTTTATCTCCTACAGCAGGGAGGAGCAGTATCCCGAATACCGCTCGCGATTTCGGGAGATCGCAGGATCGTTCAGGGAACTGGAAGATTCGGAAATCCTGTCGATTCAGCCGTTGCGCCTAAACGTCGCTCCCGTTCGTCGGACAGCCCCGCTGTCGGAACTGCTCCCGGAGCCCCTGCCTGAAAACACCAGCGTGGAGGATATTGCGATTCTCAACCAGGTGGAACAAAATCAGCCGATGGAGGAAGGAAGGCTATTGAAGGTACCGGTACAGGAATAGCGTTCTCTATTACAGGTTTCTTTTGATATCTTTAGCGGTTATTCGGTGAATTTAAATGTTAAAAAGAGATGATTGAACGTTATTCGCGGGAAAAAATGTCACGTATCTGGTCGGATGAGAACCAGTTCCGGTCCTGGCTTGAGGTGGAATTGGCGGCCTGCCGGGCCTGGAGTAAACTGGGAAAGATTCCCCCGGAAGACGTTGATACGCTCTACGAGGAGGCGGATTTCGATCTTGAGCGCATACGGGAAATAGAGAGGGAAACGCGCCACGATGTGGTGGCTTTTACCCGGGCTGTCTCGGAGACGCTGGGCCCCGAAAAAAAGTGGATCCATTACGGGCTGACTTCTACCGATGTGGTGGATACGGCATACGGACTGAGGCTGAAACAGGCGAACGAACTTCTGAAGGAGGGGCTGTGGCGTATGAGAGGGGTCCTCGCCGACAAAGCCCGCGAACACAAGTACACGGTCATGATGGGGCGTACCCACGGAGTACACGCCGAACCCACCACATTCGGGTTGAAATGCGCGCTCTGGTACGCCGAAATACAGCGGAATATAACGCGCTTTGAAAATGCCGCGGAGGAAGTGGAGTTTGGAAAGATGAGCGGTTCGGTGGGAACCTTCGCCAACATACCGCCGGAAGTGGAGGAGCTGGTGTGCAGGGAATTGGGGCTGACTCCCGCCCCGATTTCAACCCAGACCCTCCAAAGGGATCGCCATGCCCATTACATTTCCGTACTGGCGCTCATAGGCTCCACCCTGGAAAAGATGGCCGTGGAGGTGAGACACCTGCAGCGCAGCGAAGTCAGGGAGGCGGAGGAGTTCTTCCGGGAGGGGCAAAAGGGCTCATCCTCCATGCCTCACAAGCGGAACCCGGTGAGTTCGGAAAACATCAGCGGATGCTCGAGGGTCTTGAGAGGTTACATTACGGCCGCCTACGAAAACATCCCGCTCTGGCACGAACGGGATATCTCCCATTCATCCGTTGAACGGATTATACTTCCCGACGCTACCATACTGCTGGATTACATGCTTGACCGTTTCGCGGGGGTTATCGAGAAATTGAGAATCTTCCCGGAAAATATGGAGGAGAACATTTACCGTACCTACGGGCTTACCTTTTCACAGCGTCTCCTGCACATGTTAATCGACCAGGGTGTTTCCCGTGAGGAGGCCTACGATACAGTCCAGCCCCTGGCCATGAAGGCCTGGAACGAAAAAAGGATGTTCCGGGAAGTGGTCGAAGCGGACGAGAAGGTAACCGGCATACTGGGAGAGGAAGAGATAGAAGAAGCCTTCGACCTGGAATATCATACCCGCAATGTCGACCGTATTTTTGAAAGGGTGGGATTGAACTGAAGCGAGACGGGATCCATGCAGAAGTGGAGGGATTTAATTTTTGCCGACCGCTACTCATTCGAAGAGAAAGCTGCGCGTATTTATGAATACCAGCGGCGGGAAAACCCGGTTTACAAACGTTTCTGTGATGCCTTGGGAACCGGAGTTGCTCCCGGGGGAAAGCCCTATCCTCTGCTGCCGGTTCGCGCATTTAAAGATGCCCGGGTACGTACGGGAGATGGGTGGGAGGCGGATCTGGATTTTAAAAGCAGCGGAACAACCGGAATGTCCGTTTCCGGCCACCATGTGCGAGATGCCTCACTTTACCGGGCATCTCTGATGGAGGGCTTCCGACAACATTATAAACCGGACAAATCCGTTATCTGGGCCTATACGCCGGGCTACGGCGAACGTTCCCAGTCATCCCTTGTCTGGATGTTACAGGAGTTGATAGAGAGTACCGGATCGCCGCTGAGTGGATTTCTGCCCCTTGAGCGTCCCCTGAAAGAGGCAGCGATCAAGAGTGTGGAAGAAACCGGACGCATACTGATTCTTTTTGGACCGGCCTTCGGGCTGCTAGACCTTGTAGAGGCCGGAAGTCCCAAACTTCCGTCCAACAGCATCGTTATTGAAACCGGCGGCATGAAAACACATAGGAGAGAAATAACGCGGAAAGATCTGCACCGCAGGCTCTCCCGGGGATTCGGGCTGGATTACAGCCGCATTCATTCGGAATACGGAATGGCCGAACTCCTGAGTCAGGCCTACGCGATAGGAGGAGATTGGTTCCGGACCCCCCCATGGCTTCAATTCAGCATACGCAATCCCCATGACCCTTCCGAGGAGCAGCCGATCGGCAGGGAAGGATTGATCGGATTGATTGACCTGGCCAACGTGCACTCGTGTGCCTTCCTGCTTACGGGAGATCGAGGAACCTCCGACGGGGAGGGGAGATTTAAAGTACACGGGAGGTGGAAACCAGATGATCTAAGAGGATGTAACTTCTTGTTATACAGGGATTAATGGAATTGGATAAACGCATAAATGAGCTTGTAGATGCCCTGGATAGCTGGCTCTCATCAGAGAACGAATGGTTGAACGATGCCGCCAACCGGACGGTGGAGGAGGGGTATTTCGGGGCACAGGATGTCCGTTTCGCCCTTCGTATACTGCGCAGGACCTGCAATGAAACAGCGTTGAGGGATTGGGCGGATCGTACCGGCCTGGCCGAGGATGAAAAGGAGGGCAGGCCAGTGCTCTGCCTGCATCCGGGTAACCTGCCCCTTGTAGGATTCCAGGACGCCCTTGCGGTGCTGTTACACGGGAGTCGGTACAGTGGAAAAATATCCCGGAAGGATCCCTACCTGCTGCCGACGTTTTTGAACGAAGTCAAGAAGAGGGACGGGTGGAGCGACCGGGATGTCCAGTGGACTCACCGGCTCGACGATTTTGAGGGAATGCGGCATGATGCCGTGCTTTTTTCCGGTTCCGAAAAATCGGTACCTCCTGTGCGGCGGGCCATCGACAGACTGGAGCTGGCCGATGATAATACCCGGTTCCTGATCCGGACCGCCCACTTCTCCATGGCATACGTAGATCGCAGGGATAGGCGGACCATGGAAGACCTTACGGAAGCTATTCTGCGCTACGGAGGTAAAGGGTGCCGGTCGGTTGCGGTGGTGGTTTCTCCCTTTTCACTCAACGAGATCAAATGCGAACTGACCGATTACATCGAATCGTTCTGGCTTGAGAATCCCCAGTTTGCCCAGCCTGAGCCTGCTTTACGGTACCGTTGGGCCTATAACAAGGCCGTTCAACGCCCTCAGGCATGGCTGGATCATTTTCTGTTGCAGGAGGGGGGATTGGAGCTGGACCAGGATTTTATCTGCTACTGGATAGAGGGCGATCCAAGCGATGTTTCGGAACTGGCCGGACGCTTCGGGGAAAAACTGCAGAGTATCTATATTCCCCATCCCGAACTTGAAATACCCGGTTACGGGGAGCGTACCGAACTCCTGACCGATGCGCAACGCCCGCCGATCCACTGGAGGCCCGACGGCATAGATACACTAAAGTGGCTCGCGAAAGGGCGAAGGTAGTCCCCCGGCTCTCTCTACTCTCTCTATTTTTCCTTATCTTCGACGACTGAATAAAGAATTTGCAATCCGACTTCGAAGAACAGCCGATGAGCTCCTACGATCCCGACAGTATAGAACCCAAATGGCAGCGTTACTGGCTTGAAAACAAAACGTTCAGGACCGCCGAGGACCATGATAAGCCGAAATATTATGTGCTGGACATGTTTCCCTATCCGAGTGGTTCAGGGCTTCATGTGGGACATCCCGAGGGCTACACCGCTACGGACATCATGGCCCGCTACAAGCGAATGCAGGGATATAACGTACTTCATCCCATCGGCTGGGACGCCTTCGGATTGCCGGCCGAACAGTATGCGGTGAAAACGGGAACACACCCCAGAGAGACCACCAAAAAGAATACCGATCGTTTCCGCGAACAGCTGCAGAGGCTGGGTTTCAGCTACGACTGGGACCGCGAGATCAACACCACCGATCCCGACTATTACAAGTGGACCCAGTGGATTTTCCTGAAACTTTACGAAAAAGGGCTGGCCTACCAGGATGACGTGCCGGTAAACTGGTGCCCGGAGCTGGGTACGGTGCTTGCCAACGAGGAGGTCATTGACGGCAAGAGCGAAGTGGGAGGCTATCCCGTAGTACGCAAGCCGATGCGGCAGTGGATGCTGAAGATAACCGAATATGCCGACCGGCTGCTGGAAGGGCTGGATGATCTTGAATGGCCGGAGTCTTTGAAGGAGATGCAGCGTAACTGGATAGGACGCTCCAGGGGTGCCGAAATCGAATTTCCCCTGGACGAACACGAGGATCGGATCAGGGTGTTTACCACCCGCCCCGACACACTGTTCGGGGCCACCTACATGATTTTGGCCCCGGAACATCACCTGGTGGAAAAAATCACTACCGGGGACCAGAGAGAGGAAGTGGAGGAGTACCGCCGGCAGGCCGCCCGCAAGTCCGAACTGGAACGACAGGAGCTTGAAAAGGAGAAGACAGGCGTCTTTACCGGGGCGTATGCGGTCAACCCGGCGACGGATGAGAAAATCCCGGTCTGGATTGCAGACTACGTCCTGGCACACTACGGTACCGGGGCCATCATGGCGGTTCCGGGCCAGGATCAGCGTGACTGGGAATTTGCGGAAAAGTTCGATTTGCCCATTCGCCGCACCGTGCAGCCGCCCGAGGATTTTGAAGGGGAGGCCTATACCGGTGAGGGCCCCGCTATCAACAGCGGATTCCTGAACGGCCTCAGTGTAGAGGAGGCCAGGGAGAAGATCGTGGATTGGCTGGAAGAGGAGGGATACGGAAAGGAGAGCGTAAACTACAAACTGCGCGACTGGCTCTTTTCGCGGCAGCGCTACTGGGGAGAACCCTTTCCCATTTTGCACGTAGATGGGGAGACTCGTCCTGTACCCGAAGAGGAGTTGCCTGTGGAACTTCCCGAGATGGAGGACTTCAAGCCCACGGGCACGGGTGAGCCCCCTCTTGCCAAGGCCACCGAGTGGGTACATACCACGGATCCCGAGACCGGAGAACCGGCCTTAAGGGAGACCAACACCATGCCCCAGTGGGCGGGTTCCTGCTGGTATTATCTGCGTTACATCAGCCCGGAATTTGACGAAGGTCCGGTAGACCCCGGGGAGGAGTCCTACTGGATGCCGGTGGATCTCTATGTAGGAGGCGCGGAACATGCCGTACTGCATCTGCTCTATGCCCGTTTCTGGCATAAGGTGCTCTACGACTGCGGTGTGGTCTCTACACGGGAGCCATTCCGTAAACTGGTCAACCAAGGGATGATTCTGGGGCCTGATGGGCAGCGAATGTCCAAATCACGGGGCAACGTCATCAATCCGGACGATGTCATCGAAGAATACGGGGCCGACGCCTTCCGCATGTACGAAATGTTTATGGGCCCGCTGGAACAGGTAAAACCCTGGAACACCCGGGACGTGGAGGGCGTCTATCGATTTTTGAACAGGGTCTGGCGGCTGGTGGAGGAGGAGGGAGACGAAGTGGTCTCCCTTACCGATGAGGAGCCGGGCCGGGAGCAGCTCAAGGCACTTCACGAGTGCATTAAGAAAGTTACGGAAGATATCGAAGAGCTCTCGTTCAACACCGCCATCTCGGCCATGATGATTTTCATCAACGAGGCCAACAAATGGGAGGGATGTCCCCGCGCTGTCTTTCAGCCTTTTCTCAAGCTTCTTTCCCCCTTTGCTCCGCATCTGGCCGAAGAACTCTGGAACCGCCTCGGCCATGAGGATACCATAGCCTACGAACCCTGGCCCGAATACAACGAGGAGTACATGGAGGCGGAGCGGCAGCTCTACCCGGTACAGGTAAACGGGAAAGTGAGAGCGGATATCGAAGTGCCGGCGGAACGATCCGAAGAGAAGGAGTACGTGCTGGAGCAGGCCCGTTCCCAGGAAAACGTACAGCGCTACCTGGAGGGGGGAGAGGTCGTCAAAGAGATATTCGTACCGGGCCGGATCGTCAATTTTGTGGTGAAAAACTAGGAGGGCTCCAGCACCTGGGCATCCCGCCCGTCCAGTACCCGGGGCAGTTTCCCCTGGGCTTTCTCCTTTCCTGCCCACTCGAGCCACCGGTTGATATCGGACTGGCGAATCGTGCATATCCTGGGAGGATCCAATGCTCCGCTCTCCCGTCGAATGGCGTAGTGGCGGTTGCGCCTCCGTAATTCTTCATCCAGCCGCTTTGCAAGCCGCTCCAGGGTACCCCTGTGAAGCGGATTCTCCATCTGTATGAACCAGCGGTGCGACGGTGCCTGCGCGCTTTCCGGCAGGTGGGCGTAAACAGCGAAGACGCCCGGCGTTAACGCCATCTCCCTGCTGATCTCATTCAGCACCTCTTCCGCCTCATAAAGATAGAGTCCCTCCCCGTAGTCGTCCAGCATTTCGCTCACCCTTCCCTTGACCATCAAACGGGGGGGATTCGCGGAGGTGAACTCCACGATATCGTTTACCGGGCACCGCCAGAGTCCACTGTTCGTCGAAACTACCAGTCCGTACGGCACGCCAGTTTCTGTCTTCCATATCGGCAGTGCCTGCTGAATGGCGGTGGCGTCGGGGTCCGGAAGGGGATCTGGTATGAACTCGTAAAATATACCGTTGTCGACGACCAGACGCAGATCCTGGCGCGCCAGGTCATCGCTGAATGCAAAATACCCTTCGGATGCACCGTAGGTTTCAACAAAATCAGGCGCCGGCGCACCCAAAAGATCCTCCAGGCGGGATTGGTAACTGGAGAGCTTTACCCCCCCGCAAACCAGCAGGCGCAAGCGGGGCCAGAGTTCGCTTATCGTCTTTGCGCCGGTCTTATCGAGTATTCGTTCGAAAAGGGTCAACAGCCAGCTGGGGGCCGATACGATCACACGGGGGGAGAGAACGCTCGATGCTTCATAAATGCGCCGCATCTTTTCGCGAAAGGAGAGACGTACCGCCTCCCGCGGAGAGAGAATCTGAAGCCAACGCAGCAAGGACGGGGTGTTAACGGCTGTGAAGGCACTTATTTCCCCGATCTGCAGGCCATTCGAAACTTCCAGATCGCCCGGCAGACTCAGGTGTGAACTGGCAACGCGCCAGAAAGCGGGCCGCTGGCGAAGATAGGAAAGCGCGAGTTTTCGCATGAATCTCCGGTCGCTCCGCAGCCGGTCGTCGGTTACAGGGAGGTGTTTGCCGCTGCCGGTGGTGCCTGCGGAGACCGCAAAGCGGGAGACCTCCCCCGGCCAAGAGACATTTTGTGCACCGTTTTTAAGACTGGCGGACATTTTTTTCAGGTCTTCCCGTGTGGTGACGGGAACGGCCTCTGAAAAATCCCGATAGTTGCCGATGGAAGAGAAGTCGTGGCGTTCTCCCCATTCCGTCCGGGCGGCAGAATCAAGCAGGTAATGCAGGACCCGCCTTTGTGCTATCTTCGCCTTCACCACCGTCGGGCCGTTACCGCTCCTCCGCCGGCGTCCAGTCCAGGTTTTTCTGGCCGGTGTAGAGGGCTCTCGGCCTTATCAGGCGGTTATTCTCTGCCTGCTCGATGTAGTGTCCCGTCCATCCCGAGACCCTGCTCATGGCGAAAATACAGGTATAGAGGTCCGGGCTGATACCCATGGAGTAATAGACTGTGGCGGAGAAGAAATCAACATTGGGATCAATGTTTTTTTCCTCCTTCATGGTCTTCAGGATGGCTTCCGACCATTCGTACAACTCCTGGTGGCCAGTCTCATCGGAGAGTTTTTTGGACATCCTGCGCAGATGGCGGGCCCTCGGATCGAACGTTTTGTAAACCCTGTGGCCGAAGCCCATGATTTTTTCCTTCCTTGAGAGCCGCTGGTGGACGAAATCTACCGGGTCTTCCTCCTTCTCCTGGATTTCCAGAAGCATGTTCATCACCTGCTGATTGGCTCCGCCGTGCAGCGGTCCCTTAAGGGCCCCAATGGCACCGGTCACTGCAGAGTACATATCTGACTCGGTCGAGCATATGGCCCTGCATGTAAAGGTAGACGCATTCATACCGTGTTCGGCGTGCAGAATCAGGCAGAGGTCCATCGAGCGTTCGGATTGGCTGCCGGGACGTTCCCCGTTCAGCATGTAGAGAAAATTATAGGCGGTACTCTGGTCCGGCAGCGGTTCAATAATCTCATTTCCGTTCCTCACCCTGTCGAAGGCCGCGATTATGGTGGGAATTTTGGCGGTTATCGAAATAGCCTTGTTAATGCGGAATTCCTTGTCCGTACTCTCCTCGTCCACGTCATGAAAATCGGACAACATGGAGACGGCCGTTCGCAGGACCGACATCGGTTCTGCCGTCCTGGAGGTGTTCTTTAAATAACTTATAACGGGCTCCGGCAGGGAGCGCTCGGACTGAAGCTGTGCAATCAGTTTATCCAGCTCGTCCTCTTCAGGAAGCCGGTCATGCCAGAGCAGAAAACAGACCTCCTCGAAAGTGGCCTTTTCAGCCAGGGTGTCAATATTGTAACCTGCATAAATAAGCTCCCCCTTCTGGCCGTCTATAAAGCTCTTGGTTGTCGAGAAGGCGACAATCCCTTCGAGCCCCTTGTTGATGTGAGGATACTGACTTAAATCAACGTCGTTCGTTAAACTTTCAGCCATTCTGTGCTCCGATTTTTAATTTGTTTTATATGGATAAAACCCGGTTAAATATAACATCGGTTGCGTTAAAATTCAGGTATTGCACTGTTTCAGCAGGCGAGACTTGCCTACGTATTATAACGCCAGCGCGGCGGACAGCGTTTGTCCGGTGAGCAGATGCCGAATGATCAATCGGCGGTCGTGGCCTCTTTCGCCTCCTCCCAGTACCCGTCCAGTTCGGAAAGCGACATCTCGCCGATTTCTTTGCCATCTTGAGCCAGACGTTTTTCCAGATGTCGAAACCGGCGCTCGAATTTCCGGTTGCTGCGCCTGATGCAGTCTTCCGCCTCCAGTCCGGCGTGGCGGGCCGTATTTACCAGCGAGAAGAGCAAATCTCCGAACTCCGAACTTGCCTCTTGCTTGTCGCCGGACGCCATACATGCTTTTAATTCCTGCAGTTCCTCATGTACCTTCTCCCAGGCCGGATCGGATTCCGGCCAGTCAAATCCGATATTTGAAACTTTCTCCTGCATCCTCTGTGCACGAATGAGGCCGGGAAGGGAGACCGGTATTCCCTCCAGTATGGAGGTTTTTCCCTCTTCCAGTTTTATGTTTTCCCAATTTCTGGCCACCTCCTCCTCATTCTGGACGGTTTCCTCGCCGTAAACATGCGGGTGACGTCTGATAAGTTTTTCCTGAAGGGATCTGATGACGTCACCAATGTCAAAGTCATCGGTTTCGGAAGCCATGTTACTGTGAAACACCACGTGAAGAAGCAGGTCTCCCAGTTCTTTTTTAAACGCGTCGAAATCACCCTGGTCAATGGCCTCCACCGTTTCATATGCCTCTTCGATCAGGTTGTCTTTTATACTGTCGTGGGTCTGCCTGCGATCCCAGGGACACTCCCTGCGGAGCGTTTTTATGATATCAACGAGGTCTTCAAATCGATCTGTGGCTACCATAGTCAAGTCTAGACTGCTGTATATGCTGGTTATCTGCTTCGCAGGTTCGGGTTCAGGGAGATATCTGGGGAACAGGAAATATGGTATATTTTCACGTTTTTCTCTCTTTTTTCTTGGCGGCAGGGAAGAGGATGTTGTTGAGAATTAACCGGTAACCCGGGCTGCTGGGATGGAGACTCAGATCGGTGGGCGGATCGTTGACAAAGTGGCGATAATCTTCGGGATCGTGTCCCGCATAGAAAGTGAACGTGCCGTTACCATAGTTACCGTGGATATATTTCACCATGTTCCGGCCGGGACTTTCGCCCAGTATCACGACCGACTCCTTTACCTTGTCTTTCTGGAAAGCCGTGGTCTGGCCGTAGAAGCCGCGTATGCTGCTGACGTGATTCTGGGTCAGCATCGTGGGGACAGGATCCCATTTTGCCGAAAATTCAAACAGCGTGAAGAAATCCAAGGCCCGGTCTACCTCCTCCGGCTGCACGGAGACGTCAATGTCGGCATGCTCGTATTCCGCAGGATCAATAATCAGGTTGAAATCTTCAAATGCCAGGGCATTTGAGAAGTCCAGTTTCTGCTGCGCGTTGGGATCGGCCGGATCTCCGTCGAACTGTGAAGGGGCGATGTCCACACCCTCCGCTGCCAGGGCGATGTCAAAGGTATCCGTGCCCGAGCACATAGAGAAAAGGAATCCCCCGTTTCCGACGTATTCCTTTAGGCGTTGCGCAACTGCCTTTTTCTCCTCGCTCACCTTGGAATATCCCAGCTGCGCAGCCATCTTCTCCATTTGGTTTACCTGCTGCACATACCATGGCTGGTTCCGGGAACTGGCCCAGAACTTGCCGAACTGTCCCGTAAAATCCTCATGGTGGAGATGGATCCAATCGTATTGGGAAAGGTCCCCGTTGAGCACCTCGGGATCCCATATCTGGTCGTACTCCACCTCCGCGTAGGTCAGCGCGAGGGTAACCGCGTCGTCCCACGGCAAGGCCTGCTCCGGAGTGTAGACGGCAATTTTCGGGGCCTTCTCCAGCTGGACCACCGAGGTGTTCTGATCCTGCTGTTCAACTTCAGAAATAATGGATGAGCTCTCCGAGGCGTCTATAGTGCGCACCCTTATATTTTTCAGCCTGCACTCGCGCATCAGCTCTTCGCTGAAAGGCAGCATAAAACTGCCCCCTTGATAATTGAGCAGCCACTGAGCGTTGTTTCCCGCCTTAACGCTGTTGAAAACCACCCCGTAGGCTTTGAGATGATTGGTCTGCGTGGCATCCATGGGAATAAATATTTTCTGCTGTCCCATGGCTGAGCAGGCCAGTATAGAAAATACCATTGCCGTAAACAGGATCTTTCGTAACATATCAGGTCTCTGAATTTTGAAGTTCCCGAATTCTGTTTCTGGCGGGTGTGGCGTAAAATCCGTCCGGGAAACGAAGAAGAAGTTCTTCGTATTGGCTTACCAAATCACTGCGGTTCTCCGGCACGCCCTCGAGGGCTTCTCTGCCCCCTCCCGTCTCGTCGTAGCGGGTGAGCCACTGGTCGGCCATTCGGACGCGCTCCCACATAAGACGCTCCTCCAGGGGGGAGTTGCGTGCTTCGTTCGCCAGAAAGTTTCGCAACGAGGGATAGACTCTTTCGATGTTATCGGGATTTACCTGGCTTGCCATCTGGAGAATTGCGTCATCTTTCAGCGGGTTCCAATCCCGATTTTCCACGAAAGCGAGCAGGCGGTCTACCGATTTTTCCCGTGCTCCCATCATATTCTGGCGTACGGCCTGGGCGAAGTCCTCCAGCAGCGAACCGCTGCTGTCGGCCTGCAATCCCTCCTGTATCCATATTCGCAGGCGTACCGCATCGTTGGCAAGATAGGAGGTGTTCTGTTCCTCCAGGGCATTCAGCTGAATCTTGGCAAACTCGAAATCACCCGAAAAGAAATCACACAGGGCCAGGTAATATCTTGCTTTTTCCGCCAGTGAACCCGTCCGCTCCCGTTTGTGGCTGCCGGTTAATGCGACGCGGGCCCTGGCGTATTGCCCATTGTACAGCAGGATCCGTCCCCGCAGATATTCCACCCGGGAGGCCAGAGCACTGTCGTTTCTGCTTTCGAGCCGCTCAAGACTCGCTTTCGCCTCTTCGGGACGGTGTAGATAGTCGAGGGCAAGTTCCGAACGGGTTATCAGCACGTCATCCAGCTCGGAATACCGCTCATTTTCCTCATCCAGACGGTCCAGGAGTTCGTATGACTTGCGGTAAAGCGAATCCCTGCGGACAGAGAAGGCGAGATTATAATCTCCCAGGTAATCGCCCCACTCCTTGTAAAGATCCGCAAGCTCGTGCGTCGTTCGCTGGCGAACCGAGGGTATATTGCGTTCCAGATAGTATCTGAGTGCCTCTTCGGCCAGTTCGTACTGCTGTTCAGAGGCAAGTCGGCGTCCTGTCGTGTAGAGGTCGTAGGTAACCTGCGAACTGCTTTCCTCATACGACAGGGAGGTGGAGAGGGCCCTTTCGTAAAGCCCTCTTTCCATGAGAAGCCAAACATGCAGCTGATGAAGCTGCCTGAAGGAGGAGTTGCCCCGGGAGAGTGTCGGCTTGAACTCCTCCAGTTCCAGTATGGCCGTATCGTAGAGCTGTTCGTTGCTGTTTTGCATCAAAATATTCTGAAGATCGTCGATGCGGGTGGCATCCTCTTCTATCAGCTGAAGATATACCTCTATGGCCTCCTCGTAATTGCCGGCCATCAGGTGTGTATTGGCGAGTTCGGAAGTAATGAGCGAGGAGTCGTTGTACCTTTGGCCCGCCAGCCTATAGACCCGAACCGAGCGCTCGAAATTCCGCCTGTCACGAAGGGTGCGGGCAAGATAAAGCAGATCCTGAAGTCCCGAGTCGCTGCTCTGCTCGATGCCGCTCCATATACTGTCCGCACGGGCGCTGTCACCCCGGATATGGTAGATCTCCCCCAGTCGAATTTCCGCCTGGACCCGGTTGGCTCCCTCATCAAGAAAACGGTGGGTGTATTCGGCCGCCTCCCCGTAGCGTTTCAGATTAATCAAGCACTCCGTCAGGCGTTCGAGAAAGAGATAAGACCCCGGATTTTCCTTATACAGTTTCAGAAAGCGTTTATAGGCCAGTTCGTATTCCTGCTGCTGCAGCAGCCGGTTGGCCATCGTATAGTCGGGTCCCAGCTGCTGGGCCTGCACCGATTGTACCGATTCCATCGAAAAAAATGCGAGGAACAACAGTATCGGCAAACCCGGGACCCAATTTTTTATGGAATCAATCGAACAGCTCAAGATATTCGGGGGCATACGATTTCAAATTAACATAGAAGGCATGGAGGGGAAAGCCGACCACACTATGGTAGTCTCCGCAAATTTTTTTTACGAACAAGGCTCCCATGGGATCCTGTATTCCATAGGCGCCTGCTTTGTCCATGGGACGTCCGCTGGCAACATAGGTTCGTATCTCTTCATAATCAATCTCCCCGAAGGTCACCCTGGTACGTTCGGAGAACGACAGGGGCCGGGATTTGTTTTCTCCCTCTTGCCGGTTGATCAAGGTCAAACCGGTGTAAACTTCATGGGTGGAGCCGCTCAGTTCTTTCAGCATCCGTCGGGCATGTTGCGGATCTTCTGGTTTCCCCAACACGTTTTCACCGTGGGCCACCACGGTATCCGCCCCGATAACGAGACCGTTTTTCACCTTTTCCGCCGCGTGTATCGCCTTGCGGGAGGAGAGGGCGGTTACAATTTCCGGCGGACTCCATTCCGCTTCGTAGTCCTCTTTTACATCGGCGGGACGGACCTCGAATCGCAGGCCAATGTGTTCCAGCAGGGAACGGCGACGGGGACTAGAGGAGGCTAGTATGATGGAGTTCATATTCGATTAATTCGTTTTTGCGCGGCTAATATTGTACTTTCCGGTTCTTGCAATATACAGAATGTATGCAGAGTTTAGTGAGTGTACGAATCCCAATAACCGACCGGTAAGATGGCTGGAAATTCCACCAAGGTTCCCATGCTGTTCAAGGCATGGAACTACAAGGTACTCTCCATTGGATTGTTGATGATCGTGGCCGGGTTTACGGCCATGTACATAGAAAACGAAGTTCATGGCTTCGTCTCCCTTTTCGTTTCTCCCATCGTTATCATGGCCGGATACATCACGATTATCATCGCCATTATGAAAAGAAAAGGCAACGGAACGGACGTTTCGGGTCAACCATCCAACTGATCCTTGCACGTGGCCCGGATACTCAATTTTCTTCTCCTATTCCTCCTGGTTGGCGTATTTGTCTTTTTTGCTTCTCCCGAAAATCAATTTTTGGTTATCGTGGGCGCACTGCTATCGCTCCCAACCGCGGTCCTGGCCTTTTACGCAAGGTGGCTTAGCCTGGACGGGGTGCCTGCCGCCACCCTGACCGGCAGTTTTACCGTGGGATTCGGCGGCTTTTCCATGGCATTTATTCTCCTGATTTTCTTTATCACCGGCTCCCTCTTTGGAAGTATGAAATACCGCCGGGCGAAACCTGCAGGAAGGAGGGGGCAGCGAGCGCGTCGGTCCGGTTTGCAGGTCTGGGCCAACGGTTTCTGGCTGGTACTCTCTCTCACGCTGCTGGAAATATCCGGCATGAACCTGTTCCTGGTTGCGGGTATAGCCTCGGTGGCTGCCGCCACATCGGATACCTGGGCAACGGAATGGGGCAGCCAGCGAATGCCGGGCAAAACCTGGTCGATCTCCGATTTTCGGGAAGTGGCTCCCGGAACCAACGGCGGAATCAGCCTGCCCGGAACGGCGGCGGGACTCCTGGGAAGCGCCGTAATAGCGGGAGCCGGATACTGGCTCTACTCCCTGGACATGACGCTGTTCCTGATCATCTTTCTTTCGGGATTTTTGGGATCTCTTCTCGATTCGTATCTTGGCGCGACCGTCCAGTCAAGAACGTTGCCGGAAACGATCAAGCTTCCGGGGAAGGGAACTTCAAAAATACGATTTAACAACGATACCGTTAACTGGGCCGCAACCGGATTAGCGGCATTTGCGGCTTCAATAATTAATGGAATAGTCATATGAAGAAGTGGTACAAGCGTTTGCACTGGCAAATTATCATCGGATTGATCCTGGGATTGCTGTGGGGACTTGCCGCCAGCCTGGGTGGGTTTACCGGATTCACCACCGATTACATCCAGCCGGTGGGGACCATTTTCATCAATCTGCTCAAGCTGATCGCCATACCGCTTGTACTCGCCTCCCTCATCGTCGGGGTTACCAACTTGAACGACATCACCAAGCTCTCCAGGATGGGCGGAAAGACGATAGGAATCTATGCGGTTACCACCGTGCTGGCCATAACCATCGGACTGACCGTGGTAAATGTGATCCAGCCCGGCGATGCCCTTCCCCAGGAGACTCAGGAGAGCCTCATGGCAAACTATCAGGAGAACCTGGAGGGTTCCAGCGAAGATGCGCAGGAGGTGATGGACCGGACCTTGATGGATTTTTTCGTGGACATCGTGCCCGAGAATTTTTTCGCGGCCACTTCCGACAACTCAAACATGCTCCAGGTGGTGTTCCTTGCCATTCTTCTGGGTATCGGCATCATTCAGATCCCATTACAGAAAGGAAAATCCCTGATCAACTTTTTTGATGCGCTCAACGACGTCATCATAAAAATTGTAGACTACATCATGCTGCTGGCACCGTATGGGGTTTTCGCCCTGATGGCGGGAGTTATCGTAGATCTGGCGGGAGACGACCTCGGGCAGGCCCTCAATCTGCTGGGTGCCCTGGGGTGGTACTGTCTGGCCGTATTGCTGGGGCTGTTTCTGCATCTCACCCTGGTCTATTCAAGCCTTTTCAAAGTGTTCAGCCAGATGAAACTGATGGACTTCTTTCGGGCCATACGTCCCGCCATGCTTCTCGGCTTCAGCACTTCCTCCAGTGCCGCCACGCTCCCTGTAACCATGGAACGGGTGGAGAACAATGTTGGGGTGGACGAAGAGGTGTCCAGTTTCGTACTGCCTGTGGGCGCCACCATTAACATGGACGGTACGAGTCTCTACCAGGCCGTGGCCGCGGTATTCATCGCCCAGGCACTGGGACTGGACCTTACCATCCTTCAGCAGCTTTCGATTGTGATAACTGCCACCCTCGCTTCCGTTGGAGCGGCGGGAGTGCCCGGAGCCGGAATCATCATGCTTGTCATCGTCCTGCAAACGATCAATGTTCCCGTGGAAGGCATCGCGTTGATTCTCGGGGTCGACCGCATACTGGATATGTGTCGTACGGCCGTGAATATCACCGGTGATGCCGCCGTATCGGTTGCGGTGGCGCATACCGAGAACCTGCTGGGAGAGATGCATTTTGACGATTAACTCGTGTGGCGACGGTCGATCCTCCGCGGACATGGTCTGATTGGCTGCTGCAGAGGATAATGAGGAGCGTAGGTGTTTAAAATTGAATATTAGCCTGAAAAAGACGTACTTGATATATGTACAGGCACCTTATCTGCCAGCAAGCGTAGTGCATGGGAAAAACGTTACGGAACCGTAACTACATAACTGTTTCCTTTTTTTGCAGCCTGCTTCTCCTCTGGATGGTTGCTACGCAATCCTATGCCCAAAATTCACAGCAGGATCAGCGTAATGCCCCGACCCTCTCTTTTGCGCAACCGGATCAGACCGTGAATGAGAATGCGGGGGAAGTTTCCGTTGAGGTGGTCCTCTCCGGATCTCTGGAAACACCTCTTGATATGCGTGTTGAGCTGCAGCCAGGTCTCAGCAATGCCGGCCGGGACGATTTCCTGGGACCTGTTTCCCAATCGCTTCGATTTCAGCCCGGCGACGAAAATCGGTTCACCGGAACCGTTGATTTCCGTCTGGATGACGATGAAATATTCGAAGGGGAGGAAGTTGCCGTCTTTCATCTGGCGGTTCGCGACGGAGCCGCTTCACCGGTCATAGCCGAATACGATTCACTTCGCCTGACCATTACCGACAACGATCGCCCCGGTGTGGTATTCAACGAAATTCTTCCGGGTTCCGGACAGTCCTCCGTGAGGGGGTTAGCCTTTCTTGAACTGGTCAACAACGAAGAGGAACAGGTGGACCTTTCGGGATGGTCTGTTGAAACAGGGAAGGGCTCGGCCTATCGGTTTTCAGAGGGAACCATAATACCAGGCGGGGGAGGGCTCGTGTTGCTGCTGGCGGGAGAGTTGAAGAGGAGTCCCGCCGGAGCGTTTATTCTGAGAGCTCCCGCGCTTGAATTGGATACCGAATCGGATATCGTTTCCCTGCAGAACGGGGAGGGACAGGTTATAGACCGTTACAGCTATCGTGATTTTCCCCCGGAGGTATCCCGGGTTCGACAGCCGGAGGGTACGGGTTCTTTTGTGAACCATGCCCAAGCGAAGGGGGCTGACGGGCGCGTTCATTCGGCTGCCCTGCGAGCGGATGGTACCTACTTTCAGCATGCGAAAATACTGCAGGGAGCCCCCGGCTGGAGGATGTTGTCATCCCCGTATCGCGGCTTGACCGTCTCTTCCCTGGAGGAATATTTCCCCCTGCAGGGTAACAACGGGAACGACATCCCCGGAAGAGCAACGCTCTACAGTGGTTTTGACGGGCAGCGCTTTACGGTACCTGAGGGGACAGATACGCCTCTCCCACCGGGTAATGGCTTTCTGGCCTGGTTCGGTCAGCCCGGCAGCCGGGAATCCCCGCCTCACCGCTCGCTCAGGGTTCAAAACGAAGAGGATTCGCCGGGAAACGCATCGATTCCCCTGCATGGGAACGGGGAGGGATGGAATTTGGTCGGGAATCCCTACCGGCTGCCCCTGAACACCTCAGAGATCAGTGAGTGGGTGAGGGGAGGAGAACTCAAAAGTTCCGTCGTGCAGTATTGGAACGGCAGGAAGAATACGTGGATGGTGGGAACCCTGACATCGGGAGCGGTGGAGGCGTGGCAGGGATTCGTTATACAGAACCGTGACGCTGCCACCCTGGAGGTTCCGGAACGGTCGGGCTCCCGCAACGTCTCTTTCGACGCTCCCTCCGAAGGCAGGGTACTCTCTTTTCGGTTGAACGGTACTTCGGCGGACGGTTTCGAAACAAACGACCGGGCCGCTGTCATGGTATTTGAGGAGGGAGCGAGCCACGGCTGGGACCAACGGGACGCACTGAAACTGAATCCACTGAGTTCGCACTACGCCCAGTTGAACATGCTGGGCAGCCGGGACGGGGAGCCTGTAGCTAAGGCCCAGGATTCGCGTCCGCTGAATCTTGAGAGCAGTTTGACCCTCCCCATGGAAGTGGTAACGCGGGGGACTTCGGGATCTTTTGAGCTTAGATGGGATCGGGAAAACCTCCCCGAATCCTGGGAGCTTACGCTGAACGACAGGATTGCAGACAGGCAGGTAAATCTCAACGTGGCCGATACGTACACGTTTAAGATGGAGGATTCCCCGGCACCCTCTGCCGCTGAGGCGGAGGGCCAGGAGCTGCTGCCTCCCCGGCTGGAGTCCGCTTCGCCGGGGTCCGGTGACGCGGCCCGCTTTACACTTACCATCGATCCGGGTGAGGCGGAACTGCAAGATACCGAAACCGACACGGAGTCGGTCCGGCTCCTCCCCAACTATCCCAATCCCTTTACCGAGTCTACGACCATCCACTTTGAGCTAAGCGAGGAGAAAGAGGTTACCCTCAGCATATGGAATATCCTCGGCCAGCGCATGGACGTTCTGGCCGACCGCGTGCTGGACTCCGGACCTCATCGGATGATTTGGAATCCGGGTAATCTTCCCGCAGGTCTCTATATCGTGAAGCTGGAAGTAGACGGCCGCCTGTATCACCGAAGAATTACGCTCATCAAATAGTGCGGGGAAAGAGGGTATGAACCCTGCTGTGGTTCATTCTGTTATAAAACCGATTCGTAAACCATTAAAATAAAAAGGAGCAGTAGCACTTTACACGCATGCAATACAAAAACATTCAGGGAATTGACGTTCCCGAAATCGGCCTGGGAACCTATAAGCTGCATGAACGGGAATGCGCCAATGCCGTGCGGATGGCTCTTGAAATAGGCTATCGCCACATTGATACCGCCCAGATGTACAAAAACGGACGGGAGATCGGGGAGGCGATAAAAATTTCGAATGTGTCGCGTGAGGATATCTTTCTCACCACCAAGATATGGCACACGAATCTTGAACATGACGATGTGCTGCAGACTACCGAAGAGAGCCTGCGTCACCTGAACACTCCTTACGTGGATCTTCTGCTCATTCACTGGCCCAACGAGCAGTACGATCTCAGGGAGACCATCGAGGCGATGCTGGTGCTTAGAGATCAGGGCAAGGCGATGAATATCGGGGTGAGCAATTTTCCCCTCTCGCTGTTGAAGAAGGTCAATGAAGAGATACGTGCTCCTATTTTCTGCAATCAGATCGAGTTCCATCCCTACATCGACCAGTTGGACACCCTGGATTATGCCATTGAGAACGACATCCTGATTACGGCCTACAGCCCTATCGCGAGGGGAAAAGTGGAAGAGGACGAAGTGATAAAGGAAATCGCCGGAAATCACGGCAAAACGCCCGTTCAGGTGGCCCTCCGCTGGCTGATCGAACAGGAAAACGTCGTCGCCATACCCAAGGCGTCAAGCCGGGAGCATCTGGAGGAAAATTTCGATGTTTATGATTTTCAGCTGACTGACGAGGAGTTTGACCAGATCGACCGGCTTGAAAAGAAAACTCGCCTGGTGAATCCCAGCTTTGCTCCCGAGTGGGGCTGACCACCGATTTCGGGCATATAACCGACGTTATTTAAACATTTCCGGATGTCTCCTGTGAAAACCGGTTGCCTCCTGGTACTGTTTGGCCACACCCAAGAGCTCGGCCTCTCCGAATAGCTCGCCTATAAAAGTAATGCTGGTGGGTTGTCCCTCCTCCGTAAAACCGTTCGGCAGTACCACCGAAGGGTGTCCCGTCAGGTTGGTTACCAGCAGGTTGTCCCCGCCGTAGGTGGGAGAAACGTAGACATCCACCGATTGCATAACCGAGTCCATCCGGGCGATGAGACTGCTTCGGGCCCGGTTGGCCTGAATGTACTCCACCGCGGGGACAAAACGGTGGGACCGGAAAATATTGGGCCAGGCATTGGGACTCTGTCTGACCATCTGGTCGTCCCAGTCCGACCGGGTAAGCTGATCAAAGGCCGCCGCCCCCTCGGTACTCAGGATAAATCGGATATCGCCGGCCGGGAAATCAGGCAGTTCCAGGGGTATAAGGTCGGCTCCCAGTTTCCGCAGGGTCTCCAGCGTAAGCGAATCTCTTTCGCTGTTAAAGCCATCTCCCTCAAACGCGGAGGCGAGATATCCGATTCTCAGATCCCGGAGATCCACCTGGCGCTTGTAATTAAACGGCAGATCGTAGAGGGATTTATCCTTGCCGTCCGCCCCCCGGATAGCGTCAAACACGATGGCGGCATCTTCCACCGAGCGGGTCAGGGGACCAACCTTGTCCATGCTCCAGCTCAGAGCCATAGCCCCATGCCGGCTTACCCGGCCAAAAGTGGGGCGGAGTCCGGTGGTCCCGGTGCGGTTGGAGGGGGAAACGATGGAACCCAGCGTTTCGGTTCCAAGCGCGAACGGAACCAGTCCCGCCGCGGTCCCGGCGGCCGAACCGGCCGATGATCCGCTGGAACCCTGTTCCAGGTTCCAGGGATTCCGCGTTTGTCCGCCGTACCATACATCCCCGTAGGCGAGAGCGCCCAGCGTGGTCTTGGCCACCAAAACCGCCCCGGCCTCATCCAGTTTTTGGATGACGGTGGCAGTTTCGTCCAATTGCTGCTCACGGTAGGGTTCTGCTCCCCAGGTTGTTTTATATCCCTCTACGGCGAAAAGGTCTTTTGCCCCGTAGGGAATCCCGTGCAAGGGGCCCCGCCAGCGCCCTTCTTCAAGCTCCTCGTCTAGTTGGCGGGCCTGTGCAAGCGCACGCTGCTCGGTAACGGTGATTATCGCCTCCAGAGTATCCCCGTAAGTTCTGAGACGTTCCAGAAAGAATTTGGTAAGCTCCACGGAACTTATTTTCCCGGAACGTATTAATGAGGCCAGCTCTCGTACGGAATAGAATGCCAGCTCGGAGCGGTCGTCCGGCAAGCTCACATCATCGGGGATCTCCCAGTCAATCGGTTCCTGTTCCCGGTCAAATTCCTTGCCAGGCGGAACAGGGTCAAATACCAGGGCAGGGGGGAGGGAATTCGGCATGGGATACTCCCTGAGGTCCCGGTAGGCTTCGCGGTTCTCCTCCAGCGTTTCGATCATCGTATCAATTTCCGTATCCGTAAATTCGAGTCCGATGATTCGGGAAGCGTGCTGTACCGTTTCGGGTGTGATCTCGTCCTGGAAGAGGATGACGCCGCCCAGAGCGAGGAATACTCCGAGAGCCAGACCGGTAAAGAGGTAGGAGATTTTCTGTCTCATTCCACTGCATTTTTGGTTGGGATGAAAAGTCAAATATAGCAGACTAAAATCAAATATACATTACCGGACTCGGATTCGCTTCTGAACCCTCAGAATGGTATACTTGGTGCTGGAACGATACCGTTGACATTCTGATTCGGCGGAGGTTTACCTGCGATACCGATCGTAGGAATTAAAACGGGAATCCGGTGCACAATCCGGAGCAGTCCCCGCTGCTGTAATTCTCCCAGGGTCTCCTCACATGCCACTGATCCCTGCCGGCTTTGCACGGCGGAGGCGGGAAGGCGAAGGAGACCGGAGATAAGCCAGAAGACCTGCCTCGCCGATGACGGCAATGCTTTCGGGAGAAAAGCAATCCCATGACCATTCACTATGTATTCCGGGCTCTTCGCGCGGGAGCCCTCTCTTTTCTGATGTTGTATGCCAGCGCCTGCACATCGGCCGGAGAGTCCCCTTCATCCTCCGAACATGGCGATATTACTACTACCCGGGATTCTCTCCGGGTGGAATACGCCGAGGGATTCCGGCTGCAATACCGTGAAGAGTACAAGCTCCTGGAAGTACTGAATCCCTACCAGGACCGTACAGACACCCTGCGATACGCACTGATCCCGCGGGGAGATTCCCCGGAAGTTCCAGCGGATGCCCAGAAAATAGAGGTGCCGGTGCGCAGCATCATCGCCACCTCCACAACCCATGTCGCCCTAACCAACGCGCTGCAGGCCAACGGTGTTCTTTCGGCGATGGTGGGAGCGGAATACGTCTACAACGCGGAGGTACGTCGAAGGGTCAGGGAGGGAGAAATCGTCTCGCTGCCACAGGGAGAGTTCAACAAGGAGATAGCCCTCTCTCTGGATCCCGACCTGGTGATGGTCTCCGCCGGACAATCCTCTCAGATGAACGACTACCGGGTGTTGCTGGACTCGGACATACCTGTTTTAATTAACGCGGACTGGCTGGAAACCACCCCTCTGGGAAAAGCGGAATGGATAAAGGCTATGGGAGCCCTGCTGAACAGGACCTCGATGGCCGACAGTATCTTCAGCAGGGTGGAATCGCGGTATAACGCTCTGCTGGAAAAGGTTGAGAATGTCGAACAGAGGCCCCTGGTCATTAACAACCTGCCTTATAAGGGGGCTTGGTTCGTTTCGGCGGGAAACAGTTTTACGGCCCGCTATCTGAGAGATGCAAAAGCGGAATACCCCTGGTTCCAGAAGGAGGGTACCGGGGGACTGAGACTGAATTTTGAATCGGTTTACGAAGTGGGACTGCGGGCGGATGTCTGGCTGAACCCGGGTGCTGCGAGAAGCATCGAGGAGATCCTTGGCCAGGATCCGCGTTTCAAGGCATTTCAACCGGTCAAGACGGGCCGCGTGTACAACAACAACCGACGATTACGTCCCTCCGGGGGAAACGACTACTGGGAAACGGGTGTGGTACGCCCCGATCTGATCCTGGCCGACCTGATTCGGATTCTTCACCCTTCCATCCTTCCGGCACATGAACTCTATTTCTACCGGAAACTGCCCCGAAAATCGGATCCATGAACAAATCAAACCCCGACAGCCTGAGAGAGTACTCGGGTGTACGCTATACAGGCATTATGCTGATCCTCGGTCTCGGCGTGGCTGTTTTTTTTCTGGCCAGCGTTGGGCTGGGTTCGGTGAAGATCCCCCTGGTTGAGGTATTGAATATCCTTTTGGGAGGGGAGCCTGCCGTAGCTTCGTGGGAGAAGATCGTACTCAACCTGCGCCTGCCCCGGGCGCTGACAGCGATCCTTGCCGGAAGCGCGCTCTCGGTGGGAGGACTTCAGATGCAGACGCTGTTCCGGAATCCGCTGGCGGGTCCCTCGGTACTGGGCATAACCGCCGGTGCCAGCCTGGGCGTAGCTATCGTTATGTTAACAGCAGGAACTGTTACCACTATTTTTGAGATTCAGCAGCTGGGAGGATTGCAGAGCTGGATGATTATCGCTGCCGCCAGTATGGGTTCCGGGCTGGTACTGTTTTTGATACTGGCTATCTCCGCCAAGGTTCAGGACAACGTAACCCTGCTTATCCTGGGACTGATGATCGGGAACATTACCATTGCGCTGGTATCCATCTGGCAGTATTTCAGCCAGCCGGAGCAGATAAGGGATTACCTGATATGGACCTTCGGGAGCCTGGGCGGGGTGCCTGCCGGTCAGCTCTGGATTCTGGCCATTGTAACGGGAATCGGAGGAGTGTTAGCCTTCGGACTCTCCAAGTCCCTGAACGGTCTTCTGCTCGGGGAGAACTATGCGCGGAGCATGGGCATTCCGGTAAACCGCGCCCGTTACCTGATTATCATCAGCACCAGCCTGCTGGCGGGTGGGGTTACCGCTTTCTGCGGACCCATCGGTTTTGTGGGGATCGCCGTACCTCACCTGGCCCGATCCGCGCTGAATACAAACGACCATAAAGTTCTCATACCGGCCACTCTCGTCACCGGGGCCCTGATCATGCTGGCCTGCGACCTGGTGGCCCAGGTTCCTGGCAGCTCCACCACCCTTCCCATCAGCGCTGTTACCTCCATGGTGGGATCCCCGGTGGTTATCTGGGTCATTTTGAAACGAAGAAATCTCAGTAGCTCTTTCTGAAAGCGGCATGATCAGATTTAAAACACATTCCCAGATCGGTGAGTAAAGACAGACTCCATATTGACGAACTGGCCATCGGTTACGGGGGGGGACTTCCCTCGTCGGTGGTGGCATCCGGGATCTCCCTGTCGCTTCACCCGGGAGAAATGATCTGCCTGCTGGGTCCTAACGGTTCCGGAAAATCTACCCTCATCCGAACCCTGGCCGGCATGCACGCGCCGCTCTCGGGAGGTGTGGTGCTGGGCGGCCGCGACGTGACGGAACTGCCGGCTGGTCTGCGGGCCCGTACGCTGAGTACCGTTCTGACGGACCGCATCACCCTGGGTAATCTGAGCGTATACAATATGGTGGCATTCGGCCGCTCTCCATACACCGGGTGGCTGGGACGTCTCCGGGAGGAGGATCACGAGGCGGTGCGCCGTGCTATTCGGGATACCGGCCTGGAGGATTTCGTGGAAAGAGACATAAGTAAACTGAGTGACGGCGAGAGGCAGAAAGTGATGATAGCGCGGGCCCTGGCGCAGGACACCCCTTTTATCCTGCTGGATGAGCCTACGGCCCACCTGGATTTGCCCAACCGGGTGGAAATCATGCAGCTGCTGCGCAATCTGGCCCATGAGACCGGTAAGGGGATTCTGGCCTCCACGCATGAACTGGATCTGGCACTGAAGGCCGCCGACCGGATCTGGCTGATGAACCTGGAGGAGAGCATCTGGGACGGGGTGCCGGAAGACTTGGTGCTGGAAGGGACGTTCGAATCGGTTTTTCGCAAGGAGAGCTTTGATTTCGACCGCTCCTCAGGATCCTTCAATATCCACAGGAGTCCGTCCCGGACCATCCGCCTGAAGGGAGATCCCGTGCCCGAATTCTGGACACGTCGCGCCCTGGAACGGGAGGGATATCGCGTGCAGAAGGGCGAAAAAAAACCGATGATTGTGACCAGGGGCGGGGGGGACGGAACCTATCAATGGGAACTTCGAACCGGAAAGAGAAACCTGCAATTCGAAACGGTGGAATCGCTTCTGAAGGGCTGCCGCAGATTTGAAAATTCATAGTTTGCCCGTCATGCCGACTGTTTCCCACTTCCTCATGAAATAACGAAAGGGGTTGATCTTTGTAAGGCCCCCTTGTATTTTCGTTTCGCATTGGTTGCCTGCCCGCCTGCCGCGGACAAGATCCGCAGCAAATCGGGAGGATTAAAAGGGAATCCGGTGAAAGTCCGGAGCATTCCCCGATGCTGTAAGTCCCAGAACTGCTTTTGATCTCACGTTACCACTGTCACGTCCCCTAACCGGCAAAGATCGGGAGGGACGGGACGGGAAGGCTGTCAAAAGCGGGACAAGCCAGAAGACCTGCCCATGCCACCTGCATTCGTAGCTTTCGGGAGAAAAGCGAAGAATAAATCCATTTGACCGTGGTATTTATCCCTTCCAGGCCGTCCCAAAGGTGCGAATGATGTCATTCTGATCATCATTTGTAACCAAAATCCATTCCATTATGAATGTTCAAATCTCTGCCGCCGGCACGGCGGTATTTATCCTTGCGGTTCTCTTGACCGTCATTCCCGCACAGGCCCAGCAAACCGATACCGATACCGAACGGGACACCCTGAGATCCTATCAGCTCGGTCAGATCGTTGTAAGCGCCAGCCGGTTCGAAAAGGATCCCTTTTCGGTGGGCAGGAACGTCACGGTTATTTCCCGTGCCGAAATCGAAGCATCCATGGAATATGACCTGGCGGGGCTGCTGGCGAAGCGTCAAAGCCTGCACCTGGTAGGCAGCAACCAGACGCCCGGGGCTCTTCAGCAGGGTTTTCTGCGCAACGCGGATGTCGATCAGACGGTTGTCATGATTGACGGCACGCCCATCAGCGATCCCTCTACCGTAAACAATGCCGTGGATCTTTCCGAAATTTCCCTTGCAGGCGTGAAGCGGGTCGAAATTATACGCGGATCCCACAGCACGCTTTACGGTTCCTCTGCTATTGGAGGCGTCATCAATCTAATCACCCGCGGGATAGGGGAGGAGGGAATCGGGCTGGAGGCGGAGACCCGCCACGGTCTGCTCTCCAACGGAGCGTATATAACCGGAAACACCCTGTTTGGTGGTTACACCCATTCCGGAGGCTTCTATTTCAATATCGGAGCGGACCAGAAATACACACCCGGACTGGACGCGACCGTTGACACTTCGGGTTCCGTCGGATTTACGTCCCGGGACCGGGACGGTTTTCGGAAACTGGACCTTACCGCCCGGGCGGGCTACCGTTCGGATGATCTGCGGTTCCATGCTTCATGGAGAAGAGCGAATCAGCGATCGGAAGTTGACCAGTCCGCGTTTACGGACGACGACAATGCCTTTGTGGATTTCAGCCGCAATCTCCTCAACTGGGGCGGATCGCTCGAGGTGAGTCCCCTTCTCAGACTGGAGCTGAACGGCGCCTGGTCCGAACTCGACCGTAATTTTGTCAACGACTCCTCACGGGTTGCTCCGGACGGGGGCTACGACGGTAGCTATACGGAAACCAACGGAAAGGGTACACTGCTTGACAACGAATTGCTGGCTCTCTACCAGGGAGAGTCCGTGAGCGCAACCGCGGGAGTATCATCGGTTCGGCAAACCATGAACTACCGAACGTACACCTTCGTACGTCCCTTCAATTTCGAATCGGTTACCGACCTGGATTCCCTCGACCTGTCGGAAAACACCAACAGCCTGTTTCTCCACACGGAGTGGGACGGCTCACTGATATCCCCAGCCCTTGATGACTTCTCTCTTGTCTTAGGAGGACGAATTGCACGTCACGACCGGTTCGGCAGCCACGTCACCTGGGAGATAAATCCCAGCGTGGAAGTGGGGGACGGAGGATTGCTGTATGCCGTGGCAACGACCGGTTACAATGCCCCATCGCTCTATCAGCTCTATACCCCCGAAATGAGTTTCGGAGCCCATACCACCCGGGGCAACGAGGAGCTGAAGCCGGAATCTTCGATCTCGTACGAGGTAGGATGGAAGCAGACAGTGGGAGATTTCATGCACCTGGAACTCTCCCTCTTCAATCGGCGGGTAGACGACAATATCGAGTATGTCTACCTGTGGGACGGGGAAACTCCCATGGAAGAGCTTACCTCCGCCGAATATCTCGGCGATACCTACATCAACCTCGCCCGGCAGAAAATAAGGGGCGTGGAACTGGGACTGGAAGCCCATCTCTCACGACAATGGGAAATTAGGGGCAATGTTACCTATACTTCCTCTACCCTGCAATTTTCGCCCGGTGATATTGACCGGGGCTATACGGGCGGGCACCATGTTCAGGTATTTGAAAGCGGCCTCTTTCTGCAGGAAAACGAGAGCCTGAGCGGCCTTACACGTCGTCCCTCTCTGAATGCCCATGCGGAAGTCCGGTTTCGACCCCATTCCTCCCTTGCGTTCACGTGGTCCAACAGCTACACAGGTCGGAGAGACGACATATATTTCAGCAATACGCTGGGTCCGCTGGGCGCGCAGGACCGTACAAGCCTGGAGCCGTACCTGGTGAGTTCCCTCTCGGCACGTTACACCGTTACGGAAGAACTTACGCTGTCCGGAGAGGTGGAAAATATATTCAACGCACAATTCCAGGAGATAAACGGTTATCGCAGCCAGGGCAGAGGAGTACAGTTAAAATTAAGCTATCATATGTGATTAACAACGAAAATCGGGTTGTTTTATACACATAAACATATTACAAATAATTAATAAATGTATGTGTATTATGATATTATAAGTAATAGACCACAGGTCATATGAAAATGTACGTTCTTGCCAAAGGGGAGGGGAACAACCGGGCGAATGATGGAATGTTGATAACTTCTTAAATGGGGGCACGATCGGTTGTATAGCCTCTTTCAGGGAATTAGGGCCGATAATTTCGGTTATATCCTGATATACCAAAATAATATAAAGGCATAAAATAAATTATAATATAAATATGTATACAATCCTTATCGACTCGCAATAGTTGCCCCCAAACCTATTGTGGATAACTGGGGCTAATTGTGGAAAAGTATTTTATTTTTTCCTTGCTACCCTCACTCAGACCTATATATTAATGCTTTACGTGGTGGCTTGCCTCGGACAAGCTCCATTCTATTATCCATCTTTTTATTAGTCCAGATTAAAAAATAAAGTACAGGGGTATATTTATGAATTTCAAGCGCTTTTACACCCGGGAGAATTGGGAGAGTCCATACGGAGATCTGAATTTCGTAAGCCGGAAATCGGAGATCAAAAATCCCGATGGATCGGTGGTATTCAATATGGAGAAGGTTATCGTCCCCGAAACCTGGTCCCAGGTCTCCACCGATATCATAGCGCAGAAATATTTCAGGAAAGCCGGAGTCCCCGCAAAAACCAAACGTATAAAGGAGGAGGGAGTACCGGAATGGATGCAGGCCTCCGAACCCGACGAGAAGGCGCTTTCCAAACTGGACGAGGGAGACCGCTACGGCAGCGAACACGACAGCCGACAGGTATTCGACCGGCTGGCCGGATGCTGGACCTACTGGGGATGGAAGCATGACTATTTCGAATCGGAGGAGGACGCACGAATTTTTTACGAAGAGCTCTGCTACATGCTGGCCCACCAGATGGCTGCTCCCAACAGCCCCCAGTGGTTTAACACGGGGCTGCACTGGGCCTACGGAATAAACGGGCCGGCGCAGGGACACTTCTATGTGGACGGCAAAACGGGCGAGCTGAAAGAGTCCGAGGATGCCTATACCCATCCGCAGCCGCACGCCTGCTTTATCCAGAGTGTCCGTGACGACCTGGTGAACGAGGGAGGCATTATGGATCTCTGGGTGCGCGAGGCCCGCCTGTTCAAATACGGCTCCGGAACCGGAAGCAACTTTTCGAAAATCAGGGGCGAGGGAGAGCCCCTGAGCGGAGGTGGCAAATCCTCCGGCCTCATGAGCTTTTTGAAAATAGGGGACAAGGCCGCCGGCTCGATAAAATCCGGCGGAACCACCCGCCGGGCCGCGAAAATGGTCACGCTGGACCTTGACCATCCCGACATCGAGGAGTATGTCAACTGGAAAATGCACGAAGAGCAAAAAGTAGCCTCGATCGTGACCGGCTCCAGAATGCTGCAGAAACACCTTCGCAAAATCATCAAACTCTGCCACAAACCGGTTGAGATCGAGGGACGCACCTTCAATGGGGCGGTCAGCCGCGATCCGACCAAGAACAAGGAACTTGGACAGGCCATCAGAGAGGCCAAGGAAGACAATGTCCCTCTTAATTATATCGAGCGGGTGGTTCAGCTGGCCGAACAGGGCTTCACCGACCTGAAGTTCGACACCTACGATACGGACTGGGATTCGGAGGCTTACCGCACCGTGAGCGGTCAGAACTCAAACAATTCCGTCAGGGTGCCCAATGCCTTTATGGAGGCGGTGAAAGAGGATAAGGAGTGGAATCTCTACTGGCGCACAGAGAAGCGCAAGGCAGAGGAGGAGGGACGGGAGCCCGAGCCCTGCAAGACCATGCCGGCCCGCCAGTTATGGGACCAGATTGCCTATGCCGCCTGGTCGTGCGCGGATCCGGGAGCCCAGTATCACGATACGATCAACGAATGGCACACCTGCCCGGAAGACGGGCCGATCAACGCGAGCAATCCCTGCTCTGAGTATATGTTCCTGGATAATACGGCCTGCAACCTGGCTTCCCTGAACCTGATGAAGTATTTCAAAACCGAGGAGTGCAAGGAGTTCGATATTGAATCCCTTCGCTACGCCTCACGAATCTGGACAGTGGTGCTGGAACTCTCCGTCCTGATGGCGCAGTTCCCTTCCAAGGAGATCGCCGAACTCTCCTACATCTATCGCACGCTTGGACTGGGATACGCCAATCTCGGCGCGGCGCTGATGGTCCAGGGCGTACCCTACGACAGCGACGAGGGATGTGCCATTGCAGGTGCGCTCACGGCTATGATGCATATGAGGGCTTATGCCACCAGCGCGGAGATGGCCGAGGAGCTGGGTACCTTTGAAGCCTATGAGCGCAACAGGGAACACATGCTTAAAGTGGTCCGGAACCACCGGCGTGCCGCATACAACGTGGATCCCGACAAATACGAGGATCTCACGGTCAAACCCATGGGCATTGACGCGAGCAATTGCCCCGACTACCTGCTGCAGGCCGCCCGCGAGGAGTCGGACCTGGCGGTTGAGCGGGGCGAAGAACACGGTTTCCGGAACGCCCAGGTGACCGTAATTGCTCCCACCGGGACCATCGGGCTGGTTATGGACTGCGACACCACGGGCATTGAGCCGGATTTTGCCCTTGTCAAATTCAAAAAACTGGCAGGAGGGGGATACTTCAAAATTATCAACCAGAGCGTGCCACGGGCCCTGACGAACCTGGGATACAGTTCCGACCAAATTGATGAGATCATCAAATACGCGAAAGGGCACGGAACCCTGGAGGAGTGTCCCCATATAAACAGGGAGAGTCTGAAGGAACTCGGGTTCGGTGATGAGCAGATCGAAGCGGTGGAAGAGGCGCTTCCCAGCAGCTTTGACATTAAATTTGCGTTCAACCAGTGGACCCTGGGCGAGGATTTTTGCAGGGAAGAGCTGGGGCTGAGCGAAGACCAGCTCTCCAACCCGCAGTTCGATCTGCTCCGTCATCTGGGTTACAGCAACGAGGAGATTCAGGAAGCCAACGACTACGTCTGCGGCACCATGACGGTAGAGGGGGCTCCTCACCTCAAAGACGAGCACCTGCCCGTCTTTGACTGTGCTAACAGATGCGGCCGCAAGGGCACACGCTACATCAAGCCGCGGGGACACATCCGCATGATGGCGGCGGCACAGCCCTTCATTTCGGGCGCCATTTCCAAGACCATCAATCTGCCTAATGAAGCGACGGTGGAGGACTTCAAGAAAGCCTACATGGATTCCTGGGAACTCATGCTGAAGGCCAACGCCCTCTACCGCGACGGATCCAAGTTGAGTCAGCCGTTGAACAGCCTCAGCGATGTCTTCGAGGAGCTGGAAGATGAAGAGGAGCTTTCGGCGGACCAACAGACCGAGCAGGCCCAGGATGCGGTCGTGGAGACGGCTGAGAAGATCATCCACAAATACGTGGCAAGCAGAAAGCGCCTGCCGAACCGTAGAAGCGGCTATACGCAGAAGGTGAAGATCGGCGGGCAGAGTGTCTATTTGCGTACCGGGGAGTATGAAAACGGGCAACTGGGCGAAATATTCATCGACATGCACCGGGAAGGTGCCGCCTTCCGGAGCCTGACGAACTGCTTCGCCATAGCCATTTCACTCGGCCTGCAGCACGGGGTACCGCTGGAGGAGTTCGTGGATGCTTTTGTATTCACCAAGTTCGATCCCAGCGGCACGGTGAAAGGCAACCCCCATATCAAAATGACCACTTCGGTCATTGACTATATTTTCAGAGAGCTGGCCGTGACCTATCTCGGTCGGGACGACCTGGCACACGTTCCGGCGGAGGAGATCCTGACCCGTAAATTGCGCCCGTCCGAACAGGAGGAACAGCAGGAGGGAAGGGGCAGGGGAGAGCAGCCCTCCGAAGAGCCGGTCAGCGGGTCCGGCAAAAAGAGCGCCGACCAGAACACCCCCGAATACGAAACAGAACCGGTTGGAAGAGGTCCCGAGGCCCGGAGCGGGAACGGGGAACAAGGCAGCTACGAAAGCGATTACGAACGGGCCAAGCAGCTGGGATATACCGGCGACTCCTGTCCCGAATGCGGCAGCATGACCATGATCCGCAACGGAACCTGTCAGAAGTGCATTACCTGCGGTTCAACGACAGGCTGCTCCTGAAAGAGGAATAGCAGGGAAGGGAGAGCTCCGACTCCGAAATCGGGGCTCTCCTATATTTAATATTTCCGTTATCCATCACTCCAATACCGGAGCCATGAGAAGATACTTCTCCCTCCTCATTCCGCTGCTTTTCATTCTACCGACCGTCCTCCCGGCCCAGACGGATTCACGTACCCCTGGAAGCCTTTACAGGCTTATAGAGCAATATTCTGCTGATCTGGGCAGCCTGAACCGCACGTACGTCCTGGAAAACGCGGATTGGTACGAACGGATGGAAAAATTTCACAACCGCTGGCTGGCACGACTGGATGAGATCTCCTACGAATCTCTCTCTACGGCTGAAGGTATCGACTATACACTCCTTCGGCGAAATATTCAGAATAATCTGCAGGAGATCAGAACCCGCAAGAGCGATTACGAGGATATCCGTAATCTCATTCCCTTTTCCGACATCGTCGCCCGTATGGTAAAGAAGCGAAGGGTGGGGGCGGATCCGGAAGGCTCTCTCATGGCGCACCGGCTGGACACCCTCTCAACAGCGATTACGGAATCCAGGGAGCGGATTGCCGGAGCGGACCCCCTATCCCTGCAACATTCGGAAACAGCTTCCGAGGCGGTGGAGAATCTGCGGGAGTCCCTGGAGTATGTCTGGGAGTTCTATCACGGTTACGATACCGATGTAACGTGGTGGGCCGAAAAACCCTATCGGCGGGCGGACAGCCTGCTGGCCGGCTATTCCGAGCTCCTCGGGGATCATGTGATTGATCAGAGCCACAAGGATGATGGAAGCGGTATTATCGGTGATCCGGTGGGAAGGGAGGCGATCATGAATATGCTGGAATACGAAATGATCGCCTACACTCCCGAGGAACTGATCGAACTGGCCAACCGGGAATTCGCCTGGTGCCAGCGCGAGATGATCAAAGCCTCCCGCGAGCTGGGATACGGTGACGACTGGAGGGCCGCTCTGGAACACGTCAAACAATCCTATGTACCGCCGGGAAAGCAGCCTGAAATGATCCACGAAACGGCCACCGGGGCGATTGATTTCCTGGAGCAGCGGGACTTGATCACGATTCCCGAGCTGGCTAAAGAGACCTGGAGAATGAGCATGATGTCGCCCGAGCAACAGCGGTATTCCCCTTTCTTCCTGGGAGGCGAGGTTATTCAAATCTCCTATCCTACCAACACCATGCAGCACGAAAACAAGATGATGAGCATGAGGGGTAACAACCCGCATTTTTCCAGGGCCACCGTTCACCACGAGCTTATTGCAGGGCATCACCTGCAGGGTTTTATGAACGACCGTTACAGGGCCTACAGGGAGCGCCCCTTTTCCACCCCTTTCTGGACAGAGGGCTGGGCCCTGTACTGGGAACTGAGGTTATGGGACCTGGAGTATCCCCGCTCTTCCGAGGATCGCATCGGCATGCTTTTCTGGCGCATGCACCGAAGCGCGCGCATTATTTTCTCGCTCAGTTACCACCTTGGCGAGATGACTCCGCAGGAGTGTATCGATTTCCTGGTTGAGAAAGTTGGACACGAATATGCCAATGCCGAGGCCGAAGTT
>CAZGSL010000006.1:0-83559 GCA_964528445.1 uncultured Balneolaceae bacterium | reverse complement strand
AAAACCGAAAGGGGGCGGTATCTCCTACAAGGAGCTGCGCGACCTGAGTATCGGGGATTTTGTGGTGCACGTGGACTACGGCATCGGAAAATTCGCCGGGTTCCGGAAGATTACGGTTCGTGACGTCGAGCAGGAGTCGGTGGTGCTCCGATACGCCGAAGACTCGCTCCTCTATGTCAACGTCACCAGCCTTCACAAAATCCAGAAGTATTCCGGGAAAGAGGGCACCCAGCCCCGTGTTACCAAACTGGGAAGCGGTTCCTGGGCCCGCAAGAAAGCCAGGACACGCGCCAAGGTTAAGGATATCGCGCGGGATCTTATCCAGCTGTACGCCAAGCGTAAATCGAAGAAGGCCCACGCCTTTTCGTCCGATACATCCTGGCAGACCGAACTGGAGGCCCGATTCGAATTCGAGGAGACGCCCGACCAGCGGGAGGCCATCGAGGCCGTTAAAAAGGATATGGAGAGCGAAACGCCGATGGACCGCCTCGTCTGCGGCGACGTGGGATTCGGCAAGACGGAGGTAGCTGTTCGCGCGGCGTTCAAGGCGGTCATGGACCACAAGCAGGTGGCCGTGCTGGTGCCCACCACCATACTGGCCGACCAGCACTACAAAACCTTCTCGCGCCGGATGGAGAAATTCCCCGTCACCGTGGAGGTAATATCCCGTTTTCGCTCCCGGAAGGAGCAGAAAGAGGTGATCAAAAAGCTGAAAGCGGGCAAGGTGGATGTGATCGTGGGCACCCACCGCCTCACCTCGAAAGATGTGAAATTTGACGACCTGGGCCTGCTGATCGTGGACGAGGAACAGCGTTTCGGAGTGAGCGCCAAGGAGAAGCTGAAGAAATACCGCGCTACGGTGGACGTCCTCACGATGACGGCCACACCCATTCCCCGCACGCTGCAGTTTTCCCTCATGGGCGCCCGCGACCTGAGCGTCATCAATACGCCCCCGCCCAACCGCCAGCCGGTCCGGACCGAAATCCACACCTTCGACGAGGAGCTGATAAGGGACGCCGTTCTCCACGAAGTGACACGTGGCGGACAGGTGTTCTTTATCCACAACCGCGTAAAAAACATCGAGGAGATGGCCGGCATGGTGCGAAAGCTCCTGCCGAACGTACGGGTGCGATTCGGTCACGGTCAGATGAGCTCTTCCAAGCTGGAGAAGATCATCGAGGATTTCTACGCGCATAAGTTCGATGTGCTGGTATCCACCAACATCGTGGAGAACGGCATCGACATTCCCAACGCCAACACCATGGTCATCAATCGCGCCGATCGATTCGGGCTGGCCGAACTGCATCAGCTCAGGGGACGTGTGGGACGATCCCGGCGGAAGGCCTTCTGCTACATGATCACCCCGCAGCTTCAGACGCTCACGGACGACGCGCGCAAACGGCTGCTGGCCCTGGAGGAGTTCTCCGACCTGGGCGCGGGATTCAATCTTGCCATGCGTGACCTGGATATTCGCGGCGCGGGAGATATCCTGGGTGCCGAGCAGAGCGGATTTATCAACGAAGTGGGCTTTGAGCTCTACCAGAAGATCCTGAACGACGCGGTGAAGGAGCTCAAGGAGGAGGAGTTCAGCGAGTATTTCGAGGACGTAGAGGTCGGAGTGGAGCTTCCCGAAACCCAGGTGGAGTTCGACCGGGCCGCCATCCTGCCCGGCGACTACGTGTCGGACAATGTGGAACGGCTCAACCTCTACCGCAAGCTTTCGCAATCGGACGACCTGGAGGAGATCAGGGACTGGAAGGACGAGGTGGAAGACCGTTTCGGAAAACTTCCCGAGAGCGGCCAGAACCTGGTCACGGTCGCCGTTATCAAATTGTACGCCTCCCGCCTTCTCTTCACCAAGGTAACCATTCGATCGGACCGCATGTGGGTGGTCTGTCCGGAAAGCGACAGCGAACTGGGAGACGAGTTTTACGGCAACCGCTTCCAGAATATCCTCAGGGCGCTCCAGGAGATGGCGGAGGATAAGTTCGAGCTCATCCAGAAGGAGAACAAGGTGCGCTTTGTGGTCCACGACATACCCGACCTGGAAGCGGCCGCCAAATTTTTGAAGGACCTGCACGAGGAACGGTTCCGGGAGGAGGTCACCGTTGCTTGAATCCGTCAAAAAACTCCTTCGCGACGGCGGAGTAGCTGCCTTTCCCACCGAGACCGTCTATGGGCTGGGAGCGGACGCCTGGAATCCGGACGCCGTCCGCCGCGTCTTCGAACTGAAGGGCCGGCCCGCCGACAATCCCCTTATTGTCCACCTTGGTTCGGCCCGCATGGCCGAAGCGTTCGTGCCGGAGATCCCCGAAGACGCCCGCAAGCTGATGGCCGCCTTCTGGCCCGGCCCCCTCACACTTATCCTCCCTAAAAAACCCGAGGTGCTGGATATTGTCACCGGTGGACGAGACACGGTGGCGCTGCGCTGGCCCGCCCATCCCCTGGCGCAGGAGCTCATCGCCGTATGCGGGCCGCTGGTGGCCCCCAGCGCTAACAAGTCGGGCCGGCCCAGTCCCACCAAACCGGAGCACGTGAAAGAGGACTTCGGCGAGGATTTCCCCGTAGTGGAGGCGGGCGAGACGCAGATCGGCCTGGAATCAACGGTACTGGACCTCTCCCGGGAGACATACACCATTCTGCGTCCCGGCTACATCGGCAAAGATCAGATCGAAAAAGCGCTGGGCAAACAGGTGCGGCTGGATGACACGGGAGAGGACGGCGCCGCTTCCGCCCGCAGCCCCGGCACCAAGTACTCCCATTACGCCCCGGATGCCGCCGTGCGCTGGATGGAGTCGGATGAACGGCCCGAAACCGGATCCGGCTCTGCCGATACCCTCTACCTGCTGCACACGGGCGACGCGCCGAAAGAGGAAAATATCATCCACTACGAAGGCGACCACGAGCGTATGGCCCGCGAACTCTACGACCGCTTCCGGCAGGCCGACCATAGGGGCCTGACCACGGTTGCCATCCAGCCCTTCTCTGCCAGCCTCCGCAGCAACCGTCCCATCGCCGAGGCCCTTGTCAACCGCATCTCCAAGGCGGCGGGCTGATACCTCAGTCAAACACCGTAAACGTCTGGTCCGGCTCCAGCGCCAGCACCGACTCGGTCATCAGCCGGATAAGGGAATCCACGTCTTTCAGGGAGGCCGTCTCCACAGGCGAGTGCATATACCGAAGCGGAAGGGAGACAAGGGCGCTGGGGATGCCCGTCTTCTGGTAGAAAATGCTGTCCGTATCCGTTCCCGTCCGCACGCTGGTCGCCTCGTGCTGAATCGAAATCTCCTTCTCCCCCGCTACTTTTTCAACAAACTCCACAAAGCGGGGGTGATTGGCCCCGCCGTGCTGCACGGAGGGACCCTTCTCCAGTTTGACCTCCCCGTGTTCCTTGTTGTTGATGCCGGGGGTGTCGGTGGCGTGGGTCACGTCGGTCACCAGCGCCATGTCGGGATCGAGTCGGTAGCTCATCATGCGCGCGCCGTAACCGCCCACCTCCTCCTGTACGGAATTGAGGGCCATAACATTGACCTTGAGATCCTCCCGCCGCTCCTGGAGGTTTTTCATGACCTGGGCGATGACAAAACCACCAATCCTGTTGTCCAGGGCCCTCCCGGTGAGGATTTCGTCGGAGAGAAATTCAAAATCGTCCGCATACGTGATGGGGTCTCCCACCTGCACCATCTCCAAGGCCTCCTCTTTGCTGGAGGCGCCGATATCCAGGTAAATATCCTTCCATTTGGGTTCTTTTCCGCCTCCGTTCTTGTTGTCCTGCAGATGGATGGCCTTGTTGCCGACCACGCCCGAAACCTTCCCGTTCCGGTTATGGATATGTACCCGCTTGGCCCGGGCGATGGTGGAGTCGCTGCCGCCCAGCTTGTTCACATAGATAAAACCGTCGTCGGTAATATACTGTACCGTCATGCCGATCTCGTCGCAGTGCGCCTCCAGCATGATCGTCACCACGTCGAAACTGGTGTTCAGCTTGGCCACCGCCGAACCGTAGGCGTCGGTGTCGACTTCGTCACTGTACGATTCGATATAGGATTTCCAGACCTTCTGGCCGGCCGATTCAAAGCCGGTGGGACTGGGAGTAACAAGCAGTTCTTCCAGGAACTCCCGGGCGGTTGCGTCTAACATATTGGTCGAATTCCGTTATATTTTGTTCAATAGCGAGCCGGAATATAACAATACTCTCACACCGCCAAAACCAAAGCGGAGCCGTAACCAGAAATGGACAAGAGCACCCAGTACAAAATTTTCAACGACCCCGTACACGGCTTCATCACCGTGCCCAAGGGGACCATCCTGCGGCTGATCGACCATCCCTACATGCAGCGCCTGCGGCGCATCAAGCAGATGGGGCTCGGCTACCTGGTCTTCCCCGCCGCCGAGCACTCCCGCTTCTCGCACGCCATCGGCGCCATGGAACTGGCCCAGCGGACGCTGAACATTCTGCGGGAGAAGGACACCACCATCAGCGACGCCGAATACGAGGCCACCCTCATCGCGGTTCTGATGCACGACGTGGGGCACGGCCCCCTCTCCCACACTCTCGAGTACAACCTGGTCACCGACTTCCGTCACGAGATGATGACCCTGGCGGTGATGAGGAAGCTGAACCGGCAGTTCGACGGGGCGCTGGACCTCGCCATCAAGATCTTTACCGGGCAGTATCCCAAGAAGCCTTTCCTGAATCAGCTTATCTCCTCTCAGCTCGACATTGACCGGCTTGACTACCTGAAACGCGACAGTTTTTTTACCGGCGTCTACGAGGGCTCGGTGGGGATCGACCGCATCCTGAAGACCATGCGGGTACACAACGGGAACATTGTGATCGAGAAGAAGGGCATCTACGCCATCGAGAACTATATCCTGGCGCGCCGGCTGATGTACATGCAGGTCTACCTCCACAAGACGGTACTCAGCGCCGACAAGCTGGTGCGCAACATCTTCGCTCGTGTGCGCCAGCTCATCGACCGCGGCATCAAGCTCTACCACCCCTCACCTTCCATGGAGTTTTTCCTGAAGGAGCAGCCCTCCGCCCAGAAAGGCATCGGGGGGGAGATGCTGGAGCGGTACCTGGATCTGGACGACAACGACGTCTTCCAGAGCATCAAATACTGGCAGAAGTCCAGCGATCCCATCCTGGCCGACCTCTGCCGTAGGTTTCAGGCGCGCACGCTTTTTCGTACCACGTTTACCGGGGGACGCAAAATCAGCAAAAAGATGAAAAGGGAGGTGCAGCGTAAAACCAAAGCCGTACTGGAAGAGCAGGGGCTGCCGTCGGACGAGGAAGCCGCTTCCTTTTTTTACGCCTTCGACCGCAGTTACAGCGAGGCCTACCGCTACGAAAAAGAGGGAATATGGATCCTGGAGGGAAAAGACAAAGCGGTGGAGTTTTCAAAAGCGGCCGACACCGACAACATCATCGCCCTCACCGAACCGGTGGTGAAGCCTTACATTGTGCACCTGAAGGATTTTGACCTGGAGACGGTACCCGGTTAAGTCCGGGGGGTTTTGCCCAGCTCATTATGATGAAGCGGGAACACAGGTGCCCTCCATCCGGCAGGCGAACCGTTCAATCCGAAATACGGTCGTAGATCACGAAGGAGAAATCCTCGCGGTCGTCGCGCATCACCTCCCGCCATATCTCCCCGATATCGTCCCGGTACTCCGGGAAATAGGTATCCCCTTCGAACTCCTCGTGAATCTCGGTTACATAGAGCCGGTCGGCATAGTCCAGGAACTGCCGGTAAACCTCGCCGCCGCCGATGACAAAGACCAGGTCGTGTCCGGCCAGGTGGCTGATGGCTTCGCTGACCGAGGAGAATGAGGTTATTTCCTCCTGCTCTTCGTAGGATTTGGTCCGGCTGAGGACCACGTTTTCCCTGCCCGCCAGCGGCTGTTCGTTCAACTCCTCGAAAACTCCCCGGCCCATGATCAGCGGATGGCCCATGGTGGTCTCCTTGAAATGGATCAGGTCGTCCGGATAGTGCCAGGGCAGCTTCCCGTCTTTCCCGATTACGAGATTGGGATCGTGGGCAACGATGATGGCCAGCGTCATACGGCAACTTCAAATTTGATTGCGGGATGGGGATCGTAATTTTCCAGCTCAAAGTCCTCCAGACTCAGTTCGTCCAGGGGCTTGTCGGCGATGTGCAGCTCCGGCAGTTCTCTGGGCTCCCGCTTCAGCTGCTCGCGCAGTCCGTCGATATGGTTCTCGTAGATATGAGCATCCACGATGGTATGAGCGAAGGTGCCGTAACCCAGTCCGGTCTCATTGGCCATCGCCATGGTGAGGGCGGAGTAGCAGGCCAGGTTAAAGGGAATACCGAGCGCGATGTCACCCGATCGCTGGGTGAGATGACAATTGAGCCTGCCGTCGGTTACGTTAAAAACAAACATGACGTGACAGGGCGGGAGGGCCATGCGGTCCAGGAGCCCGGGATGCCAGGCGGTAACCACAATGCGCCGGCTGTTGGGATTCTCTTTGAGCATCCGGACCGCACGCTCGATCTGGTCAAACTCTCTTTCGGAGGTCACCGTCTTGGTAAGATGGGAGGCGTCACCCTCAAAGTTGATCTCTTCGGTCTCCGTATAGGGGAAACGGCGCCAAAGCACCGGGTAAATCGGTCCCACGTAGCCCTCCTCATCGGCCCATTCGTCCCAGATATGGCAATCGTTCTCGTCCCGCAGCCAGCGGATGTGATCTTCGCCCCGCAGGTACCAGAGCAGCTCAAGGATGACCGACCGGAAGTAGACTTTTTTGGTAGTCAGCAGCGGAAAACCCTCGGAGAGATCCACTTTGTAGAATTCCGAAAAGCTGGAAAGGGTATCAATGCCCGTTCTGTTGGACTTTCTCACCCCGTTGTCGAGTACGTTTCGGACCAGGTCTAAATACTGCTTCATGAACTGCTTGTTGTCGGCTTGTTATGATTTATTCTGCATAAAAATCCGTCACATCCCCACCCATTGAAGTAACACTATTGCGACGGAAAAGTAAATAATAATTCCCATCACGTCGCTCAGCGTGGAGACAAAAGGAGCCGAACTCACCGCGGGATCCATGCCGAACCGCGTGAGCAGAAATGGCAGCATGGAACCGCTGAGGTTCCCCCAGAGCACCACGCCTATAAGGCTGACGGCTACGATGAGGGCGCTCGCGAACAGGTCGCCCGTTATGCCCCCCTGGAACAGCCAGGCCCATCCCAGGATAATGGTAAAACCGATAAGGGCCATCAGTCCGCCGAGCATAAGTCCCGATACCAGCTCTCTTCCCATGACCTTGAGCCACTCCTCCCGGCGTATGTCGTCGGTGGCCAGGGCGCGGATGACGAGCGTTGCCGCCTGGGAGCCCGAGTTTCCCCCGCTGGAGATGATCATGGGAATAAACAGGGTAAGAAATACGGCGTTGGCGATTACGCCCTCGTATTCACCGAGGACGCTGGTGGTGATCAGCTGCCCCAGAAAGAGAATCACCAGCCAGCCGATGCGCTTGCGGACCATTTCAAAGATGGTAGTCTGTGAGTAGTAGTCGTCCAGCGCATCCATACCGGCCATCAGCTGCATGTCCTCCGTGGTCTCCTCTTCGGCCACATCAATCACGTCGTCCACCGTCACGATGCCAACAAGAATACCGTCGGAGTCTACGACCGGCATGGCGACCCGGTCGTATTTGCTGAGCATCTTCACCGCGTCCTCCTGGTCTTCAAAAGCACTCAGGGCCTCGAAGCTCTCGTCCATCAGCGATTCGATAGTGGCCTCCGGATCGGCCAGGATAAGCTGGTTGAGCCGCAGGTCGTCGATCAGCTTCTCATTATCATCCACCACGTAGATCACGTTGACGGTCTCCGCGCTCTTCCCGTATTCCCGGATATGATCCATGCTGCGGCGGACCGTCCACCCTTTCCGCACCTTCACGTAGCGCGGCGTCATCAGGCGGCCCACGCTCTCCTCGGGATAGCCGAGCAGTTTTTGCACCTGCTTGCGGTCGTCCGCCTTCATCGACGTCATCACCCGCTGGGTGAGGTGGCCGGGAAGCTCCTCCATGAGGGCCACCCGCTCGTCGGGTTCCAGGTTCGACATCACGTCGCTCAGCTGCTGGGCCGTGAAGATATCCAGCAGTTCAGCGCCCTTGGTGGTACTCAGGTAGGAAAAAACGTCGGCCGCCTTCTGCTTGCGGAGTAGGCGGAAAATGACCACCGCCACCTCGTTGTCGAGCTCTTCCAGAAGCTCCGCCACATCCACGGCAGGTACGTCGTTGAGAATGTCTTTCAACGCCACCCAGTCCTTGGCTTCTATGAGCTCGTCAAATTCGGGTTTGAGCAGATGAACGATCATTACGGATCCGTACGCTTGGTAGAAAATTTCCGGTGACGGGAACTGCGTCTAAGAATCGCATATTCAGCCGCAAAAAACAAGACGCCGACCGGTATGACACGCAATTTACGGGCTTCGTGCCTGTTTTAAAAAAGTTGGAGCAACTGAGGTGAAATGTTGCGATTTTGTACCCGCTTTGTGACCTTGTGCCATACTTTTTGACTAAACGAAAGCGATCGGTTTGAAAATCATCATCATCGGCGCCGGCGAAATCGGCTACGACCTGGCCAGCGTGCTCTCAAAAGAGAAGCACGACGTCGTGGTGCTGGATCGCGACAAGGATTGCCTCGACAAGGTCAGGGAGAACCTGGACGTGCTTTGCCACGAAGGGAACGCTACCTCTGCAAAAGACCTGGTGGAATCCGGTGTCAAGGATGCCGATATACTCATTGCGGTGACCAGCATCGACGAAGTCAATATGATCGCCTCCATGATGAGCAAACGGCTGGGCGCCGAGATGGTGATTGCTCGTGTGCGAAGCGACGAACTCTCACGCCCCAACGCCCCCCTTAAGCCCACCGACCTCGGCATCGACGTGATGATCCATCCCGAACAGAGTGCGGCCTACGAAATCGTCCGGCTCGTCAAGCAGGCCTCCGCCAGCGATCTGGTCAACCTGGCCGACGGGAAAATGCAGCTCATCGGGCTCCGCCTGGGGAAAAAATCACCGCTGGTGGGTAAAACGCTCGTCGAATACGCCGAGGAGTTTTCGGAGATCACCTTCCGCGTGGTTGCCATCTCCCGAAGGGGACTGACGATCATTCCCCGCGGGTCGGTAAGGTTGCAGTCCATGGACCAGATATTCGTCCTGGCCGAAACGGACCACATACCCTCGGTCATTGAAACCACCGGCAAGCCCGAGGTGGAGATCGATAACATTATGATTTCAGGCGGTACCCCGATCGGCGCGATGATCGCCCGCATTCTCTGCCAGGAGGAGAAAAGCTGGAGCATCAAGCTCATTGAACCGGATTACGACACCGCCATGGAGCTGGCGGAGGAACTGAAGGACGTACTGGTGCTCAACGGAAATCCCACCGATCCCGACCTGTTGACCACCGAGGGGATCACCGACACCGACGCCTTTATCTCTGTCACTGACGACGAGGAGTCCAATATCATCTCCTGCCTGATGGCCAAGCACCTGGAGGTCAGAAAAACCGTCGCCCTGGTCTCCAAGTCCGACTACATACCGCTCAGCCAGACCATCGGACTGGATGCGGCGGTCAACAAGAAATCCGCCGCCTCCAACGAAATTCACCGGCACGTGCGCGGGGGACGGGTCATCTCGGTAACCGCCCTCCAGGGCATCAAGGCGGAGGTCATTGAGCTCCAGGCCGCTCCGAAATCCAAAGTGGTCAAGGCTCCCATACACAAGATCTCCTTTCCGGAGGGATGCGTGGTGGGAGGCATCCTCCACAACGGCTCGGTGGAGGTCGCCACGGGACAGTCTCAGATCAAAGCAAACGACCGGGTGATTATCTTCTGCATGCCGGAGGCCGTTGACAAGGTAACTTCACTCTTCAGCTGATGCTCCCATCTGCCGAGTCTCTCCGAAGACCCAATATCGATTTTCTCACCGTACTGGGGATCCTCGGTTCTTTCATTTTTTTCCTGGGATTCGCACTGCTGGCCCCGGCGGGCATCGCGCTGGTGTACGGGGAGGAGAGCTGGCGGGCCTTCCTCTATTCGGCAGGTATAGCATTCGCGGTCGGGGGACTCCTCTACTATTTTTTCAAATCTGACCAGGAAATCCGCATCCGCGAGGGTTTCCTGGTCGTCAGCGGGACCTGGCTTTTTCTCTCGCTGGCGGGGGCCCTGCCCTTCGTCATATCCGGGGTTCTTCCCAGCTATACCGATGCGGTATTCGAAACCATGAGCGGTCTCTCAACCACGGGGGCGACTATTTTCAACGGGACCACCGCTTCCGGCTTTCAAAATCCGGAGATTGAAGCCCTCCCGATGAGCATTCTCTTCTGGCGATCTCTGGCCCACTGGCTGGGAGGGATGGGTATTATCGTGCTGACCATCGCCATTCTTCCCCTACTGGGGATCGGGGGCATGCAGCTCTTTCAGGCTGAGTCGCCCGGCCCCACCACCGACAAGCTTACCCCGCGGGTTCAGGAGACGGCCAAGCTGCTATGGACGGTCTACGTAGCCTTCACCGGTGCGGAGTTCCTGCTGCTTTGGGCACATCCTTCGATGGACTGGTTCGAGGCCATAAACCACGCCTTTGCCACCCTGGCCACCGGGGGATTTTCCACCCAGAATGCCAGCATCGAGGCCTTCGACTCGGTCTACGTGGATTCGGTTATTACCCTCTTCATGTTCCTGGCGGGAATCAGTTTTGCCATGCATTTCCGGTTGCTGAGGGGAGACACGAAATCTTTCTTTAAAAACAGGGAGACCCGGTTTTACAGCCTGATCGTCGGAGTCAGCATCATCGTGCTCACCGGCTCTCTCTGGCTGCTCAACGAGTATTCCCTGGGCAGTGCCCTCCGGTATGGTTCCTTCCAGGCGGTGGCCATCATTACCACCACCGGCTTCGGCACGGACAACTACGAACTGTGGCACTCCTTCGGCGCTTTCTTCCTCTTTCTCCTGTTCTTTGCCGGAGGATGTGCGGGAAGCACGGGAGGAGGCCCCAAAATGATCCGGTGGATGATCATCATCCGCAACTCCTTCCGGGAGATCAAGCAGATCGTCCACCCCAAAGCGGTGCTGCCCATACGGATAGGTGACAAGACGATAGATCACCATATCCAGCGGACCGTCCTCAGCTTTTTCGTGCTCTACCTCGTAGTGTTCGGCATCGGCGCTCTGATTATCTCTTCCATGGGCTACGATATTGTCTCCTCCATCGGGGCGAGCATCGCCTGCCTGGGAAACATCGGTCCGGCCTGGGGAGAGTTCGGTCCGACCGACAACTACGCGCGGATTCCCATCATCGGAAAGTGGGTGCTGATCCTGATGATGATGATCGGGAGGCTGGAAATATTCACCGTGCTGCTGATCTTCACGCCGGCGTTCTGGAAACAGTAGGGTCGGAGGGGGAGTCCCTTTCTCAACTGGAAATTTTTCATTTCACAGATCTCATCCCTCCCGAAACGGTATGAAAAATTTAGGTTAGGAAAGGGACTCCCCCTCCTCCGAAATCAATTTATGATTACCCTGCCGATATGCCCGGTATCCGTTCCGAACCAGATCGCACGGTTCTCGGCGTCAAAATCCATATTCCTGATCGCTCCGCGTGCGGACTCAATTTCCACCGAGGTCACAAACGTTTCGGTCTGGGTATCGAAAGCATAGGGCTTATTCGGATCCAGGCCGCTGGCGGAGATCCAGAGCCGTTCCTGGTCATCGGCCAGGACCGCGTAAGGGCGAGAATCGGGACCGTCCGGCATCTCCCATTCGGTAATGGCCCCATCGCCGAGATTGTGGCTGGCGATCTGATGGTGGACGTGGTGACGCTGTCGATGCATCCGTTCTTAACGAGCTGCGGAAGGCGATGCCTGGCGGCGTACCCGGTACTTGGGATAGAAGGTACGATAGCCCAGCAGGCGGGCCAGGGGACGCAGGAAGAAATTGATGATTTTCTGCACGAAGACCGGCGGGCCCTCGGCGAGAAAGGAATCGAAGTATTTGTTCAGGAGCGACATCTGAAGGATCATCCGGTGGGTTTTCGTGTTTTTTTCGTCCTCATCCATAAACTTGTAGGCCTGATCCAGGTAGACCATGAACTGCTCGGGTATGGTGGCATCGCGAATCACCGCACGCTCCTCGTAGGGATTGGAGGGCTTGTGGGGAATCCCTTTGGGGATGTTAAGCTCCTCACCCGGCCCCAGGGTGTGGATCTCCCCGTCAACCTGCAGGTCAATCTTTCCCTCTTCCACCGCGTAGAGCTCGTCGAATCCGGTGTGAATGTGGGGCGGTGGGCCATCGGCCCCCGGGGCGAATTCCAGCTTCATGCGCAACTTGTCGCCTTCCCGGCCGAGGACCGTAAACTCCGTGCCTCCCTCCCGGGATCCGATGGTATCGCCCGGTTTGAAATAGCCGTGGGGATCCGGCACCTCTTCCGGGAAGATCACCAGGTGAAACAGGTATCCGATCACGATATAGCCGGCGACGATTGAAAGGGCAATAAGCATGGGCTTGACGTATGGGTTGCATTGCGGTTTTGCCCATAATCAAAGCCTCGCAGAGCGGAAAGTATTGTAAAAATGTTACCGGCCCAGGCCGGCGAGACCGTGGCGCCGGTACTCGGTGGGCGTCAGTCCCGTGTATCGCTTGAATTCACGGATAAAGTGGCTCTGGTCGTAGTAGCCGTGCCGGCAGGCCAACCGGGCCCATGGAGGGCGTTCTTCGCTCTCCAGATCCCTCATCATTCGGTAGAAGCGCTGTATGCCCTGGTAGCGCTTTACGGTCATCCCGGCCTCCTCCTTGAATCGGGCTCCCAGGTGCTTGCGCGTGTAGCCCGTCCGCCGCGTGAGCTCCCGAACGCTGAGCGCGGGCTGCCGGCGCAATTCGGAAATGAGCACGTCGGAGAGCAGCGGGGCTGGCTCCAGGTCGGCTGAGGCCATCTCCCCGCGTACCCATTCCCTAATGAGAGCGAAACGGCCCTCTCGGCTCCCGCATTCCAGCAAACGGCTTCGCAACTCCTCCAGCCCTTTCAGCAGTTCTCCTCCCTGGTAATAGCTGTTGGTAAATTTACGCTGCGGGATGCCCCAGAGCTTGTAGAAACCGTTGGGACGAAACCTGATGGAGAGAAAGTGGCGGCGGGGAGAGTGTACGACATCCACCGGTTCGGCCTTGCTTCCCTGCATCACGCAGCGGGTGAACTTCCCTTCCACTCCTTCGGCGTATACAGGATCGCCCAGATTGATGAGAATCTCCGGGGTATTGCGGGGACATAGCCGCCTGCGCACCACGGTCGATCGTCCCTTTATCTCTACGAGATCTCTCACCACCTCGGTGATCCCCGGATCCCTGTATCGCGTGAATGTTATGTTATTGACAACGATTTGCGATATCATGGGTTTACCTTTACCCAGCCTTTTCTTCGATCAGGCGTTTGCAGGTGTCGACCGATTCGTTCAGTTTTCGGTACATCTTCCGCTTGATAAAAAGGTTTTCCACCAGCCAGCCCAGGGGGCGGAATTTAGGCATCAGACGGTACTCGGTCGTATGGAACAGGGTGCTGGATCCCTCAGCGTCTTCCCTCACCCGCATGGTAAGCGTTGCCTGGAAATCAGGTTCGTCGCATTCGTGCACCTGTATCTCCGGGGGATCAAATCGCGTGACCCGCCATTCGGTTTCGGATTCCTTCGGACCGATCTTGGATCGCTCGCGATACACAGCCCCCTCTTCCAGCGGATTTTTTGTGGTTTCCACCAGCGATTTCATGACCGCCACCCACTCGGGGGCTTTCTCAATATTGCTGATCACCTCCCACACCTTTTCGCGGGGAGCCCTGATTGGCTGTTCTATTTCGACTTTTGGCATACCGTATCAATAGATTTGTTCAACTTTTGTGAACCCATGGCAGAAGGTACATCTCAGGCGCTTGTCGCCCTTCCGCCGGGAAGTCGATTCCAACTGTAGACGGCCATCCAGAAAAAGGCTCCGCCCCAAAGCAGGTTCGTGCCGATTTGCACCCAGTAGGTTTGCAGGGCCAACAGCAGCCAGCCTACCAGCACCAGCACGCCCGACCAGCGGGGGAAATGGTCGGAGCGCCAGATGGCCCCTGCAAACAGGGCTAGTCCCACTGCCGTGGCGACATAGCTCCCGGCAAACCATGGCAGAAACAGGTCGGCGGAGCCGGCCGCAGCAACCGTTTGGTTGCCCTGCAGAATCAGTTCCCCAATTACAGGCCAGATCGAAGAGGCAATTACGAAGACGGCCATTCCGAAGAGATCGGATACCACACAGAGGATCATTCCCCAGAACGCCCATTTCTCACGCTCGCTGCCCGCCAGCCCCAGGAAAAGGGCCACGGTGCCGACCGTTTCCAGAATCACCCCGATAATCCCTCGGAGCGCCCAGAATGAAAAGTTTCCCCCCGTAACAAGACGAGCGAATTCCTCCGGACGGTTGCCGGCCTCGAACATGACACCTTGGGGAATAAACGCATCACCCAGCGCAAAAAGAATGCCCGCCAGTCCGATTGAGATCAGTCCGAATCGAATGAAATTGCGATAGTTCGCTCTCAACTCCATAAGGTTCACCCCTTTGATTATTTTTGCGCAACCAGCAGCGACATGCCGGGCTGCTTGAGTTTGTGCAGTTTTGAATCGGCAAAGCCCGCATCGGCCAGCCAGCTCTTGATGTTTTCAATGTCATAGGCCCTGCCGCCGGAGAACATGAAGAGGTTCAAGCCCGCCAGGCCCGCCACGGCACGGGCAAATTGGGAGCCGCTTATGCCGGCGAACTGGTCCTGTATGCCCACCACTCCTCGCTCGGTGGTCGCGCGGCCCAGCTTGCCGAACAGCTCGCGATTGCCCTCGGGAGAGATGCCGTGGACGATATTCCCCAAAAAAACGAAATCATATCCGCCAGGCAGCTCCTCCTCTTCGAAATCGGCTTCATGAAGGTCAATGCGCGAAGCCATGTCGGGATGCTCATCCAGGGTCTTCCTCGCTTCCTCCAGGCCGATCTCCCAATCGAGAATGGTCCCCTCCAGTCCCGGATACTTTTCACAGAAAGCGACGGTATAGAGCCCGTGGCTTCCCCCCAGGTCGAGCATTCTCTCGGCCCCGTCCGGCAGGGATATTTTTTTTACCACCTCATCGACCATGCCGGAGGCAAGCCAGCGCATGGTGGCCTGGTAGGCCCTGCCTATCTCCCCGGACTGGACGTGTTCCCATCCGTAGACGCCTTCTTCGGGAGCTTCTCGTACTCCCCGTCCCGCCTGCGGCAGAACCACTTCCGCCTGGTGCTGGAAAAAGGGAGTCATCGACTGCAGCTGGTCAATAGGCATTTTCCGCGCCATCTTGGTCAGGGAATAGGTATCTCCCTTCTTTTTTACATAGCCCATCGGTTCAAGCGCGCGAACCAGTACCCGGAGTCCCCTTTCGGAGGCTCCCGTCCGTTCCGAGAGTGTTTCCAGGTCGGCCGGCCCCTCCTTCAGTTGGCGGAAAAAGCCGACTCTCATGGCTCCGATCATGGCCATAAGCTGAAACATGGGCAGGGCCAGGTCCGTCATCAGGCTGGGAACCGTGCCCCGGTTTATCAGGAACCGTTCTATGAAATTGGTTTTAAGTGGCATGATAAAGGAATATTTTATTCAGATTGTGCTATTTACTTGCAATCAGCAACGTAAATCCCGGGCTTTTTCGAAGTGATTTTACCTTCGTATCGGCAAAGCCGGCCTCTCTCAGCCATGATTTCACCTGTTCAATTTCGTAAGCCCGGCCGTTGGAAAACAGGAACAGGTTCCATCCCAGAAGCGCCGCTACCGAGCGAGTAAACCGGGAACCGGAGAGATTGTCGAACTGGTCCACGATCCCCACGGTCCCGCGGCCGGTAGTGGAGTCGCCCAGCTTCCGGAAGATATGCTTGTTCTGCCCGGGGCTGTTCCCGTGGATGATGTTGCCGAGAAAAGCCAGGTCATAACCCTCCGGAAAGGGATCCTCGTGGAAATCCGCCTCCAGGGTATCGATACGGCCGGCCACATCGGTTTCTTTCCGCAGGGTTTCCTTCGCGTTCTCGATTCCGATGGGCCAATCCAGTACCGTCGCTTCCAGGCCAGGGTATTTGCGGCACATCTCCACGCAGTAGAGCCCGTGGCTGCCCCCCACGTCCAGCATCCGTTTTCCTCCCTTGGGAAGCTTGAGCTTTTTGCACACCTCCTCCACGGTGCCGCTGGCAAGCCAGCGCATGAGCTCCTGGTAGCTTTGGCCCAGCTCTCCCCCCTTCACTTTCTCCCACCCGAACACACCTTCTTCGGGCGCTTCACGGAGGGCTTGTTCCACGTTGGTGATATTGTTCACCATCTGCTCCTTCAGCATGGGCACCATTTTGGTGAACGTATCCACGGGGACGGTTTTCCGGGCGTAGTCGGTGAGAGCGTATTTCCCGTTGTTTTCCTCCACGTACCCCACCGGCTGAAGCGTCCTGAGGAGGTTTTTGAGGGCGCGCCGGTCGGTTCCGGTCCTCGAGGCCAGCTGCTCCAGGGTCCCGGGGGAATCATCCAGTTCCTGGAACAGCTCAATTTCTCCCGCTCCTATCATGGCGGAGGCGATAAAGGAGGGGAGTCCCATGTCGATCAGCGGTCCGGGAATCATTCCCCATCGGATGAGCAGTCTCTCGATAAAATTCGGTCGTAACGGCATACCAAACCCCTATCTTTAATTAGCGGGGCTAGTTCCGTCTGTATGGTAGAAGGGCGTCTGTTTTTTTCTAAATTACCAGAAAGCAGGACAATTTCAAGTGTATCAGCAAGATCTGGAAAGGCAGTGCGGCTGCATCACTGTAGATTCGTCGTCCTGAATTTGCTCATACGTACGCAGCGCTGGTGGAGGGCGGTTCGGCGCAGCGGGAGAGCGGATCGAAGACCTAATTTTTTCATGCGTACCAGGAAGAAGGCTATTGATAGGGATATGAAAAATTTCCAGTCGAGAAACGCCCTCCCGCTGCACCCCTAATAGCGTATCCAATTACGGTCCTCCAGCCACTGGATCAGTGCCGGCAGGAAAGTGAGGCCGGCAACCAGGGTCATGCCGATGCCGATAACGGCCATAACACCCAGGGATTGCAGGCCGGGATGATTGGTAAAGAGCAGCCCGGAGAAACCCAGCATGGTGGTCATCGACCCGATGGTGACGTGCTGGCCGGTACTTGAGAGCACGTTCCACATTCTGCCGTGACCTTCGTCGCGGTAGCGGTGCGCAAGGTGCACACCGTTGTCCTCCCCTATGCCCAGGATCGCGGGAAGTACCACCAGATTGTAAAAGTTGAACATCATACCGGTCACGATCATGATCCCGAAGAGCCAGAGCAGTCCCACAAGAAGCGGCAGCATGGCGATGAGGGTCCACCGAAGCGAACGGAAGGAGACCAGCATCAGCAGAAAGACCATTGTGAGGGTGGCCCCCACCATCCAGGGACTCTCGCTGCGCATAAGATCAAGCATTTCCGCGGCTATGATGGAGGTGCTGGCCGCGTGGAATGTTTTCCCGTTGTCCAGGGTCACCTCTCCCACGTCGTCCTTGAATGCGATGGAATTTCGGCCGTCGGCCAATCCCACGCTCGGATAGACAATCACGAAGTTGCCCATCTCACCGTCGCGCGTCACGAATTGGTTCTTGAAGTATTCGGGAATTTCATCAATGCTCATCCGCTGTCGGGTCTGGGCCGCGCGCCGCAGGCGGTCAAGCTGGGGATCGTCCCTGCTCTCGAGTACGGGATCGGACAACAGCTCGCGGATCTGGGCAATGTACTGCAGCTTGGCGCTGGCGGCGGAATCACTCGGTGGAAAGCGCTCGGGCAGCGCCTCAACCTCGGCGATTGTGGGACTGGTAGTATCAGAGCGCATCTTCTCACGCAGCTTCTCCAGGATGGCGATTACCTCCTGCTGGCTGTCGGCCAGGATGTAGGCTGGATTGCGCCGGTCGTTCTGGGTGACCTGTCCGGTGATCTGGCGGAACGACTCATAGCGGGGAAATTCGGGTTCCAGCTCCCCGAAGTCGTACTGGAAGCGAATGTTGTTGGAGAAGATCCCCACCAGCACCGAGACGGCCAGCCCCGCCAATACAATGGTGCGGGCCAGCGGGAAGCGTTGGGGATAAGACCCGCCATGCTCAGGTCTCTCTTCGTTAAACAGGATCCAGTTGAAGCGCTCGAAGATCACCAGCAGAGAGGGCAGCACAAACAGCATGCACAGCAGAGCCAGTATGATGCCCGAGCCGGCAATAAAGCCGAATTCCGAGAAGCCGCGGAAGCGTGCCAGCACCAGCACGTAGAGCGAAAGGGAGGTCGTCAGCCCGCTCACCATAATGGCGGTGCCCGTCTTGTCGTAGGTGCTGTGCAGGGCATCGGGGATGTCCAGCCCATCGGAGCGGAACTCGATGTAGCGGGCGTAGAAATGGATGCCGTAGTCGATCCCCATTCCGAAGAGGATCACAAAGAGCACGGAGGTCATCGTGTTGAGCATGCCCAGCACACCATAGGTGATCCCGAACGTCCATGAGAGACTGATTACCAAGGGCAGCCCGATCACCAGCACGGGAACCGGCATGCGGATAAGGTGTCCCCATACAGTATAAGTCTGTCCACTGCTCCCGCCCCTGCGGTAGTGCACGTATTTTTTGACGAAGAAGTAGATCATCACCAGCAGGATCACGGTGGAGATGCCGGAGGCAAAGCTGCGGAAGACATCGTTCATGATGGAGTCGATCTCCTCCAGATGGCGCTGCAGGCGTCCCCCGTAGCGCACGTTCATCTCCGGATGGTAGGTGGAGGGTTGCATCGCGGCAATGAGGGAGTCAACGCTGGAGAACATGTCCCTCAGGAAACTCAGGTTACTCTTTGTACCCGTCGGATAGAACTGCAATACCATTACGGTGGAGTCGGGACTGACGGGATACTCGGAAGGGATGAGCGCATCATAACTGTCCTCAAAACGGCGAAGCTTCTGCTGCTGGAGGGAATCCTCCTCTGTGGCTTCCCCGTCGAGTTCCAGGTCCAGGTAGAAGGGGTTCGCCTGCTCCTTGGCCTGCCGAATCTCTGCCTGCAGGTATTCGGTGATATCCGTCAGCTCGTTAGGCGTAGCGAAATAGAGAGCGTTGTTTTTGAGCACCTCCACGTTCTTGCGGAACTCGGCCCGTTCGAAGAATTGGTTATCCGTAACCGGGTCGTAGAGCTCGAGCGCCTGCCGGATGAAGTCATTGGCAAATCGGCGGTTCTCGGCAAACGAAGGCGACTGTATGGTCAGCTCCAGGGCGGTCTCCCCTCCCACCGTCTGCTGCAGCTCCTCCATGGCTCTCACATGATCATTGGAGTTGGGCAGCAGGTTAGCCAGATCGGTATCCACCTTCAGCTGGACTGCGAAATAACCGGCGAGCGCGGCCGTGGCCAGGGCCATCCCCACCACGAGGAACGGATGCCTGTGGTTCAGGCGTACCAGGGGACGTAAATAATGGAGGATTTTATCCATGAACTGATGACCCTACATAAAAGGCGTGAATTTAAGCAAATTCTCCCAACATATTGAGCGACATTGCCGTTAGTTGCCTGCGGGTTTCAGTACGAAATCATCGTAGTCGGCCATTACGTGGGAGCCGGTGCTGTCGCCGTCGCTAAGCACCAGGATGGCCAGGGGCTGGGCGGGCGGCGACTCCCCGTAGAGCCGGCGATAGTCTTCCACGATGTTGCGCTCGAAGGTGACCCACTCCCCGGTCCGCGCAGGACCCGATTCCACCACGACGATCTTCTGATTCCCGAACAGCTTGGAGAATTCGGCCCCCTCCGGCTGGGTAGAGCTCCATGAGTAGCGTATCGACTTGGGCACCTTCCTGAAGAGCACGTGCCCGAATTCAAACACCACGTATACGCTGGCGACGGAATCGTTGCGATCGTTGTTGTCCTCGTTCGCACGCTCCGGCAGCTCGTGCGCCCGGACGCGCCAGCTGAGCACCGGGGTCTCCCGGATGTCCACCCAGTCCTTGTTGGCGAGCGGATAGTTGATGTGCTTGGCCGCCGTACCTTCGTAGCGCAGGAACTTGTTGCCTCCCTCCTCCCGCACCCGGTAAAGGTAATCTTCGAGGAATTCGGAGGTGTGTTCCCGGAGCCTCTTGTTCCCGTCCCGGTCGTACCAGCCCGAGGGAAGTGTGCCCACGGCGTCCGCTTCAAAGCCGTCCAGGACCCGCACACCCTCAGCCTCAGTGCTGTTCTGGGAATGGACGGCCAGCGGAGTGATTACAATAAGCAGGAAAAGCGGGAAAGCGTAGCGTAAGTGAGGCACGGTATGGAATTCCGGGTTGTTGGGTTCTATTTCTCGCCTGCAGCGTTGTGCGGCCGGGGTGTCTCGCCAAATAGACAGGGTACATAACGAAATAATTTTTATTTTAGTTTTCCTGGACTCAAAAGCTGCCGTCCCACCGTATCCCCGCCACCAGTCCGAATGTCTCCCTGTAAAATTCCCCCACGTCCGCGCCGGCTGCGAGCTGCAGGGTGAGCCCCTTCCGTTTCGGCACGTCGTAGGAGAGGTTCAGGTAGAGCGAGAGATTGTCCTCCCGCACCTCGTGGAGCGGGAGGAACCGGTCCTCTCCCGGTTCGATGCGGCGACGCTCGAATGTGGTGTAGTTGCGAGAGTAGGTCACCTTTCCGTTCCACGTCAGGGAACCGCCCAGGTGTCCCCTGCCCCCCAGGTGATGGGCTACGATGATGTTGTTGGAGGTGGCGTCGGCGGCGGCGTCAAAGGTGATAAGCGGGATACCCAGCACCCGGTCTTCGTGGGTCCACCCGCTTTTGTAGATAAAATTTCCGTAATAGTTCTGGCTCCCCAACGGCTCATGCGGCAGTGAATCCTGCTGCTTGGTGTTCACGTGCTCGTAGGTGAGTGCCGCCAGCAGATGGTGCCCTTCCCGCCGCAGGTTGACCCCCCAGACGCCGTCCCAGGGACTCCGGAAGCGGGTGGATACAAGATCTTCCAGGTAAAAGAGACGGGTGACCGACAGGCGGAAGCGCTCGAACCGGTAGAGGGCGTGAAATTCGTAGGCGGCCAGCGAGTTGCCCACCACGCTGTTGTAGACATTCTCGGGGTTGTCTCCCCCGGAGGAGGATCCCAGTCCCGTCACGACGCCCAGGTAATCGGAAAAGGAGCCCGGGAGGCGGCCCGCCCGGGGATGAGTCCCTCCCCAGGTACTGCTATGCACGATCCCGCCGGTGCCCGAAAAGTTCTCCACGTTGAAACGCAAGTAGAAAAATTTCTGGTGGAGCTTCACATCCTCCACGAACCGGTTATCGGGAAACCAGCCGTGCGAAAAGAGTCCCCTAAACTGCAGGAAACCTCCCAGTCCCGGTATGTCGGTAAATCCAGGAGTGGAGAGGGTCAACCGCGGCACCGGCGTGGCGTTGGTGCTTTCCATCATCGAACCCACCGACAGCACGTGGTTGTTGGTGCCGATGGGCTGTGCGAAGCGGCCTGCCTGCAGACGGAAGGCGCCGTGATCAGCCTGCAGGTAGAGTTCCGGCAGGTGAAGCGAATGGCGGCCGGAGAGCCGGGCCAGCATCGTACCTCCGGCCGAAAAAGCGTAGTCGTCTCCCGACGCCAGTGTATCACGCAAGGTGAACGTATTGACAAAATTCGTCCCCCGCGGGTGAACTTTTCCCAGCGTGTTCGCATAAAACCAGAACGGCAGTCGCTCGGCGGTCGAGACGTATATTCCCGACCGGTAGGTGAAGGTCGCAGTTCCGCTTTCCTCCGCCGTGACCTGCTGCGCCCATGCCCGCGGTGCGGGGCAGAGAACCCATGCGGCGACCCATACAATACCGGTCATGAATATGTACGCTAAGTGTTTCAACGGGATACCAAGTGTGTGGTCGCTTGCCAGTTGGGCGGAAAATACACCATCTTCGCATCAATTCTAAAGCCGTGATAGGATACACGGGATTCGGGAAACTGCTCGCGGTCCTGTTGCTGCTCAATTTCCTGCTGGTCGCCCCCCGCAAGGGGAGAGATCTGGTCGTTCAGCATCTTTCCCATGTTTTTGCATACAGGCAATCCCTGGTCGCGTGCTGTCATGGAGCAGGAGGATGATCCCACGCGGGCGGACCGCTAGAGATACCGCATGATAACGGACCTGCTGCAAACATCTGAAAAAATTTGCCTATATTGGCAACCGAATTTCCCAGATCGGCTGGGGCCGGCCACCGGATTCCCGACGCCCCACCCGTGAATTTTTCCGATCCCAAACACAGCGGAGTCCGATTCCCCGTTCATGAAAGACCTTTTTATCGACACGTTCAGGCGGCTTCGCCGGAAACTGGCGGCGTTCAGAGAGACCCCGCGGGGACAAAAGATTATCAACTACCTCTCCTACCTGCTCCAGGCGACCGTAATCGGCGTGATCCTCTACCAGCTCTCCGGCATCGGATGGCGTGCTTTCTGGGAGGGCCTGCCCGCCATCCCCTCCTTCTACCTGCTCTTCCTGGCAATCTACTTCCTGCTTCCCTTCTCGGAAGCCCTTGCCTACAAGCTCTGCTGGAACACCCCTTACTTCAGCAGTATCCCTATCTTTCTCAAAAAGCTCATCTTCAACAAGGATCTGATGGGCTACTCGGGTGAGGTGGTCCTGATGCACTGGGCCACGAAGAAGATCCCCCGTTCGCGACGGCAGCTCTTCCGGGACATAAGAGACATGAACATCGCCTCCTCGGCCGCCTCGACGATCGTAGCCGCGGGACTGCTTCTCTTCCTGATCCTGACCGGGCGTATCGAGGCACTGGAGCTCCTTTTCAACGGGAATCCCTTCGGGGGAGCGGGACTGTTCGATTATCTGATCGGGGGCGGTCTGGCCGCGCTTGCCGCGGCGCTGGCCTACCGTTTTCGAAACTACCTCTTCGCCATGCCGGTGGAGCTTGCCTCGAAGGTCTTCCTGATCCACGCCGTACGTATGATGGTCATCTACGCACTCACACTTCTGCAGTGGCATCTGGTCATGCCGGAGATCGCCCTGGAAATCTGGTTCACGTTTCTGAGCATACGCATTGTCATCAGCCGCATCCCCTTCCTGCCCAGCCAGGAGCTGGTCTCGACAAGTACCAACATCGAGCTCGCCCGGATTCTCTCGGTACCCCTGGCTCCGATATCGGGACTCTTCCTGGCCCACGACGTGCTGGCCAAGATCCTGAACCTGGGGTTCTACCTGCTGTTCGGCTGGAGAGAGCAGACCGGGAAGGAGATTACGGCCGGCGTCGACCCAGCAGATTGACGTTGACGATCCCCTGTCCCGCCATCAACTCCTCCTCCAGCGCGCGAAATTTCTCCGGTGTGTCGATGTGACCATCGCCTGCGGCAGACCGGTACGCCCGGTCGATGACCGAGAGTGTGAAATGGGGTGCAAGCCGCTCGTAGAACTCCCGGATCCGGAACCCGGCGTTTCGGATAATAGCCGGACAGAACTCGACAATCACCGTCGACACCTTACGTTCCTTCAGGATCTGCTCCATGCCCTCCATCACCATCAGTTCCGCTCCCTCCACGTCGATCTTCAGAAGGCTGACCGGGCGCTTTTCCAGGTAGATCTCCCAGAAGTGGTCCAATGTTATCGTGGGGATCGTATACCCGAAATCGGCCAGCTTGTTTCCCGTTTCCACTACGCTGTGGCAGGCGGAATGGGAGCTTCGGTTCAGCGTGGCAAAAGCATTTTTACTCGATAGCGCGAGATGGATTGCGCAAGCGTTGGGCCGGTCGCCGATGTTTTTTACCAACGCGTGGTAGTTCTCGTAATCGGCCTCCAGGGCGTACACTGCGCCCTCCGGTCCTACGATCCGGGAGGCCAGCCTGGAAAAGTATCCCACGTTGGCACCTGCGTCAATAAACAGATCCCCCTCGTCCAGGTTATCCGCCACGGCCTGCGAGACCTCCGGCTCGTAGCTTCCGGCGGCTATCTTCCCCCCGGCTAGATGCGTCATGCGGGGCGGGAAACTCCAGCCGTTCTTCCAGCTGTAGTAGTAAAAGCGGAGACTTCTTCTGATCTTCTCAATTGGGCTGATCATCACATGGAAATAGTACAGCACTCTCGATCGTCATGCAAGAAAGCATCGGGATGCTGGATGCCAAATACGCCCGAAGCCCTGCCCGCGGCCGGGCGCGTGAGCGCCGGTCTGCATGCGTCCGGATGGTGAGTTTTCCCGTAAAAACCTTATATTCCGTCCCTTTTTGCAACCGCATCACCACCGGAAACCTTTCAACGGATCCAACCGCTTTCTATGCCAGCCGAACAGCCCGAACCCCATCCGACCGATGCAGGGACCTCCTCCCCGGAACAGACCGACCCCGAATTGCCCAAGGTCAGCTGCCTGGTCGTAACGGCCGACCGCGGTGCGCTGCTGAGACGATCCGTGCGGTGCTACCTGGACCAGTCCTGGCCCAATAAGGAGCTGGTGGTGGTCGACGACGGGGAGGAGGAGCTCACGGAGGTGCTGCAGATGGTTCCCGGGGAGGAGCTGAACTATGTGAAGCTGGAGCAAACCCCGGACAACACGCTGGGCAAATTGCGCAACATCTCTTTGGAGGAGGCATCCGGGGATTTTCTGGCACAGTGGGACGACGACGACTGGTACCATCCGGAGCGGCTGGCGGTGCAGGCGAGGACGCTCATGGAGGGCCACGACGCCTGCTGCCTTTCCGGTGCCCTGATGCACCTGATGGAGGAGCCCTACCTTCAACATCCCTACGTGGGATACCTCCCCGAAGGCATTCCGGGCAGCATCATGCACCGCAACGACGAAGGGATCCGCTATCCCCATACCCGGCGTGCGGAAGACACCGTCTACCTGAAAGCGTGGAAACGAAAGCGCTATCGTCAGCTGGCGGACCGCTACTCCTACCTCATGATCCGCTGCTTCCACGGCGACAACACGTGGGAAAGGGATCATTTCATCCGCCGCATACGCAACAGTCCCCTCCGCCTGCTCCAGTACGCCTGGTATGCGGGGATACGAAACGACCTGTTCAAGCACCCGGTCTTCCGGCTCTCACCAGATGAGAAGGAGGCCTTCCATTCGTTCTACGAAGACTCCCGGAAAGCCGGCCTCACCCCTCCGTCTTCCTGAAGAGCGAGGCGCCGGTCCCGGCCTGTTCCAGGTTGCGGGTGAGATTGTTCCAGGTGCGTTCCGCAAACTCGTAGAAGGGTTGTTTCTGGTGATACCATCCAAAATGCAGGCAGTACGGCGTGGTTTTCAGGTAGTCTCCCTTACCCGGGATGACCGAGAGAAGGCGGATCAGCAGCCGTCGCAGCCAGCGTGACTTGAGTCCCCGGAGGTTATAGACCAGCCGGTTGCAGTAGTAGGTGCAGACCACATACTCAAAATCGTCGTCGTGGGAGGTGAGGTCGTCAATATAGTCCAGCTGCGGCGAGGTATGTCCCTGCAGCCACGGGTAGACAGGCAGGTCGAGTTTCGCCATGGCCATGGCCATGCTCCATTCGCACGACTCCTCGCTGCGTCCCTTTTCCAGAGTGCGGCTGCGGAAATGCGTTTCGCTTTTCCGCTCCAGCATTTTCCGGGACAGCTCACACATTTTGCGGGTCACGGAGTAGTCGCTGGCGTATATCATGCCTGTCTGTACCCGGCTTAGGTAGGTCAGTCCGAAATGATTCAGCGTACGCTGGCGACGGCGAAGCAGAATGTCGGCCAGGACCCCGATATTTTTGGGTCCCCCGAAAAAATTATCCGAGACCTGGGTGCCGGTTATCGTAAATTCATACGGCTGAAACGACTGCCAGAGGGGATCAGGATCCTTGCACCACACGATGTCGCTGTCCAGAAAGATGTTTTTCTCGAAGAAGAGGTAGTCGTGTATGTTGTGCTTGAACCCCACGATGGAAGCTCTTTCGGGCGGCAGCACGTGGACCACATCAAAAATGTCCGCCAGGTTGTGCTCTTCCAGGATCTGCTTGTGTTTCTTCTCACAGACCAGGGCCACGGGGCGGTCCTTGTCGTACCTGCGAAGGGAGACCACCGAAGCGACGGCGTGACGAAGATATTTGGGATGGCCGTAGGTGGCATAGATATAGCCTTCAGGGGCCAGATTCTTTTTTTGAACGGATCTCAGCATCGGGTCAAATTAGTGAATTTTAGCGAAAAATAGCACTACCCCTCACCCGCCCGTTTGCGAAGCGATTCCAGGAGGGTATCGTAGCCCCGCCTCGAGATGATGCGCTGAAACTGGTTGCGGTACGATTCCGCTGTCGAGACTTCGTCGATGGACATGTCGGTAACCACCCAGCTTCCATCCTCTTCGTAATACATGCGGTAGACCACCGGGATAAGGGCACTCTCCCGGCGAACGGTGGTATGCACCTCGGCGCTGTCTCCTTCCACAGTAATGGACCGGTATTCAACCTCCGCCCGGTAGATGTCGAGATCGTTCAGAGAGTGTTCGCGTACAATCGTGGAGAACAGCTCCACAAATTCGTCCCGCTGTCCGGCGGAGAGGGTGTCCCACGTCTCCTGGAGTGCGTAGCTGGCCATGGAGCGGTAATCCATCACCCCGTTGATGATATCTTTCAGCTTCTGCCGCTGCTCCTCGCTGTATTCCGTCCCCTCGGGGCCCAGAAGATCCTTGATTTCACGATCCCTCTCCTCCAGCAGGGCATGTACGGAAGCGCTGTCTTTCTGGGCGGCGGCCGTTCCGGTGAACAGGAAAGCCGCCAGCAGGAAGGTACCCAGGCAAATCAGGAAAAACGTTCGAAATGACATAATCGTCAGGGTTGATTCATGTGTAATTGCGTAAGCGCAATACCGGCGGACCGGTAGAGCCGGGCCATGTCCCGGTTGTGCTCAAACGTCAGTTGTTGAATCTGTACCCGCAACTCCAGCTCTTTCCTGAGTGCGTCCAGCAGATCCTTGGTCTCCCCGAATCCCAGGTCGTAGTCCAGCTGCTCCTGGCGCAGCCACTCCTTGGTGGTCCCCAGAGCCTCGTCCAGACTCTCGATTTTCGAACGGGATATGCTGGCGTTCCGGTACCGGTCGTTGAGTTCCAGTACGATCCCGTCTTCCGCAGCGGACTTCAGGTGCTGCGCCTGGTTGTACTGAATTCTGCTCCGTTCGATTTCGGTGTTTATCTGGAAAAAATCCAGGTTCTGGCGTATCCCCATCCCCACCGCGGCGGTGGCGTAGTTGGTGTTGTTAATGATAAACGGATTGCTCTGGCGGGGCCGATTGGGAGTGTTGGCATAACTCCCCGAGATCCCCAGAAAGAACGTGGGAAAAGCGCGGGAGCGGGTGGCGCTGAGGCCCTGGCGGGCCGCCTCGATGCCGTGTTCGATGCTCTGGATCTCGGCCCGGGCGTTCATGGCCTGCGCGCGGTAGTATCCCACATCCTGCAGCTCGTTCGCCACGGGCTCCATGTACCGGCCCTCGGGCACGAAAACCTCCCCGGAATCCGGCTGAAGCACATAGTCCCATACCCGGCGTATGTACGCGCTGTTCTCCCGGACCTCGGCCGCCCGGGCCTCGAACTCCGACTGGAACACCCTGAACTTGTACACGTCGGATTCGTCCAGTTCGGAATCGCCGGCCTCCCTCTGTTCCTCGATCTGGCGGTTTATCCGGGCTATGCGCTCGCTGGCTTCCGAGAGCAGACGCTCCAGTTCCCGGGTAAGCATGTAGCTTTGGTAAAGCTCGTAAAGTCGAAGGGAGATATCCGCTTTCCGGGACTCAAACTCCTTTCTGGCAGATTCCGCGGCAGATTCCGCCGCTTTCACGGCATTGGAGAGCGCCCCCCAGGTAAACAGCGGCTGCACGGCGGAGACTTCGGCCCGGGTGAAAACCCCCCACTCCTGCCAGTCGTTCTCCAGATTCGGATCCAGATAGTATTCGTTTTCCGTGAGGTCGTTCCGGTCGCTCTCAACGCCGGGCACCACCCCGTGCTGGGTGCTCAGCTCGAATTGGGGGAGATACCGCTGTGAGCGGGCCTGGTCAATCCGGTTGGACGCCAGCCGCACGTTCTGCTCCTCGAAATCCAGCTGGCCCGAATTTTCGGCGCCCCGCCTGATGAATTCCTCCATCGATATCGTAAGCGTATCCTGCCCGATGGCCGCAAACGGGACCAATACAACCAAAGCCGCCAGTACGTACGCTTTATTCAACATGACAGGATATTTCCTTGATTATGAAAACTAACGACCCGTAAGCGGATTTATTTAAAGAAATAGCCCCTCCCGGAAAGGGATGGGGCTATGCAGTGCGGAGAGAGAGGGATTCGAACCCCCGGAGACCCATAAGGGCCTCAACGGTTTTCAAGACCGCCGCATTCGACCACTCTGCCATCTCTCCGAAGAGCGTTACGATTCCTGCAGAGCCTGGGCACCGGATACAATTTCGGAAATTTCGGTCGTAATTGCACTTTGGCGAGCCTGGTTGTAATCCAGCTTGAGCTCATGCTCCAGCTCTTCGGCATTCTCCGTAGCGTTGTCCATGGCGGTCATCCGGGCGCCCTGTTCGGCGGCGTTGGATTCAAGCAGGGCCTTCCACAACTGCATATTGAGATGCAGGGGAAGCAGCTTGTCCAATATAAATGACGGGTCGGGTTCGTAGATGTATTCGCCCTCGAGGTCATGATCCTCGCGGTTTTCCAGCAGGGAGGCCGGGTCGATGGGCAGCACCTGCTCGATCAGGCGGTTCTGGGAAATCACCGATTTAAACTCGTTGTAGGCCAGGTACACCCTGTGAAACCGGCCCCTCTTGAAAAACCCGATAATCTCCTGCATGATTTCCGATGCGCCGGAGAAGATCAATTCGTCAAAAAAGCCGGGTATGCCCCGCTCCACACGGTAGCTTCGCTTTCGAAAGTACTTATCCGCCTTTTTCCCCAGGCAGAAAACGGAGAGGTCACCCGATTCATTGTATTCCTGGAAATCCTCATCAATCCGCTTCTCCACCGCCTTGAAAAGGTTGTTATTGAACGCCCCGCAGAGTCCCCTGTCCGAGCCGATGACGATAAAGAGAACCCGCTCGGTCTTCTCCGGCTGCTTGAGCAGGACGTTGGCATCCGGCGCGTTGGCCACCATCCGGGAGACCACCTGCTTCATCTTGGCGGCGTAGGGACGGGTGTCTATGATGCGGTTCTGGGCCTTCCGCAGTTTGGCGGCCGCCACCATTTTCATCGCGCGGGTGATCTGCATGGTGTTCCGGACCGATTCGATCCGGTTTCGAATGTCGCGTAAATTGGCCATAAATCAGCCTTCTTCGGTAGCTTGAACTTGATCGATTATGCTTTCGGCCGCATTCATCAGCTCCTCGCCCAGTTCGTCGCTTAATTCGCCGGTCCTGGCGAGCTCTTTCATCTCCTGGTCGAACTTGACGTTTATGGTCTGCAGGAACTCCTGCTCAAACTTCTGGATCTGGTCCACTTTCAGATCATCCAGCAGGCCCTCGTCGTTTATCTTCAGCAGGGCGATCTGCTCCTGCACCGTCCTCGGTTCGTAAATGTCCTGCTTGAGCAGCTCCACGGTTCGCTCTCCCCGCTTGAGCTGCCGCTGGGTGGCCGGGTCGAGGTCGGACCCGAATTTGGCAAAAGCCTCCAGCTCGCGATACTGAGCCAGGTCCAGCTTCATGGTTCCGGCGAGTTTTTTCATCGACTTGACCTGGGCCGCGCCTCCCACCCGGGAAACCGAGGATCCCACGTCGATGGCGGGCCGCACGCCGGAATTGAACAGGTCGGTATCCAGGAAAATCTGTCCGTCGGTAATGGAAATGACGTTGGTCGGGATATAGGCCGAAATATCTCCCGCCTGGGTTTCGATAATCGGCAGAGCCGTAAGAGATCCGCCCCCCTCCATATGCGGCTTGAGCTGTTCGGGTACGTTGTTCATCTGCCGTGCCACCTCGTCGTTGTCTATGATTTTGGCGGCACGCTCGAGCAGTCGGCTGTGTAGGAAGAAGACATCGCCCGGATAGGCCTCGCGCCCCGGGGGACGTCTCAGCAGCAGCGACAGCTCGCGATAGGCCACCGCCTGCTTGGAGAGGTCGTCGTATATGACCAGCGCATGCCGGCCGGTATCTCGAAAATACTCCCCGATCGCCGCACCGGCGAAGGGCGCGATATAGCGCATGGGGGCCGATACACTGGCGGGGGCGGAGACCACCACGGAGTAGTCGATGGCGTCGTTCTGTTCCAGGGCGCTGGCGATTCCGGCCACGGTCGATCCCTTCTGTCCGACCGCCACATAGATGCAGTAGACCGGATGATCCGTATCCTGGGTCTCCCGCTGGTTGATGATGGTATCCACCGCGACGGAGGTCTTGCCTGTCTGGCGGTCACCGATGATCAGCTCCCGCTGGCCACGCCCGATGGGAATAAGGGAGTCAATGGCCTTGATACCCGTCTGCAGGGGCTGGGAGACCGGCTCCCGGTAGATAACGCCGGGCGCCTTCCGTTCCAGGGGAATACGGATGGTATCGCCCGAGATGGGCCCTTTGCCGTCCAGCGGTCGGCCCAGCGGGTCGATGACACGGCCCAGGAGTCCGTCTCCTACGTTAATGGAGGCAATGTCCTTGGTACGCCGCACCGTATCGCCCTCCTCCACCGCGCTGGTGGAACCGAACAGCACTACGCCAACGTTGTCCTCCTCAAGGTTCAGCACCATACCTCGCACCGAATTACCCTCGTTATCCTTGGAATCGGGCAGGTCAACAAGCTCTCCCGCCTGCACCTTGGAGAGGCCGTATACGCGCGCAATTCCATCTCCTACTTCGAGAACCGTACCCACGTCGTACACGTCGGCTTCCTGCTCGAAGCCGGAGAGCTGTTTTCTTAAAATGGCGGATACTTCGTCTGGCTTGACTTGACTCATAAGATCACTGTCTCTGTTTACAAATTTCCTGTTTATTCCTCGGAATTCCCCATCAATTGCTCGCGGAGCTCTTCCAGTTTGTGCTTCACCGTACCGTCGATCACGGTGTCCTCGATCCGGACCGCCAGTCCCCCGCGCAGCGAGGAGTTGACCGATAGATTCATGTTAACTTTCTTCCCGGTTTTCGCCTCGAGGGAGTCGTGAAGCTGACCGCGCTGCGAGTCGCTGAGCTCCGAAGCGGAGAAGACGTCCACTTCCAGGATGCCCGCATAACGGTTGTACTGCTCCCGGAAGGCGGCCGTGACCTGGTCCAGCAGGTGAATACGCCCCTTCCTCGAAAGCAGGCGCAGGAACAGGACCGTCGCTTTCTCCACGCGGTCGCCGAACATCTTCTCCAGGGCCTCCATCTTGTCGTCGTACTTGATGACGGGGCTGCGGAGGAATGCCACCAGCTCCCCGGAGCCCTGAATGGTATTGTGGATGAGATCCATATCCTGCAGAATCTTCTCAACCGCTTCTTCCTCCCGCGCGAACTGCAGGAGCGCGGAGGCGTATCTGCGAGCTGTCTTGGTTATCAGCATGCCCTAGTTTTTGGAGATGTCCTGAATGAAGTTATTCACGAGCTTCTGGTTCTTCTCCTCATCGAGTTCGGCGTCCAGTATGACGGAGGCGGACTGGATGGCCAGCCGGGCCACCTCATCGCGCAGCTCCAGCAGTGCCCTTTTTTTCTCCTGCTCGATGGTCTCCCGGGCCTGCTCGAGCATCTCGGCGGCCTCCTCCTTGGATTTTTCGATGCGCTCGGCGCGAAGCATCTCGGCCTCCTCGATCGCCTCCTTGCGAATCTGCTGAGCCTTCCGCTCCGCCTCCCGCAGCGCCTTCTCGTTGTCTTTCGAGATCTCCTCAGCACGGGCCAGGGCTTTCTCGGCCGACTCCAGCGACTCCTTGATGCGGTCCTCCCGCTCCTCAAGGGCGTCCATGATTACCGGCACGGCGTACTTCCCCATGATCGCGAGGAAGATCACCATGGTGATCAGGACCCAGATGGCAAATCCGCTGCTAAAGGAGAAGAGACCTCCTCCCTGGGCCAGTAGTAAAACAGTCATAGCTGTCTGTCCGTTGAGGTTATAATTGGATTCCGAGTGCGAGGAGGAAACAGACGATCGCGGCAACCAGGGCCACACCCTCGATAAGAGCGGCCGTAAGAATCATGGCGCCCCGGATATCGTCGGAGGCCTCGGGCTGCCGTGCGATACTCTCAACAGCCCCTTTGCCAATCATGCCGATTCCGATGCCGGCTCCGATGGCTGCAATTCCTGCTCCGATTCCTGCTGCTAATAAACCCATAGTGTTGTACCTGTTCTTTTTATTTGTGGTTTTGGATGTATTCGATGATAAAAAACGGTTTTATGCGTGCGCCTCCGCGGCGTCTTCATGATGATCATGTTCTTCCGTCGCCATCCCGATGAACACGGCCGACAGCAGGGCGAAAATATAGGCCTGTAAGACTCCCACGAATGCCTTCAGAATGTACATCAGCACGGTGAGGGGTACCGCCAGGAAACTGGTACCGAGCCCCACCATCGCCCCGAAGCCCTCGGCGAATATGAAAATGAGTCCCAGTATAACGATAATCATGATCTTGCCCGAAAGCATGTTGGCAAAGAGACGAATCGCCAGCGCGATGTACTTGGTAAACAGCCCGAGTATCTCAATGGGCGTCAGAATGAAACGCATCCAGCCCGGCACCCCGGGGAACCAGAAAACATGTTCCCAGTGCGCCCTGGAGCCGTTCCACTGGGCCAGGAAAAAGGATATGAAGGCCAGCGTGCCCGTCACCGTAATATCAGCGGTCGCCGTCACGCCCCACGGGAGCAGTCCGAACAGGTTCATGAAGGTAATGGAGATAAATACCGCGAAGAGATAGGGCATGAACTTTTTGTACTTCTCCTCCGGAATATTCCCCCGGGCAATGTCGTCACGCACAAATACGAAGGTGATCTCGAAAAGGTTGTGGAACCAGCCTTTCGGCTCGGTTTTCCTTCCCACTCCCCTCCTGTATCGACGGGTCATCACAAGTGTCAGCAGGAGCGTCAGCCCCACCCCGAACCAGACATACATCAGGTGGGAGGTGATCGACATGTCCAAAGCGATCTCGCCGCCGCCCGTCGGTATCAGCGCCCCGTGATCTTCCGTGAAGTTGCCCGACGCAACCGCCGCCCCTGTGCTGCCATAGAAGTGCCACTCTCCGTCGACCAGCAGTATGCGGGGCAGGTCCAGGTGGTAGCCCATGACATCCAGGTAGTGGTGGTCCTGGATCTTACCCGTCAGGTCGATGGGAGCGCCTTCCGAGGAGGCCTCTTCGGATTGCGATGTCATCGCCTCCTCGGGCTGTTCCTGAATAGCAAATGAATGGGGGGCAATAAAAAGCAGTAAAACGAGAGTGACTGCCAGTCGGCGAAAGGCCTGTACCATTTAAAATTCCGTCTCGGTTTCCAGGGTTTTATTCAAAAAAATAATTTCAATCACAGAATGGAAAATATAAGAAATAACGAAACTAACTGTAAAGTAAATGTGGTGAAATTTTATCACCTCCAATGCCAGGTACAACGCCGCCAGAACCAGGAGGAATCGTAGGGCCAGGGAAACCAGAAAGATACGGTAAAAGTGCGTGTGCCTGCCGGTGTTTATTTTTCGGATTACAGCGTAGTTGCTCCCGGTAAAAACAAAGCTCAGAAGGTAGGCGGTGAGCGCGGCTGTGAGCGCCTCTCCACCAACCCAGGAAAAACCTGCGAGCGGGATCAGCAGTCCCGCCCCGCTCCAGGCCAGGAAAGATTGAAGATAGCTGCGGCCCACGCGGTCGCCTCCTATTCGCCGTTCAGATTTTTGTAAAGCCGGTAAATCATCACGAAAATATTGGTCATGCCCGCCACGATTCCGACCATCAGCAGCCAAGGCGAGGTGTCCAGCCAGCGGTCCAGCCAGAATCCCAGCAGGAGGGGTATCGCAATTCCGGCCGCAATTTCCGCTCCCAGGGAGAGGTAGGGGGCATACCTGGAGAAAACGTTCCGCTTATCGTCCCGGTGTTCACGGTTCAATTCTCGCTCCGCTCTCCCGGCTCACCGATCGATGCTTCGAGCGTGCCGCGGTCGTTCGCTTCGCCGGCTTTCAGGTTCGACTCCTCTCCCATATGGCAGGTGCCGTTAATTTGGGCGCCCTCCTCCACCAGGAGTGCTTTGGTAAATATGTCCCCGTCTATCACCGCCGACTGGCGGACGACCAGCTTGTTCTTGACGTGTATCTCGCCGTTGAGGGTGCCCGCGACGTCGGCGTCCACTGCCTCCACATCGCCCTCCACCCTGCCGCTTGAAGTGATGATCAGCTTTCCACCGGCCTCCGCCTCCCCTTCCAGGGATCCGGCAATACGTATGTCGTTCTTCGTATTCAGGTTCCCTTTCAGCCGGGTCCCCTCGCTGATCATGTTCACGGATGGAAGATTTCCGCTCCGGGCTTCCGAACCGCCCTTCGAAGTCGATTTGTTGTTGCTGCTGCTGTTAAACATGTCGTTATGGATTGATTAAATAAGAACTGGGATTTTGAGGAACGCCGTCTTTCCATATCTCCAGGTGCAGGTGGGGACCGGAGCTCAGCACCCCGGCATCTCCCACTGTCCCCAGGATATCGCCCTGCAGCACGACATCCCCTACCTCCTTGGAGACCTGCGTTACATGCTTGTAGACACTGAGAATTCCGCCGCCGTGCTGGATGTGTATCACATAGCCGTAATTCACTGACCAGTCCCGGCTGACCACCGAGCCGTCAGCCAGTGCGCGTAATTCCGTGCCCTCGCTGGTAGCGATATCAATGCCGTAGTGCCGGTTGTCCGGATTGTAATTCCGTGTCATCGTTCCCTGAACCGGTAGCTGCGCCGGGAAACGGGGTGCGCCGGAAAAGAGCTCCGAGAAGATGATCTCGCTCTGAGAGACCATCTCATAGACCGGAACCTCGGAAGCCCCTGCTCCAAGCCCCGGCAGGGGATCGCCTGACGATTGTTCGTCTTCCGGCCGGCTGCCGCCGGTGGAGGCCAGCGTACCGGGTACCTCCACCGTCTCCACGCGGAAGGTCGTGTCGGCACCGGACGTCAGGACCTTCTGTATATCGTTCAGCTGCATGTCCCTCGCCCGGAGCGAGTCCTGCAGGGCCTCCACCCGCTGCGACACCTCAATCACCTGCTGCCGCAACTCGGAGTCTTCCTGGTTGTAAAGCATCGCCCCGAGCGGCGTGAACATCAACAGCAGCAGCGTTACGATGACCAGAGCCGCCCCCGCTCCGTAGAACAACCTCCGCAGTTTTTCCGGTTTGCAGGTGTAGGATTCGGCCCCCTCCGGATGATCGTCATCCAGGAGGACCACCGTCAGCTCCTCCTCCTCGTTATAGAAAAGTTTTTTCAGGAATTCGAACATCGCACGGTCGAATCAGGCTTCGGGTGTGGGGCCCCTGTAGTTGAAAGGAACCTCAAAACGGTCGTTGGTGGTAATCGACCCGTTCTCCTCCTCGTAACGCTTCACGTTTTCAGAAAGTGCGTTCGCCAGGCGCTTGGCATGATCGGGCGTCATCACCATGCGCTTGACCACCTTCGCCTTCCCCCTTCCCGGCATAACCGAGATGAAGTCGAAAATAAACTCCGAGGGAGAGTGGGTGATCATCACCAGGTTGGAGTAGGTGCCGGAGGCCTCCTCCTCCGGCAATTCGATTTCCATCTGCCCCTGTTGAAACTGCTTGCTCTGATCTGCCATAAAAAAAGGTTTGTGTGAACGTTGCCGCTTTATTCGTCCAGAAAATCGTGCTCCCTCATCCATTCATCGTTGAAGATTTTTGAGACGTATCGGGTGCCGCTGTCAGGCAGTATGATCACCATCAGGTCATCCTCTCCGAATTTCTCCTCGCGGGCGTACTGCAGGGCCCCGTAGACCGCCGCACCGCAGGATCCCCCTACAAACAGCGCCTCCTCCTCGGCCAGCCGGCGGGTGGTCTGGAAGGCATTCTTGTCGTTCACCTGCACCACGTCGTCGACCAGGTCGAAATTCATGTTCTCGGGAATGATATCCTCCCCGATGCCCTCGGTCAGGTAGGGATAGATCTCCTCCTTGTCGAACTCCCCCGTCTCGAAATATTTTTTGTAAACCGATCCGCAGCTGTCCACCCCGATCACCTTGATCTCCGGATTCTGCTCTTTCAGGTAGCGGGCGGCTCCCGAGATGGTGCCGCCGGTTCCCATCCCCGCCACATAGTGGGTGACCCTGCCGTCGGTCTGCTCCCAGATTTCGGGCCCTGTGGTCTCGTAGTGCGCTTCGGTATTCCCGGGATTGTCGTATTGATTGGGATAGTAGGAGTTGGGAATCTCCTCGCTGAGCCGTTTCGCCACCGAGTAGTAACTCCGGGGATCGTCCGGCTCCACATCCGTGGGACAGAGCTTTACTTCGGCCCCCAGCGCTTTCAGCAGGTCGATCTTCTCCTTGCTCTGCTTGTCGGATACGGTAAATATGCAGCGGTACCCCTTGATGGCCGCCGCCAGCGCCAGGCCCATTCCCGTATTCCCGGAAGTGCCTTCGATAATCGTGCCGCCCGGTTCGATCAGCCCCTTCTCCTCGGCCTCCTCTATCATTTTGATGCCGATGCGGTCCTTGACGCTCTGGCCCGGATTCATATATTCCACCTTGGCCAGCAGGGTCCCGTCAATACCGTCCGTCACCCGGTTCAGCCTGACCAGCGGGGTGTTGCCGATGACTTCCAGTATGGATTCGTAATACATATCTCCTTCGTTCCTTTTCGTTGGCGGTATCAGGGCTAACGAATATAGGAAAATTGCGCAACCTACCCGAATATTTACCGGGACAACGCATTTTTACCTTTGCCCGGGAAATGATATTATTGGTGCCCTGAGCAAGTAAGACCAACCCTTCAAACCGAGAACGATGTTCGTCGAACAGCAGAAGCCCAAGGACTTTGACTGCGGATACAACCTGGACCTGATGATCGCCGCCCTGCCCCGGATCAAGGATCAGGAAGAGAGAATCGAATACGCCAAACGAGCCGTTGGACTGATCAAACAGAGCCATCCCTCCTGGGTGGATGAGAACGGGAACAGCGAGGACGCCTGGGACCATTTTTTCCGGCTGGCGGAATACGATCCGACGCAGTACGGGATCTACAATCCCTACCTGTCGGGCGAGAAAGACGAGGCGAGGTAGGTCAGCCGGTCATCGAGGCTCCCTGCTGCGAAGCGGAAGACTCCGCGTCGGCGAACCGGGATCCCTCCTTGTATTCTTCGCGCAGCAGGCTGTATATCAGCTTGTCGCGGTACTCTCCTTTCTTCAATACGTGTTTCCGAAGCACGCCCTCCCGATGAAATCCCAGGTTCTCCACATTTTCGATCCAGGAGGTGTTGAAATCGAAAGCGGTGGTGGCCACCTTGTTCAGCTCCTTCCGGTTGAAACAGTACTTCAACACAAGTTCCAGCGCTTCTGCATCCAGTCCCCTGCCCGCATAGTCCCGGTCTCCGATGGTGCAGTTGACGTAGCAGCGCCGGTTGTAGGTATCGATGGCGTGGAGATCCACGATTCCTACCAGCTTGTCGTTTTTCTGCAGGTGAATTTCAAAAAGCTCGGCCGTCTCGTTATCCTGGTCGACCACCCCTTTTATCCGGCGGAGAAAAGCATCGAAGGGTTCGTGCTGGTGGGGATATTCCGAATCGTAATAGTTAAGTTCGGCGTCGTTGTTCCATTTGTAATGCAGCGTGGCGTTCTGCAGGTCCAGAGGTTTTATCTCTACCATGGAGTACGGTTTTGGTAAGCCGGAAGCTCGTCTGTTGTCCCTAATGCCGATATTATTTATTGGTCAAAGTGTCGGAATCCTGTCCGACTTATGCAAATTTATCTTTGGCTTAAACGGCCGATGCAGCCGGTGGACTCTTTTCCATTTTCAATTTATATTGAAAATTCTGAAAGTCCACAGACGGAACCGCCCTAGTACCTTATCGCCATTATGTCCGAAAATCTTAATGCCCGGCAAACAGGTCTGCCCAAAGTGCTCCGCAAGCACCTGTCGACCGCCTCCTACCGGGAATTCCTGGAGGAGGCCGCCGGCTCGCCGCTTCCCTGGCTCTCCCTCAGCCTGCCGGTAACGGGCCTGGATCCCCTGGCCTGCCTGGAAATTATGGATGAGACCGACAGTTATCGCTGGTACCTGGAGAATCCCGACCGTGAGAGCGCCCTGGCGGGAGCGGGCTCGCTGCTGGAACTGAAGGCGGAGGGGGACGGTCGATTCGGGAGTATCAGGGAACAAATGCGGGGCTTGCGGAGACGCTTCTCGCTCTTCAATCCCAGCGGACACACCCGGGGGGGACCCATGCTGACGGGGGGATTCTCTTTTTTCGGAAATGCGGGCTCGGGCGACTGGGAAGGCTATCCCCCCGCCCTCTTTACCCTGCCCCGCTGGTCGGTCCTGCGTGAGGGGCGATTCACCCTGCTCACGCTGAACATGGAATCCGGGGATGATCCCGGGAGGATCGACCGGGAGATCCGCGAAAAACTGGAGGAACTCTCCCCGATTTTCAAGCTGAATCCCGAGCAGGTGCTGCGCCGCCCGGAGAGCGGCGATCGTGTCCCGTCAACGGAGATCGACGGAGACGCCGCGGAACGGGAACGCTGGAACCAATCGGTGGAGCGTGCCGTGGAACTGATTGGCGCCGGCCGCTTCGACAAGATCGTGCTTGCCAGGAAAGTGACCTCCCGCCTCCGTCCGGAGAGCCAGGCCACCTGCCTCCTCGACAACCTGCGCCGGCAGTATCCCTCGTGTTACTCCTTTCTTGTACAGTCCCCCGGCAGGAAGGCGTTCCTGGGATGCACCCCCGAGCGACTCGCCTCCTTCCACCGGAGATACCTGCTCACCGAAGCCCTGGCCGGCAGCATTCGCCGGGGCAGCACCGCCAGCGAAGACGCCATGTTCGGCAGGGAGCTGATGGTCAGCTCCAAAAACCGCCGGGAACACAACCTGGTGATCAAAGATATCGAAAACCGCCTCCGTTCCCACGTCTCCGGCTTCGAGAGCGACGCCCGGCCCCGCGTCAAAAAACTCTCCAACGTGCAGCATCTCTACACCCCCATCACCGCCTGGCTGAGGGAGTCCGCCGATCCCCTCGCCCTGGTTGACGCCCTGCATCCCACGGCTGCCGTCGGCGGCTATCCGCGGGAGGCCGCGGCCCCCTGGATCCGGGAGCTGGAGACGTTTGACCGGGGATGGTACGCCGGACCGCTGGGATGGCTGGACCTGCAGGGCGGCGGGGAGTTTGTGGTGGGTATCAGGAGCGCCCTGATGGACGATCGGGAGATCTCCTTTTTCGCAGGCTGCGGCATCATGGGCGCGTCGGATCCGGAGACCGAATGGGAAGAGAGCAACCTGAAACTGCGGCCCATGCTGGCGGCCCTCTCCCATGAGTGACGCGGACGCGCCTTCCGGCAACGCGGCCTTCGATATGGTCACCTCTTTTTTCAGGGAACTCCGCAGCCAGGGCGTGCGGCACGTGGTAATCTCCCCCGGCTCGCGGTCCACGCCGCTCACGCTGGCGGCGGCCGCCCATCCCGGATTGTCGAAGCAGGTGGTCATGGACGAACGTTCGGCCGGTTTCCTCGCCCTGGGCATCGGCAGGGCTACCGCCCGGCCGGCCGTGCTCGTCTGCACATCGGGCACCGCCCTGGCCAACTACTACCCGGCCGTCATCGAGGCGCGAATGTCGGGCGTGCCGCTCCTGCTGGCTACGGCCGACCGCCCCGCCCGCCTTTTCGGTACAGGCGCCAACCAGACGATATATCAGAAAAACCTCTACGGAGGATACCCCATTCTTTTCCGGGATATGGGAGAGACGATATCCGCCGGTGGAAAGGAGATCGGTTTCACCACGGAAGCCCGCCCCGCTTCGGGGGCAAGCAGTTCCGCCGGCCTCGATGCAACGGTCCGCCGTGTCACCCGTGAGGCGCTGAACGAGATGGAGGAGTTAAGAGGACCCGCCCACCTCAATTTTCCCTTCGACAAACCGCTGGAGCCCTCCCGCGAACGGTGGAGGGTCGTAGCCGAAGAGAACCGGGAGCTCTTCGAATCCGGGCAGGAACGCACCGGCCCGGAGGAGGGTGCGGCAGGGGAGACCGGCAGAAAGCGATCCCCGGTGGGATTTGCGAGAGGGGAAGAGGCGGAAAACCCCGACAGCCGGGAGCCGCTTCTTCTGGAGGAACCACTCATGGAGGTGCTCCGGGGCGGGGAGCCTCCCCGCAACATCCTGGTGATCACGGGGCCCCTCTCGCCCTGGGTGGACCCGGCTGCCATCCGGCGCCTCTCGGATACCCTTCGCTGCCCGATAGCCGACGAAGCCGGGATCGGGGCCCGGGGGACGATCGGAGGCTTCGAGGGATTCCTGCGCCGGGAGGATAGCCGGGAGAAGCTGCGGCCCGATCTGATCATCCGTTTCGGCTACCAGCCGGTCTCACGGGGACTCGAGTACGCCCTGCGGAGCTGGGAGGATGTTCCCCACCTCCACATCGCGCACCCCTCCAATACCCACGACCTGACCGGTACGGTGGACCGCCGGGTGGAGTGGGACGGGCGGCGGGAGATTAAAAGCAGCCTGGAGGCATCCCCCGAGTCATGGTCCGACCTCTGGCGGGAGACGGAGCGTGCGTACGAGAAGCGCCGCCGGGAGGTCCTCTCGGGCGGCGGCCCCCTGACCGACCTGCATCTCTACCACGACCTGATGCCGAAGGTCCCCGCCGACTGGTTCCGCTTCTTTTCGAACTCCTTCCCCGTACGTGACCGCCTGCTGGCGGGGGCCGACACTACCCCGCACACCTACGTCAACCGCGGGGCGAGCGGCATCGACGGCATCACCTCCACAGCGCTGGGCGTAGCACTGGGCTGCGGACGGCCGGGTGTGCTTTTTACGGGCGATCTGGCTTTTCTGCACGATTCCAACGCCCTGCTCTCCTCCGGACTCCTGTCCGTCCCGCTGCTGGTGGTCATCGCCAACAACAACGGCGGATCCATCTTCCGCATGCTGCCCGTCGCGGAGCACCGGGAACTGTTCACACCCTATTTCGAAACGCCCCAGCAGGCGGAGATCCCCCGGCTTGCCGAAGCGTACGGTCTGCCCTGCCGGCAAGTGAGGAGTCCGCAGGAGCTGCGGGAGATCGACCCGGCCGGACTCACCGGCCGGTCCGGACCGGGCATCACCCTGCTGGAGTGCAAAACCGACGCCGACCGATCCATGGAACTGAGAAACAGGCTCTGGAAGGGTTCATGATCTGCCGGATCGAGGATAACCCCTATCACATCTCCCTGCACGGCGACCGTTCATCGGCCGAAAAGCCCGCGCTGCTCATGCTCCACGGCTTCATGGGCAGCGGAAAGTCGTTTGCCCACCTGGCGGAGGCGCTGTCGGAATTCTGCCGGCCGGTCACCCTGGATCTGCTGGGACACGGCCGCAGCGGCGGGGGAACCGATCCGGACCGCTACCGGGCCGCCCGGCAGGCGGATGATCTTCACCGGCTGATTCGACACCTGGACCTGCACCCCCTCTACCTGCACGGCTACAGCATGGGAGCGCGGCTGGCGCTGCACTTTGCCCTCTCCCGGGGTGACCGACTCCGGGGGCTGATTCTGGAGAGTGCCAATCCCGGTTTAAAAACCCCCGAAGAACGGTCCGAACGCCGGAATACGGACGAGAAGCGGGCCCGGGCCATCGAAAAGAATTTTGGGCAATTCCTGGAGGAGTGGCGGAACCTCCCCCTGTTCCATCCCCCGGATGAGGCGGATCCGGGCGGAGAAGAGATCCCTCCCTACCGGAGGCGCCTGGTAAGCTACCGGGCCATACAGAGCGCCCAGCGCCCGCGGCGGATGGCCGCCTCCCTGCGCGGGTTCGGCACCGGACGCATGCCGGCGGTATGGGACCGGCTCGGGGAGCTGGATCTTCCCACGCTCATCCTGGCCGGCAAGGGAGACCGCAAGTATTGTGAACTCTCCTCCGAAATCAATACCATGATTCCCGGCAGCCGAATGGAGATGGTCCCGGGGGCCGGACACCGGGTGCACCTGGATCAGCCCCGCCGATTCCGGAACATTGTACACACTTTCATAACCAACCGCGAGAACCATGAAGATTGACTGGAACAGCGTTAAAGAGTACGAGGACATCACCTTCAAAAAATCGGAGGGCGTCGCCCGCATCGCGATCAACCGTCCGGAAGTGCGCAACGCCTTTCGACCACGGACCCTGTTCGAGATGCAGGAGGCCTTCGAGAACGTTCGCGAAGATCCGGAAATCGGGGTGGTGCTGCTGACCGGCGAAGGTCCCTCGCCGAAGGACGGTGGATGGGCGTTCTGCTCCGGGGGGGACCAGCGGGTGCGCGCCGAAACGGGTTATGCCGACGAGAGGGGCACCGCACGGCTTAACGTGCTCGACCTGCAGCGGCTGATCCGCTTCATGCCCAAGGTGGTCATCGCCGTGGTGCCCGGGTGGGCCGTGGGCGGGGGACACTCCCTGCATGTGGTGTGCGATCTTACCCTGGCCAGCGAGGAGCACGCCGTCTTCAAGCAGACCGACGCCGACGTGGCCAGCTTCGACGGGGGATTCGGCTCCGCCCTGCTGGCCCGGCAGGTGGGACAAAAGCGGGCGCGCGAGATCTTCTTCCTGGGACGCGACTACTCGGCCGAAGAGGCCTGCGATATGGGCATGGTCAACGAGGTGGTGCCGCACGAGGAGCTGGAGGAGACCGCCTACCGGTGGGGGCAGGAGATCCTGGAGAAGAGCCCCACCGCCATCCGCATGATCAAGCTTGCCTTCAACCTGGTGGACGACGGCATGGTGGGCCAGCAGGTCTTCGCCGGCGAGGCCACCCGGCTGGCCTACATGACCGAGGAGGCCCAAGAAGGCAGGGACGCCTTCCTGGAGAAACGTGACCCGGACTGGAGCAAGTACCCGTGGATCGGGTGAATCCGGCTCCGCAGCAGCATGCCGGTCCCTACTTCACGAAGAGCATCTCCCGGTAGATCGGAAGCGGCCAGTAGTCGTCGGCCGTATAGCGCTCCAGGTAATCCACGGAGTCGCGGATGCGGGTCAGCACCGGGAGCACCTCCTCCTTCACCCTCCGGGCGCGGGTCATCACCTCTTCATCCTCTATCTCCTGTACGGTCTCCCGCAGGTCGTCGAGGGCCGTGTGCAGGTTATTGAGTTCCCCATTGACTTTCCTGAGCATGTCCCGCTGGCCGGAGTTGTCCATGCTCAGCCGGTCCATCTGCTCCACGTTGTCGGCCAGCTCCTTCAGGTAGCGTACGGCCGCCGGGTAGATCATGGTCTTGGCCATATCTTCCGTGGTATCCGCCTCGATGTTAAGGGTAGTCAGGTACTGTTCGGCCCAGATCTCCTGCCGGGAGCGAATCTCGCGCTCGTTCAGCACGCCGTGGCGCTCGAAGAGATCGATGTTCTTCCGATCGGTAAGATGAGGGAGGGCGTCGATGGTGGAACGCAGGTTAAGCAGTCCGCGCTCTTCGGCTTCCTCCCTCCACTCGTCGGAATATCCGTCGCCGTTGAATATGATATCCCGTGATTCGCCCAGCGTATCCCGCAGCACGCTGGCCAGGGCATCCTCCAGCTTGCCGTAATCCTCGATGCGCGACTCCAGCTTGTCGCACATCCTTCCGATGGCATCGGCAACGATGGTATTAAGGACCACGATGGGAAAGGATATCGACTGGCTGGATCCCACGGCCCGGAATTCGAACTTGTTCCCGGTGAAGGCGAACGGCGAGGTCCGGTTGCGGTCGCCCGCGTGCTTGGGAAGCGAGGGGAGGACGGGCGAACCCAGCCCCATAAGCCCCCCCTGCTTGGACTCCTTGAGTCCGCCGTTGAGGAGTTGATTAATCACATCCTCCAGCTGCTCGCCGATGAAGGCCGAGATGATGGCCGGCGGCGCCTCGTTGGCGCCCAGCCGATGGTCGTTGCCCGCATGGGCGATGGAGATGCGCAGCAGATCCTGGTACTCGTAGACCGCATTCAGCACCGCCGAGAAGAAGAAGAGGAACTGCATGTTGTCATGGGGACTGTCGCCGGGCTCCAGCAGGTTCATTCCCTCGCTGGTGCTCAGTGACCAGTTGAGGTGTTTCCCGCTGCCGTTCAGTCCGTCGAACGGTTTCTCATGCAGAATGCACTCCATCCCGTATTTGCGCGCGATGCGCCTGAGAGTGATCATCATGAGCTGCTGGTGGTCGGCCGCGATGTTGCAGGTCTCAAAGAGAGGTGCGATCTCGTACTGGCTGGGGGCCACCTCATTGTGGCGGGTCTTCACCGGAATGCCCAGCCGGTATAGCTCCTGTTCGGCCTCCAGCATAAAGGAGAGCACCCGCTCGGGAATGGATCCGAAATAGTGATCGTCCATCTCCTGTCCCCTGGGGGGCTTGGCCCCAACGAGGGTCCGGCCGGAGGTCATCAGGTCGGGGCGGCGGTAGAAAAACTCCTGGTCGATCAGGAAATACTCCTGCTCGCATCCCACGGTGGACGTTACGCGCGTCGTCTCCACGTCAAAGATATCCAGCGCCCTTTTCGCCTGCTCGTTCAGCGCTTCCATGGAGCGCAGCAGGGGCGTCTTGTGATCCAGCGCCTCTCCCGTCCACGAGGCGAACACCGTCGGAATGCAGAGGTAGGAACCGTTCTGGTTCTCCATGATAAAGGCAGGCGAGGTGGGATCCCACGCGGTATAGCCCCGCGCCTCGAACGTCTGCCGGAGTCCTCCGCTCGGGAAACTGGAGGCGTCCGGCTCCCCCTGGATCAGGTCCTTGCCCGAAAATTCGGCCAGGGCGCCCCCGCCCTGGTTGGGTGTGATAAAAGAGTCGTGCTTCTCGGCGGTCAGGCCCGTGAGGGGCTGAAACCAGTGAGTGAAGTGGGTGGCTCCCTTCTCGGTCGCCCAGTCCTTCATCGCTACGGCCACGGCGTCGGCCACGTCCGGGTTGAGCTGTTCCCCCTCGTGTATGGTGGACTTAAGATCGTGCCACTCGCTCTTGGGGAGGCGCTCCTTGAGATCCTCCAGCTGGAATGCGTTCTCACCGAATATTTCGGTGATCTGCATGGACTGTGTCCCGTTGGCCTGGGGAGCCCAGTTGCGCGCGGCGGCGAGCGTGTCGTAGCGGCGGATAGCTTTTGTCATGGGTCTGTGGTATCGATGCGATTTTAAAGTTAGGAAGTTGCCTCACCCCCAAAATAGGAGATTGAACCATCGAAACACAACTTATTTAGCTGTAAATTTATCCACATTTAATAATAAAAGGGGTATATAAATCAATAATTTAATATTTTATTCATTGAGTCTTTTTCGGCCCGTTTTCCTTAAACTATTTCAACCTAAACTTTCCTTTGGCTTGTTTTTTTAAGCAGACGCTATTTTCACTATTTTAGCCGGCAAGAGCATCACCGGTTATTCACATCAACCACCCGAATCCTGGCCGCCTCCAAGCTCACCATATGGATCAAAGCTGCGCGTCCGCAGACCCTGTCCGCCGCCCTGGTCCCGGTAATGGTGGGGGCTTCCCTCGCATGGTCGGAGGGAGTGTTCGATTGGATTCCTTCTCTTGTCGCGCTTCTCTGCGCCTTTCTTATCCAGATCGGCACCAATTTCGCGAACGACTATTTTGACTTCCGGAAAGGTGCGGACAGCGACGACCGCATCGGTTTTGAGCGGGCCACCTCTACCGGGGCCATACCCGCCCGCCGGATGAAACAGGCTACCGTACTGACGATGGGACTGGCGTTTGCCGTGGGACTCTACCTGGTGTGGCACGCCGGATGGGTGATTCTGCTGATCGGGGTGCTTTCGCTGGCGTGCGGGATACTCTACACGGGAGGACCCTGGCCGCTGGGCTACAACGGACTCGGGGATCTCTTTGTCTTTCTCTTTTTCGGGATCGTGGCCGTTTCGGGAACCTACTACGTAAACGCGCTGGAGTGGAGCGCCGCCGCCTTCTGGGCCTCCCTCACCGCGGGCGCCCTGTCGGTCAATATCCTGGTGATCAACAACCTTCGGGACGTGGAACAGGACGCCCGGGCGGGGAAAAACACCCTGGGCGTGCTTTTCGGCGAGAATGCGCTTCGATGGGAGTACCTGGCCATGATCGCCGTGGCCTATGCGGTTCCCCCCCATTTCTATTTCCGCCTGGCGTACGACTTGCCGGTGCTGCTCCCCCTTCTCAGCCTGCCCTGGGCGCTGCGCCTGCTGGCGTCGGTATGGACCGAAACGGACAAGCGAAGGCTCAACCGCACCCTGGAACGGACCGCGCGCTTCATGGTTATCTTCGGCGTGCTATTCTGTATGGGACTCATTTGGGGATAGGATCATGAAACTGACCGCTATTCTTTACGAACTGGACCTGAAGGAGGAGTTCCGCAGTGCGGGCGGACGCTACCGCAGCCGCAGGGGCGTGCTGCTGCGGGCGGAAAACCCCGACCATGGTGTAGCCGCCTGGGGGGAGGCCGCTCCCCTGCCGGGCTTCTCCCGGGAGACCCCGGAGGAGGTCCTGGAGCAGGCCGGGGCGCTCGCGACAAACATACGGGAACTTCTTTCGGAACCGTGCGGTATAGATGAGACGGGGGTCTTCCACCGGCGGAACGAGGTGCTTCCCTCCCTGAGGTTCGCGCTGGATACGCTCTGGACCGATCTGGAGTCGCGGCGGCAGGACACGGCTCCGGGCACCCTGCTTTTCAACAGCTGGGAGGAGAGGGTGGCGATGAACGGGGTCCTGCCGGTCTCCGGCGATCCGGATCGCACCCTCGATCGGGCAGACCGACTGGCGGAGGAGGGATACGGAACCCTCAAGGTGAAACTGGACGCAGAGCCCGAAGTGGAACTCCAGATCCTGGAGCTCCTCCGGCAGCGCCGGCCGGAGCTGAAATTGCGGGCGGACGCCAACCGGGGGTGGACATTCGAGAGGGCCGCAGGCGCGCTCGACCGGCTGGCCGGGCTGGGCCTTGAGTACTGCGAGGAGCCCTTGGAAAACTGCTCCCGGGAGCAGTTCTCCGAACTCAGCCGTCAGTCCGCGGTGCCGCTGGCGCTGGACGAGACCCTCTTTGGCGAGGCGTTCGAAGAAAATTTATTGGAATTCACTGATTTCATTATACTTAAACCTATGGTAGCCGGCGGATTGTCGGATATTTTTGCCATCAAAGCCCTCGCGGACCAATATGACAATACCGTTATCTTCACCAGTTCGCTGGAGGGAGGCACGGGACGCGCCATGACCGCGCTGCTGGCGGGGGGAGTCGGATCGGCCCGGCACGCCCACGGGCTGGCGACGGGTATGCTTTTTCAAACGGATTTCGCGGTCCCGCCCGATGCGGTCGTCCGGGGAAACATGCGGGTGCCTCCGGGGCCGGGATTCCATCCGCCTGGCAAAGAGGAACTGAAACGGGTAAGTTTAAAACGAACGGAGCTCTGAAATGCGAAGCCGGAAGGGTCACATCCCCGAATTTAAGTCGCCCGACCGGGAGAACCATTTTCTCGCCTCCCGGAGAGGGCTGTATACCTACGGGCACCTGGACCGGTTCCAGCACTTCTTCCTTCAGTTCCTGATGGACCACGGTCACGAGCCGGGTGAGCCGGTCGGATTTCTCTCCGCCTCCTGCGATGAACTCATCTTCGCCCTGGCCGCCTGCTGGCAGTTGGGGATCCCGTTCTGCTGCTTCGATCCCCATGCCCCGGCTCGCACGTTCGATGAGCGCTTCGAGCGGCTGGATCCCGGATTCCTGATCTACGGCAGGGAACAGACCGAAAAAGCGCCGGTGGACCACTCCGCGCCCATCGAACAGCTTGAAATGGACAAGGTGCTTGAGAGCGAACCGAAACTGACCAGCAAGGCCGAAAAGTACGAGCCGAACAACGATCCGGAGGCCATTTTCGGCTACTTCTTTACCTCAGGCACGTCCGGCACCCCCAAAATCGTCCCCCTGAAACGTCGGCAGATGATGCATGCCGCCCACGCCTCCGCCGAAAACTTCCGTCCCGACCACAACCATTTCTGGCTGCTCTGCCTGCCGCTGAACCATATAGGGGGCGTCTCCATCATCCTGCGCTCCCTGCTCTACGGAAGCGGGATATACCGGATGAACCGATTCGACAGGGAGATGGTCTCGACCTTCCTGCACGAGAATACCCTCTTCCAGGCGGCCTCCCTGGTCCCCACCATGCTCCGGCGCCTGCTGGAGATTCCCGCGTTCCGGACGCACCGGAATTTCAAGGCGATCCTGCTGGGCGGGGGACCCATCGACCCGGAACTGATCAAATACGCCACCGAGAAGGGCATTCCCCTGGTCCCCAGCTACGGAATGACCGAGACCTGCGCGCAGATCGCGGCCAACCACATTCTCAAGCCGAGCGGCATCTATACGCCCCGGAAAAGCGTGGGCAGGATTTTTGAGCCCAACGAAATTGAGATCCGCGACCGGGAGGGCAAGCCGGTTCCGGCAAACGACTCAGGCACCATCTGGCTGCGGGGGCCGCAGGTCTTCGACGGCTACCTGGGGGAGGATAGCGAGCCCGGCGTCGAGGGAGCACAGGGCGTTATGGAATTTGGGCGCGCCGCCTCGTTCGACGGAGAGGATTGGTTCAACACGGGCGATTACGGCCACCTGAACGTGCACGACCAGCTCATCGTGGAGGCCCGGAGAACCGACCTCATCATCACGGGGGGAGAGAACGTCTCCCCGCACGAAGTGGAGGTGGAACTCGTAAAACTGGACGGGATACGGGAGGCGGCCGTCATCGGTCTTCCGGACGAGGAGTGGGGGCAGCGGGTGGTTGCGGCCGTGGTAAGCACCGACGGGAACGGAATAGACCCGGAGGCGATGCGCGATACTCTCGGGGAGCGGCTCACCGATTTCAAGATTCCCAGGGAGATCATCCGGGTGGAGGAACTGCCTCACACTCCCTCGGGCAAAATCAAGCGAAAGGAGGTCATCGGCCTCTTCAAAGAGGGCTGAACCGGAGACGGGATTTCCGCCGGAATTCCGGCGTGTTTCGGGGCAGGAGAACTGGAACTTTGCTATCCCACGTACTTCAGGCCCTTTGCCCCGATATCGCTGCGGTAGTACCGGTTGGAAAATGTAATCTTCTCCACTTCCTCGTAGGTGTTGCGGATCGCCTCCCGGAGGCTGTCGCCCGATCCGACCACGTTCAGCACACGTCCCCCGTCCGTCACCAGCTGTCCGTCTTTCATGGCCGTACCCGCGTGAAAGATCAGCGCATCGCCCGAAACATTCTCCAGTCCCCCGATCGGTTTCCCCTTCTCGTACTCCACCGGGTATCCGTCGGAGGCGAGCACCACGCAGCAGCGGTAGCGGCTGTCCACCTTCACCTGCATTTCCGAGAGCCTCCCTTCCGCCGCCGCCAGCATCAGCTCCAGCAGGTCCGTCTTCAGCGCCGGCAGGATAGCCTGTCCCTCCGGATCTCCGAAACGGCAGTTGAACTCCACCACCTTGGGTCCCTCGTCGGTAATCATCAGTCCGCAGTACAGGATGCCCTGGTAGGGTTGGTCATCCAGCAGCATGGCCGAGATGGTGGGCAGTACGATCTCCTTCTCCACCCTCGCCATCATCCGCTCGGTCATCAGCGGGGCCGGGCAGTAGGCGCCCATCCCCCCCGTATTGAGGCCGGTGTCCCCCTCTCCGATCCGCTTGTGATCCTGGGCGTTGTGAATAATACGCGCCGTCTCGCCGTCCGATATCACGAACACGGAGGCCTCCTCCCCTTCCAGGAACTCCTCGATCACCAGCTTTTCGGCCGCCTCCCGGAACCGTTCGTCCTCCTTCAGCTGGGAGAGGCGGTTCTCCACCTCCTCGATCGTCTCGCAGATAAACACCCCCTTGCCTCCCGCCAGGCCGTCGGCTTTTAGAACCACGGGGTATTCCCCCCGCTCCCTGACATACGTCAGGGCGTCATCGAACTCGCCCCGCCCGAAGCTGGTGAATTCCGCTGTGGGGACGCGGTTTTTCTTCATGAACTCATTGGCAAATTTCTTGCTCCCCTCCAGGCGGGCGGCATGCTGCCTGGGTCCGAATACGCGTATGTCGCGCTCGCCGAGGTAGTCGGCGATCCCTTCCACCAGGGGCTTTTCGGGTCCCACCACCACCAGGCCGATATCCTTCTCTTCGGCAAATTCGGCCACCGCCCCGAAGTCGGTGGGCGACAGCTCCACGTTGGTGCCTACCTGTGCGGTTCCGGGATTGCCGGGGGCGATATAGAGTGTGTCCAGCCGTTCCGACCGGGCGATGCTCCAGGCCATGGCGTGTTCCCGTCCGCCGCTGCCCAGCAAAAGTACGTTCGTTCCCATTACTATTCTGAAATTTGTTCGGCGATTTCAACGATTGAGGCAAAACTCTCCGCTTCCAGGGAGGCTCCACCCACCAGCCCCCCGTCCACATCTCCCTGTTCCAGCAGGGATGCAGCGTTGTGGGGCTTCATGCTGCCCCCGTACAGGATGAGAAGAGATTCGGCGGCGGACTCCGAAGAGCGTTCGGCGACGGCCTCCCGGATCATCGCGTGCATCTCCTGGGCCTGTTCCGGCGTGGCCGTCTCGCCGGTGCCAATGGCCCATATAGGCTCATAGGCCACAATCACCCGGCCGGCCTCTTCCTCCTCCACGCCGGTCAGGGCTGCCTCCACCTGCTTGCGGACCCGCTTGCGATGCGTGCCGTCCCTCCGTTCGCGGAGCGACTCGCCCACGCAGACAATGGGCCGCATTCCCGCGGAGAGCACCCTGAGGAGTTTACGGTTTACCGTGGAGTCGGTCTCCCCGAAATAATCCCGCCGCTCGGAGTGTCCCACGATCACATGCGAACAGCCCAGCTCCCGCAGCATGCCGGTGCTCACCTCCCCCGTAAAAGCGCCCTCATCCTCGTAGTGAACATCCTGCGCCCCGAGCTGAACGCTCTTCTCATCCTGCAGGACTTCCTCCGCGGCGGGGATGGAGACGAACGGGGGACAGACGAGGATTTCCACCCCGGCGGGCCGCCCGTCCAGCCGCCCAGTCAGGCCCCGCAGCAGGGCGGCTGCCTCGCCGGGACCGCAATTCATTTTCCAGTTACCGGCTATCAGAATAGGTCTGCTCATGACGGTGGTTCTTCGTTGGCGATCACGTTCTGAATGCCCTGGATGATGTCCCGAAACTCGGTCCTCACGTATTTTCGGACGATCCGCCCCTCGCTGTCCACCAAAAAACGGGTGGGCAGGCTTCGGATGTTGAAACGGTCCCTCAGCTCCTCCGCATCGAATTCGCCCGCGCCGGCCACCGGCCAGGGACGCACACGCTCTTCGAAAAAAGCCTCCACCGTCACCTGGCTGCCGTCCAGCGGGATGGTGACGATGTCGAGACCGTAGTTCTTGTAAATGCTGTGGATCACCACCGCCCGGTCGAACTGCTGCTGGTAGAGGCTGTTGGCGAGGTTGGTAATCTCAAGAATGTAGGGAGATCCCATAAGCGATTCGCGGCTGACCGTCCCCCCATTGGCACCGAACGAGAAATCCGGTATCGTATCTCCCGGGGCCAGGTACTCCAGGTCGTACCGGATGGATTCGGACCAGCTCATGGCCGCCGAATCGTCCGCGTAATCCTCCTGGAATTCCGCCAGCAGGTTCATGGCGTTCTCCACCCGCGCGCTGTCGTACAGCAGCTTGATGCGCTCCATGCGTATACCCTGCAGGGACTCTTCGTCGGGATTCAACCGCTGCAGGGTGTCCAGGTAGGCCAGGGCATAGTCCAGTCCGTGCTGCCTTGCAGCGCGCTCCTTGCCGTGGATCGCCGCCAGATTCACCAGCTCCTCGTCCTCCCGTATCTCCCGAAGTTTCCGCATCATCTCGGCGGGATCCTGGACACTCAGAAGCCGGATGGTTTCCGTCGCCGCCTGTTTTCCCGCGATGGTCTCCGGGTAGCGACTGTAGACGTCCCAGTAGAGATCGCCCCACTTCTCCATCTCCCCCGTAAGGCTGTCCGCCGAAATCCGTCCGGCCCGCGCGTAGAGGCTGACACGGCTGAAGGTGCGGTCCAACCGCTCCAGGAGCTCCAGTGCGCTGTGCTCCCGTGAGGAGATCTCCAGGGTCTGCTGCAGGTCTGCGAGGTCGCCGGAGACGCTCACGCTGTCGTCCGCCGACAGGTAGAGGGTCGTCTCCCCGACCTGCTCCCCGTTCCGGGAGAAGACCAGGGGATAGGTATCCTGGGAAGGTATGCGGATCGTTCCCTCGAACCGCCCCTCCCGATCGGTTACCGAATGAAAAAGGGTATCGCGTCCGCCGGAGCCGGTGTCACGGTTGATGACGCTCACGCCAATGCCCGAATAGTCCCCGCTGGCGTCCAACGAGTCGGCCACGGTAAGCTGTCCGCTGATATGGGCGGTGTCTTCCGGGGGGGCGTCCGTACAGGATGCGGCAAGAAGCGCCGCGGCACCCGTCAGCAGACAGATTAACTTGTACTTCATCGAAGACTGCTACCTAACGTTGATTCGTTGTCCTATTTACGATTCTTCCAGCTTACTTGCAATCAGCTCGCGCACCAGTTCGGGATTGGCTTTGCCCTGCGAACGCTGCATGACCTGGCCGATGAAAAACCCGATCAACCCTTTTTTCCCCTCGCGGAACCGCCGCACCTCGTCGGGATGCTGTTCGAGCACCTCCTCCACGATCGGCTCGATGAACCCGGTATCCGAAACCTGCAGGAGATTCATCTCCTCGGCCAGCTCTTCCGCGTCCGCCTCCCTCTCCAGCATGGCATTGAAGATCTCGGTCATCGCCGAAGAGTTGATCTTGTCGTCTTCCCGCAGCGCGATGAGTCCGCCGAGGCGCTCGGGGGTAACCGGAAACTCCCGGATGGAGATGCTGCGGTCGTTGAGGACCCGCAGGACTTCGGTGAGGATCAGGCTGGTGGCCGATCCGGCTGATTCCACCTGCCCGGCCACCTCTTCGTAGTAATCAGCCAGGTAGCGGTCGTCGGTCAGCGTCCGGGCGTTCTCCGCACTCATCCCGTACTCCTCCACAAAGCGTTTCCGCCGCACATCCGGCATTTCGGGCAGCTCCTCGCGCAGCTCCTCCAGCATCTCCCCGGTTACCACCACCGGCGGGAGGTCCGGCTCGGGGAAATAGCGGTAGTCGTGGGCCTCCTCCTTGGTCCGCATCTTACGCGTCTCCAGCTTGTCGGCGTCCCACAGCAGGGTCTCCTGAATCACCTCGCGATCATTCTCGAGCAGGCCGATCTGGCGCTCGATTTCATACTCCAGGGCGCGTTCCACATTGCGGAAGGAGTTCATGTTCTTCAGCTCCGTGCGTGTGCCGAACTCCCGGTTTCCCCGGGGCATGACCGATACATTGGCGTCGCAGCGCAGACTCCCCTCTTCCATGTTGCCGTCGCAGATTTCCAGGTACTGCACGATCTGTTTGATACGCGTGAGGTAGGCGTAGGCCTCCTTTGGGGTGCGTATGTCGGGTTCTGATACGATTTCGATCAGGGGCACCCCGGCACGGTTAAGGTCGACAAGCGTATGAAACGGGTCCTGGTCGTGTATCGATTTGCCGGCGTCTTCCTCCATGTGAATCCGGGTGATGCCGATCTTTTTCTCCTCCCCCTCCGCCGAAATGGTGATGTGTCCGCTCCGGCAGAGCGGCGTCTCATACTGGGAGATCTGGTAGCCCTTCGGAAGGTCGGGGTAGAAGTAGTTCTTGCGGGCGAATATGGACTTGCGGGCGATCTCGCAGTGGGTAGCCAGACCCATTTTAATGGTATAGCGCACCAGGTTTTCGTTCAGTACGGGAAGCGTTCCCGGGTGCCCCAGGCAGAGGGGGGTGACCTGGGTATTGGGCATGCCACCGAATTCGGTGGAGACCGGGGCGAAGGCCTTGCTCTCCGTCAGGAGCTGGCAGTGCACCTCCAGTCCGATGACGGCTTCGTAATCCTCATGCGCTATGGTACCCATCTGATCCACCATTCGTTCTAAAAAAGCGCGGCGGGAGCTCCGGGGAGCCCCGAAAGCCGCGTCACTCACAAATACGGTCACTCCCAAAATCGCGAAGGGGAAAGGCAAAGATATTAAAGATGTGCGACTTTTATTAATCTTTTGCCGATGCCGGATCGATACCGTAGAGCTCCCGGGTGACGCAGTGGAGGGACCCCTGTCCCCACACCAGGTCGGAGCAGGGAATCCCGGCGATGTCGCGACCGGGAAACCGCCGGGCAAACAGATCCATGGCCTTCGCGTCGTTCGGATCGTCGTAGAGCGGCACCAGCACCGCGCCGTTGGCCAGGTAGAAGTTGGCGTAGCTGGCCGGAACGTGTTCGGACCCGTCCACCGTGGTCCCCCGGATGCGGGTTTCCGGGAGCGGCAGCGTTTCGATGGCAAAATCCCGCCCTTTGGCGTCGGTGGAGGAGCGCAGGATTTCCAGGTTGCGCTGCAGCACCCGGTGGTTGACGTCTTCCTCCCCCGCGGTCACGGTGAGGAGGACGCCGGGCGCCAGGAACCGGGTAAGGTCGTCCACGTGCCCGTCGGTGTCGTCCCCCGCCAGTCCCTCCTCCAGCCAGATGACCTTCTCCACGCCCAGATAATCCCGGAGCCTCTTTTCTATATCGGACCGGTCCATTTCCGGGTTGCGGTTGGGATTGAGCAGCACCGATTCGGTGGTGATCAGGGTTCCCTCTCCGTCGGTTTCGACCGCGCCCCCCTCCAGCACCATCCCCGCCTCGAACCGGGGAATGGAGAAACGGTCGGCAAACCAGCGCGGCAGGGCGTTGTCGTCATCCCACGGCGGGTATTTGCCTCCCCAGGCGTTGTATTCCCAGTCGGTCAGGGCAAATTCGGGAGACTCCCCGCCGGAGGCCTCCTCCCTCCGCACGAAAATGGGTCCGCAGTCCCGCGCCCAGACGTCGTTTATCCGCCGGCGGTGCCAGTGAATACGACCGGCCTCCGCCGGAAACCGGCTGAGCGTTTTCCGGGCCCTCTCCTCCGCCTCCCGGCCGGACACCAGCAGGTGGACCGGCTCACGGCAGCTCAATACGCTCAGGATCCGCCCATAGACCTCCTCCACCCGATCCAGCCGCTCCCCCGGCCAGGTCTCCCGGTTGGAAGGCCAGTGCAGCTGGGTGGCGGCGTGGGGATGCCACTCGGCGGGCATGCGGTAGCCCAGCTCGCGGGGGGTTTTCGACGTGCTAGTCATCATAACGCTTCAGAATGGGGGCATAGGTATCGATCCGGCGGTCCCTGAAAAAGGGCCAGGTCCGCCGCTGTCGCTCGATGGCCGACCGGTCCAGCTCCACCAGGAGAATCTCCTCCCCTGTTCCCGCCCGGCCGAGGATCTCCCCGAAGGGCCCGGCCACGAACGATTGTCCCCAGAACCGGGTGCCCCCCTCCGTCCCGACCCGGTTGATCGCCGCGACAAAGCAGCCGTTGGCGATGGCGTGGCTGCGCTGGATGGTCGTCCACGCCTCCAGGTACGCCTGTTCGGTCTCTTCGTCCTCTTCCGGCAGCGCGCCTATGGCCGTGGGATAGATCAGCAGCTCGGCTCCCTTGAGAGCGGTGATGCGCGCCGCCTCGGGGAACCACTGGTCCCAGCAGATCAGCGGACCGATGCGGAGCGGCCCGGTGTCGTAGACGCGGTAGGGATCTTCTCCCGGGGCGAAGTAGTACTTTTCGTAAAATCCCGGGTCGTCCGGTATGTGCTTCTTCCGATAGATGCCCCGGCGGTTTCCCTCCCGGCCGATCACCATCAGGGCGTTGTGATAGAGTCCCGGCGCCCGGCGCTCAAAAAACGGCGCCACCAGGGTGATATCCAGGTCCCCCGCCAGTTCGCAGAGGCGTCCGGCCAGGGGGCCGTCCGCCGGCTCGGCCCAGTCGAAATAGCGCTCCTCCATCTCCCGGCAGAAGTAGGTGGTATGGAACAGTTCCTGCAGGCAGACCAGGCTCGCGCCGCGTCCGGCAGCCTCCTCGACCAGCCGGCAGGCGCGCTCCAGGTTTTCTCCGGGATCCCCGGTGCAGGCATGCTGAACAAGCGCCAAAGAGAGCGACTTATTTTCCATTTTGCGAACCGTTTGAAGCTCTCATATTGACCATAATTATTCGTATACTAACACGCTCTATTTGGAGCATTTTTTTAATCGACAAAACCAAAAACCGTCTCAAATTTCTGATGAGTAACCAATCACATCCTCGCAGTTCCGTCGGACTGGAATACCTAGGCCTGGAAGATAATGATAATACCCTCTGGAATTTAACGCCCCCCGAACTTTACGAGGAGGCGATCGGAAACGGCGAGGCGATTCTCACCCGCGACTATGCCCTGCGGGTGCTGACGGGCAAGTACACAGGCCGCTCGCCCGAGGATAAATACATCGTGGACCTGCCCTCCATTCACGACGACATCGACTGGGGAGAGATCAATCAGCCCGTGGACGAAGCCACTTTCAACCGGCTCTACGACAAGGTTACCGATTATCTGTCAGACAAGAAACTCTACATCAAGGACTGCTACGCAGGGGCCGAGCCGGCCCACCGGCTCAACGTCCGCGTGGTCAGCGAGGCCGCCTACCACGGGCTCTTCGCCCACAACATGTTTATCCGCCCCTCCCGCGGAGAGCTGGAGGATCACGAACCCGACTTCACCGTACTGGCCGCACCCAATTTCAAGGCCGATCCGGAGGAGGACGGCACCCGGTCGGAGACGTTCATTTTTGTGCACTTCGACAAGAAGATTATCCTGATAGGAGGTACGCTCTACTCCGGGGAGGTGAAAAAAGGCATCTTCTCCGTCATGAATTACCTGCTGCCCAAAAACGACGTCATGGCCATGCACTGCTCGGCCAATATGAACGAGGAGGGCGAAACCGCCGTATTTTTCGGCCTGTCGGGCACCGGCAAGACCACCCTCTCCTCCGATCCCGACCGGATCCTGATCGGGGACGACGAGCACGGCTGGAGCGACGAGGGCGTATTCAACATCGAGGGCGGCTGCTACGCCAAAACCATCAACCTCTCCGAGGAGGGCGAACCGCTAATCTACGCCACCACCAAAATGCCGGGCACCATACTAGAGAACGTGGTGCTGGACGAGAACCGGAGCCCGGATTTCGAGGACGTGAGCTACACCCAGAACACCCGCTGCTCCTACCCCATCGAGTACATCCCCAACGCCAGCGAGGCGGGACGGGGCACCCATCCCAGCAATGTCATTTTTCTGACCTGCGACGCCTTCGGGGTACTTCCTCCCATCTCCAAGCTCTCCCCCGAACAGGCGATGTACCACTTCATCAGCGGCTACACCGCCAAGGTGGCCGGTACGGAGCGGGGGGTCACCGAGCCGCAGGCCACCTTTTCGGCCTGTTTCGGCGCGCCGTTCATGCCGCTGCATCCCACCGTCTACGCCCGGCTGCTCGCCGACAAGATTCGCGACCACGATGCCAGCGTCTGGCTCATCAACACCGGCTGGACGGGCGGGCCCTACGGGACGGGTCACCGGATCAGGCTGAAGCATACCCGGCGGATGCTGAGCGAGGCACTCGACGGAAATCTGGAGGGCGCCGACTTCAAGGCCGATCCGGTCTTCGGCATCGGCGTTCCCCAAAGCGTGGACGGCATACCGAACGATCTGCTTACGCCGCGTGCCACCTGGGACAATACCGACGCATACGACGAGCGGGCGCGGAAACTGGCGGATATGTTCAGGGAGAACTTCCGGCAGTTCGAAGACGAGGCGAGCAAGGAGCTGATCGAGGCGGGACCTTCGTCCTAAGTCTCAACTCAGGCCTCCTCCATGACCGCGTTGAGCTTGTCGAGGTTGTCCTGTACCCTCAGGGCCTCGATGATCTCCCCGATCTCGCCCTTCATGATATCCTCCAGGTTGTAGAGGGTGAGATTGATGCGATGGTCGGTCAGACGGCTCTGCGGGAAGTTGTAGGTGCGGATCTTCGCACTGCGGTCGCCCGTTGAAATCTGGCTCTTGCGCTCGGCCGCCCGTTTCCTCCGCTGCTTCTCCTCCTCCATCTCGTAGAGCTTGCTGCGGAGCATGGTCATCGCCCTCTCCTTGTTCTGGTGCTGCGAACGCTCCTGCTGGCACTCCACGACCACCCCCGAGGGCTGGTGGGTGATCCGGATGGCGGAGTCGGTCTTGTTCACATGCTGTCCCCCGGCCCCGCTGGCCCGGAAGGTGTCGATACGCAGGTCGGCCTTGTTGATATCAATATCCACCTCCTCGGCTTCGGGCAGCACCGCCACCGTGGCGGCCGAGGTGTGCACCCGCCCCTGCGTCTCGGTCTCGGGCACCCGCTGCACGCGGTGCACCCCGCTCTCGTATTTCATCCTGGAATAGACCTCGTCTCCCTCCAGCCCGAACACGATCTCCTTGAATCCGCCGTGGTCGCCTTCGCTCAGGTTCATCACGTTGAGCTTCCATCCCACCCTGTCGGCGTATCGCCGGTACATCTCGAACAGGTCGCCGGCGAAAATGGCGGCCTCGTCGCCCCCGGTCCCGGCGCGGATCTCCACAATCACGTCTTTGGTGTCGTCGGGGTCCTTGGGAATCAGCTTCTGCTTGATGGCCTCCTCCAGCTCCTCCAGTTTCGGCTTGAGCTCACCGATCTCCTCCTCGGCCATCTCGGTGATCTCGGCATCCTCCCCGTCCGCTATCAGCTCGCGGTTGCCCTCGATCTGGTTTTTGATGGACTTCCACCGCTCGTAGTCATCCACCAGCTCCTTCAGCTCGCTGTGCTCCTTGGTGAGCTCGGTATAGCGGTCGGGATTGTCGTACACCGCCGGATCGCTCATGGCGGCGGTGACCTCCTCGAACCGTTCCTTAACCTGTTCCAGTTTGGCTTCGATATCCATGACAGGGATCTCTTCCGTGCTTACATTGGCGTCTGCCGCGAGGCAGCCGCGGGTCGTGTCGCTCCGCGGATGTAAAATACAACATGTGGCAGGGAAAAGTAACCGGTCTTTGCTACTTCTCTCGCCAATAGGCTATATTTGCGCTACGGAAACAGGCAACCTAAACCGCATGAACGTGTCCGATTCCACCAATCCCCTCTCCGCCCGCTACCGCGTCGGTTTTCTCGGCGCCGGACAGCTCGCCCGGATGTCCGCTCTCCAGGCGTTCCGCTTCGGCATGCAGGTGGGCGTTTTTTCCGATCGCCCCGAGAACGAGCCGGTGCAGTTCATGACCCCCTTTTCCCGGTCCGGCTCGTTTACGTCGGCTGACGACCTGGCGGAGTTTGGCGCCGAATGCCACGTAATGACCCTGGAAAACGAGTTCATCGACTCCGGGGTGCTCCGGGAGGCGCGGGACCGCAGCGGCACTCCCCTCTATCCCACGCCCGAAAGCTTTGCCCTGATCGAAAACAAGCTGATCGAGAAACAGACCTTCGAGGAGGCGGGCATCCCGGTCACGCCCTACGCGCTGGTGGGCAACCGGAAGGAGCTGGAGGAGTTCGGGAACAGACACGGCTGGCCCTACCTGCTGAAATCCTCCAAGGGAGGATACGACGGCTACGGAAACGAGACGGTGGACGGCCCGGAGGAGGCCGTCGAGGCCTTCCGGCGGCTCGGCGGCGGCGGACACGATATTGTGGCGGAGGCGTTCGTGGATTTCACCCGCGAGCTGGCGGTGCAGGTGGCCCGCAACGAATCCGGTACGGTGGTCTATCCCTGCTGCGAAACCGTGCAGGAGAACCACATCTGCGTGGCCGTCCGCTCTCCCGCTCCGGTCCCCGAAGCCATCCGCTCCCGCGCCCGCGAGCTGGCCGTTGCCGCCACCGAGGCGATCGACGGGAGGGGCATCTTCGCCTACGAGTTTTTCCTGAAATCCGACGGGGAGCTGCTGCTCAACGAATCCGCCCCGCGCCCCCACAACTCCGGGCACTACACCATCGAGGGGTGCGTCACCTCCCAGTTCGAAAACCACGTGCGGGCGGTCGCCGGACTGCCCCTGGGGGACGCCTCCCTGCGGGCGCCCTCGGTCGCCATGATCAACCTGCTCGGCACCCGCGAACGTCCGGCGCAGGTGGACCATGCCCGGGGGGCGATGAAGACGAGCGACGGACACCTGCACGTCTACGGCAAACTGGACAGCAGGCCGGGACGCAAGATGGGACATTTCACCCTGCTGGGAGAAGACGCCGCCGAGACCTACCGGAGGGCGCGGGAGGCGGCCGCCCGCATCGAGATCTGAGCCCGAATTGTAACTTTCCCCGGGAGTCGGTTTATTGCAGGTAGTCCCGCTGCATAATATGCCGCAGCCGGAAGCTCCCGTTATCGGCGGATCCCCGCAATACCCACAAAAGACCCTAAGGCAACCACATGAGCGACAACCAACCCCTGGTCGGCGTCATCATGGGCAGCGACAGCGACTGGCCCACCATGAAGGCGGCCTGCGAGATACTGGACGAGTTCGATATTCCCTACGAAAAACGGGTGGTCTCCGCCCACCGGACCCCCGACGTGATGGCCGAATACGGCCGTACCGCCAGGGACCGTGGACTCAAGGTGATTATCGCCGGGGCGGGGGGTGCGGCGCACCTGCCGGGCATGACCGCCGCCCACACCACCCTGCCGGTCATCGGCGTTCCGGTCAAGACCAGCACGCTCAGCGGGGTGGACAGCCTCTACTCCATCGTGCAGATGCCTCCCGGCGTACCGGTGGCCACCGTGGCTATCGGCAAGGCGGGCAACGCGGGCCTGCTGGCCGCGCGCATGCTGGGGATGGAAGACGAGGATATCGCCGGACGCCTGAACGGGTACCGCCGCCGGATGGCGGAAGACTCGAAGGAGAAAACCAAAAATCTCACCTGAATCGCTACCCGCAGCCGGGCACGGAAACGGCCAAACGGAGACTCCTATGAAGAGACCGACGGCACTGATCACCGGCGCCTCGGGAGGAATCGGAAGGGAGCTGGCCCTCGTCTACGCCGCCCAAGGCCATGACCTGGTGCTGGTGGCCCGGAGCGAGGAAAAACTGCGCGAGCTAAAAAGAGAAGCGGGGGAGAGCCACGGCATCGAGGCCCTGGTGCTGCCGGCCGATCTCTCCGATCCGGAATCCCCCAAACGTCTGTACCGGAAATTACAAAACAAGGATATCGAGATCGAATACCTCGTCAATAACGCTGGGATCGGGGATTCCGGACCGTTCCGGGATTCGGACTGGAAAAAACAGGAAGCGATGATCCGGCTCAACATCACCTCCCTTACGCGCCTGACCCACCTGTTTCTTCCTCCCATGGTTCGACGTGGACACGGCCGCGTGATGAACATCGCCTCGACCGCGGGCTTCTACCCGGGTCCCCTGATGAGCGTCTACTACGCCACCAAAAACTACGTGGTGGCCTTCTCGGAAGCGCTCTCCGAGGAGCTGAAGGGATCCGGCGTCACCGTCACCGCTCTCTGCCCGGGCCCCACCCGCAGCGGTTTCCAGGAGCGGGCCGACATGCACGACTCCCGCCTCTTCAAGCTCTCCCCGGTGGCCTCCCCCCGCGAGGTGGCCCGGTACGGCTTCAGGCAGATGATGAAGGGAAAAACCGTGGCCGTGCATGGTCTCTCCAACAAGATATCCGTGCAGCTGAGGCGGCTGGCGCCGCGATGGCTGATCAGGAAGGCAGTACGCCTGCTGCAGGACTCCGGCTGATCCCGCCGCGGCTGGCCAGCCAGTCCGGCGGGCCGGGTTCAGGTAAAAACGTCCTTGATCTTCGAGAAGAAGCCCCTGCCGGTATCCTCCTGCCGGCTGGGATCGAAGTTGGGATTCTCCCTCAGCGCCTCCACATGTTTGCGCTCGGAAGAGTTGAGGTCGTCCGGGATGTAGACGTTCACCCGGATGTACTGGTCGCCCGTTCCCCGGTTGTTGAGGCCCTGGATGCCCCGCTCCTTCATGCGGAGCAGCTTGCCGGGCTGAATGCCCTCCTCGATGCGCACCTTCGCTTTCCCCTTGAGGGTGGGAACTTCCACCTCGGTGCCCAGGATGGCGTCGGGCACGCTGAGCACCAGGTCGTAGTAGATATCGTTGCCGTCCCGTTCAAAATGCTCGTGTTCCTCCTCCTCGATAAGCACGATCAGGTCGCCGGGATCGCCCCCGCGTACCCCCGCGTTCCCCTTGCCGCGAAGGGTGATGTAGTTACCCTTGGATACACCCGATGGGACCTGCACCTTGACCTTCTCCTGCCCCTTGTAACGCCCCTCGCCCTTGCACTCGGGGCATTTGTTGCGGATGATGCGGCCCTCACCGTTGCACTCCGGACAGGGCTGCACGTTTACCATCTGGCCGAGCATGGTCCGGCGAACCTGCCGGACTTCGCCCATGCCGTTGCAGGTTCCGCAGGTCTCGAAGTCGCTCTCCGTCTCCGCCCCGGTGCCGTTGCACTCCTTGCAGGTAACGTACTTCTTCACTTTCAGTTTTTTCTCCGTGCCGGCGGCAATCTCCTCCAGCGTAAGATTGATGCGCAGCTTCATGTCGGAGCCCTGCCGGCCCCTCTGGCGCCCCCCCGAGCGGCCTCGTCCCCTCCCGCCGAAGGATTCGCCCCCGAAGAATTCCGAGCCGAAGATCTCGCTGAACCGGCTGAAGATGTCCTCGAAGCCCACGTTTTCGTAGGCTCGTCCCCCGCCGAATCCGCCGCCGTTCATGCCCTCGTGGCCGAAACGGTCGTAGCGTTCCCGTTTTTCGGGGTCCCGCAGCACTTCGTAGGCCTCGGAGGCCTCCTTGAATTTCTTCTCCGCGTTCGGGTTCTCCGTGTTGCGGTCGGGGTGATATTCCATGGCCAGCTTGCGGTAGGCCTTCTTGATCTCGTCCTGGCTCGCGTCTCGGCTGACTCCAAGTATTTCGTAGTAGTCTCGCTGTGGCATAGAGAGGTTTTGCCCTTTACTCGCTTACGATTACTTTCGCGTGCCGGATGGTGCGGTCTCCGAGCCGGTAGCCGTTTTCGACCACCTTGAGCACCATGTCGCTCTCGATATCCTCGTCTTCGGGTTTTCGCCGCATCATGGCGTCATGCAGGTCCACGTCGAAGGGGACCATCTCCTCGTCGATCCGCTCCACGCCGTGCTTCCGGAGCACTTCCTCGAATTTTTCGGCAACGAGGGTGACGCCCTCCATAAAGGTATCGTTCACCTCCAGATCATCCGCCGCCTCCAGGGTACGGCGCAGGTCGTCGTTGACCGAGAGGAAATCCTCCAGCGCGTTTGCCTTGGCCGTCTCGTAGATCTGGGCCCGCTCGCGCTGCACCCTCTTGCGGTAGTTCTCCAGCTCCGCCGCCTTGCGCAGGTGGACCTCCTTCATTTCGGAAACCTGCTGCTCCAGCTCGCCGATCCGCCGGTCGCGTTCGGCAAGCAGGTCGATCAGTTCCGATTCGTCCAGTTCCTCGTATTCCACCTCCTCTTCGGGGGCTTCCTCCCCGGAGCGGCTCTCCTCCCCCGGGCGCTCTTCGTCCCCCTCTGCAGTCTCTCGTTTCTCCTTTTCGGCCGTCGCCTCGCGGGATTCCCGCTCTTCCATCTCTTCCTGTTTTCTGGATTCGCTCATGTACGAAGTCGTTAAATCTTCTCTGTTCCGGTTGTCTCAAACAGTCTTGATAATGCAAATAACATGCCACCGGCCTCTGAGGACATCCTGCCTGCCAAAGTTACGCAATATTACGCAGAACCCTGAAACGGCCGGGTGTCGGTGCGATCATTCTTCATCCTCCTCGTAGAAGATTTCGATCATGTTGCCGTCCGGATCGGAAATGAAGACAAAACGCCCCCTTTTGCGGTTCGCCGGACCGCTCATGATGGTTACCTCCCGCTCCCGGAAGTAGTCGGCCAGTTCGTCCACGCGGTCGGGAGAATCCACAAAGAACCCGAAATGATCCACCCGGTAATCGCGCGAGGTGGGATCGTAGCTGGTTTCGGCCTCCACCAGCACGAGGGTGTCCTCTTCCCCCACCCGGTAGACCGCCATGCTTCTTCCCATCTTGCGGACCTGCTCGAAGCCCAGGATCTCCCCGTAAAACTCCTCGGCCCGCTCGATGTCGTTGACCCGGATGGTGATGTGATTGATTCCTGACGGATTGAAATCTGGCATGTCAATGCTTTTCTGGGTTCGGGTTTTAGCTTCACCCGGCCATAATACTATTTTTGCCACAGACGTTCATTTAATTTACTATTTTCTTCACCGTGGAATCGCAACGGCAAACGTTAATCCAGAAGCTCCCGCAGGATTGAGTACCCTCTACCTGGTCGCGACCCCGATCGGCAACCTGGACGACTTCTCCCCGCGCGCCGCGGAGGTCCTCTCGGCCGTCTCATACATCGCCTGCGAGGACACCCGCACCTCCGGCGTGCTGCTGGACCGTTTTGAGATCTCCACGCCCACCTTCCCCTTTCACCAGCACAACGAACACCGGAAGGTGGAGCACCTGGTCAACCTGCTGGACGCCAACAACGAGGTGGCGCTGATCACCGACGCCGGTATGCCGGGTCTCTCGGACCCGGGATTCCTGGCCGCGCGGGAGGCATGGAAAAGCGGACATACGGTTTCGGTCGTTCCCGGACCTGACGCGGGCACCGCCGCGCTGGCGGCCAGCGGACTCCCGTGCGACCGCTACGTTTTCGAGGGATTCCTCCCGGCCAAAAAGGGCCGGCAGAAACGGCTCCGGGAACTCGCCGGGGAGCAGCGCACGGCGGTGCTCTACGAGAGCCCCCGCCGCCTCCTGAAACTGCTGGAGGAGCTGGAAGAGCAGGTGGGCGGGGACCGCATGGTGGCCGTCGCCCGCGAGCTGACCAAGAAATTCGAGGAGATCGTCCGCGGCCCGCTCCACCGGGTGATCGCGGATTTCACCGTACGGGACAGCATCAAAGGAGAACTAACCATTATCATAGCACCTAAGGATTACGAGGAATGAAAGAGATTATCGCGAAAAGCTGGCACCAACCCCTCACCCTGGCCATTGCGGCCGGCATTCTTATGGGACTTAGTTTTCCACCCTTTCCGTTCCCGTTTTTGACGTTCCTGGGATTTTTTCTTCTGCTGCGGGTGGTGGATCTCTCGGATTCCCCCCGGCAGGCCGCCCTTTACGCCTGGATCGGCTTCGTGATCTGGAACCTGATCGCGACCTACTGGCTGATGATGGCCACCCTCTCGGCCGGGATCGCCGCCATCATCGCCAACGCGGCGGTAATGACCCTCCCGGTCATGATGCAGAAGAAGACGCAGGAGTGGTTCGCGCATCCCGTGGCCGTAGGCCTCCTGCAGGCCGCCTGGTGGGTCGGATTTGAATTCCTGCACCACCACTGGGATCTCGCCTGGCCGTGGCTCTCCCTCGGCAACGCCTGGTCCAATACCCCGGCGCTTGTGCAGTACATCTCCGTTACGGGCTACCTGGGAATCTCCTTCTGGGTGGCCGCCGTCTCCGCGCTGGCCTACCGGCTCTACAAGGCCCGGCACAGGCCGCTGCTCCGTTGGAGCGCCCTGGGGATGCTGCTGGCCCTCCCCTGTATCTCCCTGCTGCAGTACGGCCTGCGCGGCCACTACCCCACCGAGTACGTGGAGACGGTAGTGACCCAGCCCAATTTCGACTCCTACCAGGAGCACGGGGGATACGAAACACCGGTGGAGGCGATCGACCGGATAAAAGACCAGGCCGACTCGCTGGTGAACGCCTATACCGAGCTGGTACTCTGGCCCGAAAACGGGATTCACCCAGTGCTCATCAGCCAGCCCACCTCCTACACGATGGAGACCTACACCCGTAACATCCTCACAAGCTGGGCCGACAAGGGCGAATTCACGCTGGTCGGGGGAACCACCTATTTTGAGTATTTCGAACCGGACGCCGCCCCGCCGCTTCCGATGCATTCCGAGGAGGGCCGGCCCTACCTGGCCTATAACTCCGCCGTGGCCTTCACGCCCGACGGCGAAATACAGGTCTACCGCAAGCACAACCTGGTCCCGATGGTGGAGCGCATTCCCTTCGTACACGCGCTGAACACGATCGACTTCGCCGGACTGGTGAACTGGTCCGCCATACAGGGGTACGGCAAGGGCCGGGAGCCGACCACGTTTGTCGCCGGCCCCACGCGGATACCGGCGTTGGTCTGCTACGATTCGGTTTTCCCCGGCTGGGTACGCCAGTTCGTCAACGAGGGTGCCGGCATCCTCGCGGTCATTACCAACGACGGCTGGTGGGGGGAGACCGGGGGACACCTCCAGCACTTTGCCTACGCGCGGCTCCGGGCCGTCGAATTCCAGCGCTACCTGGTCCGCAGCGCCAACAACGGCATCTCCGGGGTCATCGGACCCCGCGGACAGGTGCTGAAAGAGACCGAATACTGGGAGCGCGACGTCTTCCGCTACAACGTGCCGGTGATCAACCAGCAGACGCTCTATGCCCGCTTCGGGGACTGGCTGCCGATACTCTGCCTGCTCGGCGGCGGCGGCTCAGTGATCCTGGCGCTGTTCTGGCGGTCGCGCTAGTTCGACTGGATGCTGACAATCACGTTGAATCGCAGGTCGTGGTCGGTCCGCGCGTAGACGCCGGACGATTTCGGAATGAGGCGGCTGTAGGTGTATTCAAAATTGGCTCGGATGGCCTGCGAAAACTGGTAGCCGATCACCATCGAACCGTTGATCCTCGACTGTCCCCCGGTAAAGCTGCTGCTGAATCCGTAGGTCGAAGGATCGCGGTCCAGCTGGTCCGGCGGATTCGCGAGGGCGTCGTCCAGGTCGGAATCGAGGCGAAATTTCCGGCGGGTGTCTTCCGTATAGTTGCCGTTTAAAGTCACGTCGACGGCGTTCTGTATACGGGGAAAAAACGGAATCTTGAAATCCCGCAGGGTATAACCGAAAGATACCGTCACGCCGCGCGAGAGCCGCTCAATTACCGTGGTGTTGCTGAGCGAGAGGCTGGAGAGCTTGCTCTGCTCGTACTCTATGTTGGTGCGCAGGTTGGATTCCCAGGTGATGTTCACGCCCAGCAGCGGCTGGTAGATCTTCTCTATGTTGATGGTGTTCGGCTCGTAGTTCCGGCGGAAGCTCTCCACCGTATAACGTCCAATAGAGAGGGGAGGCAGCTCCCCGGTATCGCTGTTGAAGGACCATCCCAGCCGGTACGTGCCGCTGTAGGCGTGGGTGATAGTGGCCCGGGCCATAAAATCTCCCAGGTAGGGTACGAACCGCTCCACGCCCGACCACGTCAGACGCCAGCCCGGCAGCGGGAACGGCATGAAACCGCGGTCTCCCACCGTCCCGCTGCCCGCCGAAAGGTAGGAAGAGCGGAAATCCTCCTCCACCGATTCGCTCCCCATCACCACGCGCCCGTCCAGGTTCCCTGTCTCGTCGCTGAGCGTATCGCTCGAGGCGGTAACGTCACCGAAAGCGGTGGTGAGCTGCCGGCGAAAAAACTCCCCGTACCCTCCCCCGAAACTCCAGACGCTCGAACTGACGTCCCCGCTCCGGTTCCGGACCACCGAGGAGGATTCGTCCGGGTTGATGGTGATCTGGCGGCTGGTGGTCACATTCCACTGGGCGTTCCAGCTCAATTCAACCTGGAAATTGCGGAACGGCTCCCACTGGGAATCAACCGTGAGCTCGTCGTCGAAACGCTTGTTGGAGGGAATCTGGAGGCTGCGGTCGGTATACGGGTTGTCGATCAGCCGTCCCCTCCCGATCCGGTCCTCGAAACCGGTCCTGTACGAGAAGGGAGGCGAAAAATTACCGCCCGCGCCGCCGAACATGTGAAATATCTGCGAATCTCCCGCGTATCCGCTCTGCATGGAGCTCTTGGTGATGTTGAAACCCACCTCGAGCGTCCCAAAACCCAGGAGTCCCCCGAGCGCCCGCCGGAATATGCCCGTCCCCTCCCCGTCCTCTTGCAGCGCTTGGTACCATCCCATACCGCCCAGCAGCTCCTGCAGATCAATGTCGAGGGACTGGTCGAGCGAGAGGTTGTTGGTGACTGTCGCCCCGAGGCCGCTTCCCACGGGACTGTTACGCCACTGGTAGCCTCCCCCGTAGGTGGCCGAGTAGGAGATCCAGTCGAATGCCCCAATCCGCTGCAGGCGCGGGTCCCAGCCGGCCGTGTACTGCTCCTCGTAGTTGCTGCGCCGCGAACGGAGCGTGTCACCTACCAGGTCTCCCAGCACGTCGAACGTGGGACGCACCCGGAAACGGGTGCTGTCGGGCGTACCGGTCTCCCCGGCCGGTGCAATTCCGGCGCGTGAAAGGTCGAAGACCGTTCGCGAACGGAAGGAGGTTTTGATGGCGGGCGTCAGGTTGTAGCCGAATCCGAATTGGGTGTCGTAGTTGAAATTGTGAGACTGCTGCAGGGGGCCTCCGCCCGTGGTTCCGTTCTCGAATATTCTCCGCCTCCGCTCCTCATACTCCCTGGTGATTCCCGCCGAGGCCGTCAGCGAAGCCGGGGTGTAGCCCAGGCGGAGACCCGCCAGGGGATGCAGAAGGGGCGTCTCGCCCAGGAAACCGAAGGGACGGAAGAGGCGGGTAGAGGCGAAGCTGATGTTGTAGTTGACCGACCCGCTGTAGTTCCAGTTATCCCGCAGCAGATACTCCGGGCTGCGCCGGTCGGTGGTATTGTAGACAAAGTTGAGGGTGGTGTTGTCGAGCGTATACCGGGCAAAGGGGGCTTCTGACTCATTTTTGGTGACGTTGGAAAGGCTAAGAGAGTAGTTCTCGGAGAAGGTCTGGCTCTGCCGGACCCGCCGGTCGATGAGCCGCCGCTTGGCCTCCTCGCTGATGTCGGTGCGGGCGTTGACCGCGTCCCGGAACTCCGACAGACGCACGTCCCCCTGTTCGGGCAGGTAGCGCGGGGTGGTGGTGGAGCGGCGGGTGGAGAGATTCAGCGGAATGCTCCATCCCGCCCGTTCGGGAAGGAATTTGTCCATGTTCACCGTGGAACTCAGGTCGTACGACCAGACGTCCGATACCCGGCGCTGTCCCAGCCGCGAATCCAGCGCGCCGAATCCGTCGGTCTCCCGTACTACATTGGCGTTGATCCTGGCGAAATCGGCCAGCTGAAGCTCCCCCTTGGCGTTGGCCGCCCAGCCGCTCCGGTTGTCGAAGCCCGAGAGCCGCAGTTCGTTCACCCAGAACTGCGCGTCCAGGGAGCCCGTCCCCCCCTGTCCCGGATCGTTAGGGTCAAAGGGGTTGCGGATGCCCATGCCGATCTCCCCTATCCGGTCGAGGGAGGGGTTCCCCTTGATAGCGAGCACAGCTCCCTCCGGGGCCTCCGGCAGCAGATCCCCCCGCTCGAACACCTCCGAGGTATTCATCTGTTGCTGGTCGCGAAGCTGCTTGAGCTGGTTGAGAGCACGCATCACCAGGTTGAGGCTGTTCTCCTCGTAGATCCAGACTCGTTCGGCCTCCTGCCGGCGCTGGCCGTCGTTGAGCTCGTTCAGCGGACCCCGGTGATAGAGATAGTCGGGATCAGAGGGCGTAACCGGTTGCCGGTATTCGTAATAGCTGTTGGTGAGGTCCGTGCCGAATCGGACTACCAGCTCGGCCTCATCACGGCTGTCGTATCCCTCCCCGTGAACGAACATCCGCAGGTTCGAATAGTGGACCATATTGAGCCCTCCAGGATAGACCCGCTTGACCATCTTCATCTCCCCTCCCCCCAGATCCTCCACGTTCATCACCAGCGACTGCTCGTTGGCGATGGTCTGGCGCTGCTGTCCCCTGTTGGTGGCCCGGATGGCCCCCTCCGGCTGCCGGTAGGGTATGGGAAGCCGACGGCTGTTCTCCTCGATGTTTACCGTGGAGAGAGTCATTTCGGCCGGGGAGGGCTGCTCGCGCTCTACGTTTTCGGCCGGGCGCCACTGGCTGCCCACCAGCTCGAAACTGGCGAAACGCATGGTAAAGGGCTCCTCGTAGCCCGCGAACCAGACGCGGATATAGGAGATGTTCTGGAAGTTCTCTATGTCGCCCACTCGCCGCACAAAGTCCTTCAGCGGGACCCGCACCTGGTACCATCGGCGCTCCTGGCTCTCTCCCGGGACCTTGTCCACGATGAACGTACCCGGGCTGCCCACCTCCAGGTTCTCCGAGTCCGCCGGATTCCAGTCGATTTCGTACTGGAAATAGGCGTTGTTCTGCTCCACGTTGGAGGGGGTGATCAGTCCCTCGGTGTCGGGCCGGTTGGTCAGGGCCCTTTTTTCGGAGGTGTTGGGAGGCGTGTTGCCGTCGTGGTACCCGTACATGCGGTGAAAGCGCCGGTGCAGCGGCAGGCTGCCGAGGTGATCCTCCCCGTAGTAGACGTAGTCGTCGTTCGAGGGATCGTTGGAGACCTGCTCCAGCATCCGGCTCTCCGGGCCGTAGGTCTGGCGTATCGATTCGACAAAGCCCGAAAAGACGCCCCGTTCGCTGATCCCCCGGATCCCCCCCTCGTTGGGGATACCGTCCAGTCCCACGTCCTCCAGCGCGCGGGTTTCGTTGGAAAACTGTCCCTCAGGAGGGGGCGGCGGACTCGGGAGATAGGAGCGCACCTGCGCTCCCAGGTTGTCCGGTTCCAGGTCGGCGGGCCGCCGCGCGAGACCGTCTTCCGAGTTCGTCCTGAAGTTGGGAATGACGTCCTCCGACACCGTCCCAACGTCGATGAACACCTTCCCGTCGTACTCCTCCAGCTCTTCCGCTGTGGGCTGCTCGCCTCCCGGCAGCACCGGCTGCACCCAGAACTCCAGGAATTCGATGTTGTTCTGGGTCAGGTCCTCCTGTCCGCTGGGCAGGGTGGTCACCATACCGCCCCACGCGCGTTCGGACTCCTCCTCCAGCAGGGTGTGCAGATTGTCGTTGTAATTGTAGGGCCCCCGCTCACCCGGATCGTAGTAGACGTCGAGGGTGGAGATAAAGTTCTCCTCCGGAAGCACGTCCCGGTTGGGGAACACGTCGGTGACCGCCACCGGGCGCGACTCCGGGGTGTAGGAGACGTCCCCCAGGATGTCGGTGATGTTGCGGGGGATGCTGTACCAGGTGAACTGTCCCCGCAGGTCCGACCGGGCGATCTTGTCGGCCAGGTTCTCGGCGGGCTGAACATCGGTGGAATCCTCGAATACGGAGGCGTCCGGCCCATATCCGGGAACGGCCGCAGGGGCGGCCGCCAGGCTCCACCGGGAGGGATTCAGGAAACTGAGCCCGATGTCCGTTCCCTCGAAATCATCCAGGAATACCAGCCCGTTCTCCTCATCCTCAAAGAGGCGGTCGTCTGCGATGGCGTCTTCCACCGCGTTGGTCTGGGAGACCCCCGGGTCCAGGCGGGCGAATTCGCCGCTCAGGGTGAAGCGGGAGTTCTCGGCGGTCTGCAGAAGCGGCACCTGGTCGACGGCCCTCGTCAGCCACGGCAGATCCACCTCGGTGTCCATGTCGAACCCGATGGCCGAATTGTTCACCGGTGCGTTGCCGATTCTAATCTTGTCCTGCAGCGGACGCTCTTTCAGGTTGAGATAGGTTCCCCCGATCCGCACGCCCGGCGTCAGCTCATATACGGCACGCAGACCCGTAAATCCCTTCTGCTCGATCTGGGTGAACTGGTTGTTTTCGTACTCTATGCGGATCTCCTGCCCCCGCTGCAGGTAGCGCTCGTTAAGGATGGTAATGCTCCCGATGGAGTAATCCACCACGTAGTCGGTCCCCTCCTGGAGCTCGGTTCCGTTTGCATAGACGTTTACCGAACCCTCCACCAGGGAGATCCCCAGCGAGTAGCTGTCCGATACCACCCCTTTGGCCTGCCCCTCCATCAGGTAGAAGTTGTTCTTGGAGACCCTTGCGGCATTCGCCTTCTTCTCCTCGTAGAGCTCGCTGTAGGTAAGGTCGTTCACCCGCTCGGAAGGGAGTTCCCCCTCCTCCAGCAGGCTCCGTATGCGCTCCCCGAAGGGCTCCAGGTAGGGGAACAGGATCCGGCCGGAGGAGGGATCGAGGGTGCCGGTGCTGAAATCGATCTGGTTGTCGGGCGTGCGCGCGCCCTGCCTGTCCACCCGGTCCAGTCCCAGGTCCTGCAGCAGGGGCGTATCTCGCCCGGGCAGGGACTGGCTGGGTACGTTCTGCTCGGTAAACTTGATATCCGCCTCCAGGCCATCGGCCGTCACGTCCTGCACCCCGAGGGCGTAGATGTTCTTCATCATCAGGTCCCATGCCGCGTTCGAGATGGTCACGTTCTGGGGACGAATCAGCTTCAGGTAGATGCGGCTGCCGCCCCCCTGACTGACGTCCCCCACGCTCGCCGTCTCCCCGGTCTGCGGATTCACGTAGCGGAACGAGACTGCCACGGCCTGGCGGGAGTTGAGATTCCGGTTGAGAGTAATGTAGCCCAGCGAGCGGTGAACCTCGTAGTCGGTTCCCTCCTGGAGGGGGATGAAATAGCCTTCCGCGAACTCGGCCGGATCCACGTTGAAGTCACCTGCCGATACGCCGGCGGAGGGATCCCGGAATTGGTCCAGCAGGCCGTCAGGAAACGCATCCTCTTCGTCGTCGGGCGGATTGTAGCTGCCGTCGGCGTTCCGGTCCACGCCCAGGTCGACCAGCGCGATGGCCTGGCGCTCACCCTCGGTCGACTGCGAGGACTCCCGCAGGACCCAGACGTTGATCTCGGAGAGCTGCAGCGCCTGTCCGGGCTGCTGGGGATCGGACATGTTCTGCTCGAACTGCTGGCGGGCGTAAAAGTCCAGGAAAAAGTGGCGGTCCGCCTCGTAATCAGCCGGGCGGATGGTAATCTCCTGCTCCTGGGCGCCTCCCGTTATGGTCTCCGTACGTCCCTGTCCCTCCTGCTGGGAAAAGACGCCGGTCAGCCGAAGCGCTCCCACCTGGGCGGTGGATTTCACCCCGAACAGGGCGCTCCCTCCCCGCAGCAGCGAGTTGCCGGTCTCCATGGAGACGTTCCCCATCTCCACGCTCTGCAGGATCTCGTCCTCGTACCCCTCGTAGCGAATACTCAGCCGGTTCATGAAGTCGAACGACCGGTCGGTGTCCCAGTCGGTCGATATGGAGAGCTTGTCCCCTATCGTCCCCTGAATGTTGAGCTGAAGGTCCTGCGTGAAGGTGGGATCCACCTGCGTCTGCTGGTCCGGCGGAATCTGTGGGTTCTCGGTGGTGGAGATGGAAGCGCCCACGTTCATGTTGGCCGTACCGTTGATGCGCAGGTTCACCGTCGGCTGACCGAAGATGGTGGAGAAAGTGGACTGCTCGCCGGCCGGGAGATCCAGGCTGAAATCCAGCAGTCCCCCCTCCCCGCCCGCGAGGAGCGACCGTGCGGCGTCCGCCGAATCCGCCGCGGCGATGATCTCCCGCCAGTTGCGTCGTTTGACCGCCTCCAGGGAGCGCCGCGCGAACTCCTCGAAATCCATGCGGTAGGGCTCCCCGGAGGGAAGACCGAAGGCAAACCGCCGGCTCACGTAGCGTCCCGTCGAATCGAGCCGAACCTCGGTGTGGTCGCCGGAGAGGCGTATGCGGTAGAATCCGGGGGGCGGCTGCGGGAAGGGATAGGCCACAAAACCGGGCGTGATGAAACCCTCGGGCAGGTCCCCGGGATAGATCTGTCCCTGCTGGGCTTCGCCCCCGAGGGGCGCAAGCAGGATCAGGCAGGCGCTGACAACCCAGTGTGAATAAGGAGATACATTGCGCGGCACGGAACCGTTTTATCTTACATTATTTGTTAATAGTGCAAAATAAGGGGTAGTAGCGGTGTCCGATACGCAACTCCTTGAGATTAAGTGATCGTCCCTTAATTCCTGTGTCCGGGATGACGAGTAGTGATTATAACGCTAAAAAGGTTCTGTTGAAAGTGCCGCAGAGCGCTACGCAGACGCACGAATCCGGCGCCCCGGCCGGGCGCGGCCGGGGCGCTGTTTTGCAATATAGCCGAATCGGGCTAATTTAAAGGCTGTTCAACCCAACATCCCCAATGAAATTCTTACCCAACAGACTGCAGCTGGATGTGTTGCGGAGGCACGTGGGACCCTTCCTGTTTTGCTTCCTGACCATCATGTTCCTGCTGCTGATGCAGTTCCTGGTGCTCTACATCAACGACCTGATCGGCAAGGGGCTGCCCACAGGGGTGGTCATCGAGCTGATTCTGACCAACCTTGCCTACATGGTGGTGCTGGCTTCCCCCATGGCCATCCTGGTGGCCTGTCTTATGGCCTTCGGAAAATTCACCGAGCTGAACGAACTGACCGCACTCCGTGCGGCGGGCGTGAATCCCTGGCGGGTCATCAGTCCCGTGCTCTACAGCTCGGTGGCGCTCTGCGTCTTCCTTATCTGGTTCTCCGACGATGTGCTGCCGGACGCCAACCAGAAGGCCCGCACGCTCTTTATCGACATCAAAATGAAAAAACCTGGCTTCGAGCTGGAACCCGACCAGTTCTACGAGGGAATCGAGGGATACACCTTCCTGGTGGACGAAATCGACCAGGAGGCGGACTCCCTCTACAACATCACGCTTTTCCAGGAGCAGAACCAGCAGCGTAACAAGGCGGTCATCCGCGCCCGGCGGGGCAAGCTGGAGAGCAACCCCGAAAGCCAGACCGCCACCCTCCGGATGGCGGAGGGCAGCATCGTGCGCTACCTGGCCCGCATGGAGGAGGGACGGCGCATCGAGGTGATGGAGGAGACCGAATTCGAGCGCTACCGCATCAGTTTCGACCTGTCAGAACTCTCCTTCTCCCGCTCCGATCCCGACAGCCGGGAGCGACACGAGCGCACCATGAACATGCGCTCTCTTCGCGTCGTGGTGGATTCCCTCCGGCAGGACATCGAGGAGGAGCGGGAGCGGCTCTACCGGCAGGCGGTGTTTCGCGACACTCTTCCACGGGAGGAGGGCGCGCAGCGAACGGAGAACCTGGAGATACCTCCAGACGGGCCGGATGACTCGGTCTCCACACTCCCGCGGAGCGACTACGCCGTGCTGAACGCGGTGGACGAAGCCCCGGCCCGGCAGAACCTGCGGGAGGAGGCCTTGGGCGGACTCCGGGATTACCGGTCAAGCTACGACAACGCCATCGTGAACACGGAGTGGCGGGTAACCCGCATCGCGCGTTACCTGGTGGAGATCCATAAGAAAATCTCCATCCCCCTGGCTTGCGTGATCTTTGTGCTCCTGGGAGCCCCGGTGGGCATGTATGCCCGCAAGGGCAACCTGGGCTATGCCGCCCTGATCAGCACCGGCTTCCTCACCTTCTACTGGATCGCGGTCATCCAGGGAGAAAAACTGGCCGACCGGCTCTGGATCTCTCCCTTCTGGGGAATGTGGTTCGCAAACGTGGTCCTCGGGCTGGCCGGAATCTACCTGACGGTGCGGGTCTGCACCTCCTTCCGAATCTCGCAGCTGTGGAGAGGGGATGATTAAAAAGTTCGACCGCTACATATTCACCCGCCTGCTGTCCATCAGCCTCTTCGTACTGCTGGTGCTGCTGTTCATCTTCGTGGTCATCGATTTCTCGGAACACAGCGACGAGTTCACCGACCGCGGAGCCACCCTCTCCGCCGTCTTCGGAATCTACTACCTGAACTATCTCCCGGAAATCATGCGTCAGGTCACGCCCATGGCCGTGTTCGTGGCCTGCCTGTACCTGACCGGGCAGCTCTCCGAACGGATGGAGATTGTCGCCCTGAAAGCCGCCGGCGTGAGCCTCTACCGCCTCCTGGTCCCCTACCTGGCGTTCGCCCTTATGGTGGCGGGAGTGCTGAGCTACATGGACGGCTTTGTGATACCGGAAGCCAACTCCAAGCGAATCGAGTTCGAAAGCCGTTTCCTGAAAGACAAGTCGCAGCGGATCGACCGCAGCCACGTGTACCGGCAGGAGTCGGAAAACTCCCTCTACAAGATCAATTACTTTAATATCGACGAGCAGACTGGCTACCAGGTGGAGGTGGTCAATTTCGAGGGGGATACGATACGGCAGATCACCAATATTGACCGCCTCAAGTGGCAGCCCGAAGAGCAGAAGTGGCTCATGCTGGGCGCGAACAAGAGGGTGTTCGGCCCCGGGGGATTCAAGGACCAGCTGGTCGATTCGGCCGACACCACCCTGAACATCCTGCCGAGAGACCTGGCGAGAACCACATCAGACATCTTCCAGCTCACCTATCCCCAGGCGCAGAACTACATCGAATCGATCGAGCGCAGCGGTGCGGGAAACGTGGGCCTGCCCAAAATACAGTACTACGGCCGCCTCGCCTACCCCCTGTCGGTGCCGGTAATCATCACCGTGGGATTCGCCATCGCGGCGGTGCGAAGAAAGGGCGGAAAAGGGCTCTACATCGCGGCGGGATTCATCATCAGCGTGCTCTACCTGGTCTTCATGAAGATCATGGAACCGGTCGGCAGCGAGGGCGCCGTAAACCCGGCCGTCGCGGCGCTTCTGCCGCACCTGTTTTTCCTGCTGGTGGGCCTGGTGCTCCTGGTTACGGCCAAAAAGTAGCTCCGTTCCCTCCTGGAGGGATCAGCTCACCGAATAATTCGGGCTCTCCTTGGTAATCTGCACCGAGTGCGGGTGGCTCTCCCGATAGGCGGCAGAGGAGATCTGCACGAATTCCGCCTTCTGCAGCTCCCCGATATCAGCGGCCCCGCAGTACCCCATGGCGGCCCGCAGGCCTCCCGTCATCTGGTAGACCACCTCGCTGAGATGGCCCTTGTAGGGGACGCGCCCCTCGATGCCCTCGGGGACCAGCTTATTGATCTCCTCCTCCACGTCCTGAAAGTAGCGATCCTTCGAACCGTCCTCCATGGCGCCCAGGCTGCCCATGCCGCGGTAAGACTTGTACTTGCGGGACTCGTAGATGACCGTCTCCCCGGGCGCCTCGTCCACCCCGGCGAACATGGATCCCATCATCGCCGCGTGGGCCCCGCCGGCGATCGCCTTGGGAATGTCTCCCGTCTGCTTGATGCCCCCGTCGGCGATCATACCCACGCCGTGCTCACTGCAGTACCCGGCCACCTCCATCACGGCGCTGAGCTGTGGCACGCCCACACCCGTCACCACGCGCGTAGTGCATATGGAACCGGGTCCCACCCCCACTTTTATCACATCCGCCCCTGCCTGATGCAGGGCTTCCGCCCCTCCGCGCGTAGCCACGTTGCCGGCGACCAGGGGCAGTTCGGGAAAGGCTTCCTTGACGGTGCCGACCATATCAAGCACTCCCTGGGAGTGCCCGTGTGCGGTGTCGATGGTGACCAGGTCCACCCCGGTATCCACCAGGGCTTCCACCCGCTCCATCGTATCGGCCGTAACCCCTACCGCGGCCCCCACCCGAAGGCGCCCCATGTCGTCCTTGCAGGCGTTGGGAAAGTTCATCTTCTTCTCAATATCCTTGAACGTGATCAGCCCCACCAGCCTGCGGTCGTCGTCCACGATCGGAAGCTTCTCCACCTTGTGCTTCTGCAGCACTCTTTCGGCCTCCTCGAGGGTGGTTCCCTCCCGCGCTGTGATCAGGTTCTCGTGGGTCATGATGGAGCTTAGCTCCTTGTCTACATACCGCTCGAAGCGCAGGTCCCGGTTGGTGACGATCCCGATAAGGATGTTGTCACCCTCCACAATCGGAATACCCCCGATCTTATGCTTCTTCATGAGCCTTCGCGCCTCCTTTACGGTGGCGTCCTCCGGCAGGGTGATCGGATCCACGATCATGCCGCTCTCGCTGCGCTTGACCAGGCGCACCTGCTCGGCCTGGCTCTCGATGCTCATGTTCTTATGGAGCATGGCGATGCCGCCCTCCCGCGCAAGCGCGATTGCCAGGCGGTACTCCGAAACGGTGTCCATCGCCGCGCTCATAAAAGGAATGTTGAGCCGGAGCTCGGGAGTCAGGTTCACACTGGTGTCCACATTCCTCGGAAGGGTGTCCGAATAGTCCGGAACGAGCAGAACGTCGTCGTAGGTAAGTCCCTGGCGGGTGATTCGGTCGAAAGGAGAGGAGTTGTTCATGGGGCCGCTGGAGGATCAGGTTCTCATTTGGGAAAAGATAAAAAATCTTCGGCCGAAGTGCTTAACGGAATTTGATGTATCGTGGCAACCGAAAGCGCGTCCCATGCCCTCCTGAAAAGCCTGCGCGGGTCCCCGGCCGAACCTCAGGCGTACCTGCCTCGTCCCCTATAGTTTCCGCACCTTCAGGGCGGCGACGGCCGTCTCCAGCGAGCAGATGCCGTCCCGGTAGCAGCTGACCCAGTGAACCACCGACCGGCGACGGCGCAGAACGTGGGGATCGCAGGTGGAGTAGCATCCCCGCAGTTCGTCGACCATCGCGGCAACGTCGTTCCTGATCTCAATTTTCAGGGCGTCGGGAAGATCTCCCCATCCCATCAGCTCGAACATCTCCTGCAGCCGGCGATGCTCCTCCGCAGCCTCGATGAGGACTTTCCGGAGAACGGGCTCGACTCCGAAGGTTTTGTTTCTAATCCGTTTTGTAATGGCAGTTTTCATGGCGAACGATGTTTTTTGATTGATGTTCGCCTCTATGATAAACGAAGGGGGTGACACCTGAATGTCACCCCACTTTAGGAAAGTTTAGTTTTGTCCGTTTGGAGAGAGCTGATACCTTGTTTTACAGTCTTACATAATGGGAACGCTTAAAAAAACAGATCATTTGAGGGAATAAAATGGAAGAAATAACCTGGGAAGAGTTCGAAAAAGTGGAATTGCGGGCCGGAACGGTTATTGAAGCGGTAGATTTCCCCGAAGCCCGCAAGCCGGCATACAAGCTTAAAGTGGATTTCGGGGGAGAGATCGGCATAAAGCAGTCCAGCGCCCGAATCACGGACCTCTACGAAAAGGATGAGCTGATCGGCAGGCAGGTGCTCGGGGTGGTCAACTTCCCGCCCAAACAGATCGGCCCCTTTATCTCCGAATGCCTGGTGACCGGTTTCTATCGGGACGACGGAGCCGTAGTGCTGGCCGTTCCGGAGACGAAGGTGCCCGACGGCGCCCGCCTGGCGTGAAATACGTTCGGACGGGATACGCTGTCGGAGGTATTCCTTACTCCTCCATCGTCCAGTCCACCTGCGAAGGGCGCTCTCCGGTGTAGACCACCTTGTCCTCCCGGTCGCTTACGTCAAAGTGAATCTCGTTCCATCCCTCGCCAAGCTCCAGGTCCACCGTAGCAGTCCCGCCCGAGGAAGGATTGCAGGTCAGGTCGACGTCGGCGTCCGCGCTGGAGTAGATCCAGCGGCTTACAAGGTCAGCCCTGGTATCGGATTGAGGTGGAAATATGTTGAGGTTCAGTTCATCAGAGGTTAAGCCGATTCTGCCCAATGAGTTGCTGCTTCCGTAGGTAAAATTGAATATCTGTACGCCGACAAACCGGTGGGAGGAATCCAGCACCTCCCCCACCTCATCCCTGCAGTAGATCCCGACAAAATTGTCGGAAGCACTGTTACCCAGCGGCCTGAGAGTCTCCTCAATCTCCTCCCGTCCCAATAACGTCACCGAAAAGCTCCCGTCGCTTTCAATGGTTCCCTCGATCAGGTCCACAAAATCTTCCTGCTTGTACAGCTCCTGCTGTCCGTGAGTGTAACCGTCAATGGAACCCTCCACCTGCAGGGAACCGCCGTTGGAGGAATCCCCGATCTCAGAGAAATTGAAGCCGCACGCGCCCAGGAGCAGGACGGCGGACAAAAGAAAGGTTAGATGATGCAGAGTGTACCGTAGGGAATCGTGGTTTTTCATAAAACTTCCCCCCTCGCGGGATTCGTTAATCTTTGAAATAATTATCTAATTTAAATCAATTATAGGGCGGAATAGCAAGGAGGGATTCAATGGCCCTTCCGATCCCCTGTTTTATTATGCCGGAAGTGCATTATATTACGGCATAACAAAAATTCTCCCGCTGCAACCGGGGGAGGAAGCATCCTGCGTATGCCAAATCCTATTCGCACCGTCATTACCGGGACGGGTTCTTACATCCCCTCCCGGAAAGTTACCAACGCCGATTTTCTGGAGAACACCTTCCTGAACCGGGACGGCACGTCCCTGGAGAAGGACAACAGGGAGACCATTCAAAAATTTTCCGAGATCACCGGCATCAAGGAGCGCCGGTATGCCGAAGACGACGTGCTCTCATCCGATATGGGAGCGGAGGCAGGCGAAAATGCCCTGGAGGCGGCAGGACTGGACCGCGAGGATCTGGACTACATCGTGGTGGCCCACAACTTCGGTGATATTCGCGCGGACAATCACCGGGTGGACATGGTACCGAGCCTGGCTTCGAGGGTAAAGCACAAACTCAACATCTCCAATCCTGGCTGCGTGGCCTACGACCTGCCCTTTGGGTGTCCGGGCTGGCTGCAGGGGATTATTCAGTGCAACTACTACCTGCGCAGCGGGGACGCTTCGGCCTGCCTGGTCATCGGCACGGAGACCCTCTCGCGGGTGTGCGACCCACATGACCGCGACAGCATGATCTATGCCGACGGCGCCGGAGCCACAGTCCTTCAGGCACACAAAAGCGATACGCCCGTCGGCATCCTCAGTCATGCCGCACGCACCGATACCGACGAGCAGGCGTACTTCCTGAAAATGGACGCCTCCTACAAAAAGGAGAGCGACAATGCCCTCTACATGAAAATGGACGGGCGTAAGCTCTACCAGTATGCCCTGACAAACGTACCCGGACTGGTAAAATCCAGCCTCGACAAGGCGGGAATCGATCTGGAGGAGGTAAGCAAAGTGCTCATCCACCAGGCCAACGCCAAAATGGACGCCGCCATCCTGCAGCGGCTGGCGAAGCTGTATGATTGTGAGGTAGAAGCAGAAGAACTCATGCCGATGACCATCTCCTGGCTGGGTAATTCCTCGGTGGCGACCGTGCCCACGCTGCTGGACCTGATCCTGCGGGAGAAGATCGACGGGCACCGGATCACCGGGGGAGAGAATATCGTGCTGGCGTCGGTCGGGGCGGGCATGAACATCAACTCGGTGGTTTACAGGGTGGATTAGCCTCCGGCCGTATTTCCGCCTTTCTTCGTTTTTCCCGCTTATATTTACGCACGCCCCTTCTTTTTTTCCTAACACCTTCATCAGGGCGGCCTTCAGTCAATCCGGCGGAATTTTCTGACCTGTATTAAAACGGTTAATACCTATTTAATTGATTTATTATCGTAAATCCCCTACCTTGGAGTTCAACGCGGCGACGAATCCCAAACCAAGCAACCATGAAATCAAACTCCTCTCTTGAAAACCTGACGCCCGAATCTACCCTCTCGCAGATCGTCTCCGCCGAACCTCAGGCGGGGGAGCTGCTGGGGTCGATCGGACTGAACCCGGACGATCACTTGGAGAAAACCCTCCGCTCGGTCTGCCAGCAACTGAAATGGGACGAGGAAGAGGTGCTCTCCTGGCTGAAAAGGCACGGGGCGGAGGAATCTGAAAACGCGGAAACGGATCCGTCGGACTGGTCCCTCGAGCGGTGGCACGAATACATGAAGGCGGAATATTTCGACCCCAACCTGGCCCTGCTCAGGGAAATCGAGAACGATTTTCCCCGGGTGCTCAAGATACACGGAAAACAGTACCCCTGGCTCAAGGAGGTACGGTGGCACTTCAATACCTTTGCCGAGACCCTCAGTATGCACTACCTGTTCAAGACGGAGAAATTCCAGCCGGTCGCCGAACGCTGTGCGCGGCAGAGCAAGGACAGCCTGCTCTACGGTACGCTGCAGAAGCTGCGGCGTGGATTTGATATCCTGGAAGAGGACCGCCGAAAGCTGGGCGATCTTATGGAGACGCTGCGCGAGAGAAGCGGCAACTTTGAACATCCCGCCCTGGCCTGCTCCACGTTCCGTATCCTCAACCAAAACATTCTGGAACTTTTCGAGAACCTGGAGAAGGAATTTGAGACCGAGCGTAAACGGTACCTTCCCCTCCTGAAACAGGAGTCGGACGCAGCCGCCTGAATCTTCCATTCCAAGCAACCCCCGATACCTATGTTCAGCGGAACCAAAAAAGATCTGCTCGACCTGGTCAAGCGGAACGGCCGCATCACCGTCAACGAGGTGGCCGACCGAATGGAGCTGGCAAAAACTACGCTCCGCGAACACTTTCTGCAGCTCGAAAAGGACGGTTACCTCGAACGGGACTACGTGCGGTCCGGCCCCGGCCGTCCCAGCCTGCGGTACTGTCTCACCCCGAAGGGCAACAGCCTCTATCCCTCTTCCGAACCCACCCTGCTGCGCGAGATGATCAGCTACCTGAAGTACCGGGGAGAGGAGGAGACCGTTGAGCAATTTTTTGAGGAATTCTGGGAGGAGCGGCTGGAGACGGCGCAGAGGCGGTTCGCCGAAGCCTCTGCGGACGATCCGGAGGAACGCATACGCATTCTGATGGAGATGCTGGAGGAGGAGGGTTTCATGCCGGAGTTCGAAACGAACGAGGAGGAGGAAACCATGAGGGTAAAGGAGTGCAACTGTCCCTTCAGCGAAGCGGTCAAAGAGACCCGTCTCCCGTGCAAACTGGAGGAGATGTTTTACAAGAAACTGTTCAACGAAAAAGCGGAGCGGATCACCCACATCGCCGAGGGGGACCACAGCTGTACCTACGATATACCCGCAAGCGGCTGAGGATCGCCGCCCCGGAGCGGGCTATCCATAACCTCGCAAGCCAGACGGCCATCATGATTGTACACGAACTCGCATCTTTTGTAGAACGGGCCGAATTCGAGGATCTCTCGGAGGAAGCCGCCAAGCAACTCAAAATACGGCTTCTCGACTCCCTGGGGACCGCGATCGGCGCGGTGGAGGGCCCGCCCGTCCGCGCGATACGAAGCATGCTCCAGGACTTCGGGGGTACCGGCATGAGCACCCTCATCGGAGGCGGGAAAACCACGCCCGACCGGGCCGCGCTCTACAACAGCGCGCTGGTTCGCTACCTGGATTTCAACGACAGCTACCTGGCCAAAGGGGAAACGTGTCACCCGAGCGACAACATCGGCTCCCTCCTGGCGGCGGGCGAAACCACCGGCCTGGACGGCAGGGAGTTCCTGGCGGCGCTGGGGGTGGCCTACCAGGTGCAGTGCCGGCTGAGCGACGAGGCGCCGGTGCGCGACAAGGGATTCGACCACACCACCCAGGGCTCCTACGCGGTGGCCGCGGGCGTCTCGAAAGCGCTGGAGATGGACAAGGATAAGACAGCTCACGCCATTGCTATCGCCGGGACGGCGCTGAACGCCCTGCGGGTCACCCGGACCGGCGCCCTCTCCCACTGGAAGGGGCTGGCCTATCCCCATACCGCGTTCGGGGGGACCCACGCCGCGCTGCTCGCCCGTTACGGAATCACGGGGCCGCCCGCCGTGTTCGAAGGCAACAAGGGTTTCATGGATTCCATCGCCGGGAAATTCTCCCTCGACTGGTCGGAGGAGAACCTGGAGCGGGTGACCGATACCATCATCAAGAAATACAACGCCGAAATCCACTCGCAGTCGTCCATTGAGGGAATAATCGAGCTCAGGGAGCAGCACGGAATCGCGGCGGAGGATGTGGAGGGGATCGACATCGACATCTTCGACGTGGCCTACCACATCATCGGCGGCGGCGAAGAGGGCGACAAGACCGTGGTGCGTACCAAGGAGGAGGCCGACCACAGCCTGCAGTACATGGTGTCGGCCGCCCTGCTCGA